>NZ_CP116940.1:1228688-1843032 GCF_050916305.1 Pectinatus haikarae
CGATGTCCCGGTCGATCTTGGAATAATCTGGCTCAGGTCAGATCAGTACTGCTTCAATTTGACTTTGTACAGATGAGTCTTTGTGTGAATCTCAGCGGAGGCAATTTTGTCCTGCGGCTGTGCTTGACTGAATAGAAAGCCGTATACGAACCTGGTGAAGCTGACTTCAGTGCGCAAAATAAATGGTTGACCGCAAATTTTAAAAATTTTTTGAGGTGAGTTGGAAAATGATAGGTATTTTAATTGCTACTCATGCTGATTTCGGACAAGGGGTTATTAACGCGGTAAAGCTCATCACGGGGACCCACGAGAACGTAAAAACGATAGGGCTGAATCACGGGGACGGGATAACCGTATTTGAGGAAAAGGTGTTTTATTATCTGGAGGAAATGGACCAGGGAGATGGCGTTATAGGTTTATGCGATTTTTTGGGCGGTTCACCGTCCAATGCTATGCTCAGATGCATGAAAATGAAAAATTTTCCATGCATCGTGGGAGTAAATATGCCGATGGTGCTTGAGGCCGTTATGAATCGCGGTAATACCGACGTATGGGAGCTGGCTGAAAAATGCCGCACTGCCGGGATTTCTGGGATTGTGTCATTGAATGCTGTTGCACAGAAAATGATGGTTGAGGAGGAAAGCAGCGCTGATTTTTAAATTAAATATAAAGAAAATTAAGAAAGGAGAATTTAAAATGAATATTGAGGGAATAACATTGGTGAGAATTGATGACAGGCTGATACACGGGCAGGTCATGACGTCATGGCTTAATTATACAAGTGCCAATAAAATAATGATTATTGATAATCAGGTAGCGGAAGATCCCTTTATAAAAAGTGTATTAAAAACATGTATTCCGGCAAATGTGAAGCTGGCGACATTTTCTGTGGAGAAAGCAGCGGTCCGGCTGAAAAAAGGCTTTGCCGGTGATAGATGCATCGTGCTTATCAAATATCCGGAAACATTATATGGCTTAATGAAGCAGGGAATAGTATTTGATTCTGTTAATATAGGCGGTATGGGGGTGACGGGAGAAAGAAAAAAATTTTATAAAAATATTTCAATGTCGGAGGAAGAAAAGGCCATGCTTAAAGAGCTTACAGTGAAGGGATCAAAAATTCATGTAAGAATCATCGCTGAGGACAGCGAGACGGATATATCGGGCATGCTGTAAGGATTTTTTATGATAGGAGGCAGGAATATGACTATATCGACCGGACAGGCAGTGGCAATAGGTATTGTTTATTATCTGGGAAATATAGGGACACCGTGGCTGTCCCTGCTGGGCAGCATAAGTGTCGTGTACAAACCGCTGGTCGCGGGAACATTGGTGGGCTTCATTCTGGGTGATCCGGTCCAGGGCTGTATTATCGGAGCGGCAATAAATCTTCCCTATGTTGCGTTTATATCGGCGGGCGGAACGGCGCCGCAGGATCCGGGGCTGGCGGGGACAGTCGGAACGGCATGGGCGCTTGCGGCAGGAGTTTCACCGGCCGCAGCTGTAACAATAGCACTTCCGCTGGGACTTTTAGGGACTATGATATGGGTCTTGCATATGACGCTTGATGTGACATTTGTTCATATGGCTGATAAGGCTGCCGAACGAGGGGATCTGGATAAAATATGTTTTCTGCATGTGGTCCCGCCGCAGCTGCTGATGTTTTTTCTATGCGTGGTGCCGGCTGCTGTCGCCACTTATTTCGGGTCTGAGGCAGTACAGGGAATCATCGCCAATCTGACAGGAACGCCGCTGCATATACTCGAAGTCATCGGCGGGCTGCTGCCGGCTTTGGGGATAGCAATGAATCTGCGTGCCATAGGCAGACCGGGAACCTTGTTGTTCTTTATGGCCGGTTTCGTATTTGTGGTTTATTTGAAGCTGCCGGTTATTGCCGTGGCGGTGCTCGGCGCCGTAATCGCTTATTTTTATACTGTGCTGAGCAACCAGCCGCCGGCTGAGATTGCTGGTGCGGCAGGTGTGGCTGATGACGATGAGGAGGATTTTTGATATGGCGGAAAAGCGTAAAAAATTATCCAAAGGTGATATTGTAAGAGCTTTCTGGCGCTGGACTTTTTTTTCCCATGCCAATTATAATTATGAACGTCTTGAAGCAACAGGTCTGGTTTTTGCTTATAAGCATATAATAAAAAAACTTTACGGTGACGATGAAGAGGCATATATAGTAGCGATCAAGCGCCATATGCAGTTTTTTAACACAGAACCGCATGTCGGCGGTATAATTCCGGGGATCGTTCTGGCAATGGAGGAAGAGCGGGCCAATGGAGAACCGGTCACGGACGAAGCTATAAACGGAGTGAAGACCGGTCTGATGGGGCCATTCGCAGGCATCGGCGATACATTGTGGCAGGGGACTCTGACACCAATACTGCTGGCATTCGGTATAAGCATAGGCTCACAAGGAAATTTGCTGGGACCTCTGGTGTATACTCTTTTGATGTTTGGAATAATGTTTCCGGTGGCATATTTGTGCTGGATGAAAGGGTATGAGCTTGGCAAAGACGGTATAGAAAAAATCCTCGGCGGCAATCAGATAAAAATGATAATAACAGGAGCTTCCTGCATGGGGGCTATTGTTCTCGGTGCATTGTCGGCTCAGTTTGTATCGGTGAAATCCCCGGCTGTGATAGTACTGGGGGCGCTGCAAATGGAAGTGCAGACGGCAGTGTTCGATAAACTGTTCTTGGGAATCCTGCCGCTCGCGGTGACACTGCTGACACTGTACATGCTGAAAAATCGGCAGATGAAGGCGACGACTGTAATGGGGATATTGATAATAATTGGCGCTGTGGGAGGGGCATTGGGAATATTATAAAATATATGGAGGCAGGCTTAATGGAAAAAATGAAGACAGTTGTATTTACGGATGTGAAGAAAGTTCATGTGGAAGAATGTGCAATACCACAGGTGCCTTCTGATAAGATACTGATAAAAGTGGATTCCTGCGCTATCTGTACATGGGAGCAGCGTGTATATCTGGGAATAAAAAAAGTGGAATTTCCTTTTATCGGCGGACATGAGATGGTTGGGAAAATCATTGCAATGGGTGATAAAGTGAATAGGGAGCAATGGCATATAAATGATAAGGCAGCTGTTGGAGTGACGCTGGCCTGCCATAATTGTTTCAGCTGTAAAACTGGCAATGAACAAAACTGCCCCCATTTTGATCACAGCAAGCAGCTGGACGGTCTGCCTCACAGAGGAATGGGCGGGATGAGCTCGCATTTACTGGTGGATCCGGTGAATCTATTTAAATATGATAAGATTTCCGCCCAGGAGGCAACTATCACCGAACCGCTGTCCTGCGTTATTCACAGTGTGGAAACTGCCGACATTCAGCTGGGCGAAGTGGTAGTGGTGATCGGCTGCGGCATAATGGGGCTTTTGCATGTGCTCTTATCTGTGCGGAAGGGGGCGGCTGTCATCGTTTCGGATACCAATGAGGAAAGAACTAAGCTGGCATTGGAATTAGGCGCCAAATATGCGATCAATCCCGTGGCTGAAAATCTTGAAAAGAGAGTCAGCGAAATCACCGGGGGTGTGAAGGCTCAGGCGGTATTTGATACTACACCGATCGGCGAGGTCGTGGAGGAAGCAAGAAAATGCCTTGCCAATAACGGCAGACTGGTGCTCTACAGCTCATTTTATCCGGATAAGCCGCTTACCTTCAGTGCCGACTGGGTGCATAAAAGTGCCGTACAGATCATGGGAACCGCCAATTCCAATACACGGGATTTTATAAAAGCTGTCCGGCTGCTGTCATATAAAATCATTGATGTAAGACCGTTTATAAGTGAGGTTTATCCTGTGGAAAGAGTGCAGGAGGCCTTTGAGTCGGCCTGCAGGGGCGATAAATTCAGAGTAGTGATCGATTTCTAAGAATAATTCATGAAAGCCGGGAGAGAAAATGCTGGTAAATTTATCTGATATATTACGCAAAGCAAAGGAAAAAAAATATGCGGTAGGGGCTTTCAACGTCCCCAATCTGGAATCAATAAGAGGCGTGACCGCGGCTGCTGAAGAGCTTGGCGTACCCGTCATACTGCAGCACGCCGAGGTGCATGAAAATTATATTCCGCTGTCTGAAATAGGACCGATCATGCTGATGTATGCTAAAGAGAGCAGTGTGCCCGTAGCCGTTCATTTCGACCACGGAGCCAGCTTTGAAATGTGCATGCGGGCAATACGCCTGGGCTTTACATCGGTCATGTACGATGCGTCGGAAAAGAGCTATGAGGAAAATTTGCGGGAAACCAGTGAAATTGTGCGGATAGCCCATAGCGTAAATGTTTCTGTGGAAGCGGAGCTGGGACACGTATTTACTTCGGCCGTGGGCGGCGGAGAAGGACGCGGTGCGGTCGGAGCAGAGGATTTTCAGTCGCTTGAGGACTGCTATACTGATCCGGCAATGGCAAGGGATTTTGTAGATACCACGAAAGTAGACGCGCTGGCTATTTCTTTCGGCACGACGCATGGTGTGTATTTGACAGAACCCAAGCTTGATTTGAAGCGTATCGCCGAAATTAAGGCCAAGATTGATGTTCCGTTTGTAATGCACGGCGGGTCGGGAGTATCCGATGAGGATTTCAGAACCGCAATATATAACGGTATAACCAAAATCAATTATTACACATACGGAGCTATGTCCGGGGCTGAGGCAGTGAAGAGGGGGGTGGAGGAAGCGGGCGGCAGAAAAATATTTTATCATGATATTGTTAAAATGGGGCAGGACGGTATAAAAGAAAATGTGAAAGCAGCAATGAAAGTATTTTCACTGATATGATGAAAAGATAACATAAAGTTTTTTGAATCTTTGTTAGATTAAGAAATTTATGTTTTTTTGCAACCGAAAGGAATTCATTAATTACAAAAGATATCATATGTTTGTGAATTGTTACGCAGGGGGTTATAGGTTGATGAATGGAGAGGGGCGTGGAAGTATAAAAAAACACCAGTTCGAGAAAAATCTCGAACTGGTGTCGTATACAAAGCCGCTTTTATAGAAAAGCATCGAAAATCAGGGCCTATAAATATAAAAAACAACTATATGATACAACTAACCATCGAACAACGGTTTTTTCTTTTTCCGATTGTACGATGGCTTTTACTCTGTTTATTCTATTCTATTTTGGATCAAACTTAAATCAAAATAACATGTTACTTCTAAATAAGCAAATACATCATCGGATTTCCAGGGAATATGTGGATAGTTTTTAGGGTGAAATGGTGTGTGCATGCAGGTTAAACATTATCTGCTGATTTATACACAGTCAATATTAATTTTTTCTTTTTTGGCAAAAGCCAAATCTTTTTCGCTGATGTCAGTATCTGTTATTAGTTTATGTATTTTGGCAACAGAGCAAACAGGAAAAAGACTTCTATTGCCAAATTTTGAACTGTCAACAAGAACATAAGTGTGCCGGGCAATACTTATGATTTTTTGTTTGATGTTTTTTTGCGGGAGACCAATTGAAGTTAGGCCGTATTCAAAATCTATACCATTGGTTCCAACAAAAGCTTTATTTACATAAAATTGTTCAAGATCATTTTTGGATATATTATCGAGTGTGGCCGGCGGGGTACCGATGACATGCCCTCCCAGCATAAAAAGCTCAATATAAGACAGATTAGATAATGTGGCCGCAGTTGCTATTGAATTTGTAACAACTGAGATAGATTTTTGATTATTTTGGGATATATATTTTGCAAGATAATACGCAGTGGTTGAGTCGTCAATAAAAATAGAGTCCATATTTCCTATATAAGAATAGGCTTTTTCAGCTATTCTTATTTTTTTTTCTTTATGCTGAAAAATTTCTCCCGTTTGAAATTCTATTTTGAAATCTTCGAGTAGTTTTACGGCTCCGCCATAAACTTTCTTTACTAGGTTTTTTTGGTCCAGTTTGATTATATCATTTCTTATAGTGGCTTCTGAACAGTCGAACCTGTGACTTAATTTGGACACACTGACTTCGCCCGACTGATTTACTTCTTTTACTATAAATTCCAAGCGTTCTTTTTGTGTAGACATTATAGTTTCTCCTCACATTATAGTCATGATATATTTTTGATCGTATAAAAATTATTTTTGTTCACAATATTAATGCACATATTTTATAACATCAGGCTGGCATAATAATCATACATAAATTTAGTATATCATCATAGAACGAAGAATGTATATAGTATATGAAAATGATTTAAATAGAAAATTACATTGAAATAAAATATTGAGTATCAAAAGTAAATAATTTTTAATCAAAAATTATTTACTTTTGATACTCAATATGATAATATTAATTAAAAGCTATATAGCGGCCTATTTGTTTTTGTTTGCAAACCATTATCAGTATTAAGTTCAGGAAAAATAAATTATATTTTGTGAAAAACATGAAAATTTGTAATAGGAGATGACTGAGTGGTGAAATTGTATTTAGGAACTAATTTAAAAATGTATAAAACGATAAGTGCTGTTAAAGCCTATTTAAATGATCTCCAGAAATTGACATCGGATATTGACAGAGAAAAAATGGAAATTTTTGTTTTACCATCATATACTACATTAGCTGCAGCGGTGGATGCTGTTGATAAAAGATATATAAAAATCGGTGCACAAAATATGTGCTGGGAAGAAACTGGCCAATTTACCGGAGAAATATCACCCCTTATGCTGAAAGAGCTTAATGTAGATATAGTTATGGCAGGTCATTCTGAAAGACGCCATGTTTTTGGAGAAACTGACAGTGAAGAGAATAAAAAAATCTTCTCTGCATTGGCACATGGATTTACCGCGCTTTTATGTATAGGAGAAACTAAAGAAGAAAAGCAGTACAATGTCAGCGATGAAGTCTTGCGCAGACAGTTGAAAATAGGGTTATACAATATTGAAAAAAAAGATATAAAAAATGTGATGATCGGTTATGAACCGGTATGGTCTATCGGTATAGATGGTGAACCTGCCAGTGCCGAATATGCAAGGGAAAAGCACGCGATTATAAAAGATACTCTAAAAGAACTTTTTGGCGATGAAGGGACAAGGGTTCCTGTTTTATATGGCGGCAGTGTAAATATGGACAATGCCCGGCAGATTATTTCTGAAAAATATATAGACGGGCTCTATGTCGGACGCAGTGCATGGAAGGCAGAAAAATTCAACGAATTGATACGTTCGGTCAAAGCAGCATTTGATGCTAAATCTAATTAAACAGGAGGGGATTTCAGGTATGGTTCAGAAGATGACAAATTATAGATGGGTTGTCTTGACAGTAATTTTTATAGCTTATACAATAAACTTCGCAGACAGGAGCAATATCGGAATAGCGCTGCCATTTATCTCTGAGGAGTTCCATATTACTAATTTTGAAGCTGGTGCCGTTGCATCGATGTTCTTTTTTGGCTATGCGGTATCTCAGATTCCGGCAGGATATCTATTCACCAAGATGAGTTTGCGAGGCTTGGTTTCTATTTCAATAATAGGTTTTTCTATTATTACTTTTCTTATTGGGACAGCCAGTTCGGCAAGCATGCTTAAATGGCTGCGTTTCGGCTTAGGTTTGACGGAAGGCCCTTGTCCTGTTGGTTTGACATCGACTATAAATAATTGGTTTCCTGCTAAGGAAAAAGCCACGGCTGTCGGTGTATACATCGCTTCAACAATGTTTGCGCCTATAATTGTGCCTCCGTTATGTGTATGGCTGGCAACGACATATGGCTGGCGCTCTATGTTTATCGTTTGCGCCGTTCCCGGATTTATAATGGCTGCTGTGTGGTACTGGCTTATAAGGGAACGTCCGGAGCAAAGTGAATCTGTTAATCAGGTGGAGCTTGATTATATACGAGAAAAAAATATAGATGAAAATAATCAGAAAATAGAAAATGTTTTTAAATCTATGGGACCATTGGATAGGCTGATTCGTGTTAAAGAAGTTGTCAAATTGGAGAAAAGACTTGATGTTTTTAAATCATGGAATATATGGGGAGATACTCTTGCATACTTCATGATGGTCAGCGTTCTGTATGGATTGATGACATGGATACCCACTTATCTGGTAAAAGAAGCCGGTTATTCTTTCACTAAGATGGGGTTTGTGGCGGCTGCACCGTGGATCGGCGGTTTAATAGGAGCTATATCCGGCGGATATATATCGGATAAGATTTTCAAAAAACGCCGCAAACCTACGATGCTCATAACTGCAATATCTACAGTGATAATGATGATAATAATGCTGAATATTCCCAATAGCGTAATGGCAGTTGCTTTATCTTTATTTGCTACCGGGCTTTTGCTGAATGTCGGTTGGCCGGCATTTACGGCGTATCCCATGGGCTTAACAAATCAAAAAATATATCCATTGGCTATTTCGGTAGTGAATACTGGAGGAAATCTGGGCGGTTTTTTTGCACCGATGATAGCAGGTGCATTGCTGGATATGTACGGAAACTTTAACACTGTATTTATGTATTTTGGTGTGGCCGCGTTGATTGGTTTTATTTTAATATTAACTTTGGATGAACCTATGGGGAAAGCGGTTGATAAAGTATCAGATTGATAAATAATACTTGAGGCAGACTTACTATATTGGTCAAATGAAGTAAGCAGCGAAATGGGATGAATATCCGGCGAATCATAAATTGCTTTTTCATAACAGCGGCGAAGGGTTCCGCTGCTTATTTCTAAATTGTTATCTGTTTGCAAATATATTTTCGGGGGAAATGAAATGATAAAATGGGGCGTTGTTGCCGATGATCTTACTGGTGCAAATACTGCGGCGGCACTTTTGACCAATAGCAGCTTTAGGACAATTACGACAGTGGATCACAGGCATATTTCGGAATTTTTGGAAGACAAATATGATGCAATAGTCGTTAATGCAGCCAGTCGCACTCTGAATGGGGAGGATGCACGAGAAAGAGTACGGTTCTGTACAAAAATTTTGTATGATTATGGGATACGTCATTTTTCCAAACGTATAGACAGCACTATCAGGGGAAATCTGGGAGCTGAAACGGAAGGGATGCTCGATGCTTTGCCGGAAGATACCATAGCATGTGTTGTTGCGGCATTTCCTGCCTCTGGCAGAATAGTAGTAGGGAATTATCAATTAGTGAATGGTGTGCCGGTTCATTTAACAATGGCTGGTGCTGATCCGGTAAAACCTGTGCGCAGCAGTCTGATGGTGGATAATTTTAAAAATCAAACAAAATTGAAAATAGGTTGTGTATCACTTAATGACATAACGGCAGGAATTGAAAATACCATAGCGGCTATACAGGAAAATATAGATCACGGTAAAAAAATAATTATTTTTGATGCAATAACATTCAATGATATAGATATTATTGCAAAGGCTATGTCATCATTTGACCGACCGTGGATCGCCGTAGATCCGGGGCCGTATACACAAAAAGGATATGAACTTTTAAATGGAAAGAAAAAGAAGAAATTTAATGGGAAAATATTGATAGTTGCCGGCAGTGCTTCCAGTCTCACCCATGAACAGATGGCTTTTTTGCACGCGCAAACAGATGCAAGAATAATTTCAATTGATATAAGGCGTTTTATTGATTCGGATGAACCTATACCGGAAGAAAAAATAATAGCAAAAAGAGTTGTCGGCTTATCCTATCTCAGCGATGTTATCGGGTTCAGAGTTGAAGGGGATAGTGATATGTTTATTAATATTAATATTGAAGCTGCCAAAAGGGGAATAAAGCCTGACGACATAACAAGGCGGATAACACACGGTTTGGCCAGGATATCATCGCTCATACTGTCGATGGGGATTGATAATTTGAAGGGAATTTATCTTACGGGAGGTGATATGACGGTGGCATTCTGTGAAGAATGCAATGTGAAGGCTTTGGAACTTAAAGGTGAAATACAACCGCATATATCATATGGTTTTTTAGTGGGAGGAGACAGTGATAATCTTCCAATTGTTACTAAAGGTGGTTTAATAGGAGCACCGGATACAGTTTTGACCTGTATAAAATATTTGTTAAATCAATAAATAGCTATATGTGGCTGGAAAATATTATATATGTGAATTACCAATGAAAAGGGAGCGTTAAATTATGAAACCGATAATTGCGATTACAATGGGAGATCCGGCTGGCATAGGCCCGGAAATAGTTTTAAAGACTTTGAATAATGAAGAAATATATGAAGAAGTAAGGCCTTTTATAATTGGTAATGTAAAATTTTTGGAAAGAGTTTCTCAGGTAGTGGATAATAAATCCGTATTCAATATAATAAGTTCACCGGAAGAAGGTAAATTTAAATTTGGTACAGTGGATATTTTGAATATAGACAATGCGGATACAGAGGAAATTCCCTGCGGCGTTATAAGTGCGAAGGCCGGTGCAGCAGCATATGATTACATAAAGAAATCCATTGAACTGGGGCTTGAAAAAAAAGTTGACGGGGTGGCAACCGCACCAATTCAGAAAGAAGCTATTCATATGGCGGGTATTCCTTATATAGGACATACAGAAATGTATCAGGGGATTACAAACAGCCCGGATGCACTGACGATGTTTCACGTCGATAACATGCGGATTTTCTTTTTGACAAGGCACTTGTCACTGATAAACGCTTGCAAATATGTAACATATGACCATGTGCTGGAATTTATAAAAAACAGTGATAAGGCAATGACTCAGCTGGGAATGCCGAATGCACGTTTGGCATTAGCTGCTCTAAATCCGCATGGCGGAGAAAAAGGATTATGCGGCGATGAAGAAATAACAGCATTGCAGCCGGCTGTTGAGACAGCAAACAAGAACAAAGTTAATGTATTTGGACCTATTCCGGCAGATTCTGTATTTCGGCTTTTTGAATTGCAAAAGTGCGATGCGGTATTGTCGTTATATCATGATCAAGGACATATTGCTGCTAAAGTACATGATCTGACAAGAACGGTCAGCATTACTGTAGGCTTACCATTCATCAGAACATCTGTAGATCATGGAACAGCTTTTGATATAGCCGGTAAAGGAATAGCAAGCGCCAAAAGTATGGAGGAATGCGTAAAAGTAACAGGCACATATGCAAAATCTATACGCCGTTATGAAAATAACGGCACGGGGGCAAAAAAGTGATCACTAAATATTTTATTTCGGGATTAGAGACTAAAACAGATAAAGAAACTATAGAAGTTTTAAGCAACATTTTAATTAAGAATGAAGAGGTTTTACCGGCATATACCTCATCTGTCATTGAAGCAGAGATAAATTTAGCAACGGGGATAGATTTAAATAATATTTCTATCGCCATACCACATACCAATAATGTAGAATTGATTAATAATACGGCAGTAGCAATAGGAATTTTGAAAAAACCTGTTTCATTTGGTTCCATGATAGTGGTAAGTGAAACAACGCCAGTAAGCATAGTCTTTTTACTGGCTGTCAAGGGGATCAATGAACAATTGGCTGTTATTGCGAGATTGATGAAGGCTCTTCAAAATGAAGAATGGGTAGATGATTTTTGTAAGACTTCATCCGAAAATGACATGAGGTTAATTTTTGACAGAATAGATATTGATGGTGAAAATAAATAAAACAAAACAAAAAGGACAGCAGCGGTTAATCTTGGGAAGAGATACGCTGTTGTCCTTTTTGTTTTGATGATTTAGGTGGTTATTAATGTTGTAAATATTATAAAAGTGGGATAACTTCTTTTACGGAGTCAAATATAAGATGAGGTTTGACTTCGGAAGATTCCACATCTTCAAGCTTGGTTTCACCGCTGAGTACGAGCATGCTATAAAGACCGTTATTTTTACCGGCAGCTATATCGGTATAAAGTCGGTCGCCTACCATGATGACTTTGTCGGCGGAAGTATGAAGCCTTGACAGTAAATACTTAATAATATCGGTATTGGGTTTGCCTATGATGCGATCCGGATTTCTGAAGGCCGAAGCATTTATAAAAGCATGAATAGCACCGGCATCTGGTATAAATCCAGTTTTAGTTGGACAATTATAATCTGGATGGGTAGCTATATAAGGTAAACCCGCTCTCACAAAATCGCAAACTTTGCACATTTTCTCATAATTCAGTGAAGTGTCAAAAGCTGTGACTACCATATCAGGGGTTTTATCATCAAGTAAAATTCCCCCTTCTTCAAATTCTTCCTTTAGCAAATCATTTCCCAAAAGAAAAACTTTTTTTCCAGGATAATTTTGTTGCAGATAGTAAACTGTTGCTTGTCCTGAAGTGACTATTTTATCTAAATCAACATCTAGGCCCATTTTATGAAGTTTATCAACATAATTTTTAGGATTTTTGGATGAATTATTGGTCAGAAATATATATTTTCGACCGGATGCTTCTATTTTCTTTAAAAAATCCTTTGCACCATCTATCCAATGATCGTCAAGGTAAATGGTACCATCCATATCAAGTGCAAAACAATCAATATTTTTTAAAATGTTGTTTTTATCTTCGTTTGTATTCGCAAACATTTGTTTACACCCCTTTGGTTACTTTCCGTTTATGCTTAGAGTATAACCAATAAATGATGCCTTGTCAAATTATTATTTAAAAATATTGAAATTTATATATTAGCATACTGTTTAAATATTTATATATTCTTTTTTAGAAGCAAGGTAGACAATTTTTTTCCGGATAATAGGCAATAAGGCTGATTATATAAGGAACTTAGGAAATTTTACGAACAATAATTTAGGGAAAAATATTACTTATGATGTTGAAGCAATGAGTATATTATGTATTAATAAATGTTTTTGTAATAAGTTAAAGGGATAATTTTTTATTGAAAAAGTCCATTCAATAAAAAGTTTATAGCAAAGAATCAATTGTGATAATGTACCAAGGTGGTTTAGAAAAGTATAAAACGGAAATAAGTAATGTAAATTATAAAAAAACACTTGATTTTTAAAAAAAGTTTGCTATAATAAATGTAAATAACGGTAAACATCATATAAACGATAAAAAACAAAAGAAATAAAAATTAAAGCATTTTATCTTCTGATTTTGCTCAAAACGAATGTCCGATCTAAAATATAATTACGGGGACAATTGAGAAGAGCAAAAAATCTTATGTATATCAGGAGAAGGGATGTTTTCATGGTCAGAATGAAGAAAGGATGAATTATATGAAATTAGTGGCACAAGCTGTTGATAAGATGAATATTAATGATTTTATTGGCAAAAAAATTGAATGTGAATGCGGACGCGGACATTATATGAACGTCGATAAGGTAATTATCGAGAATGGTGCTATAAATAAGATCGCTGATGTAATCGGCGAATATAAAAGTCAGCATCCTCTATTGATAGCAGATACACATACATACGAAGTAGCCGGTAAAAAAATAGAGGATATTTTAACGAAAAATGGTGTTGAGTATAAAACTTTAATCTATCAGGTAGAGAGAGATTTAGTTCCGGATGAACAGGCTATGGGCAAACTAATTCTGGCTGTTGATGATTCAATCGACTTCCTTGTAGCAATCGGCTCCGGTGTATTGAATGATTTGACTAAATATATAAGCCGGCGCACCGGAGTCAAATCAATGATCGTGGCTACGGCTCCCTCAATGGATGGTTTTGTTTCAGATACATCTGCCTTGACAATTGACAATTTAAAGACTAGTGTCTCATGTGAATTGCCTAAAGTTATTCTTGGCGATATAGATATATTGAAAAAAGCACCGGAACGAATGATTTTAGCAGGTTTGGGTGATATGATAGGAAAGTGTTCGGCTCTTATCGATTGGCAGTTGAGCCGGATCATAAATAATGAATATTATTGTGAAGCAACTGCCAGAATATCGGAAGATGCTATTCAAAAATGCGTAGAAAATATAGACGGAGTAAAAACACGCACCGATGCGGCAATCGGCAATATTATGGATGGACTTTTACGTACCGGGATTGCCATGAGTTATGTGAATAATTCGCGTCCTGCATCCGGATGCGAGCATCATCTGTCACATTATTGGGAAATGACGTTCTTGTTCCAGGGAAGAGAGGCTCTCTTACACGGAACAAAGGTTGGTCTTACAAGTATTATCGCCGGTAAACTTTATGAAACCTTTGCGCAGGAAACAGTGGATTTTGATGAAGCTGTTGATAAAGCAAAGAATTTTGACGAAAAGAAATGGGAAGCTGAAATAAAGGAACTTTATGGAAAAGCAGCCCCCGGTATTTTAAAGAATGCCAAAAAAGACAATAGAAATTCAATAGAAAATCGTCTTAAGAGAATTCAAACTATAAAAGAAAAATTTGCTGAAATATCGGCTTTGGTAAAGACAGCAAAGACAGCGGCATTTATTGAAGGCATTATGAAACGTGCCGGAGCTCCTCTTCGTCCGCAGGAAGTAGGGATTGATGAAGAAATAGTTCACAATAGCATGCTGGTGGCTAAAGAAGTGCGCCAGAGATATACTATCTTGAATATGCTTGCTGATTTGGGGCTGACTGAAAAATATACTCATATTATAGATGATTTCATTAAGCAATAAGCGTTAATATACCGCAGAATGCGGGTGTACTGTTTCTCGCATTCTGCAGTAATAGGAGAAGAGTATGGAAAAAGTATTGTTCGTTGCGTTTGTCTTGTATATTGCCCAATGTTTTTTTATGTATATACAGATGAATCATTTTAAAGCTACGGTAAGAGAATTGATGAGTAAAGGGCATGTTGGCATAGGCGTGCGAAAGCGGAAAATGTCCTCAGGCAATGTTGTCGTTTTGGTAAGTGATGATTCGGGAATGATAATTGAAGCAAAACGGATGAAGGGCATGACCTTACTTGCCAGATTTAAAAATGTTGCCAGATGGGAAACTCGGGACTTTAGAGAGCTCAGACAGGAAGCTGAAAGTGAGAAAAAAAAGGATAAGGCATTGCTGCAGGCTTTGGAAAGTCTGGAAGAAAAGTTGAAAATAGCCTAAAAAATGTTTTTCAATAAATAGTTAGAAAATTTGTAATATCTTATTTATAAAAATTAATATAATTATTACAATGATTGTGCAGCAACAGGAAAATTAACTGCATAAGCTGTGTAGTCTGCCAGACGGTTTATGCAGTTAATTTTCCAATAATAAAAGGGAGTAATATTTTTATATAAAAGAATTGCCCCATATAAGTAAAAAATGTTGAGGAGGAACAAAGATGGATGGAGTAACAGGAATTATGCAGTATCTGGGGGTTCTGGCAGCAGGATTTATCGGCCTTTTTCATAAGGGCGGTGAGAGTTTTGTCGGGATGGTCACAGGCATGCTGCCAACATTGATAGTGCTCATTACGGCTATCAACGCGTTCATAAATGTTTTGGGACAGGACAGAATAAACAGGTTCGCACAATTGACGAGCAAAAATATTATTTTGCGGTACACAGTATTTAACGTAATAGCTATGTTTTTCCTGGGCAATCCGATGGCATATACATTAGGCCGTTTCCTGCCGGAAAAATACAAACCGGCATTTATGGATTCATGCATTACTTTTTGTCATCCGATCACAGGCCTTTTTCCGCATGCCAATCCGGCAGAACTTTTTGTATGGCTTGGGATAGCAAACGGGATCACCCAGCTGGGACTGCCGACGAGCGAACTCGCTGTGCGCTATTTCGTTGCCGGTGTCATAGTAATATTGATACGCGGCATCATTACTGAAAAAATCACATTGTATATGATGAAGAAAAAAGGCATGCAGGTATAAGGAGGATATAAAAATGGCTAATGCAGTAAGAATAGAAAAAGGGCCAAACGGATTCGGCGGACCGCTGACCGTAAAACTGGAAGGCGGCCGAAACAAAGTTGTCTATATAACCGGAGGAGAAAAACCGGCAATAGCAGACAAAATAGCAGAAATACTGGGAGCAGAACTGATCGACGGATTTAAAAACGGCGTGCCGGATGAAGAAATAGCGGTAGCGATAGTAGACTGCGGCGGGACCCTGCGCTGCGGCATATACCCGAAAAAAGGCATTCCCACAGTAAACCTGACACCGGTGGGAAAATCAGGCCCGCTGGCAGCATTTATAAATGAAACAATATATGTATCTGATGTAAAACCGGCAGGAATAAGCGCAGTTTCGGCAGACGGAGCAGTAAGCAGCGCGCCGGCACCCGCGGCAGCACCCGCAGCGGCAAAACCTGCGGGACCGGCAAAAACAGAAAAAGGAAACATACTGACAAGATTCGGCAAAGCAGCCGGCGGAGTAATAGCCATCTTCTTCCAGGCGGGACGTGATACCATAGACATGGTAGTAAAAACGATACTGCCGTTCATGGCCTTTGTCAGCATGATAATAGGACTTATAATGGGATCGGGACTGGGAGACTTCATAGCAGCCCATCTGTCACCGTACGCAGGCTCACTGCCGGGACTGTTTATCATATCAGTGATCTGTTCACTGCCGATCCTCTCACCGATGCTTGGCCCCGGTGCGGTCATCGCGCAGGTCATCGGCGTACTCATCGGCACACAGATAGGAGCCGGAGCCATTTCACCGCAGTTTGCCCTTCCGGCCTTATTTGCCATCGACTCACAGGTAGGCTGTGACTTTATGCCTGTAGGACTCAGTCTTATGGAAGCAAAACCCGAAACGGTAGATATCGGGGTGCCGGCTATACTTGTGTCGCGTGCTGTAGGCGGACCTATCGGCGTCATCGTGGCTTATTTTGTCGGTATCGGATTATTTGCATAATGTTTTTAAGAAGATAATAACGTAATATTTTAGGAGTGGTTAGTTTGAAATATAGAGTGGAAATAACCAGCATAGGGCCTTTAGCCGGAGATCTGCTGGAAGCCGGTGATATGGTCATATTTGAACAGTGTGAAATGGAAGCCTTGGCAGAAGTTTGTTTTATGCATACTAAGGGAGAGCTCAGGGAACTGGTAGCTGTGGGAGACCGCTTTAGTATTGGTGAAAATATATACACTGTAGCTGCTGTCGGGGAAGAGGCGCAGCATACGCTGGCAACACTGGGACACTGTACATTGAAATTTGTCGATAATCATGAGGTTGAGCTGCCGGGACAGATAAATCTCAAGGGAGACAGCGTACCATCTCCTAAAATTGGTGATATTATTACAATTGAGTAAAAATATAATGTAGTATAAAAAGGGGCTGTGCATGAGTGAGTTTTCACTTATGTACAGTCCTTTTTTATAAGAGATACAATAATTATTCTTTGATAGTCTTTAAGTATTCTGCTATATCATTCACTACTGCTTCGGTTCCTATGCCGGTGATAAAAGGCAGCCCCGGAAATCTTTTCACGCCTCCGAGCATGGAATCTGCTACCGTGGTTGTGGGCACGACCACATGAGGATGAAAAGTCGCCAGTTTGGCTGTTATGTCAGTGGCATTACATTCCAGAACGTCTATGTCAATTCCTTTTTCAGTTAAAAGTTTGCGGCATTTTTCAGCGGCAACTGTCGAAGTAGCGATACCTGATCCGCAAATAGCGAGCAATCTGTATTTCATAATAAACACCTCATAATTTCTTTTAATAAAATAAGTTTTTCAGTCAATAAGATTCGATATATACAGTTTTCTTCACTGTGAAATCATACGGTTATTCTTCCTGCCATAAGAGCTGTAATTTCTTTCGCTGAATCTGTTTGAAGAAGATTTTCCATAAGCATATTGTCCTGTAGATTTTCCATAAGCTCGGATAGAAGCTGAAGTTGATTTTCACTTTTTTTCATCGCAAGCATGAAAATTATTTTTACAGATACAGGCTGACTGGCATCTCCCATATTTTGAAAGGTGACGGGAGTTTTGAGTGTACAAATAGCAATCATGGGTTTATTTACGTGACAGCAATCAGTGTGCGGAAGCGCAACACCGCATTTTTCAAAGGGAAGTCCGGTGGGAAATAATTTTTCTCTGGCAATTATCGCATCAGAATAAGTGTCTTTTACATAACCAAAGCTGTACAAAAGAGAACTTATTTTTTTTAATGCTTCATCTGAATTTTTGACTTCCAGCTTTATTTGATTTACGGCTGTATCAAATTGAAATGTTTTTTCCATGCATATTGTCTATTATCTGATTTTTATAATAGACGGTTCACCTCCCTGCGGCTTATAGTTTTCTGTTGCTTATGTTGGCAGCAGTGCAGAGTCTGACAAGCTTTTTAATAGATTCATAACCGGCAGCATCATTATAGAGAATGTCGTAAAGTCCGGACAATAATGGCATCTGAGAGGATCGTATTTTTCCTTCGGTCTCCATAGTTTTCATCAGAAGATAGCCAAATTTTATTGCAGGATATCCTTCTACTGTAATGTCATTTTCTTTCATTTTGGCTATTGCCTGACTGGCGGATAACCCGTTGCCTATGGCTTCTCCGAGTGTGCGATTGCGTCCAGCTTCACCTGTAAGCTCGAGGTCGCCGATACCGGGAAGACCGAGTACAGGACCAAGAGTTCCACCGAGAGCTTTTGCAAAAATGCCCATTTCGGCTACGGCATATGTGAAGAGAGATCCCTTGGTGTTTTTATGCAGAAAATTATTTTTCTGCTGGGGAAATCCTTCAGCCATACCAAGACCGACACAATAGGCATTTTTCATAGCGGCGCAGATTTCCGTACCGATAACATCGGTTGTTATATCTACATTATAAACATCCGTTTCGGCGAAAGAACGTAATTTTTCTGCGGCAGTTATATTTGTGCTGGCATAAGTTACGGAGCTGGGGACACCCCATAATACTTCAACAGCTTTACATGGACCGGCAACAAATACAAAATCTACTTGATGCTTTAATTTATCGGGCAGGCGTTCTTCTAAAATATCCGGCAGAAGGACGATTTCACCGGCTTTGTTATAATTGAAGCCTTTAGT
Organism: Pectinatus haikarae; assembly: GCF_050916305.1. GTDB lineage: Bacteria > Bacillota > Negativicutes > Selenomonadales > Selenomonadaceae > Pectinatus > Pectinatus haikarae. The sequence continues at coordinate 1,247,541 of NZ_CP116940.1, forward strand.
TACGCTGCCAATGAGTATCCCCGGTTTCAGATAGGGAACGATCTGTTCAAAAACATCACCCAGAGCATCGGAGGTGATGGCCATTATTATAGCATCGGCGTCATGAAGTGCCTCTGCCAATTCATGATGATAAAAAAAACTGATATTCTTGGACAATGGATATTTGTGCTTAGGATGATCTCTGCCAGCTTTGAGCGCGTCAATTATAGAATTATCAAGGGGAGAACCCCATAATCTCACGTCATTGCCATTATCGGCTATAGGCTTGGTGAAAGCGCTGCCCATTGCACCGGCACCTATGACTGTTATCTTTGCCATTTTTATTACTCCTTTGAAATTATTTTTATACGGAAGGCTTTTTGGTATATCTTTTATATATTAGCCATGCGGTCCCGCACAATACAACGATTGTGTTTAATATATCCTGATTTGCATAATACATGTCAGCCATACTGCATAAATAGGGTCCCGCCATTATCCGCATTGTCTGAATAAGAAACATAAAACCACCTCGCTGTCCGGGGTACGGGATGAAAAATACCCGGATCGTATTTTTCTATTGGAACAGAGCAATGATTTTGTAAATAATATATGGAACAAAATGAGAACCTCCGTCGAGGGAAGATACTGCAAGGGTGCCTTCAGGAAAGGGGAAGCCGACTTCTTTTGCCATTATTGTACTTACCGGAGCTATATCTGTGGCAATATAAAGAATGAAAACCATAAGAATCGTGCTGATTACAAGGCCGCGGAACACATTGCCGCGCGAAGCGCCAACGGCCCAAAGCAGGCAAAAACAAAGACCTGCTAAATCAGTGAAGGGCATTATGCGATTGCCGGGCAGTACCGCTGCCAGCAGAAGTGTAATGGGGATCATGAGCAGACATACTGCCATTACGGACGGATGACCGACAACTACAGCTGAATCAAGACCTATGAAGACTTTTTTACCAGGAAACCTGCTGTTCAAAAATTCACGGGCACTGTCAGATAAAGGCATTAGCCCCTCCATAAGAATTTTGGACATACGTGGCAGTAAAAACATAACGGCTGCCATGTTGATGCCAAGCTGGATAACTCCTTTAGAATCATAACCGGCGAGGAAACCAATGAATCCACCAAGGATAAGACCGATAAACATTGGTTCGCCGATCACACCAAAGCGTTTTTGAATAGACAGGGGATCTAATTCAATTTTATTTATTACAGGAATTTTATCTATTACTTTATTAAGAAAAATACATATGGGTGCCCATCCGACATCTTCTGTATGCGGCAGAGAGATTCCCGGCATGCCAAAAAATTTTTCAACATAAGGCTGGGTGTAATCTGCCAGTTTGAGAACGATTATGATTGTTATACAAGAAGCAACAATGCCCAGCAGAGCACTGCCTGTTTTGTACATTACCAGACCGCCTGCAAAAATGAAATGCCAGTAATTCCAAAGATCTATGTCCATAGTCTTAGTCCAGTTCATTGTCAGCATAATGATATTTATCAGGACACCTAAAATGAATACAATGGGAACTATGGGTGTACCAAAGCTTATCGCGGCATGAACAGGCCAGCCGACATCGAGCACATCAAGATGAAGACCAAAATTATCCACCATAGCTTTTGCTGCGGGAGAAAGGTTACTGGAAAAAAGACCTATCACTAAAAATATACCGGCAAAACCCATTCCCACAGTCAAACCAGAGCGGATCGCCTGCGAAAATTTTTGCCTTAATCCTAAGCCCAGAAGCATTATGATTATAGGCATCATTACTGTAGCGCCTAAATCCAAGATGAAACGTATAAGATTTTGAATTGCGTCCATGGGATTTTTTCTCCTTTATTAAAAAAATAACGCCGTCGTGCCGCTGCACCAACAGTTTTGAAATAGCAATACTCACGTGAGCGTAAGTGATGGCTGATTTCACGGAAGCCGTATCAGAAAATATAAGCGAAAGCAATGATGCACTTTTTCCGATACTTGATGGAAATAATTACAAACAGGAGCTGCCAATGATAAAAAAATACTTGCAAGTATATTCTGCTATTAGAGAATGCAAGAATCATGCCAAGATAGTGTATAGGCTTTTTTAGCTAAGCTGTTGAAAAAATATATACACAAATTGCGTGAAATATGATAGTGTATATAAATAAATTATTAGTGTATATATTATTAAAATTATATTTATAAAAAATTTAAATAAAATTTGCAATAAACAAAAAATATAAATAAATTTTTTTATGAGAGACATAAAATATTTTATATGACTAATATTTTGTATCAATAGGGGGATAATAATGCGGCAAACAGATATGATAATAACTTATATCAAGGAAAAATGCGTGTTTGGTGAAATGATAGAAGCTATACAAAATGGAGATAATCCGGGGATACAGGCTGGTGAGATACAAAAGCATTTTGGTATATTACGCAACAATGCCAGCAGTATTCTAAATTCTATCTGCAAGGATGGGGGACTTGTAAAAATAAACAGCAGACCAGTGACGTTTCTGCCTCATGAAGTTACATGCCGTATGTGTGAGAAATATGGTATAGAAGAGAAAAACATGTATACCCTGGCAGAATTGCAGGAAAAAATCAGTGACAGGCAAATGGAAATGGAAGATCCTTTTATGCGGCTTCTGGGCTGTAACAGCAGTCTGCTTTACCAAATACGGCAGGCAAAAGCAGCCATTGTATATCCTCCGCGCGGTCTTCATACACTGCTTCTGGGGGAAAGCGGTGTGGGAAAGACCACTTTTGCGCAAGCCATGCATGCTTATGGATTGTTGGCAAATAATAAAAACATATCGGAATATCCTTTTATAACATTTAATTGTGCAGACTATTTTAATAATCCGCAGCTTTTGCTGTCACAGTTGTTTGGGCATGCCAAAAATGCGTTTACAGGAGCAGAAGCAGATAAAAAAGGGTTGGTGGAGCAGGCTGACGGCGGAATACTTTTTTTGGACGAGGTACATCGGCTGCCGCCTGATGGACAGGAAATGTTGTTTTATTTGATGGATAAGGGAGAATACAACAGACTGGGAGATGGCAATAAAAGAAAAAGCAACATATTGATTATTGCGGCAACCACAGAAAATCCTTCGGATGTGTTATTGAATACATTTATGAGACGGGTGCCTGTAAATATAATATTACCCAATTATAAAGAAAAGCCGATCGCGGAAAAGGTGGAAATAATAGAGCAATTTTTTCGCTTTGAGGCGATGAATCTGCAAAAAACAATAAATATCGCACCTGAAGTATTGCGGGCTCTGGCCTTATATGAATTTAAAGGAGGCAATATCGGACAGTTGCGCTCGGAAGTAAAATTGCTTTGTGCAAATGCTTTTTTACAGCATTTGCAGAACAACCAAGCTATTTATGTAGGATACCAAATGCTGGATAAGGATATTCGTGATATTTTATTCAATTATGTGAAAATGGATAAAACAGCTACACGATATCTTGATATGTTTTCAGAAGATATAGCTATACAACCTCAGGAAAATACAGGAATCATGTCTGATGAGGTTGAAAATGATGTCTACGATATAATTTTGGATAAATTGAAAAAACTCAAACAACAGGGAGGAAATGTAGAAAATATAACAGACGTATTAAAGAATGAAATAGATGCTTATTTGAGCAGTGTCAATAAATATTTTTCCAATCTGCATTCAAAAATAATAAATCTGCATAAATTGGTGCCCAAGGAGGTCATAGATACCACAATGCAGTTTATCGAATATGCAAGAGAAGAGCTGAAAGTAAATTTCAACAATTATTTTTTGTTCGGCTTATCAATGCATATTCAGGCATTGATCAAAAGGGCCGGCAGAATTTCTGCGGGTGATGACAAGCATCTATTTAAAATAAAAACAGAGCATCCTGATGAATTTAAAGTGGCAGAAAAAATGGTAGAAATGCTCAGTGACAAGTTTGGGATGATAGTACCGGAAAATGAAAAGGGTTTTATTGCACTGCTTTTATATCATAGCAGGGTGGAAGCGGACAGCAAGAAAATCGGTATGATCATTATCTGTCATGGTGATTCCACCGCTTCAAGCATGGCCGGCGCATGTAATGCATTGCTTAATACAGATCTTGTAAAGGCTGTGGATATGCCTTTAAATCAGAGCATTGATGAAACATATGGAAAGCTTAAAGCGATGGCATTGACAATAAACAAGGGGAAAGGAATTATCCTCCTTGTGGACATGGGATCACTTTTATTTTTTGACAAGCGGCTGACTGCTGATACGGGAATAAAGACCAAGCTTGTAAAATCCGTGTCTACGCCTGCAGTTTTAGATGTACTGCGTCACGTCCTTTATGATATGGATGATATCGATGAGGTTTATGCACAGAAGAATAATCAACAGGAAGAAACTGCTGCCACTGTGAAAAGAAAACCACTTGCTGTATTGGCAGTTTGTGCCACAGGACAAGGCAGCAGTATGATAATAAAGAATATGCTTGACGAGCTTTTGGAAAAATATTATACAGATTCAATAAAAGTTATAGCGACAGATTATGTAAATGCCAGGGAGGTTTTTGAACAGTCCGGTGAATATAGTTATGTTGCTGCAGTTGTCGGGAATATAGATCCGCAGCTGCCCGTACCATTTTTTCCTATTGATCAACTGTTACAGGAACAAACTCAGCAGATATTTTTCCATTTGCTCGACGGTAATATGGAGGGACCGTTTTCGCTGCCTGAACCGTTGCAAATGCCTACATTATATGAAACAGCGAAGGGACTTTTGGAAAAATATGTAAAATTCGTTAATCCCAGGCATGCTATTTTCCAGATACGGAATTTCGTGGAAGCAATAAATTATTCAGATAAAAATAAAAGCATGGTGCTGGATCTGGTCCTTCATATGGGATGCGTATTGGATCGATGTGTGGGCGGGATAAGCATACAGTTTGATGAACTGGAAGACTTCTATTCTGTGAATAAAGATCTTTTTAAAAGTATACACAAAGCTTTGGAACCGCTTGAAAAAGAATATGATATAAAAATAAGCGAAGACGAAACGGCTTATATTATAAAAATAATTACTACCCATATGCGATAAATATGGGAATAAAACAACAAAAGAGGCAGCCGATAATCAGCTGCCCTTTTTGTTGTTTTATTAATATACGATGTTTATGCTTTTGTCTTGATATTCATGAATTACATCCGGAGAAACTTTTGGATCTGTAATTATCGTGGATATACTGTCTGTCGGACAAAAGTTTGCAGTTGAGACCACATCGAATTTCGATGAATCGACAAGTGCGATTATCTTGTGGGAATGCTTGACAACAATGCGTTTTAATTCTACTTCGTAGGGATTGAAATCAGTAAGCCCCGATTTGATGGTCATGCCATAACCGGAAACAAATGCCAGATCAATATTGAGATTATCAAAAATACCCGAACCAAGAGTGCCTTCTATGTAAGCGGCATCCTTGCCGACGATACCGCCGACAAATATAACTGTAATATTAGGATTGGATATAAGCGCGGACATAATATGAATGCCGTGTGTAACTACGATCAGTTTTTTTTGCATGGCAGCAAGTTTTTTAGCCATTACGAGTGCAGTCGTTCCTGAATCAAGATAGATTGATCCCCGCTCTGTAATATAGGAAAGAGCTTTTTGTGCTATATGTTCTTTCTCTTCAGTGCATTTTTTTTCTCTGGAAAGAAAGCTGTAGCTGTCTTCCTGTCCTTTTTGAAAAATATGCGTTATATCCGGCTGCATTGTCAACTGCTTATCAGTCAGAGTAGCTCCGCCGTGTGTTCTTGTTATAAGATTCCTTTCTTCCAGTTCTTTCATATCGTTTCTTGCTGTTGTGGCCGAAACTGTAAATTTTTCGCAAATTTGCTGAGTAGTTATTTTACCGTGTTCTTTTATATGTTCCAGTATAATATTTTGCCGTTCTATAGCAAACATAGCACAGCCTCCTCGGATAGTAATTTTGAATAATATCATCAATTTGTTAATATTATATAGCAATGCGGAAATTTTGACAATCAATTTCATGATTGTTCCACAAAAAAAATAATAAAAAACAAGCATGCAAAAATAAAAATAAGAAATAAATACAGAGACTGAAAAAATAAAAGTGAAAAAACACTTGAAAAAATTTTGGACTTTGTTATAATAAAAGCAAAAATAGAATAAAAAAACTGTAAAAAAAGATAAACAATATCAAACAAAACAATTACTGCGCATCAAATAAGAAAGTTACCAAAAATAATGAATATGGCTTCTCCGTGTATGCGGAAAATTTTGTTTTATGTTGATAGTTGCTTGTATTTACAGTTCAAACCAGTCTTACTGGTAAATTTAAAGGAGGTTCTAAATGGATAATTTAGCTTTGAAAAAGACTGCCAATGAATTGCGTAAAAATGTTATAATTGAAACATTTCATGCAAAATCAGGTCATCCGGGCGGATCTTTGTCGGCGGCTGATATCTTAACGTATCTTTATTTTGAAGAAATGAATGTAGATCCCAAAAAAGCTGATGATCAGGACCGGGACAGGTTTGTATTGTCGAAGGGACATGCCGCACCGGGCCTGTATGCCGTACTGTCGTTGAGAGGTTACATCCCGGCGGCTGATTTAAAAACACTTCGCCATATCGATTCTTACTTGCAGGGACATCCTGATATGAAACATACGGCAGGTGTGGATATGTCTACAGGTTCTCTCGGACAAGGAATTTCTGCCGCGGTAGGGATGGCTTTATCTGCAAAAGTACAGGATAAAGGTTTCCGCGTATACGCCATGCTGGGAGACGGTGAACTGCAGGAAGGACAGGTTTGGGAAGCGTCCATGTTTGCCGGCAGCCACGGGCTCGATAATCTGACAGTTGTGGTCGACAATAATAATCTGCAAATTGATGGAACGGTTGAGGAAATTTGTTCTCCGTATCCTATAGATGAAAAATTCAAGGCATTTAATTTTCATGTTATAAATATTGATGCGCATGACTTTGATCAGATCAGAGCTGCTTTTAAAGAAGCGGCACAAACAAAAGGAAAGCCAACGGCTATAATTGCTAAAAGTGTAAAAGGAAAAGGCGTTTCCTTCATGGAAAATGCTGTGGGCTGGCATGGAAAAGCTCCTAATGAGGAACAATATAAGCAAGCAATGGCTGAATTGGAAAAAAATGGGGAGGCGTTGGCATGACAGCAGTAAAAATTGCTACAAGAGACAGCTATGGAAATGCTCTTGTAGAATTATACAAAAAACATAATAATATAATTGTTTTGGATGCTGATTTGGCCGCCGCAACCAAGACGGGAATTTTTAAGAAAGCCGTTCCGGACAGACATTATGACTGCGGCATTTCAGAAGGCAATATGATGGGAATAGCTGCCGGACTGGCTTCCACAGGTTTGGTGCCGTTTGTGAGTACATTTGCCATGTTTGCGGCAGGGCGTGCTTTTGAACAAGTAAGAAATTCCATAGGGTATCCGCACCTTAATGTTAAAATTGGTGCTACTCATGCGGGGATATCTGTGGGTGAGGATGGTGCCACACATCAGTGTAATGAAGACATTGCCCTGATGCGCACTATACCGGGGATGGTAATAATCAATCCTGCCGATGATATTGAAGCAAAAGCTGCCGTAACGGCCGCATATGATCACGATGGTCCGGTTTATATGCGTTTCGGCCGCTTGGCTATTCCTATTATCAATGATAAGCCGGATTATAAATTTGAGCTGGGCAAGGGTATTGTGCTCCGCGAAGGTAAAGACGCTGCCATTATAGCAACGGGACTTTGCGTGAATGCTTCTCTTGAAGCCGCAGAAAAGATGGCACAAAAAGGTATTGATGTGGGAGTTGTAAACATACATACGATAAAGCCGATTGATAAGGAATTGATCATAGAAGTGGCTAAAAAGACAGGTAAAATCATAACTGTTGAGGAACACTCTGTGATCGGCGGCCTGGGCGGTGCTGTATGTGAAGTCCTTTCAGAAAATTGTCCTACACCTGTGCTGCGTTTAGGTGTGAATGATTGTTTTGGCCACTCAGGTCCGGCAGTAGGCTTGCTGCATGAGTTTGGACTTGATGCTGAAGGCATAGATAAAAAAGTAAGTGCATATTTAAAATAATATTGAAGCTAAGGAGAAAAATATCATGAAAATAGCAATCGGCTGCGATGAAGCAGCATATAGTTTGAAAATCGTCTTAAAGGAACACTTGGAAGCAAAAGGCTATGAAGTTGATGATTTTGGTGCTGAAAAAGGCGAAGTTGTTCTTTACCCGGATGTTGCTTATAAAGTGGCAGATGCTGTCGCTCAAGGCAAATATGAACGGGCAGTGCTTGTCTGCGGTACGGGCATAGGAATGTGCATCTGTGCAAATAAAGTGCCGGGTGTACGCGCGGCAGTATGTCATGATCAATTTTCGGCACAGCGCAGCAGAATGAGCAATAATGCGCAGATAATCTGTATGGGAGAACGCGTTATCGGCACTGAGCTTGCCAAAGCTCTTCTTGATACATGGCTTGATTCCGATTACTCTGAAAAATCAAGATCACAGCCAAAAGTAATGCGGATAAATGAACTTGAACAGGATCATATCAAAGCAGCTAAGTGATCAAAAGTCTGCGGCAGATTTAAAGAATCGGAAGGCAGGAGCGTAAAATGGGCATAGTTTGTCATCATTTTACGCTCTTTTTCTTTCACAGCGGCAATAAAACTGCTATTATGATAGTAGCTTTATTATGGTAGATAATATGTTTAAAAATGAAAGGAAGGTTTATATGTCAGATGAAAAAGCGATATTAAGTTTGCAGAATGGCAGTGATGTCCGCGGTGTTGCCGTAGAAGGTGTTGAAGGGGAACCAGTTACTTTGACCGGCGAATACGCTAACAGGATCACAGCAGGTTTTGTGAAATGGCTTGCTGCAAAAAACGGAAAAGCTGTGGCAGACTTGAAAATTGCTGTGGGACATGATTCCAGAATATCGGCGTCCGATCTTAAGAAACAGGCATTGAAGGCAATAATGGGTCTTGGGGCAAAAGCTTATGATTGCAATATGGCTACGACACCGGCGATGTTTATGTCGCTTGTATATGATCAGACTAAATTTGACGGATCAATAATGATAACGGCAAGCCATCTGCCCTTCAATCGCAATGGTTTGAAATTCTTTACTATTGATGGCGGAATGGAAAAAAGCGATCTTACGGATGCATTGAAAATTGCGGTGGATACGGCAAAGGTTGATACAGACATAAGCACTGTTCAAAACTGTGAGCTCATAGACCTTTATGCACAGGATCTTTGCGAAAAAATACGCAAAGGCATAAATTCAGAGGAATTTTATCACCCGCTTAAGGGTATTCATATTGTAGTTGATGCGGGTAATGGAGCCGGCGGATTTTTTGTCGAAAAGGTATTGGGCCAGTTAGGTGCTGATACTGCGGGCAGTCAGTTCCTTGAGCCGGACGGGCATTTCCCCAATCATATACCAAACCCGGAAAATAAGCAGGCTATGGAGGCTCTGCGCAGTGCTGTGATCACTAATAAAGCCGACTTAGGTCTCATTTTTGATACTGATGTCGATCGAATGTCAGCTGTCCTGGCAGACGGCAGAGAAATAAATCGTGATGCTCTTATCGCTATGATGGCAGCGATTTTGGCACCCGATTATCCTGAATCTACAATTATAACTGATTCGGTAACCTCCGATAAACTGACTGACTTTTTACAAAATGAACTGCATTTAAAGCATCATCGTTATATGCGCGGCTATAAAAATGTTATCAATGAATGCAGGCGGCTTAACGATAAGGGCGAAATATCGCCTCTTGCCATAGAAACAAGCGGCCACGGCGCTCTTAAAGAAAACTATTATCTGGATGACGGAGCATATCTTGCTGTGAAGCTGCTGGTTGCAGCGGCTATTGCAAAAAAAGAAGATAAATCTTTAGAAAGTCTTATAGAAAAGCTGCAGCCCATTTTTGAAGAGGCAGAATATCGCATGTCTATAAATTGTGAAAACTTTAGAGAATACGGACAAAAGGTACTGAAAACTTTCGAGGAACGTGCTAAGGAAAAAGGATATACAGTTGTCACACCATCTTATGAAGGCGTACGATTGTCATTCAAGGGAAGCGTGAATGGCTGGGCCCTTTTGCGTCAGTCTCTGCATGATCCTAAAATGCCGCTTAATATAGAAGGAAACGGTGCGGGTGACTGTGATAAAATAACAGCTGTCATGCAGGAACTGCTCATCGGCTTTGATCAATTAGATAAAAGTTCTTTGAAGAAATAAAGAAAAATATAGTATATAGCTGACAATAAGAGCATCTATTTGAAGATTTTTCAGAAGATGCTTTTATTTTTCTGCTCAAAAACTCTTTTTGTTTTCTGTGTGTTTTGAACTGAGCCGTATTTTTTAGATAATTTATTTATAAGGTAAATAGGATAAATAATTGCGTTGACAATATTTGCCGATGTATAATATGTGACGACGGAAATAAAAAATAAGGTAATGGTGATAAGCAAGTGTCTATTGAAATAGAAAATCTTACCTATACATATATGAAAAAGACTCCATACGAAAAAGATGCTTTGAAAAATGTAAATCTCAAAATCGAAGAGGGATCATTCGTTGCTATAGCCGGACATACCGGATCAGGAAAGTCTACTTTGATGCAGCATTTAAACGGACTTATATCTCCCTGCTCCGGAACCGTCAAGGTGGACGGAGTGGATATAAACCGCGGGGGAAAAGAAAAAATAAAGGCAAGACACTCGGTAGGAATGGTTTTTCAGTATCCGGAAACACAACTTTTTGAAGAAACCGTATACGCTGATATAGCATTTGGTCCAAAAAATTTTGGCCTTGAGCCGGATGCGGTTGACAAACGAGTAAAAAAGGCGATGTCATTTGTCGGGCTTGACTATGAGCAGTATAGAGACGCTTCACCGTTTGCACTCAGCGGCGGACAGATGAGGCGTGTGGCAATCGCAGGAATAGTAGCGCTGGAACCGGCATATCTGGTGCTGGATGAACCGACGGCAGGACTGGATCCAAAGGCAAAACATGATTTGCTGGAAAATATAAGAGCTCTTTACCGTAAAGGCAATACCACAATTATAATGGTGTCGCATAATATGGATGATATAATAGGACTGGCAGGACGCATAATTGTGCTGCATGACGGCTGTGTTGCTGCGGACGGAATGCCGCAGGATATTTTTAAAAAGAATGATATTTTGCAGGCTGCAGGACTGCGTGCGCCGCATCTGACACAACTGTTGCGGCAAATAAATGAACAGGCATTTCCGGTAAGAAGTGACTGTTTGAATAAAAGCGATGCGGCAGATGCCGTCTGTGCGGCATATTACGGGAGAGAAAAAGATGCTAGATGATATGATGCTGGGCCAATTTTTCCCTGCTGATTCTGTCCTTCACCGGATGGATGCCAGATTGAAAATCATGCTGTTGTTCATTTTCATTATTGCTATATTTTTATGCGACAGTAAGACTGATTACATCCTTTTGACTTTATTGAACATAATATTGATGACTGTCTCAAAAATACCTTTTGTCATGTACTTAAAGGCTGTTAAACCAATGTTCTGGATAGTTCTATTTACATTTATTATGCATATTTTCAGTGGAGAGGGGACAATAATAGCTGATCTGTGGATTTTTTCGGCTACATGGGAAGGGCTGACAGAAGGGATATTCATAACTTTAAGATTGATATTACTGGTACTGATGGCATCTATACTGACCTTTACCACATCACCTTTAGTTTTAACGGATGCTCTTGAAAGCCTGCTTAGTCCTTTTAAAAAAATAGGCGTGCCGGCACATGAACTTTCTATGATGATGACTATAGCTCTTCGATTCATACCAACGCTCATAACAGAGACCGATAAGATCATAAAAGCGCAAAAGTCACGCGGCGCTGATTTTTCTTCGGGCAATATTATACAGCGGATAAAATATATTATGCCGATATTGATCCCTCTTTTTGTCAGTGCGTTCCGACGTGCCGATGAATTGGCACTGGCTATGGAATCGCGCTGCTATCGGGGCGGGCAGGGACGTACACGTATGAAAGAAATGAAATTTGGCAGACTGGATTTTTTTATCGCGGCAATAGCTGTTTTGATAATTGTGGGAATGATTGTATTAAAAATAAAGGGAATATGACTGATGAGGCAAGAACATAAGGAAACAATGAAAAGAAGACGCCGCAATATAAAACTGACAGTGGCATATGACGGGACTGCCTATCATGGTTTTCAACGGCAAAATAAATGTGTGGCTGTTCAAAATGTATTGGAAGAAATATTGCCGGCTGTCTTTGGCGATTCCATAGAAATAGCAGCGGCAGGAAGAACAGACGCGGGAGTTCATGCCAGAGGGCAAGTGGTAAATTTCTTTTCAGACGGGATGATACCTATAGAGAATATTCCAAAGGCCGCAAACAGACTCTTGCCGAAGGATATAGTAGTGACAGAAGCACAGGAAGCAGACAGAGACTTCAGTGCACTGCATAGTGCAAAGAGTAAGATATATGTTTACCAACTTTATCACAGCAAGGTGCCGGATCCCCTTCTGCATCGGTATAGCTGGCAGTATGAATATAAGTTGTGTTTGGCGGATATGAGAAAAGCCCTGACACTGGTGACCGGCGAACATGATTTTTCAGCTTTTCGGGCGGCAGGAGGTGCTCTCGGGATGAATCCGGTGAGGACTATCTATGAGGCGGAGTGTAAACAGGAAGGGGCTATGCTTACTTTTCGCTTTTGGGGTAATGGTTTTTTATATCATATGGTCAGAAATATTGTCGGCACTGTTGTGAAAGTTGGCAACGGAAGGCTTTCACCGGATAATTTTGCGGAGATAATGCAGGCTAAGGACAGAAACAAAGCCGGAAAAACAGCACCAGCCAGAGGGCTGACGCTGTGGCATGTAAATTATTGAAATAAAAACCCCTGACTAAAAAACATACTGTGCAAAAAGACATTGCTGCTGTTTTTATTTAGTCAGGGGAGATTAATTGATTCTAGTGTAAAAAGAGAATTGCTTATCTAAATTATTTGAAAAGATTTTTGAGCTTGCCGAGAAATGTAGGTTTGCAGCCAAGATCGGGAAAAGGAACCGTTTCACCGCAAAGCCGGTGGGTTATGTTTCTGTATGCCTGTGCAGCGAGAGAATTTTTATCTTCGATGACAGGGCGGCCTTTATTGGTGTATTTTATGATCGTTTCTTCATCAGGTATCTGCCCTATGACGGTTACACCAAGGATATCCTTTATATCTGTTATGTCGAGCATATCGCCGCGGGTTACCATATCAGGACGGATGCGATTGATAATGAGCCTGATGTCTGTGAATTCAGCGCGGTTTAATTCACCGACTACTTTATCGGCATCCCGCAGTGCTGCCATTTCCGGCATAGTTACTATTATAGCCGAATCAGCGGCTGCGATAGCAGTTTTAAATCCCTGTTCGATACCAGCAGGGCAGTCAATTATAATAAAGTCGAATTGATTGCGCATCTGATCGCATATTTTTATAAGATCATCGCCATTGAGAGCTGATTTATCATATTTTTGCGACGTAGGCAGAAGATATAAGCTCTTGTACTGGGGATGGCGGATAAGAGCCTTCTCAAAAGGGATTTTTCCTGCTGCTACATCTATGAGAGTATGACAGATGAAGTTTTCAACGCCGAGTATAAGATCAAGGTTTCTGAGGCCTGTATCAGTGTCTATGAGGGCGACTTTTTTTCCTAAGGAGGCCAGACCAGCACCGAGATTTGCTGCGGTCGTCGTTTTGCCGACTCCTCCTTTACCCGATGTGATAACAATGATTTCGCTCAATTTTTGTTCCTCCAAGCTTATAATATAGCGATTTTTGATAACGCTGGATTTTCCTGGTATAAATGGACATATAATTGCAAAACTTATCGCAAAGAACAATCTTCGTTTATTATAGCATAAATGCCAGGGCTAAATAAGCTCAGATTATAATTCTTATAGGACAATTTGCCAAGCAGGACGCATTACTTATTGAAATTAATTATTGATTATGGTATAACATAATCAGAAGAATTATTGTTTTGATAAGAATAAAGATAAGTATATTTTATAATATCACTTATTATTTTTATGGTTGATTTTTAACAGAATTACCAACAGTTGCCAGTGTGCAAGTGATGATGCACCAATGAAAACTTGTTCGGCCTTATTCCTTCAGAATGCATAGAATCTATTGCTGATCTGTCCTTTACAGTAAACAGCATTTATATTATCATATGCATGACTGTATTTATTGTCCGGCTTATGCTGAATGTTTTGTCAGTTGTTTTGGCTGCAGACGGGCTGTGTGATTTGGGGATAATGGTCTTCCGGTGATCTTTCTCATGGTGGCACCGGGAGCTTTTGTTTATTATATTTTGGGGTGTTAGTTATGAATCCTACTTGGAAAATCGGTATTGATATAGGATCTACTACGATTAAAACTGTAGTTTTGGATGAATCGGACAGAACGGTGTTTAAACAGTACAAAAGACATTTTTCTGAGATTTATAAAGCTTTGAGTGAAGATATTGCTGCACTGAAAGATAAGCTGCATAACCGCAAGTTTTACTGTACATTTACAGGTTCGGCCGGTATGGGACTGGCCGCGGCTATGAAAGTTACATTTGTTCAGGAGGTTATAGCCTGTACACAGGCTGTGAAAAAATGGATACCGCATACAGATGCCGCAGTTGAATTAGGCGGTGAAGATGCTAAAATAACATATTTTGGTACAGCGCCCGAACAGCGGATGAATGGGGTCTGTGCGGGCGGCACGGGATCCTTTATCGATCATATGGCAGCTCTTCTGCATACTGATGCCAGGGGGCTTGAGAAGCTGGCTGAAAATGGTGGTCAGGTTCATACAATTGCTTCACGCTGCGGTGTTTTTGCAAAAACTGATGTGCAAGCCCTTATAAATGACGGAGTATCAAGAGAAGACATAGCATTCTCCATCTTTCAGGCTGTAGTAAATCAGACTATCGGCAATTTGGCGCAGGGCCGGCCTATCGGAGGGAACGTCGCTTTTTTGGGCGGGCCGCTGCATTTTTTGCCTATGCTGCGTGATCGTTTTATAAAAACATTGAATCTGTCGGATGAACATATTGTAAACACGCCGGATGGCTGTTATTTTGTGGCCATGGGAGCAGCTCTTTCTGAAAATGCATCTGTTCTTGATTATGAAAAGCTTCTTACGGCTCTTTTTGCGGGAAAAAACGTAAAGGCGGATATAGAAAAAACACCATTTATTTTATTTAAAAACGAAGAGGAATATGCCGAATTTAAGAAAAGGCACGATCAGGATGTTGTGAAAAGAGGAAATCTGTGTACATACAAGGGACCCTTGTATGTAGGAATAGATGCAGGATCGACAACGACAAAAGTCGTTGCTGTAGGAGCTGAAAAGCAACTTCTGTACACTTCTTATGGCAGCAATAAGGGAGTCCCTCTTGACAGTGTCCTAGAGGCCCTGCGCGATTTATACAGTAAGATAAATGGGGAAACCTATATCAAAAGTGCAGGAACAACGGGATACGGCGAGCATATAGTAAAAGCGGCCGTGCATGCTGATTTTGGCGAAGTTGAAACTTTTGCCCATTTAAGAGCAGCCAGGGAATTTTGTCCGAAAGTCAGCTGCGTACTCGACATCGGCGGGCAGGATATGAAGTGCTTTTTTGTGAAGGATGGACATATAGCTCAAATCATTCTGAATGAGGCTTGTTCTGCCGGGTGCGGCTCCTTTATTGAAAATTTTGCACAGGGACTTTCTATGACAGCCGCTGAATTTGCCGATAAAGGTATTGCCGCGGAGCATCCTGTGGATCTTGGTACACGGTGTACCGTATTTATGAACTCCCGTGTGAAACAGGCGCAAAAAGAAGGTGCGGCTGTTGCCGATATTTCTGCGGGAATAGCGTTGTCTGTCATAAAAAATGCGTTGTTCAAGGTTATACAGATAAAGGATACTGAGGAGCTTGGCGATGCAATAGTAGTTCAGGGCGGTACGTTCTATAATGACGCTGTTTTGCGGTCAATGGAGATTTTGCTTGATAAAAAAGTTATTCGTCCGGATATTTCAGGCCTTATGGGTGCATATGGCATGGCACTGCTGTCGATGGAAAGAAAACAGGAAAAATCTGCATTGCTGTCTGCCGGTGCATTGGTCGGTTTTAAGGCAGAACAGACTTCATATCGCTGTAAGAAATGCGGAAATAATTGTCTTATAACCATGCAGAAATTTCCGGATGGAGGAAGATACTTCATCGGCAATCGCTGTGAAAGAGGAATCGGCGGCGTGAAAAAAACAATGCAGGATTTCCCTAATATTTATAAATACAAATATGATCGGCTTTTCTCTTACTACAAACCACAGTTAAATGCACCAAAGGGGAAAATAGGCTTGCCGCGCAGCCTTAATATGTATGAGGATTATCCGTTTTGGTTTACCTTTTTTACGGAATTGGGGTATGAGGTAGTTCTCTCCGGCAAATCTTCAGCGCAGCTTTATTACAAGGGTATGTCAACGGTACCGTCGGATTCACTGTGCTATCCGGCGAAATTGGTGCACGGACATATAGTGGATTTGATAGAAAAAGGGATAAAAACAATTTTTTATCCATGTATCCCGTCTAATATAAAAGATGAACTTGACAATGGAGACAGCAATTATAATTGTCCTGTTGTGGCATCATACGCGGAAAATATTCGTGCAAATATGGATATACTGCAAAAGAAAAATATAAATTTTCTGCAGCCGTTTTTACCGATAAATGACAAAAAAAGAATGTATATACGGCTTACAGAGGAATTAAAATCACTTTGCTGCGGAAAAAAGGATATACGCAGGGCATTGGAAAATGCTTATGCTGAACTTGAACATTATAAAAGAGATGTTCAGGACTATGGCAAGGTCATAATGGAGCAGATCAGGGAAAAACATATGAAGGCGGTTGTTCTTTGCGGCCGACCTTATCACATAGATCCGGAAATAAATCATGGTATTCCTGAGATGATTCAAAATTATGGTATAGCGGTTTTATCCGAAGATGCGCTCGCTCATTTGCCGATAGAAGATGAAAAGCTCAGCATTGTCAATCAATGGGTCTACCATGCACGCTTGTATCGGGCGGCGCAGTATGTTGCGGAACATCCTGAACTTACTCTGATTCAATTCAGTTCCTTCGGTTGCGGATTGGATGCGATAACTACAGGGCAGGTAAAAGAAATTTTGGAGCGCAGTAATTGTGTATACACAATGATAAAGCTTGATGAAGTAAGCAATCTTGGCTCAGCCAGAATAAGACTGCGTTCTCTTATGGCTGCATGGAAATACGGAATGAGAGAAGGCGGCAGAACGCCGCTTCCGGTTAAAGAAAGAGCTTATTTCAGGCAGGAATGCCAGACAGAGCATACTATTCTCGCACCTCAAATGTCTCCATTGCATTTTGAGCTTATAGAAGCTGCCGTAAAGAAACATGGCTATCGCATTGTTATACCAGAAATGCCGAATCAAGCAGCTGTCGATGAGGGTCTGCGTTATGTGAATAATGATATGTGTTATCCGGCTATCATAGTCATTGGGCAGCTCCTTTATGCGTTAAAATCGGGCAAGTATGATGTGAATAAGACTTCTATTATGCTTTTTCAGACATGCGGTGCCTGTCGTGCTACTAACTATTTGAATCTTATGCGCAAAGCCTTGCATGATGCCGGTATGCCGCAGGTTCCTGTTTTTGCCTGCTGGGGCAGAGAAACAGATTCGTTTAA
The DNA here is from genome assembly GCF_050916305.1 of Pectinatus haikarae. Classification (GTDB taxonomy): domain Bacteria; phylum Bacillota; class Negativicutes; order Selenomonadales; family Selenomonadaceae; genus Pectinatus; species Pectinatus haikarae. Next base: position 1,265,379 of record NZ_CP116940.1, read on the forward strand.
AATGACTACGGGCCTTTTTATAGATGTACTGAAAGCAACCATTTATGCCGACCTGCTGCAGCGTGTGCGTCATCGCACATTGCCGTATGAAAAAGAAACGGGCAGTGTCAATGAACTTTTTACGACATCTATGGATCTGTGCAAGAAGGATCTTAGTGATACAAACGAGCGATACAGTAAATTTGCCGGCAATATAAAGAAAATAGTTGCCAAATTTGATACACTGCCGCTTATTGAAGGATTGGAAAAACCACGTATCGGTATAGTAGGCGAGATACTGGCAAAGTACCATCCCACTGCAAATAATCATTTGGAGGATATATTGTACAGTGAAGGAGCAGAAGTGGTCATGCCTGATCTGATGGACTTTTTTATGTACATGGCATACGATGACGTAGTTTCCTATAAAATATTGTCAGGCAAATGGATTGATAAATTTAAATCTGAAACAGCGATAAAATTGATGGAATTTTATCGCCGGCCTATGCATAAAGCATTGGAAGCCAGCAGCAGATTCACAGCTCCGTATACAATAAGGCAGATAGCAAAACTGACTGAAGGGCATGTATCTCTCGGCAATATGGCCGGAGAGGGCTGGTTTTTGACAGGCGAGATGTTGAAACTTCTCGCAGAAAATGTAAAAAATATCATTTGCCTGCAGCCGTTTGGCTGCCTGCCAAACCATATAACAGGAAAAGGTATGATTCGAGAACTGCTTCGTTCATATACTGATGCCAATATAGTGGCTATTGACTGCGATGCTGGGGTGAGTGAAGTAAATCAACTTAACCGTATAAAACTAATGCTGTCCGTGGCCAAAGAGCATTTAAAAAAAGATGTTATTGCGTGAACAACTATGTATACCGTGTCATTTTTTTACTGACACGGTATTTTTATATATTGATTATCGGAGAAATTTACTGCTGCGGCAGGAATTGATATGGGTAAAACAATAATATTATTGCTATGGACTGCTACTTGACATTTATCGGCCATGCTGTAAAATTTAATTGATAAACTATCATGATGACGGGAGGATTATTGATATTTGCAAGGATTTGATGAAAGAAAAATAATTTTTCAGGACAGACAGGAAACCATTGCATTATTAGGAGAACACGATGAATATTTTCGTTTCCTGAATGATAGTTTTTCGTGTAAGATGGCAGGCCGGGGAACGGAACTGACTATAAACGGAGAGCAATCGGAAGTTGAGGCTGCTGTAAAGGTTTTTGAAGAATTACTGGGTTTATATCGGCAGGGAACAAAAATAACTATTCACGAGGTACGATATGCGGTAAAGCTGATAAAAAGCGGACAGGAAGAAAATCTGCATGACCTGTTCAATGATACACTGTTTGTTTCAGCGCGGGGCAATACGATCAGGCCTAAGACTCTTGGACAGAAAATATATCTTGATACAATCCGCAAAAATTCTGTAACCTTTGGAATAGGTCCGGCCGGCACGGGAAAAACATATCTGGCCGTTGTGATGGCTGTTATGGCACTGAGAAACCACGAAGTAGACCGCATTATTTTAACAAGGCCGGCGGTGGAAGCCGGAGAGCGTCTGGGCTATCTCCCCGGTGATCTGCAGGAAAAAGTTGATCCGTATTTGAGGCCTTTATATGATGCACTTCAGGATGTGCTGGGGGCTGAGACATATAAAAAATTGATGGAAAAAAACATAATAGAAACAGCCCCGCTTGCTTATATGCGCGGCAGAACACTGGAACGGGCGTTTGCCATATTGGATGAAGCGCAGAATACAACGGGCCGGCAGATGAAAATGTTTTTAACGCGCTTGGGCTTTGGTTCGAAAATGGTCATCAACGGTGATCTGAGTCAGATAGATTTACCGCGGGGAATTGTATCGGGGCTTACTGAAGCAGTGCATATATTATCAGATGTCAAGGGTATAGATTGTGTGCGCTTTGCTGACACCGATGTCATAAGGCACGATGTGGTAGCTCGTATAATCAAAGCATATGATGTATATGAAACATCTGAATTAATAGGAAAAAGAAATAATAAGATGGAGAATGGATATGCAAACCATAATTGACAAAAATCCGGATAGCATAGAACTGGATAAGTCTCTTGTTGACATTATAGAGCAGGTTGCCGCCAAAATGGCAGAGCTTTATGATCTGAAGAACAGTGAAGTAAGTATAACACTGACTGATAATAAGAATATACATGCCCTGAATAAAAAATACCGCAATATAGATCGGCCTACCGATGTATTGTCATTTGCACTGAACGAAGGGGAAGAACCAAATATTGAAGGTGGCGCACCGGTAAATGTGCTAGGCGATATTATTATTTCCGTGGAAAAAACAGCTAAACAGGCCGAAGAATACGGGCACAGCGTAAAAAGAGAAATAGCTTTTTTAACGGTGCACGGAATGTTGCATTTACTTGGATATGATCATATAGAAGAAAATGATCGTGTGGAAATGCGCAGGGAAGAAGAGTTTATTATGGAAAAATTGGGAATCTCACGATAAAAGGGAATCACTATTACAAGGGAGTACTATGGAAAAAAAATATAAATCTGGTTTCGCGGCTGTGATCGGACGACCTAATGTCGGGAAATCGACACTGATAAACAGCCTTATAGGACAAAAAATAGTTATAATGTCTGATAAACCACAAACGACACGCAATAAAATTCTTTGTGTGCTTACACAGGAAAATATGCAGGTAGTCTTTATTGATACACCGGGGATACATAAACCACTTCACAAACTGGGCGAACATATGGTCAAGGCAGCGCAGGAAACGCTGAAAGAGGTGGACGCCATATTATTTGTAGTTGATGCAAATGAAAAAATCGGCGGCGGTGAACGATATATAATGAAGCAGCTGCAAGCTACCAAAAAACCGGTAATTCTGGTCATCAATAAAATAGATTTGATGGAAAAAAGAAAAATTTTACCGGTGATCGCAGGGTATGAAAGCGAATATAAAAATATAGGTGCAGCTGAAAACAATGGCGAAGCCAGATTTTCCGCTGTGATTCCTATTTCGGCGAAAGAGCAGGATAATCTGCCGGAACTTTTGCATGAAATGGACAGTTATTTGCCGGAAGGACCTCAGTATTTTCCGGAAGACATGGTAACAGATCAGCCGGAACGTCTTATCATAGCGGAGCTTATAAGAGAAAAAGTTTTACTTTCAACACGTGATGAGGTTCCGCATGCCGTGGCAGTGGACGTCGATGAAATCGCTACCCGGAAAAATGGAGATGTATATATACGATCTACTATATATGTTGAACGCGAATCACAGAAAAGAATTGTCATTGGGGCAAAAGGAGCGCTGCTCAAACAGATAGGGGCGGATGCGAGAACTGATATCCAGAAATTACTGGGATCAAAGATATATATTGATCTTTGGGTGAAAGTGAAAAAGGATTGGCGTGATAAGGAAAGGGTATTAAAGGAATTTGGCTTTAAGGACTGACGGAGGCGGCTTTGTCATGAAAAGACTAATGAATAAATTATCAAAATGCTTTATAAACGGTATTATGATAATAATACCTATTTTTATTACATATCTGGTTATTTCTACAGTATGGCTGATGATCGATGGACTTATAGGGCATTATATTCCTATAAAATTTCCGGGAATGGGAATAATCATCGTGCTGATCATTATCACGCTTGTAGGCGGATTGTCTTCAAACTGGATATCAAAACGGTTTATATCATGGGGCGAGGAATTTATAGGTAGAATACCCGTAGTAAAATTTATCTATGGCAGTGTGAAGAGACTGTCCGATACGATTTTTAAGTCGGGTAACATGTTTGAAAATGCAGTATTGGTGCCATATCCTCATCCGGGAGTGCGCTGCCTGGGATTTGTGATGACTCCGGTTTCGGCTGTAATGGCAGATTATCTTGGCGGGGAGGAATACGTGTCTGTATTCATTCCGTGGAGTTTGAATATGACATCGGGGTTCAATGTTTTTGTCCCTAAAAAAGATGTGATATATATAGATATACAAGGTGAAGATGCTTTGCAGTATATTATAACTGCAGGGGCAGTTATGCCGGGAAATACCGAAGGCCTGAACGGTGGTAAGTAATGTCTCTTTATAATATAAGAGCCATTGTTTTAGGTGCGGTAAACTGGGGAGAAGCAGATAAGCTGATAACCTTGTTTTCACGTGACCGGGGAAAAATAAAGGCGGCAGCATACGGCTGCCGCAGACCCAGAAGCAGATTGGCTTCTGCAGCACAACTTTTCAGTATATTGGAATTGCAGCTGTCTGAGGGACCGCGGCTGGATATAATAAAAAATTGCGACCATAACGGTTTTTTGGCAGATTTTTCTCTTGATTACACAGCTTTGGCCTATGCATCTTTTGTTGCAGAAATAGTTGCAGAAATTTTTGAAGAAAATCAACCACAGGAACAAGTTTATGAGAAACTGCTGCAGATAATCCCGGCAATGCTCAAACGCAATCCCAGAGTGGTTGCATTGGCTGCATTTTTTCAAATTCTGGAATACACGGGAAGCCAGCTTCAATATGAATATTGTGCTGTCTGCGGCAGGAAGATCGAAGACGATGCTTTTTTTTCATATGAAGAAGGAGGGGCTGTATGCCAGAAATGCAGAAAAGATGAAAATATGATATACTCTTCAACAGTGAGGAAACTTATTTTGCATTTATTGAATCTTGATTGGCAGGCTCCCTCATCTTTTAATATACAGGCTAAGAATTTGTTATCAGCAGAAAAAATTATGCTGGATTATCTTGAAATTATTTTGGAAAAACGTTTAAAATCTCTGGATTTTATAAAACAAATAACGAAATAGAGCAGTAAAAAAGAGAGAAAACGGGGAAAAAAGGAACCGGCCTCTCTCTTTTTTTATTGAACGAAACAGGAAGAGACTTGCTGCCTGGAAATCATGGAAAAGCCTGTAATATAAGGGAGGACAGGCACAACAGGAAAGAAGAGAAGCAGGGAAAAGGGAGAGGGAAAAAGAGCAAAAAGGAAAAATCTGAAAAAAAGATCAGAAAAAGGATTGACAAAGAATGTGAGATTAGATATAATAATTTCTGCGCTCAAGAGAGCGGCAGGGACTCGGAAACAAATCAATAAGATTTGAAAAAAAGTTCTTGACAAACGAAAACGCCTGTGATAATATATATAAGCTGACTCGTTGAGGCAGGCACCTTGAAAACTAAACAATACATCATAATGTTTTCAAACATACCGGATGTGCGGTTTAAATATAAACCTGAAACAATTTCTTTTAAAACAAAATGAAAGAGCCAAATTGGCTCTCCAATAAATTAATGGAGAGTTTGATCCTGGCTCAGGACGAACGCTGGCGGCGTGCTTAACACATGCAAGTCGAACGGGACTTTTATTTCGGTAAAAGTCTAGTGGCAAACGGGTGAGTAACGCGTAGGCAACCTACCTTCAAGATGGGGACAACATCCCGAAAGGGGTGCTAATACCGAATGTTGTAAGAGTACTGCATGGTACTTTTACCAAAGGCGGCTTTTAGCTGTTACTTGGAGATGGGCCTGCGTCTGATTAGCTAGTTGGTGACGGTAATGGCGCACCAAGGCAACGATCAGTAGCCGGTCTGAGAGGATGGACGGCCACATTGGGACTGAGACACGGCCCAGACTCCTACGGGAGGCAGCAGTGGGGAATCTTCCGCAATGGGCGAAAGCCTGACGGAGCAACGCCGCGTGAACGAGGAAGGTCTTCGGATCGTAAAGTTCTGTTGCAGGGGACGAATGGCATTAGTGCTAATACCACTAATGAATGACGGTACCCTGTTAGAAAGCCACGGCTAACTACGTGCCAGCAGCCGCGGTAATACGTAGGCGGCAAGCGTTGTCCGGAATCATTGGGCGTAAAGGGAGCGCAGGCGGACATTTAAGCGGATCTTAAAAGTGCGGGGCTCAACCCCGTGATGGGGTCCGAACTGAATGTCTTGAGTGCAGGAGAGGAAAGCGGAATTCCCAGTGTAGCGGTGAAATGCGTAGATATTGGGAAGAACACCAGTGGCGAAGGCGGCTTTCTGGACTGTAACTGACGCTGAGGCTCGAAAGCCAGGGTAGCGAACGGGATTAGATACCCCGGTAGTCCTGGCCGTAAACGATGGATACTAGGTGTAGGGGGTATCGACCCCCCCTGTGCCGGAGTTAACGCAATAAGTATCCCGCCTGGGGAGTACGGCCGCAAGGCTGAAACTCAAAGGAATTGACGGGGGCCCGCACAAGCGGTGGAGTATGTGGTTTAATTCGACGCAACGCGAAGAACCTTACCAGGGCTTGACATTGATTGACGCATTCAGAGATGGATGCTTCCTCTTCGGAGGACAAGAAAACAGGTGGTGCATGGCTGTCGTCAGCTCGTGTCGTGAGATGTTGGGTTAAGTCCCGCAACGAGCGCAACCCCTATCATTTGTTGCCAGCACGTAACGGTGGGAACTCAAATGAGACTGCCGCGGACAACGCGGAGGAAGGCGGGGATGACGTCAAGTCATCATGCCCCTTACGTCCTGGGCTACACACGTACTACAATGGGATACACAGAGGGAAGCAAAGGAGCGATCCGGAGCGGAACCCAAAAAATATCCCCCAGTTCGGATTGCAGGCTGCAACTCGCCTGCATGAAGTCGGAATCGCTAGTAATCGCAGGTCAGCATACTGCGGTGAATACGTTCCCGGGCCTTGTACACACCGCCCGTCACACCACGAAAGTCATTCACACCCGAAGCCGGCTAAGGGCCTTATGGAACCGACCGTCTAAGGTGGGGGCGATGATTGGGGTGAAGTCGTAACAAGGTAGCCGTATCGGAAGGTGCGGCTGGATCACCTCCTTTCTAAGGATTTTTTATAAAATCTGTCGAGTACATCCGGAAAACGTGTATGAAAAGTTTAATGTATTGTTTAGTTTTGAGGGTTTCTCCCTCTATAATAAAGTTTATTGTAAGCATTGTGATGATGCTTATGTAAAATTTAGATTGCACATTGAAAACTACACAGAAGAAAGCAAAGAACAATTATCACCAATGCCAAACTTGTGAAAAAACATTTTCTAGAGAATGGCGGGGAATAGTTGGACCAAGCACAATTAGGAAACTAAAAACAAAAGCTAAGACGAAACATATGAACTTAAGCTAAAAGGTGACATTTTAAGAGTAATCTTAGAATGTAACGGCAAAGCTGCAAGAAACATCATAATGCAAGGAAGGGCAAAGCTGAATGAAAAAAGCGTATTAATTACGCTGATGAGTGAAGCAAAGCACTGACGAAGCAAAATGGTATTAACGGCAGGTTTGACGAAGTTAAGCGAATAAGGGCATACGGTGGATGCCTTGGCGCCAGGAGCCGATGAAGGACGCGGTAAGCTGCGAAAAGGTACGGGGAAGAGCAAGCATCTAGTGATCCGTACATATCCGAATGGGGCAACCCGTCAGAAGAAGTTCTGACATCCGAAAGGAAGGTAAACCCGGGGAACTGAAACATCTAAGTACCCGGAGGAAAAGAAATCAAACGAGATACCCAAAGTAGCGGCGAGCGAAATGGGCAGATGCCCAAACCGTAACACTTCGGTGATACGGGGTTGAGGACCGGCAGAAATTAAGGAACGTTTAGCCGAATGACTTGGAAAGGTCAGGCATAGGAGGTAAAACCCCCGTAGGCGAAAAGCGGAACTTAAGGGCCGGGATCCAGAGTATCGCGGGGCACGAGAAACCTTGCGAGAAGCTGGGGGGACCACCCTCCAAGGCAAAACACTAACTGGCGACCGATAGCGCATAGTACCGTGAGGGAAAGGTGAAAAGAACCCCGGAAGGGGAGTGAAATAGAACCTGAAACCGTATGTCTACAAGCAGTCGAAGCTCCGTAAGAGAGCGACGGCGTGCCTATTGAAGAATGAACCGGCGAGTTACATTATATTGCGAGGTTAAGTGGAAGACACGGAGCCGAAGCGAAAGCGAGTCTTAATAGGGCGTTAAGTAATATGGTGTAGACCCGAAACCGCAGTGATCTATGCATGTCCAGGTTGAAGCGCAGGTAAAAATGCGTGGAGGACCGAACCCGTGAGTGTTGAAAAACTTTGGGATGAGGTGTGCATAGGGGTGAAATGCCAATCGAACGCGGAGATAGCTGGTACTCCCCGAAATAGCTTTAGGGCTAGCCTCAAGGGAAGATTACAGACGGTAGAGCACTGATCAGGCAAGGGGGCGTAAAGCCTACCGACCCTAGTCAAACTACGAATGGCTGTAATAAAATACTTGGGAGTCAGACTGCGAGTGATAAGACCCGTAGTCGAAAGGGAAACAGCCCAGATCACCGGCTAAGGTCCCAAATGCTGTGCTAAGTGGAAAAGGATGTAGGACTTCATAAACAACCAGGATGTTGGCTCAGAAGCAGCCACCATTAAAAGAGTGCGTAATAGCTCACTGGTCGAGAGGCTCTGCGCCGAAGATGACCGGGGCTCAAGCACAGAACCGAAGCCGTGGCAGGATATAGAAATATATACTGGGTAGGGGAGCATACTGTATGCGACTGAAGATGTACCGTAAGGAGCATTGGAGCGTACAGCAGAGAGAATGCCGGTATGAGTAACGAAAAGAACAGTGAGAATCTGTTCCACCGAAAGCCTAAGGATTCCTGGGCAACGCTCGTCGTCCCAGGGTAAGTCGGGACCTAAGCCGAGGCACAAAGCATAGGCGATGGACAACAGGCAAAAATTCCTGTACCACTTCGGATCGATTGAACGAAGGAGTGACACAGAAAGCAGTTTGAGCGCGCGAATGGAAGAGCGCGTCGAAGCCGGTAGGCTGCATGGCAGGCAAATCCGCCATGTGAGAAGGCTGAGAAGTGATAGATAGGTGAATCTACGGAGGAACCGAATTCAAACGAGCTACGCTGTCGAGAAAAGCTTCTAGTGAGAGAAGAAGTGCCCGTACCAAAACCGACACAGGTAGGCGCGGAGAGAATCCTAAGGTGCGCGGGACAACCCTCGTTAAGGAACTCGGCAAAATATATCCGTAACTTCGGGAAAAGGATAGCCGCAGACGGTGAAACCCGAACGGGTGGAGCTGAAGGCGGTGGCACAAGAGAGGCCCAAGCGACTGTTTAGCACAAACACAGGTGCCTGCGAAAGAGAAATCTGACGTATAGGTGCTGACACCTGCCCGGTGCCGGAAGGTTAAGAAGAGGAGTCAGGAGCAATCCGAAGCCCCGAATTGAAGCCCCGGTAAACGGCGGCCGTAACTATAACGGTCCTAAGGTAGCGAAATTCCTTGTCGGGTAAGTTCCGACCCGCACGAAAGGTGTAACGACTTGGGCACTGTCTCAACGAGGGACCCGGTGAAATTGAAATACCTGTGAAGATGCAGGTTACCCGCGACTGGACAGAAAGACCCCATGGAGCTTTACTGTAACCTGGCATTGATATTCGGTAAATAACGTACAGGATAGGTGGGAGACTTAGATACATTGGCGCAAGTCAGTGAGGAGTCATTGTTGGGATACCACCCTTTATTTAACGGGCATCTAACTGAAAGAGTAACGATCTTCAAGACAGTACCAGGCGGGCAGTTTGACTGGGGCGGTCGCCTCCGAAAGAGTAACGGAGGCGCCCAAAGGTTCCCTCAGCGCGGCCAGAAATCGCGCAAAGAGTGCAAAGGCAGAAGGGAGCTTGACTGCGAGACCAACAAGTCGAGCAGGTGCGAAAGCAGGGCTTAGTGATCCGGTGGTACCGCGTGGAAGGGCCATCGCTCAACGGATAAAAGCTACCCTGGGGATAACAGGCTAATCTCTCCCAAGAGTCCATATCGACGGGGAGGTTTGGCACCTCGATGTCGGCTCATCACATCCTGGGGCTGAAGCAGGTCCCAAGGGTTGGGCTGTTCGCCCATTAAAGTGGTACGTGAGCTGGGTTCAGAACGTCGTGAGACAGTTCGGTCCATATCCATCGCGGGCGAAAGAAACTTGAAGGGGGCTGCTCCTAGTACGAGAGGACCGGAGTGGACGAACCAATGGTGTACCAATTATCCCGCCAGGGGTACAGTTGGGTAGCTACGTTCGGAAAGGATAAACGCTGAAAGCATCTAAGCGTGAAACCTGCCTTAAGATGAGGTTTCCCAGAGCCGTAAGGCTTGGAAGGCACCTTGAAGATGACGAGGTAGATAGGCCGGGAGTAGAAGTATGGTGACATACGAAGCGGACTGGTACTAATAAGCCGAGAGCTTAACTTAATTTCATCTATAAATGTTTGGTCCTGATTTCTTCTGTGAAGTTTTGAGTGTGCAAGATCACTCATAAAAGTATATAGGTAAAGGGAAAGCAGCAGATTAGTTCCTGGTTTACTTTATATATGAGCACTAAGGTGCAGAAAAGAACGTCTAAGGAAACATGGCGTTCGTAGACTCACTCTGCGTACTTTATTTCTAAGTGCTGAAGCACTAAGAAGGGCAAGGAAACGCGTCGTTCGCGATGCTCACTTTGCGTACTTCATCTCTAGACTGCTAAAGCAGTAAGATCTGAAGCATCTGGTGGCGATACCTGGATGGATCCACCTGTTCCCATTCCGAACACAGTAGTTAAGCATCCACAGGCCGAAGGTACTTGGGGGGCAGCCCCCTGGGAGATTAGGTTGCTGCCGGTTTGAAGGCGTCTATGATTTTAGTTAAACTATTGTCATAGACGTTTTTTTATGTCTTTTTTGTCCTTGATTTTTTGCCGGCAGATTTTTCTGCCGGCTTTTTATTTTTTATATCAATTGTAATTATAATTATCAAAGGAAGATAGGCTTTCATATAGAATATTATATAATAATATATATTTTATAAATATAATACAGTTTTTACAGATCTTATTCAGCAATTGTAGATTTTGCGTGAAAGGTAATTTCTTTCATAGAAAGGAAAATTGATTGGATACTTACAAAGAAAATGATTATTAAATATATTATTGGCAGCTATGCGAAATTGAGGAGCAGAGTCGGTACTGGCAAACAAATAAAAAAGCTCGGAGAGAATATAACATTTATACATAGACTATGCTTTTTATTCAGTGCTTTTTTTATTATGGGATGTATTATGCAGTTTTTGATATTTGATAAAACTTTTTTATCTCATATCAATTCTATGATGCTGGATATAAATAAACAAACTGCTGAAAACATGCGCAGTCAGATAGATAGAAATTTTAGCAGGATATATTCTACACTTAACCGTATTGCTGAGAATGATGATATTAGAGACAGCAAGTATGAATTGGATAAGATTAACAACTTTATTCAGGATGTTGATATTTTGATGGTAGTGAACGAAAATGGTGATATTCTCAATATATCCGGCAATAAGGATGTGCTTTCAGTTTTTAATCTGAAAGACAGAACTTTTTTTAAGCAGGCAATGCAGAAAAAATCACATATTAGTAATGTCCATACCAGTTCAACAGGCCGCAAATTTATACGCATATCCGTGCCAATAATAAGAAATAATCAGGCTGTAGGGGCTGTGGCAGGAATTATCAGGCTGACGGATGATAATCTTGCATCGCCGTTTGAAAATGGTATCTTTGGGAATTATGGTACTGCTATCGTCATGGATTCTCATGGAGCTATTATTTATGGTCCGGATAAAAACCGTATCGGTCAGCAGGCAGAAACTTTTGGTGATATGACTGGTGAAAGTGGTTCATTATTGACCAATAATATGTTTGGTGAGAATTATTTTATTGGTTACAGTAAAATTGCTGATATAGGTGGGCATGTTGTGGTCAAGACACCTGTTTCAGATATAATTAAAAGCAAGAATACTGTCATGTATGAGATGCTGGGCTTTTTTGTTATAGAGACTACTGTATTTATTGCTTTGGCGCTTTATATTATAAGAAGGTATGCTAAATCCACCGAACAATTGCTTAGTGCTTTTGGCAATTTAAAAAAGGGGAGCTATAAAAGATTAAATACATCTGACTATAAAAAGGAGTTTCGTAAAATAGTCGAAGTATATAATGACGCTTTGAAAACAGCCCGGGCTGAATATGATAATTTGACTGAAGCAGCTAATCTCGATCAACTGACTCAGGCGTATAACAGAAGGGCTTTTGACAGAGTTTTAAAGATAGTCGATGATGAAATGCAGTCCGGGATAATAAAAAATGTTGGTTTTTTACTTTTGGATTTGGATCATTTTAAGGGCTTGAATGATAGAGCAGGGCATTTGTCAGGTGATAAAATTTTACAAAAAGCAGTTGCAATAATGAAGGAGTTTGCCGGCGAAAGGAGTGTTTTTCGTTTTGGCGGAGATGAGTTTGCAATATTAAAAAGAGACATAGATAAAAATGATCTGCTGAATATGGCAGAAAATATACGTATAAATGCACAGTCAATGCTCGATGGATGTACGCTGAGCATTGGTGTTGCAAATTATCCCGATGACGCTTCGACTATTTTTACGTTGCTGGATAAGGCAGACAAGGCTCTTTATATAAGTAAAATTGATCGTAATAAAGTTACGGCATTTTGGCATAAATGAGAATGTATCTGGCGGCACGGATTGTCTACCTGTTCCTAAAATACTATTGCGGGAAGAATGAAAACTGATAAAATAAAAAAACGAGCCTTAGGAAAGGGCCCGTTTTCTATTTAACATTACTTACTTTTTTTGCGCAGTATATATTCTTCCCGCAAGGCTAGCTTTCTTTTCATTGCTTCTATAAAAGACATCGCATCATCAAAGTCTTTTTGGTTTGGGTGATAGGAGGCAGTTTCCCATCTTTTTAAATTGTGCTCAGTGGGAGCATGCGGATTATCTGCCGCTATAGAACTTCTTCTGTTCAATAAAGTCGGGTTTATTTTTCCCTGGGCAGAAAAAGTACCCAATATATCACAGCCTTCACCCAAACAGCTTGCGGCTCGTGCAAGTGCTGTGATGCTGTGTTCACTGCCGCACTCTGTGCCATGTGTCTGGAAAAGGATAACCTGACGGTTTTCTATTTTTGCCAGAAATTCTTTGGCAAGCGGATCAGGCCCGCCGCGGGTAAGCCAATAACCAACTGCGATTATATCATATGAAGTCAGAAGATGATCATCAAAGGGGTCTTTCAGGGAATAAATTTGGCGTTCATCTTCATTCAGTGCCTGAAACATAGCTTCCGCTATTTTTTTCGTGTTTCCTGTATTACTTGAATAAGCAATGAGCCATTTTTTCAAAATCGTATCCTCCTCTTTAGAGATAATATTGTTTACTGCAGGAATTATTACAAAAATATACAGCATTTTTTAATAATGCGGCGAGAATGTGTACTGCTATCGAGATTACTATAATATTTTATTATAATATAAAAAAAATAGCTGTTGTAAATATAACAAAAGGTGATTTTTATGAAAAAAGTTTTTTCGCTTAACAATAAGATTTTTGAGAAAATGGATGAAGAATATATCAGGGTATTAAAGCTTTCTGCGTTCTTTATAGGTGCATCGGATAAAGAAATATATGCTATGTTGTCTTGCCTGGGCAGTTATATAGGAAAATTTGAAAAAGGTGAAGCTGTTTTTCATGCCAATGAAAACATTACTAATGTGGGGCTTGTTTTATCCGGCAGCCTTTCCCTTGAGAGAGAAGATTATTGGGGAAATCGCAGTTTGCTGCTGCGTGTGGAAAAAGGAGGCCTTTTTGGTGAAATTTATGCATGTGAGCCTTTGCTTTCGACAAATATCAGTGCGATAGCAGCAGAGGAGGCCGCGGTGCTTTTTATGGATGTACAGAGGATAACTACCATGTGTACGGCAAATTGTGTTTATCATTCTCAGCTCATTCATAATTTATTATCTACCCTGGCAAAAAAAGCCTATATGCTCACATGCAAAATCAATCATATAACAAAACGAACCACACGGGATAAGCTTTTATCCTATTTTTCGGAGCAGGCACTGCTTGCCGGCAGCAGTGAATTTGTAATTCCTTTTAATCGGCAGGAGTTGGCCGATTTTCTTTCTGTAAATCGCAGTGCCATGTGTGCGGAGCTTTCTAGAATGCAGACAGAGGGAATACTTGCATTTTGTAAAAACCGTATCAAGCTTCAACATATTGCAAATCCTCCCCTTTAAAAAAATACTGTCGGCAAATAAAAACCCGGCAGCACTTTTTAACATTTAAACGGATTAGCTTTCATGCCTATTTTATTAAGTAATAAGTAGATATCATCGGCATTGATAGTACGTCCTGCGACAAGTGGAATTTTTGCACAGACTTTCGCATCGTCCAGTGCATCATGATGTGTAAATGATATTTTGAAAAAATCACCGAGCGTATTTAGTTTATGGTTGACAAGCTCAGGCCACACCTTTCGTGAAATCTGGACAGTGCAGCAGGTATCAAATTTTATTTTCGGCAGATGGTACTGCCATATGCAGGAGCGCATAACACCCATATCAAAAGGCGCATTATGAGCGATGACCATTCGGTTTTCCATTATTGAGCGCATTTGTGGATAAATATCAGCAAAGGTGGGGGCGTCTGCCACCATGTCCGGGGTTATACCGTTTATTTCCATATTACCCGGTTCAAAATGCATGGAAGGCGGTTTCAGCAGAGTATTATATGAGGAGACCATTCGACCGTCCTGTATATCTACCAAGGCAACGCTGCAGGCGCTGCTGCGTTCGCTGTTGGCGGTTTCAAAATCTATTGCGATAAAATTCATCATTATCATTCACTCCTGTCATTATAAATGGAGACTTAATTCAGACGGTGTTTTGACGCCGCCTGAATAGTAGTCGAAATTATCCAGGGACTTAGCCGCTCTTTACTCACCGCTTGCAAAAGTGGGAGTATTAGAGCGGGTTAGTCATCGGACAAAATTTAAAGCTTGGTTTATCATAAATACAGACTGCCTGCAAAAATAATTATTTGCGGGCAGTCTGTATTTTACAGCCGGTTATAAATTCAGCCTTTGTCCTTTAAATATTTATCAATAGCCTGCGCTGCTTTCTTTCCTGCACCCATAGCTAAAATGACAGTGGCTGCACCCGTGACAATATCTCCGCCGGCAAATACGCCTTCCTTTGTTGTAGCGCCTGTTTCTTCGTCAGCGATAATGTTGCCGCGTTTGTTTGTCAGCATATCAGGGGTTGTAGACTGAACAAGAGGATTGGGACCCTGTCCGATAGCAACGATAACAGTTTCGACCGGCAGGTCAAATTCAGAACCGGCAACGGGGACAGGCCGGCGTCTGCCCGATGAATCCGGTTCACCGAGTTCCATTTTGATACAGTGAAGTGATTTTACATTGCCGTCATCACTGCCTATTATTTCAACGGGATTGTTCAGTAATCTAAAGTCTATACCTTCATCTTTTGCATGATGCACTTCTTCCAGACGTGCGGGAAGTTCCTTTTCGCTTCGTCTGTAAACGATATATACATGATCGGCGCCAAGGCGCAGTGAAGTGCGTGCTGCATCCATAGCCACGTTGCCGCCGCCTATAACGGCAACTGTACCGCCTACCTTCAAAGGTGTATGGTATTGAGGAAATTTGTATGCTTTCATCAGATTGCAGCGTGTCAAAAATTCGTTGGCGGAATATACACCGTTGAGATTTTCGCCCGGTATGTGCATAAAACTAGGCAAGCCCGCTCCGGTAGCCACAAATACAGCACCGAAGTCTTCTTCCTGCATCAGCTCATCAACAGTATATAATTTCCCTATCACGGTGTTTAAACGTATTTCCACACCCAGCTTCTTTAAATCATCTATTTCTACCTGTACTATTTTTTCCTTTGGCAGACGAAATTCCGGAATACCGTAGGACAAAACACCGCCGGCTTTGTGCAGCGCCTCGAAAATGGTGACTTTGTAGCCTTTTTTTGCTAATTCACCGGCAGCGGACAAACCGGCAGGACCCGATCCGACGATTGCCACTTTCTTAGCGTCTGAGGCACATTGAACAGGAGCCCCTTTTTGTTGTTCATTCAAGTCATAGTCAGCAGCAAATCTTTCCAAACGACCTATACCGACAGGCTCGCCCTTTATTCCCATGACACAATATTTTTCACATTGATTTTCCTGCGGACAAACACGGCCGCAAACGGCAGGCAGCGAATTAGAACCTTTTATTACTTCGATCGCATCTGAAAAATCGCCTGTTTTCATTTTGGCAATAAACCCCGGAATATCTATTTGAACGGGACAGCCTTGGACACAACGCGGTTTTTGGCAGTTAAGGCAGCGGCTGGCTTCCGCTATGGCCGTTTCTTCATCGTAGCCGAGAGCAACTTCCTCAAAATTATGCGCACGAATTGCCGGATCCTGTTCGGGCATTGTATATTTCTTCATTACTAGTGCCATATCAGAGAGCCTCCTTGACTTTTGTCAGATTGCATACATGATCAGATTCTGTCTTTTCCTTATCTTTGTACATACGCTGTCGAGACATAAGTCCTTTAAAATCTACCATATGACCATCAAATTCCGGCCCGTCTACACAGGCAAATTTGATTTCTTCGCCGATTTGCACGCGGCAGCCGCCGCACATGCCGGTTCCGTCTACCATTATAGGGTTGAGGCTTACCACCGTTTTTATTTTGTAGGGACGGGTTGCTTCGACGACGCTGCGCATCATTACCACAGGGCCTATAGCTATCACTTCATCGATCTTCTCACCGCGGTCTATGATCTGCTGCAGCGCGTTGGTAACAAATCCCTTTATACCGTAGGAACCGTCATCGGTTGTCACCATTACTTCGTCACTGACAGCGCGCATTTCTTTTTCTAAAATCAATATGTCTTTATTTTTCGCACCCATGATGGATATTACTTTATTGCCTGCCTGATGCATTCCTCTGGCAATCGGATATACAGGTGCTACACCGATACCGCCGCCGATGCATACCACAGTGCCCATATCTTTTTCAATATGAGTTTTTTTGCCGAGCGGAGCAACCACATCGAGGATAGAATCTCCTTCATTCAGCTGTCCCAATACCTGTGTGCCGGCACCGACCTCCTGAAATACGATTGATATGTATCCTTTATCTCTATCAAAATCGGCGATAGTCAATGGTATGCGTTCGCCTTCTTCATCTGTGCGGATGATCAGAAATTGACCGGGCTGGGTTTTTTTCGCAATGCGCGGTGCTTCAATGTCGTAAAGCCAGACATTTGGTGAAAGCAGTTCTTTTTTTAAAATCTTATACATTCTATTCCCTCTCCGTTAAAAAAATATCTATAGTTTATCCGAGTGTATAGGATCGGCACGGGCAGCATATGATACATGCCGATCCATGTCCTTCCTATCCGAAAATTTATTCTTTTTTTGAGCCGGTGCTGTATTTTGCGCGTACAATGACGGGCTATGATCTGAAAATGCCAGGAGGCACGTCAGATAAATACACTGCCCATATATTTTGCCAGATCGGCTTTTATTGGCATAATATACATATTACCGCCTGTTCTTTCAACAAATTCGCCGACTTTGCGGGCAAAGTTGATATTCCAGTCTAATGTGGGTTCAAAATCTTTTGGGAAGATAATATTATTTTTTATTTTCCAATAGCTTACCGAGTTTTCGGACAGAACAGGCGATATGCCCCAGTACACATCCAAACCCTCAAGCATTTCTGCGTACATTTCTATATATCGCATATCAAAAAAAGGCTGGGTGAAAAATCCTGTTGCTCCTGCCTGCAGTTTGCGGCGCACCTGATACATTTCCTGCCGCATGCTTGATCTGTATTGGTCTATTCCTGCATATACTTTAACTTCCGGCATTTCCTGCCGAAATTTGCTTATGATGTCTGTACTTATTGTCGGATACACTTTGGTCGCCATACTTTGAGGCGGATCGCCGGTGATCACCAGAACTTTTTTTATCTTTCTTTCCCGGAGATATTTTTTCATAGGCAGTTCATTGAGCAGATCTATATCAAGAGCTCTGATATGCGGCATAGTTTCAAATTCATATTCCTGCGCAATAGCAGCTCCCTCCCAGCCATGAATGTCAAAGCGCAGCAGTTCGGGAACATTAATCAAGCTGATCGGGAAATCATTATTCTTGATTAGCTGCAATTCTTCCCGCAAATCTTTTTCGGTGCGCGGCACAAGTTCAACAGAAATATTCATTGCATACCTCCTGCATATTTTATAATATATTGTAACGAAAAATCTTTATGAAGTCCAATTTATTTTTTCCATATATACTGAAAAGAAATATTATTTTATCTGGGGATGAAGTATACCGTAAATTGCCCCGGCAAACCAATTTTGCTATAATAAAATAGATGATTGTTCAATTGAAAACATTTCAAAATTTTCACCATTTTGAGGAGAGATTATATATGCATACAGTTCATATTGTAGGCGCTGGTCCGGGAGATCCTGAACTGATCACAGTCAAGGGGCAGCGGCTTCTTCAGCAAGCCGATGTTATCATATACGCGGGTTCTTTGGTAAATCCGGCACTTCTTGATTATGCGAAGCCCGGCTGTCAGATACACAATAGTGCTTCAATGACGCTCGATGAGGTAATTCATACGATTGAAAAAGCTGTAAAAAAAGGATTCAGCGTTGTGCGGCTGCATACCGGTGATCCAGCTATATATGGAGCTATTCAGGAGCAAATGGATGCGCTGAAGAAACTGGCAATAGATTTTGACGTAGTACCGGGTGTAAGTTCATTTCTGGCTTCCGCGGCAGCTTTGCGGCAGGAATATACTTTGCCGGAAATATCGCAGACCGTGATTATAACCAGAAATGCCGGGCGTACGCCTGTACCGGAAAAGGAAAGCCTCAAATCACTTGCTGTCCATAAGGCGACCATGTGCATATTTTTAAGCGTGCATATGCTTGACAAAGTAGCGGAAGAACTTATCGCGGGCGGTTATTCGTCTGATACGCCGGCAGCCGTTGTGCAGAAAGCTTCCTGGCCGGAACAAAAGGTTGTCCGCGGACAGCTAAAAACAATAGCAGAAAAAGTTAAAGAGCAGTCAATAGACAAGACGGCAATGATTATAGTAGGGGACTGCCTTGAAAGTGACTATGCGCTGTCGCGGCTTTATGCTCCGGAGTTCACGCATATGTATCGCAAGGGTACAGGGGCGGAGGAAAAATAGGCAACGATGAGATATGCAATCATTGCTGTCACGGCTAATGGAGCTCTTCTCGCCGAAAAACTGCGCGGCTCTCTTGGCGCAGTTTGTGATGTTTACGGAAAAACAGGTAAATATAAAGAAGGCCTGCCGGTCATTTCCTTTACAAAAATGCGTGATATTATGCCGGCGATATTTGCCCGGTATGATGGCGTCATATTTTTTTGTGCCGTTGGTATTGCCGTACGCATGACGGCGCCATATATAGTAAAGAAAGATGTCGATCCGGCTGTGGTAGTCATCGATGAACAAGGCAGGTATGCTGTAAGTCTCTTGTCGGGGCATCTGGGCGGAGCCAATGAGCTTGCCGAAAAAGCAGCCGCGGTGATTGGCGCTGTTCCGGTAATAACGACGGCAACAGATATCGGCGGTATGGAGGCCCCGGATATTGTGGCGCGCCGTTTGGGCTTTTGGGTTTTACCGCTTGCCAATGTGAAAATTATTAACACCGCTTTACTGGCGGGGAAAACAATAAATTATTATATAGATAAAGAGCTGCCGCACGGTGAGCGCTTTCTGGCTATGCTTAAAAAACAAGGGATAAGTGCAAAAATTTTCAGCATACAGGAATTAGACGGTGAAGGAAAGCCCTTAGTGCTGCTCACGGATAAGGTCATTGAAGCGGAAGGGATACTTTGCTTTCTGCGCCATAAACTTATTGCCGGTGTTGGATGCAGACGTAAAACGCAGCAGCAGCATATTGAAGAATGCCTGAAAAAAGCGTGCAGACTTATAGATTATGACATAGATGAGATCACTCTTATAGCAAGCACACAGGTCAAGGCCGATGAAGAGGGAATTTTGCTTACTGCCGGCAAATATGGTATACCCCTGAAATTTTGGGATAATGAATCTCTGAAAAAAAGTATAGAATATTATGGACTGAAGGAATCGGCTTTTGTCAGAAAACAAATAGGTGTGGGGAATGTCTGTGAAGCAGCTGCACTTGCCGGTGGGAAAAGTAAACTTGTATTAAATAAAACGAAATTTGAGAAAGTGACGGTAGCATTAGCATGGGAAAAATAACAGTCATCGGCATAGGTCCGGGCAGTCTTGAAGATATGACGCCGCGTGCCCGTAAAGCCATAGAAAAAGCCGATACGATAGTCGGCTATAACACATATATAAAATTGATCGAATCTTTGCTTGGTGAGAAAGCAGTGATCGGGACAGGGATGATGCAGGAAATTGACCGCTGCACAATGGCATTGCGGGAAGCCTGTGACGGACATGACGTTGCGGTGGTATCAAGTGGCGATGCCGGAGTCTATGGCATGGCAGGACTGGTGCTGGAGCTTCTGATGCAGGAGCAGCCGGCGATTCGTCCAAAGATAGAAATAATACCCGGTGTAAGTGCCGTAAATGCTGCTGCCGCTGTTCTGGGAGCACCTCTTATGCATGATTTTGCCGTTATCAGCTTGAGCGATCTGCTTACTCCCTGGGAGCTTATAAAAAAAAGAGCGGCATTTGCCGCGCAGGGAGATTTTGTCATTTCGCTTTATAATCCCAAAAGCCGTAAACGTGTGGAACATATTGAGGAAATACGTGAGATTTTATTGAAATATAAGCCTGGCAATACGCCGGTAGGAATAGTGCGGGGGGCAACCCGTGATGATGAATCAGTGACTATTTCCGATTTGGAAAACTTTACCAAAGAAAAAATAGATATGTTTTCTTTGGTTATCATAGGCAACAGCAATACCTACGTTAAAGGCAATTTCATGATAACACCGCGGGGCTATAAGTTATGATATTTCTGGCAGCCGGTACTCAGGACGGCAGACAGATAGCGCAGTTGCTTCTGCAAAACGGTTATGAGGTAACCGCCTCTGTTGTCAGTGGCTACGGGAAAGTTTTATTGAGCGGCCATCAAAAATTGACAGTTATCGAACAAATGCTTGATGAAAAGGCAATGCAAAAAATACTGCAGGATATCAATGCAAAAATATTCATTGATGCCAGTCATCCCTATGCGGTAAATATTTCACAGACTGCCATGCGGGTATGCCGTCAGCTGGGAATATATTACCTTCGCTATGAAAGACCCGCCATTTCCCTGCCGGATTATGAAAAACTTTATAAAACAAATTCCTTTGAAGCTGCGGCAAAAAAAGCTTTTGAATTGGGACGCAATGTTTTTCTCACTACGGGAAGTCGTCATCTTACTGAATTCACAGCACAGATTAAATCGCCGGAGCAAACGCTCACTGTCAGAGTGCTGCCGGCCGTGGAATCGATACAGGCATGTATAAATAAGGGCATTCTGCTCAAACATGTAATCGCCATGCAGGGACCTTTTTCCAAGGAATTGAATAAATCAATGTATGAGCACACGAAAGCTGAAGTAGTCGTGATGAAAAACAGCGGCAGTCTCGGCGGTTCCGATACGAAGCTTTCCGCAGCGATAGAAGCCGGTATTTTTGTGGTCGTCATCGGCAGACCGCCGCTGGAATACGATAATATTATTACTGACAGCAGACTGCTTATAGATAAAATAAAAAAAGTAGGAGAAAAATGATTACATTAGGAATAGAATCCAGCTGTGACGAAACTTCTGTGGCAATAATCGAAGACGGCAGGAAAATACTCGCCAATGTTATTGCCACACAGATTCCCATCCATCAAAAATTTGGCGGTGTCGTTCCTGAGATAGCGTCACGCAAACATATAATCAATATAATGCCCGTGCTTGACGAGGCACTCGATAAAGCGCAGCTGAAGCTTAAGGACATCGGACAGATAGCCGTGGCATACGGACCCGGTCTTGTCGGAGCACTTCTTGTGGGTGTATCGGCAGCCAAGGCATTGGCCTTTTCTCTCGGGGTGCCATTGCTGGCGGTGAATCATCTTGAGGGGCATATATTTGCTAATTTTTTATCCCATCGCCAATTGGAACCGCCGTTTGTTTCACTTGTCGTTTCCGGCGGACATACGGCACTTGTTGATATGAAGGGCTACAATTCCTTTTCCATGATTGGACAGACTCGTGATGATGCTGCGGGAGAGGCGTTTGACAAAGTTGCCCGTCTGCTGGGACTTCCCTATCCCGGCGGTCCGCAGATCGATAAACTGGCCAGGCAGGGAAACCCAGAGGCTATAGATTTTCCGCGCGCTCTCATGAAAGATAATAATTATGAGTTCAGTTTCAGTGGGTTAAAATCGGCGGTTATCAACTATATTCATAATGCCGGTCAGAAAAATATATCAATAAATAAAGCAGATGTTGCGGCTTCTTTTCAGAAAACAGTCATAGATATCCTCGTCTGCAAGACGATAATGGCAGCTCGTTCAACAGGCATGAAAACGATCGTTCTGGCAGGAGGCGTTGCTGCAAACAGCCAGCTTGAGGAAAGATTAACGGAAAAATGCCGGCAAAACGATATAGATTTTTATTTTCCAAGCAAAATACTTTGCACTGATAATGCGGCAATGATTGCCTGCCGCGGTTATTATCAATCACTGACCGGTAAATTTGCCGATATGAATTTAAACGCGGTTCCTTATCTTGAACTTAATGATTCATATGCAGATGATCAATAGCGTGGAGGCAGACGGCTTTTGATATGAAATTTATGCAGTTTATAAAGAAGTGGTAATATTGCTGCCGTGTAAATATAATCCATAGATGAAATTTATCAGCCTGTTTGATTCTCTTATGTGCAAATATAAGAGAATTATTTTTTTCTGCTTACTCCCCCAAATGTATGCGTGCTGTCAAAGGCTATTTTTATATATTTTTTTGCACGTGTTTTTCTGCAAAAAAAAATTAAGTTTTGTTTTAGGATTGACCTTTATTGTTCTTGCTGTTATCATTAAATATGAATTATATTCACATTTAATGATAACAGCATATAGGAGATAAACAGCTTATGATTAGCGTTACAAAACTATTATTTGCTACTGATTATTATGGAGACAGTCTGCGTTACACAAAGAATGCGCGTCACGCTAAAAATGGTGTGCATGAAGGAGCAGGTCCCGTGGTTGTCTGGAATTGCACACGCACCTGTAATTTGAAGTGCCGTCATTGCTATATGGATTCAGACGCCAAAAAATATAACGATGAACTTAATACGGATGAAGCTGTCCGCTTTATAGATGATTTGGCTGACTTTAAAGTTCCCGTATTATTATTTTCCGGAGGAGAGCCCCTGATCCGCCCGGATTTTTTTGAGCTTGCCGATTATGCGGCAAAAAAAGGCATCAGACCCACTCTTTCTACAAATGGAACACTTATTACCAGGGAATATGCCCAAAGAATCAAAGATATCGGTGTGGGTTACGTTGGTATATCTTTGGACGGATTAAAAGATGTCAACGATAAATTTCGTGGCAGAGAGGGTGCCTTTACCGCAGCCATGCAGGGGATAGAAAACTGTGTCGCCGTCGGTCAGCGTGTTGGTCTGCGTTTCACGATAAATCAGCATAATTTACAGGAATTGGAAAGCATTTTTGATTTTATCGAAGAGGAAAACATCAATCGTGTGTGTTTTTATCACCTGGTTTACTCAGGACGAGGAACACAAATGATGGATGAAGATGTTTTGCCCGAACAATCGCGCCAGGCCATGGATATTATAATAAAAAGGACGCGTGATTTTGAAAGCCGCGGACTGAAAAAAGAAATACTTACTGTCGACAACCATTGTGACAGTGTATATATGTATTTGAAAGCAGTAAATGAAGGAAATACCGCACTTGCCGAGCAGATTAAGAAATATGCTTTCTTTAATGGGGGGAACCGTTCCGGTATTGCTTTCGGGGAAGTTGATCCCATGGGATATGTACATCCTGATCAATTTACTCAGTATTATACTTTCGGCAATGTGCGCGAAAGAAAATTCGGCGACATTTGGCGGGACGTATCACATCCGATAATGGCAGGTTTGAAGGATCGCAAGCCCCTTCTTAAAGGGCGCTGCGGTAAATGTCAGTATCTCGATGTGTGCAACGGCAATTTCCGTACACGCGCAGAGGCAAGAAACGGCAGTTTTTGGGAAGAAGATCCGTCCTGCTATCTGACTGACAGTGAAATTGGTATAAGCCGATAATATAGGAGTATATATAATGATAATCTCATGGAATACGACCAATGCCTGCAATATGTATTGTGAACACTGCTATCGTGATGCCGGCTGCAAGGCTGATGAAGAACTGGATACAGAAGAAGCAAAAACACTTCTGGAACAGATAGCCAAAGCCGGTTTTAAAATAATGATCTTTTCGGGCGGAGAACCTCTAACGAGATCGGATATTCTGGAATTGGTCGAGCATGCCACCAAGCTCGGACTCCGCTCTGTGTTTGGCACCAATGGCACTCTCATAACAGAAGATATGGCGTTTAGGCTGAAGGAAGCCGGGGCCATGGGAATGGGAATATCGCTTGATTCCATGGACCAGGAAAAACATGATAAATTCCGCAAATTTGACAAGGCGTGGGAGGGAGCTGTGCGCGGTATGAGAAACTGCCGCAAGGCAGGACTGCCCTTTCAAATACATACTACAGTTATGGACTGGAATCAGCATGAACTGGAAGCTATAACCGATTTTGCCGTAAAAGAAGGGGCTGTCGCACATCATTTTTTCTTTCTCGTACCAACGGGACGGGCAAAAACCATTGAAACGGAATCCTTGCGGGCACGTGCTTATGAGGATGTTCTTGCGCGCATTATGAGAAAGCAGCAGGAGGTCTCCATTGAACTTAAGCCTACTTGTGCTCCGCAGTTCATTCGCATTGCTTCCCAGATGGGAATAAAAACGAGATTCAGGCGGGGGTGTCTTGCCGGGAATTCTTACTGCATTATCAGTCCGCGCGGCAAGGTGCAGCCCTGTGCCTATTTGAATATGCAGCTTGGCGATGTTCGGGAAACACCTTTTGATGAAATATGGAAAAATAGTGATGTCCTTAATAAATTGCGCACATTTGATTTTAAGGGCGGCTGTGGTAAATGCGAATATAAAAAGGCCTGCGGCGGCTGCAGGGCAAGAGCTGCTTATTATCATGACGGCGATTATATGGCGGAAGAACCGTGGTGCCTGTATCACGGAAGAGAAGGTCAATATTGATCTGATTTTTGCATGAAAAATAGATACTGTCCTATCAGTTCTGCGGGTGCATGAGAATATTTTACCATAACTTCTTTTCTTGTATCTTGTATAGTCTTATCAATAATTGTTATAATAGCAATTGCAACAGATAAAGATATGCTGGATTGTTAAAAGGAGTGTTATGAATGGAAAAAGCAAAAGTTTATTTTACCGATATGCGTGTGTATCCCGGTAAAGATAATTTATTGCAAAAGCTCGATAAGCTCATAGAAAAAGCCGGTATAGGCGGTATCGGTTTCAATGGAAAATTTGCTGCCATAAAAATTCATTTTGGCGAGTTGGGAAATCTTTCTTTTCTCCGTCCAAATTATGCCAGAGTGGTGGCGGACTCTGTGAAAAAATATGGCGGAAAACCTTTCCTCACAGATTGCAATACGCTTTATGTAGGCACCCGCAAAGATGCTCTGGAACATTTGGATACGGCTAATATAAATGGCTTTAACCCGATGTCTACGGGATGTCAGAATATTATAGCTGATGGTCTTAAAGGAACAGATGAAGCTTATGTTCCGGTTCCTGGCGGTGAATATATCAAAGAAGCAAAAATAGGGCATGCTCTTATGGATGCTGATATAATAATTTCTCTTACGCATTTTAAAGGCCATGAAATGACAGGTTTTGGCGGTGCCATAAAAAACATCGGCATGGGCGGTGGTTCGCGTGCAGGGAAAATGGAAATGCATTGTGATGGCAAACCAACAGTCAAAGAAGAAAAATGTATTGGCTGTGGCATGTGCAGGAAAACCTGCGCTCATGACGCACCTGTAATCGAAAACAGAAAGTGCCATATTAATGAAGATGCCTGTGTAGGCTGCGGCCGCTGCATCGGAGCTTGTCCTACAAATGCTATAATCCCTACCAATTGGAATGCGGGGAAAATGGTCAATCTTAAAATGGCGGAATATGCCTGTGCTATTTTGCATGATCGCCCGCAATTTCATATCAGTCTTATCGTTGATGTTTCGCCAAACTGTGATTGTCATGCAGAAAATGATGCTGCAATAGTGCCAAACATAGGAATGCTGGCATCGTTTGATCCGGTGGCCATAGATCAGGCTGCTGCTGATCTTGTTAATCAGGCGCCTGTTATAAGTAATTCGGCATTAGGAGAAAATGTTGAACGGGCTCCTCAGGAGGCTCAGCTGCATGATCATTTCCATAATAATCATCCTGATACGGAATGGCAGTCATGCCTTGACCATTGCGAAAAGCTGGGAATGGGATCACGCAGATATGATCTTATAAAATTATAATTTGCCACAGTAAAAGGCCGCTGTTTGTTTGAAAACAAACAGCGGCCTTTTTTCAGTGCACGATCATTACGGGACATACAGCACATTCTATCAGATAACGGCTTACACTGCCAATCATTATAGCTTGTTCTGGATTAAGACCTCTTGTGCCCATAACGATAAGATCTGTTTTGAATATTTGGGCCATCTCTAAAATAATCTCTTTTGGATCACCGGCTTCGGTGTGAAGTACAGTTCTGTTCTGTATTTCCGACGGAAGTTTTTGGTATACTCTTTCAAGGATATCATCACCTGTTTTCTTCAATGCCTCAATAACATCGGCGGGCATATCTTCACGGCGAATAATATGCTGCGGCATAGGACCGTTGCGCAGCTCTGCTATATAGATGAGGTCAATATGAGCTCCTGTCATGCCGGCAAATTCTGCTGCCTTGGCTGCCGCCCTGTCTGCTGCTGCCGATCCGTCGACAGGAACCAGAAATTTTTGAAATGCACACATTATTATACTTCCCCTCCAATTATGTTTTTTATATTGATAATGAAATTACCATTAATCAGTCAATCGGCACTATTTCACGTTTCCTGTCCGTGAATTTGATCCGTGTGTTATAACCAAATGATTTTGCGTATGCGATGGCATCATCTATATATGCCCCGCAGTCTTCCGGTTTATGCGCATCGGAAGATGTTATTACGGGAAGACCGCAGTGTGCCGCTGCCTTCATAAAAGCAGGATAAGGAGAAATCTCTTTGATCGGGTAGCGATAATATGTTCCGGTGTTGATATCGACAGCCATATCAGCTTTCCTCATTGCTTCGGCGACACGGATAAGATAAGGTTCTACATCAAAATCAGGCAGAAATTTAAAAATACGGATATTGAACGGATGCCCGAGAATATCATATAAACCGGAAGCACATAATTTTTCCGCTTCTTCCGTATACCATTCATAAATGTCTCTGAGGTCGTGCTGCTTCCATTCATCTTTTATCTGGGACGAATCATATGCCCAGCCATGAAGAAAATGTACAGAGCCGATTATATAATCAAACTTGTGGCCGGAAAGAATTTCCCTGACCTTTTCCTGATTTTGGAAGTTACATACTTCAATACCTGTTTTTACCGGAAAACCATTTTTTTTGAGCAAATTAATAAAATTTATATAGTCACGCAAAGGACATTTAAACTTGTTTGTCTGCAGCCATTTTTTCTGAAATTTGCCGATGAAAGAATCATCATAGACAACATCCTCATAGTATAGCTCTTTAAAATCAGTAAAACCATGCGTGTGTTCAGAGATGCCGATTTCCTCAATGCCGCGTTTTTGCGCACTGTCGAAAAATCCCTTGACCCAGTTCAAATCATACGAACCGTATTCAAAATGCATATGATAATCTATTTTCATGATTCATGCCTCAGTTTCAATTTTTGGCGAGCATTTCCTGTATTACTGTCATCACACCGGCCCGGCTGTTAGCCGGCGCGATATGTTTTGCGATTTTTTTGAGTTCAGGAACGGCATTCTCCATAGCGTAACTTTCACCTACGACCTTTAGCATTTCCCTGTCATTGTAAAAGTCACCGAAAGCCATACATTCTTCCGGTTTTATGCCCAGCTGCTGCTGAAGTTTTTGAATGGCTATACCCTTATTTATTTCCTTCGGCATAATATCCACCCACATATTAGTGGCCATAACGACCTGAACATCCTTTTCATATGGCAGTAAATATTTGTAAGCATTTTCTTTAACATTTTCATTATTGCAATCACAAATGGAAATTTTTATAATTGGTTCTTTTATAGAATCAAAACTTTCTATAAATGTATGTCTTGTATAATATTTTCCCATTTCGGCCAGAAGAGCCTCATTATTTGTCGTGACATAACTGCCATTACATGTGCAGACAACGGTATATACGTCTTTTAAAGAAGCTGCAGCACGAATAAGTGTTCCTGTCAGACTTTCAGGCAGACTCACATAAAATAACAGATCACGTCCTTTGGACACCATCGTGCCATTCTCCGCGATAAAAAGCCAATCGTCCTTATATTTTGAAAACTGTTTTACCAATGCATAATATTGGCGGCCGCTGGCAGGTGAAAAAATTATATCCCGCTGTTTTAATTCTCGCATAACTTCATCGAAGTCCCGCGGAAGATTGCCGTTATCATCAAGCAAAGTACCGTCCATATCAGAAATTATCCATTTTATCATCCGCAAATCTCCTCTGTTAAAATTAATTTTATTATAACATAACAAAATTAAATTATCAGTAAAATAATCATGCCGGATATTTTCCTGATATGAGCGGTGCTTTTGTCTGTCTATAAAATACTATTTTTCATCAACGTATCTGGCAATGATATCTGCGGCATGATGCAGTTCCTGTTCAGTATGTGTTGCCATAATAGCCGCTCGCAATAGTGCCTTTCCTTTTTTTACAGTCGGGTAGCGGATTGCCAGTATAAAAATATTATGTTCAAAAAGTTTTTGCGCTATTTGCATACTCTGCTTTTCATCACCGATATTGATAGGAACAATAGCTGAATCAGAATGAGAATAAATACCGTTCTTTTTGAGGCAGTCACAAAAGTATTGAACGTTATTCTGCAATTGTTTCACATGCTGCGGTTCAGCCGCCAGGATTCTTAGGGCTTCATCAGCAGCGGCAATTACTGCCGGTGATAAACTGGTAGAAAAAATAAAACTGCGGGACTTGTTGCACAGTTCATCGATCAAAAGACGGCTGCCGCATACATAACCGCCTTCGCTGCCGAGTGCTTTTGACATTGTTCCCATTATAATATCAGGCTGTGCCGTAAGTCCAAAATATTCACAAATACCATGTCCTGTTTTTCCTATAACACCGGTGGAATGAGCTTCATCTACCATGCACAGCAAATGATTTTTTTTTGCTGTTTCTAAGATATCCGGCAGAAAAGCAATATCGCCGTCCATGCTGAATACTGCATCTGTGACGATCAGCCCCCTGGAGCAAGGTGTTTTTCTTATTTTATCGGCTAGATCAGTCATATCATTATGCCGGTATATAACCGTTCGGGCACGGCTGAGACGGCAGCCGTCAATGATACTGGCATGATTATATTCATCACTGAAAATAACACTGTTTTTATCACAAAGTGCAGTAATGATTCCCACATTTGCCATATACCCGGTATTGTACAGCAGGGCAGCTTCCGTGTTTTTGTAATTGGCAATATTTTTTTCCAGAACTGTATGAAGCGGCAAAGTGCCTGTAAGCAGACGTGAACCTCCTGAACCCGTGCCAAATTGTTCCGTGGCCTTTTGGGCAGCTCTTTTGGTACGAGGATCATTTGAGAGATTTAAATAGTTGTTTGAAGCTAACATAAGAAGGTCGCGGCCATTACTGTATACATGTGAGCATTGAGCGGAATGCATTTCTTTCATTTCACGATAAATGAAACTTTCTTTGCGTTCTTGTAAATCATCGCGCACAAATTGCCAGGGATCTGCTTCCTTGATCTTTTTTGCCGGGGCTGATGGTACGCTGCGGACTAAGACGTGCTGTTTTTCAAGGTAATCTATACATTCATATTTATCTCCGCTGCGTCCGCGGTAAAGAAATATACGTCCGCCGTACGGGCAGCCATCTTTTTTTAGCTTTGTTATGCGTACATAGCCAAATTTTTTTGAAGCAATATATCCCGTCACATAATCAGGATCATCTGATATGCATATTTCCGCAATAATATTAGGGGCATTTGCTACCTTACTGGCGAGTATAACAGCTTCCTGAAAATGATTTTTGCAGCAGCCGTTATCCGTCAGTGCTGTATGTTCCGCATCCATATAAGTAGCACGAATGCCGCGATCAAGATTTGGTTCAAGACGTTCCAGTGTGTCAGCATTAAGCAGCATGGCACCCCGCATAGCATAAGTTTCCTTAAATTTTTTTATAATTGATGAACTGTTTCTGAGTCCCAGTTTTTTTAGATATTCCAGAAGAATATTTTGTCCTTGCGCCGGTGAGTCTACATCGATAGAGGATACGGGCAATGCGTCAATATATTCTATCTTTTGAGCATCTACCGTTTCTATTTTGATATTTATAAGATCGGGTTGCCCTTTTGTGTGGTGGAGTGCTCTTTGCACCAAGGCCATTATATTTGTATCGAGTTCTTTTTCATTTAATATTTTTTCTGCACCGGAAATATGTTCAGCTGATTTACTGGCTCTCATTTTTAAACTGTACAGAGGCATGCATATGCACCTTCCTTAAAATAGATGTCTTTTTAAATCTCCAAATAAAAAATAGATCAGGAGATATGATATTTAATGCTTATTTTAGAGTAAACACGTAAGCAAATAATGTCAACTTATTTTTATAATTAGTTAACGTTAATAAAAGAATGGTTTTAATAAATGCAATGCCGAAAAAATTCCTATGAGATAAATGCTGTTTAAAAGAGCTGAATTAATAAAAGTCGAAAATATGAAAATTTTTTGACTTTTATTATCATATTTAAAGGGTTTAAATAATTTTACACGAAGTAATTATTTAATAAATATGACTAGGAGTGGTAATATGCAATGGTTCCATCAACTGAAAATCAAACAAAAATTGGGCATACTTGTAGGAATACTGTGCATGGCCATTTTGACTGTAGGGGCATTCGGGTACTGGAATTTGAAGCAAAGCAATTTATATCTGGATAATATGTACCAGAATACTATGATGCAGGCGAAATTGGCATATAATAATCAGATACTTATCGGACGGATTCGGAACGACATATTTGAGCTTATGCTGACTTCAGATGCAGCAGAGAATAAAGTATTGCAGAAAGATATAGAAACCAGCCGAAGTCAATATGCGGATATTTTTTCAAAGTTGGGAAAAATGGATCTTTCAGATCAGCAGAAACAAAACTTTCAAAAACTAAATGATATAATTCCTAAATATAAAGAAGCAAATAATGAGGCATTGGCCTTAGCGATAGAAAATAAAAATACAGAAGCTTATAATGTTTATAAGACAAAAGTGGAGCCGTCGGCAAATGCCGCATTGCAAATTTTGAGTGATATGTCGATGCTTGCCGAAAATGAGAGCAAGAGTATGAAGGAACAATCGGATGACAACTTATATCGTATGCAGCAAATATTTTTTGTATTTACTATTGCAATGATTGCAATAGGAGTATTTCTGGGTGTTATAATTATCAGAGAAATAGTGTCGCGCCTGCGTGAATCGGTAGATTTTTTGGGCAATGTTGCTATGGGTGACTTTTCGCAGGAAATCCAGGGACATGCCTTGAAAGACCGCACGGAATTTGGAAAACTTACGCAAGCTATGCACCAAATGAATAACAATGTACGTACCTTGATCAAACAGATGGTAAATACTTCGGAACAGGTTGCGGCGGCATCGGAAGAACTTGCAGCCAGCGCTGACCAGTCATCACATGCGGCCAACCAAGTAGCAAATTCCATTGATAAAGTAGCAAATGGAACCAAGCGGCAGGTGGAAATAGCAATTGCCACAAATAATGTTGTTGAGGAAATGGCAAAAGGCATCCATCAGGTAACGCAGAACACGATGAATGTTTCTGAATCTGCGGAAAAAACTTCTGATGCGGCTGTCACCGGGAATGAGGCAATCGAAGAGACTTTAAAGCAGATGAAGATGATTGAACAATCGACGGCAAATACAGCCAATGCGGTGGATGATCTGGAAGATAAATCAAAGCGTATCAGTGATATGGTAAGATTGATATCAGAAATTGCCGAACAAACGAATTTATTATCTTTGAACGCTGCTATAGAGGCGGCTCGTGCCGGTGAACAGGGCCGGGGGTTCTCGGTCGTTGCGGAAGAAGTGAGAAAGTTAGCTGAGAAATCAGCAGAGGCGACTAAAGAAATCACGATGGATATTACTGATATACAAAGTAAAACGCAGACGGCAGTGACCTTTATGAAGGAAAGCAAGCGGGAAGTGGAAGCGGGCTCTGAACTTGTCAATATAGCACAAAGAAATTTCACGGATATATTGCAAATGGTACGGAGTATTTCGGGCGAGATCACAGATATTTCCGCCGCAGCGGAGGAACTTACTGCGGGAACAGAAGATGTGATACGATCCGCAGGTGTTGTCAAGGATGAAAGCCGGCAGGCAGCTGATGAGACAGAAACGATTGCTGCGGCTACAGAAGAGCAGTCTGCGTCGGTTGAGGAGATTGCTTCTGCCAGCATGCATTTAGCAAAACTGGCGGAGGAATTGCAGTCAGCTGTTCAGAAATTCAAGATTTGATCTGCAGTGCACCGTATAATTTTATTTCTGAATGATTGGTCACATATAGGTCACATTCACAGTATATAATCATCTCATTAAAGAAAAAACAGTATCAAACATGATATTGGCAATGAGAGGAAAATAGAAATGAGTGCAAATGGTTCAGCAAAAGCTATAAAGGCAGAGCAGAGAGTAAAGGAAAAATCAAAAATAGAAGTTGATCAAAGAGTAATCGAAGCATTTCAGCTTATGTGGGGGAACTTTCCGGAACCTGCTACTTTGGTACATAAAAGCAGAGAGGTTATCGCCGTTAATGATGCTTGTGCAGCGATCGGAAGGATAAAGGGGATGAACTGTGCAACCCACGGCGCGCCTGAGGCACACAGAGGCTGTTTGGCTGATCAGGCGTTGAGTAAGCAGCAATCCGCATTCAAAAAAATAGAGTTTGGCGATAAAACGATCATATCCTATTGGCTGCCTGTAGAAGGATATCCTGAACTTTTTATTCACTTTGGAGTCGGGGTGACTATTGATTATGACGCCGTGCAGAGATAATCTATCCAGGTGTTTTTAAACTTGCAGGAAAATAAATAAGATAATAAAGCTCCCTTTAGAGAATGCCACTCTGAGGGAGCTTTATATTATAGACAGAAATATTGAGGGAAGAAGGTGGGCTCATATTTTCCATATTAGTTGTTGAAGATGATGAGACTTTAAATAAAATGATCTGTGCAAAATTAAAGTATGAAAAATTCAAGACTTTTTCGGCATTCAATGGTAAAGAAGCATTGGAAATACTTGATAAAGAATATATAGACTTGCTGGTTACAGATATTATGATGCCGATAATGAATGGATATAAGCTTACGCGGGAACTCAGAGAAGCGGCGTATAAGCTGCCGATGCTCATGATCACCGCGAAGGGACAGATGGAGGATTTAGAAAAAGGATTTCAAGCGGGAACAGATGATTACATGATTAAGCCGATTAATCTCAAAGAAATGGTTCTCAGGGTGAATGCACTGCTCAGACGAGCGAAAATTGCCAATGAACAGAAATTGGTCATAGGAAGGATGTTTCTCAATTATAGTACACTTATGATCAAGGTCGATTCGAGGGAATACAATATTCCGCCTAAAGAATGTTATTTGCTGTTCCTTCTGCTCAGCAATCCCAATAAAATTTTTACGCGGCTTGAAATTATGGATGAGATATGGGGTATGGAATCAGAGGCTGATGAACGGAGCGTTGATGCCCATATTAAAAAAATTCGCCGCAGATTTGAGTCCAGTACAGATTTTGAGATCGTTACGATCAGAGGACTGGGCTATAAAGCGAAAGTTAATGTACCAGATGGTGGCAAATGAAAAATAGGAAGATGAGTCTTC
The DNA here is from genome assembly GCF_050916305.1 of Pectinatus haikarae. Classification (GTDB taxonomy): domain Bacteria; phylum Bacillota; class Negativicutes; order Selenomonadales; family Selenomonadaceae; genus Pectinatus; species Pectinatus haikarae. The sequence continues at coordinate 1,299,547 of NZ_CP116940.1, forward strand.
GTCCTTACATTACATTTATATCTATTATTACATTATGCTGTGCTTGTCTGATTTCCTGCAGTATTGTCGTAGTAGGAGCATGGCTGTTTTATCATGGCCCCATTACCTTAGTTTCGGGGATTATCATGTGTTTTTTGGCATGTATTCTAAGTATGATCAGCGGAGGGATTACACTATACATAATTTTCGGGCGGTTATTAAAGCCTATCGAAGAATTAAATCCGGTCGTAAATGAGATTGCAGAAGGAAACTTCAATGTCAGGATCGAACGTGATGAACGGAAAAAAGGAAGTTATCTTTACGCTAACGAACTTGATGAACTGGCCGCCAATGTAAATAAAATGGCAGAAGAACTTTCAAGTATGGATTACATGCGCAAAGATTTTATGAGCAATGTTTCCCATGAAATAAAAACACCTGTTGCCGCAATTACGAGTGTCGCGGAACTGCTCTTGGATGAGCTGCTTGAAGAACAAAAGCAAAAAGAATATTTGACACTTATATATCAGGAAGCAAGGAGATTATCAATACTCGGTGAGGATATGCTGCAAATGTCACATTTGGATCATAAAAAAATTGTTGTAAGAAATGATAAGGTTCGGGTGGATGAACAACTTCGCCGTGCAGTTATTTTGCTGTCACAAAAATGGAGTGAGAGTGGACATAAGTTTGATCTGAATTTTTGTGAAGCAGTCGTAGAATCTGATAAATCGCTTATGATGCAGGTTTGGATAAATCTTATTGATAACGCAATGAAATATTCCCCAATAAACAGCACGATCCATATTAATGAGTACATAAAAGAAAATAAACTGATTGTCAGTTTTCAGGATGAGGGAATCGGCATTGAAAACGAAAAAATGTCTAAGATCTTTGATAAATTCTATCAATGCGAAGAATCCCACAAAAAGCAGGGGAGCGGCCTCGGACTGTCCATAGTAAAGAGGATTTTAGAACTCTTAGGCGGAGAAATTCACTATGAAAGTGAAAAAAATATTGGAACGACCGCCATCGTGGAAATATGGATCTATAAATAATATTGTGTTTTTTAAAATTTTGATGGGAGTATAATAGCCGCATAAGAATTTATTTAACATGGAGTAATTTTTGGTCTTTATTTGAGAGGATGAAATAAGCTTTTTTACTGACTGTTCTTTATGCTATAATATTGCCATCTCATACAAAGAAGGTGATAATAATGCCATTGAAAAATATTGTAAATATAAGAGTTCATGATTGTTATTGGAAATATGATTATTGTTGTGCGGCAACCTCTTTAAAAATATTAAGTGAGATATTTGAAATGGAAGTAAGCCAGCAAATATTTTCTGCTGTATCAGGGCTAAGCGCAGGAAGAAACAGATTGCAGTGCGGTTTAGTTCAGGGAATGCTGATGTTTCTTGGCATATATTTTAAGGAGAAAGATTTAGAACAAGATAAGATAGCAGATATATGCCATGAATATGTAAATGCATTTCAAAATGAATTTAGTAGTATAGAATGTAAAGAATTGCGTCCGCGTGGGTTTTCACCGAATGATCCTCCGCATTTGTGCGAACAGATTACCAAAGATGCCATCTATTTTGCGGTTAAATTTGTTTATAAAGTAGCTGATGAGCACAATTTAAAATAATCATCAGCTTGGCTGAGAGGGCATCCTTTCTTATATAAAAAACGCTGCTGTCTTGAACTGCCCCCCATGAGCTGGATCTAAAAAATCCAACTCATGGGGGGCAGTTTTTATGGCAAAATATAAATTGATGAAAGTTCAACGACGATCATTATCCCAGTGTCCATCGATCCAATGACCATGGGACCAATGACCGTCGACCCAATGTCTATGATGGTGATAATGATGAGGCGGCGGAGCATCGTAACGATCCGGCGGGAAATTGCCGTGCGGATTGGCTGACGCGATGGTCGCACCGAATATATTAGCTGCGGCAAGTACTGATAATACAAAAGCCGTTATTTTTCCTTTTGGTGACTTAAGCATACATTATTACTTCTTTCTTTTATTTAATAAAATCAAGTGTTTTTAGCTATTACGGCACCGACCACGGCACCGGCAATGGCAGCTGTGGTCACTTCGCCAGTGGAATGTCCATCTTCATTGTGTTTTGGGTGGCGTGGTTCTTCCTGCCGTGGCGGAGGATTATCATTCGGATGCGCCTCGGCAAGCGTTGTTCCTAAAACTGTTATGGACATAAAGGAGGAAAGTATTAGCGCAGTCAGTTTTTTTGCCTTTAACTTGAACATATTAGTCACTCTTTCTTATTGTAAATATTTATTTACTTTTTACATGTATAAGATAGCATATTGCTCTTCAGAATATGTGACAATAATATGACATTTTTTAAAATAAATTTTCAATCTGCTAAAAAATAACATAATCTATTCAATCTATATTTGTTATTATGCTGATATGACAGCTTTTATAAATGAAAAGTTTGAAAAATTTATATTGGCTGATCCAATGGCGACAGTGCAGGATAAAATTGAAAAATTTTTGATGCTGGAATTTTCCTTTACGGAATATATAGGCTATGAATTGACTTGTCTGGCGTATGCCATGAATTTTTCTGCTTGTGTGCCAGGGCCGTGCGAACATCTTGATAAACGTACTTTTAGTATAAAGCTGAAAGAATTGCTGCAGCGGGGAGAAAAAGCAGGTATTTTTATGGACGGATATACTGCTGAAAAAACATTTTTATATTTAGAAACCAGTGTCAGAGGAATGATGGCAAGCTGGTGTTTCGCAAATGGAGAATTTTCTATTGTCGAAACGGGAGGAAGCTATCTTCAGACTGTTTTAACAGGAATTTATAGATAAGCTGCAAGAGAAATTTTAATGGAAGATAATTTGTATGGGCGAATAAATTGGGTAATATCAGCAATTTTGCGACACTTTTATTTGTAATAGAAAAAGCAGGCTGTCAGAAGTCACTGGACAACAAAAAAGGCCTGCCCCTCGGCAGACCTTAAAGCTTACTGTTATATGGCGGAGAGGGTGGGATTCGAACCCACGGTACGTTGCCGTATCACTGGTTTTCAAGACCAGCTCCTTAAACCGCTCGGACACCTCTCCAGCGCAATGCTTCATTATTATAGCAACTAAATAATCTGTTGTCAAATTTTATGTGTTATTAATGCTAAAATCATTGACTTATCATATGGTTTAGGGTAATATTTTAGTGGATATTTCTATCAATTATTAGAAGAAGAGGCGAGGATTATGGATGCAGACCATCCGCGACGGTGCTTTTATACAATAGAATAATCTGGAAGTATGCACCATACATCCTTGTGGTTTATGCTATGTGCTTCCAATTTTGAAGGGAGATTTCATCATAAATCACGCTTAAAATATATAAATCATTGGAATCAGGGCCTCTGCAGGAATTAAGTTTAAAAACACTGGAAAAGGGAGCCTGGATCAATATAGTTTCTCCCACGCCGTACGAGCTGAAAGTAGTCAGCAATTTGACAGAGGTTGAACCGGATTTTCTTCGGTCGGCGCTTGATAATGAAGAACGGTCACATATAGATGTAGAAGATAATTCCATTATGGTACTTACTAATTTGCCGGTAATGAGAGGACCGGAAATGTATGATACTCTTCCGCTGGCTATTATTTTGACCAGCGAGCATATTATTACTGTATGTTTGGAAGATACACCAGTAATATCTGAATTTAATCAGCAGATAAGCAATAATTTCAGAACCTTTAAAAAAACTCGGTTTTTATTGCAGATACTTTACAAATCAGCAACTTATTATCTTCGTTATCTTAGGCAGATCGATAAATTATCTGATGAAATAGAAATAAGGCTGCGTGATTCTTTGCAGAATCGAGAAATTCTGCGGCTGCTTGAACTGCAAAAAGGCCTCACATATTTTAATGCTTCTTTGCGATCAAATGCTGCCGTGCTGGATAAACTTATGCGTATACGTTTAAATCACACTGTGCAGGGAATTATAAAGGTTTATGAGGAAGATGAGGATTTGCTCGAAGATGTAATTATAGAAAATAAACAGGCTCGTGAAATGGGAGACATGTACAGCACTATATTATCACGTATGGCTGATACTTTTTCTTCGATCATGTCCAACAATCTGAATCTTGTAATGCGTTTTTTAACGGCAGTGACGATTATACTGGCTATTCCGACTGCTATATCCGGTTTTTTCGGAATGAATGTGGCGATTCCTTTTAGTGATGACCCCATGGGATTTATATATGTATCCGTGCTTGCTATATTTTTGGCTGGCTGCTGTGCTATATTCTTATGGCGAAGAAATATGTTTTGAATTAAGGGAGTTTTTTTATGCCGACAATGACAGAAGCTGCTTTAAAAAGCGGAACAATCTATGGTGATGGTATCAATAAAGAATATGTTTATATGCCGGCATCTGAAATAGGCATGCTGAATCCTCTGTGCATTTTTGAACGATTCGGAGAGCGTTTTGATGTAAGTTTTGCGGAAGCGATGAATATTGTTCACAGATTGAGTCTGAAGCCGGTATCACATCCCAAATTTGGCAAGAGTTCGTGTTGAACAGGAGAATTTTATGAAGGTAATACCGTCCTCAGCTTTTCTCAAAGAATTTACCGTATATGCAGAGCAGGCTGTCGATGAAAATGAAGTACTTATTATTCAGCGGGCAAACGGTAAAAATTTAGTGTTGATGTCGATGGACAAATATAATGAATATAATAGAGAACTTTTTTTATTGAAAAAAAAGGATGAAGCTGATGGCTCTGAAAAAAGTGAAAAATGAAGAAAATGGCATTGAAATCGATCTGCGTGAAGATGATTATGCTGAACTGCACGCAGATGAAAATGCCGTACATCACGCTCATGCGCATACTCATAAGCACACGCAGACACATGCTGTATTAAATCGTATGGCACGTATTATCGGTCATATGACGGCTGTCCGCCGTATGGTCGAAAGTGAACGTGACTGTAGCGATGTTTTGATTCAGCTGGCAGCGATTAATGCTGCCGTAACAAATGTTTCCAAGCTGATTCTGAAGGATCATATGGAGCACTGCATAGTTGATGCGGCTAAAACAAATGATAATGAGACGATTGAAAAACTAAAGACCGCCATAGACAAATTTATAAAGTGAGCGTTTTTTTATAATGACTCGGTCGCAATATTTTTAGTAATATTTATTACCCCTTTATGGGGTTTTTTTATTTGGTAAACTGATTGATACTGAAAAGTTGACTATTTTTGCATAATAATTTATACTTTTGACAGTCAATAACCAAATAAATTAAAAAAACTGTTTTGTCCTGCTAAGATTATAAAAAGCAGCATATACGGCAGTGATAAAGCAGCAGGATAGTTTAATCGTTATATAAAATAATACAGGAGGGGATATTTTGACAAAAAGTACAGCGTCATTACAAGGTTTTGTTTATTCCGCACTTTTTGCAGCACTTATTATTGTTCTTGGTTTCATTTCTATTCCCATAGGACCGGTCCCTATATCAGGAATAAGTCTGGGAGTTATGCTTGCGGCAAGTGTACTGCCTCCGAAAAGAGCGGCATATAGTGTGCTGATAGTGATCCTGCTCGGTGCAGCAGGACTACCGGTATTTTCCGGTTTTGCCGGAGGGATGGGGATTTTATTGGGACCGCGCGGCGGATATTATGCCGGTTTTCTGGTCGGGGCATATATAATTTCTTTTTGCATCGGCAGCAGCAATAATTGGGCACGTTTATTGACGGCGAACATCATCGGCGGTATGCTTGTAGTATACGCAATAGCGATTCCCTGGCTGATATTTGTTACACATCTGGAAGTCGGGCAGGCTTTTTTTGCGGGAGCACTTCCTTTTCTTCCTGGAGATTTACTGAAGGCCTTGGTGACGACGGTATTGGCAAGAACTTTGCGCAGGAATATTCCGGGGGCAGTGAGAAGGGATGGCTGAGACTTATCTGATAGGAGGCTTACGCACACCAATTGGTAAAAAAAATGGCTGTTTGAAAAGTTTTCTTCCGGAAAAATTAGCTGCGGCTGTCCTCAATGGCATTTTGGCAAAATATTCGCTTACACCGGAAAGTATAGATGCTGTTGTTGCAGGTAATGTGGTCGGTCCCGGGGGAAATATTGCCAGAGTTTGTGTTTTGGAAGCAGGATGGCCGTATTCGGTACCGGCATTTACTGTTGACGCGCAGTGCGGTTCCGGGCTTACGTCGATTGATATGGGAGCGGCTATGATAGAGTCAGGCCGCGCACAGCTTGTTATTGCGGGTGGCGCAGAAAGTAATTCTTTGGCTCCCAGCAGGCGGCTCCATGCTAATGATCCTCGCTATAAGGGGCCTGATTTTTATTATGAACAAGCGCCTTTTTCACCGGAGTGGGTGGGAAACCCTGACATTGGCAGTGCAGCAGAAACGATGGCGGCGGATTTTGCGGTCTCGCGTTCGGAAATGGATGAATTTGCCCTGAATAGTCATAAAAAGGCTTCAGCCGCACAAAAAGACGGCTTTTTATCAGACATTATCCTGCCTTTGAATTCAGAAGGAAAGTGCATTGATAAAGATGAAGGACCAAAGCAAAACATGAACTTGAAATTGCTTGCCCGCTTGAAAAGTGCTTTTGTTAAAAACGGCAGTATTACTGCCGGTAATTCCTGTCTCAAGCATGATGGAGCTGCCTTTGTATTATTGGCTTCGGCTGAAGCTGCGGCCGAATATGGACTTACGGTGCAAGCCGTTGTTTCTCCGGCAGTCACGCTGGGCTGTGATCCCAATATTTTTCCGCTGGGGCCTGTTTATGCGATGAGAAAAATGCTGCAGATGCAGAAATTGTCACTGCAAGACGACATAGATATAGTGGAAATAAATGAAGCTTTCGCTGTTCAAATGATAGCGTGCTGCCGTCAGCTTGATTTGTCTTTTGAAAAACTTAACAGCTTGGGAGGAGCTATTGCTTTTGGCCATCCATATGGGGCTTCCGGTGCAATAATTCTGCTGCATCTGCTGCAAGCTTTAAAAAAAAGGCGTGGAAAAATGGGAATTGCATCCATCGGTGCTGTGGGCGGGCTTTCAACAGCAATACTTCTGCAAAGGATAAATGTAAATGCTTATAACTGATCTGCTCAAATGTCAGCCGAAGGATAAAATTTGTCTCAGTTTTAATGGTACGGAAATCACATATGGATTTTTGGAAAACCAAAGTTCGATGATGGCAGATTCTGCAGATTTTATAAAAAAAGGTGAAAAGATTTTTCTTCAGGAAAGTGATCCCATACGGCAGCTCCTGTGTTTTTTTGCAATCATCAAGGCAGGCGGCATATGTGTAATGGCCAATAGCAGGATACCGGCAAAACTGGCAGAACGATTGATGAAAGAACACGGGATAACCAAGAAAGCCGCATTGGAGGACTTCAAAAATAAGGCTGTTCATCAATGTCCTGGTTTAAGGCCGGAAGACATATTTCTTGGAGCGATGAGCTCTGGATCATCTACTGGCATTCCCCAAATAGTTTTGCGTGATCACAAAAGCTGGATGGCAGCATTTCCATGGCAAAGTAAATTGTTTAATATCGGAGCACGGGATGTTCTTTATCTTGTCGGCGAGATGGCCTATACTGCTAATTTGAATGCATGTATACACGCTTTTTTTGCCGGTGCTTCAGTCATAGTTGCAAGAAACAGGCTGCCTCAAACATGGCTAAGGGAAATGCAGATGTATTCTGTAAGTGCAGTCTTTATGGTCCCTGCACATTATAGTATCCTTTTAAAGGCTGTAAAACTTCCTGATATCGGTGTAACATCGTTGGTAACAGGAGGCGCAAAAATAGACAGAAAAACAGTTGTTCAGCTGCATGCGTATTTTCCTGCGGCTTCTATCACGGAGTACTATGGTGCGAGCGAGCTCGGCCATGTGAGTTATGCGGATATGCACGATCTGCTTGAAAGGCCGTACAGCACAGGGAAGCTGTTTCCCGGAGTCAGCGCTCAGATAGTGGATGGTGAGGTCTGGGTTGAAAGTCCTTACCTGATTCCGTCGAGAAGGCCTAAGGCAACTGCAGGAGATCTCGGTTCTATCAGCGACGATGGATATCTTACTCTTTACGGCAGGAAAAGTGGTACTGTAAATATAGGCGGTGTGAAGGTACAGCCTGAACAAATAGAGTTTTATCTTAAAGAACATCCTCAGGTGGAAGATGCAGCTGTATTTGCTTTTCCCGATAAGCTGCGGGGAGAGAAATTAGCTGCGGCAATCGTATCGAAAACAGATGATATAAAAATAAAAGAAATTTTTCATTTTTGCCGGCAGAATGCTGGGTATTCTCCACAAAAAATAATTTTTTTGCAAAAAATTCCTTTAAATGCAAATGGCAAAGTCGATAAAATTGTATTGCAAAAAATAGTTATGGAGTCTTTTGATGAAAACAATTAAAGATTTTTTACCGCAGCGGGAACCATTTTTATTCGTCGATGAAATATTATCTGTTGATAATGGAGTTATCATCGGAAGTAAAAAATATGACAATGATATCATTTTTTATCAAAACTTTGGGGGAAACCTTTATGTACCGTCGATGATACTTTTGGAATCATTGATGCAATGCGGTGGTGCCGGTTCACGGATGATTGCTCCGGCGGAATCGGAGATATTCGTTGTTACTGCTGTCCGCAAGGTCAAAATAAAAGCGCCGGTATGTATTAATGATACAATCATAATGAAGATACAGACGCTGCGTATGAGGGGAAGGTGTTTTCGGCAGAAGGGTTCAGCTTTTCTGAACGGAAAATTTGTACTAGGAGCTTCATGGCAATGCATGTCCATAAAATGAAAATACAGTCAGGCATAACCCCGTAAGAGGCTATACCGGACTGTATTTTCATTTTACGCGGCACGTTATTATATAAACGGGATTCATTCCTATCATCATGTCGTAAGCTCCCGCCTTTCCGAGACGACTGGCCTGAATGAGAATGGATTCATATTCATACATATCGTTTTGCTTCATATAATCAAGGATAGCAGCAGTGTTTTGTACGGTGATTGCGTTGGCAACGATCCTTCCTCCCGGATTGATATGTGCGGTGATCACGTCAAGTATCTCCGAAATATTACCGCCGCTGCCGCCGATGAGAACTACATCATAATTATCTATTTTATTCATGGCATCGGGCGCAGTTCCTTCTATCACAGAAAGTCTGGCTTCGACATTAAATTTTGCAGCATTTTTCCTGATCAAGGCTGCCGCCTCTGGTTTTCTTTCTATGGCATATACATGTCCTTTTTCAGCCATCAGAGCCGCCTCGACAGAAAGCGATCCTGTACCGGCGCCTATATCAAGAACGATGCTGTCGCTGCGAATAGATGCTTTGCATAAGGTCAGGATGCGTATTTCTTCTTTTGTCATCGGCACGTTGCCGCGGATAAATAAATCATCACTGATTCCCGGTATATGCATTATCCCATCACCACCATTATGCAATGCCTTACGGCATCTCTGGCCGTGGCTTCCAAAAGGCTGACGGCGAAAATTTTTTCATCAGGGTATGAGAGATGTTCACATATGTAGGCAGGTGTGTTCTGTGGCCATCCGGCATCAAGCAGGAGCATTGCTATGCGCTGTGAATTATGTTCGTCATCCGTCAGCATTCCAACAATGCGCCCTTTTTCATAGGCAAGCGATGCATAATCGGGGAGTCTTCCATGAAGGCTCATGAGGTCTGCGTTCTGCCAGGGAATGCCTATGCGTGAAAAGGCCATTTGCATGGAACTTATACCGGGAATGACTTCCAGCCTGGATGACGTAAATTCGTTGCGCAGCGCCGGTAATAAGGAGTAATATCCGGGATCTCCCGATACCATTACCACTACATCTTTTTCTAATGATTGTGTGCGTATAAAAGCGATTACAGCCTGTATATCTACCGTGATCGGTGCTGTTTTCTGGCCTTCTGATGCATAGTCTGCCAATGCACGTTTTCCGCCGACTAAAACCTCAGCTTCATTGATTTTCTTTAAAGCAATCGGCAAAATATAATCTTTTGATCCGGGGCCGATACCTACTACTGTTATTTTATATTCCAATGTAATTTTTCGCCTATCCTTTTTGCGTTTTCATCCATTCCCAGAAGCTCGCCCTTCAGTGTAGCCATTACTGTTCCGATTTTCAGCTTTTGAAACACATGCTGCATAGAACGGATGCTGGCACGTTCACATAAAAGCGGGTAAAGTTCTTGTTCAAGATGATATTCTTTAATTATTGTCATGGCAGCTTCAGTTGTGATACAGTTAAAAATTCTTTTTATACCCGCCTGCTCCATTCCCAAAAAGGCTGAATAAGCTGCGATTGTTTCCAGTCTGGCATCAGAAATCTTACTGTGTGTGTAAAAATTACCGGCTGATACCTTGACCAGCTTTCCTAAATGGCCGAGAAGTAAAACACCGTTCAAATTTTTGTCGGCGGCATATTCAAGCATGTGACCTATAAAGTTGCTTGTTTGTACTATGGCCTGCCGCGGCAGGCCTAAAGCTACGGCTATATTTTCACCGATTTTTCCCGGGACGAAAATCTGATCAGAAAAACCTGCGGCCAGGGCCACATCTATCTGAGGGGTGAGAGAGTTTTTAAAACCTTCTTCCGACATAGGGCGCACCACGCCGCTTGTGCCTATCACAGAAATGCCACCTTCTATACCAAGTATCGGATTTAATGTGCGCTTGGCCAGCTCTCTCCCGGCAGGGATGGAAATAGTAATATCGCAGCCTTGTCCTTCAGGCAGCAGCTCATGTACTACTGTTGTCATCATTCGGCGCGGTCCAGGATTTATTGAAGGCTGTCCTACCGGTACGGAAAGGCCCTCTTTTGTGACTGTGCCGATACCGTCACCGGCAAAAAATTTGACGGCACTATTATTATTCAACGTCACTTTGGTGAAAACGGATACGCCGTGTGTTATGTCTGGGTCGTCGCCCGCATCTTTGATCACTTCGGCCCATATGCCGTCTTTTGAAATATTGATATATTTGATGGGGATGATTAGTTTTTCTCCGCTTAGAGCAGTCAATTCAACTTCTGTGGATATAGTTTTATTCAGCATAAACAGGAGCACCGCTTTTACGCCGGCTGCGGCGCAGGAACCGGTAGTATATCCGTTTTTCATTTCTTTTGCCATAAATTTTGCACCTTATACTGTTATTACTGTACAGATAAATTATATCTTATGACAGAATAAGGCGCAACTGACAGAATAAGGCGCGATTTTTTCAGTTTTATTTCTTCTTGTATTTATTGGGTTTTATTTCATCATCACCGTATAAGACTTCAATAATCTTCGAAAGACGTTCTTTTTCCTTTTGGGTAACCGGCATGCCGTTTAAAGTATAGTTTTCTTCTCTGATAAAGTTGATAAGCTCCAACGGTTCCTCTTCATGCAATGGATATATCTGATCAAAACCGCTCAGATATTCAGGCGTTGTATGCAGGATACGGCACATCTTTTCCAATACTTCATAAGCCGGACGAACATTTTTCAATTCATATTTTCCTATGGTGGTTCGGTTGACACCGACCATATCAGCCAGTTTTTGCTGACTCATTTTTCTTCGTATCCTAAGTTCCTTTAATCTGCTTCCGAGCATATAGTTCACCTCATACATAATTATAAGAGCTAAATTTTCTCTTGTATATGAGAATAAATTCTCTAATTATATTGACAATGAGAATGTTAGCTATATAATAAGATTATGAGAAAATATTATCTATTATAAATCAAGGAGTGAGAAGATGAACGTCATCGAGGAGAAAAGGATAAAATTAGGATTTACGCAAAAGCAGCTGGCAGATAAAATTGGGGTAGACCGTACTACCGTTGGTAAATGGGAGCTTGGAATCTCTATACCGCGCGTGGAAAAATTGCTGATGCTGGCTAAAATATTGAACTGCTCTATTGAGGACATCTATTCATGCCAACGGCAAAAACAAAATACTGTATGACTTGGGTATAAAATAATCACGGAAAAATTATTTTATCATAATCTTCTAAAAAAAATAAGAAAATAACTTTATTATGGATATTTATCTTATCATATATCTTTTAGTGCTCATATAGTGTAAAAAATTATGCAGATAACATGAAATGTTTTTGGATCGTTGTCTTTGAATGAGAAATTTTAGGCCTTTTTTGATAGAACTTATTATAAATAAAAAATCGTGCTTACATTAATTTGGAAGATTAATGTAAGCACGATTTTTTATTTACGATCTGTTATATGTTATTATTCTGCGGGTTCAATCGTTCCCTTGTATTTTTCCTCAATAAATTGTTTTACTGCCGGGGAATGAAATATCTCCGCTATTTTTTTATAGGTCGGATTATCTTTGTCCGCTGCTCTTGCAGCTAGTATCATAACTGCTAAAGGTTCTGTTTTGTCTTCCAGGAATATTCCTTGTTTTTTTACATCAAGGCCGCCGCTCATCACATAATTCATGGTGATAGCTGCCGCGTCAACATCATCCAGACTGCGCGGAAGCTGCGCAGCCTCCAGTTCCTGAATTTTCAAGTGTTTTGGATTTTCGGCAATATCGGCTGTCGTGGCTTTGAAACCCACTCCTTCTTTGAGCTTAATAAGGCCGGCTTTTTCCAAGAGCATGAGGCCGCGTCCGCCATTTGTAGGATCGTTTGGAACGGCTATCGTGGCATTGTCGGGAATGTCTTTTATATCATGGTATTTGTTGCTGTAAATTCCCATGCGCATAAGGATGGTAGTACCGATGGGAATCAAATCGGCATTATTCTGCTGTGTGAAATTTTGCAGAAAGGGAGCATGCTGATAGCTGTTTAAATCCAATTGTCCTTCGGCTAATGCGGTATCGGGCATAAGATAATCTGAAAACTCGACGACCTTTACTTTTATACCTTGTTTTTCAGCTTCTTTAGCAACTTCTTCCGCAACTTCAGCATGCGGACCGGCAGTCGCTCCTATTTTTATTTCCTTGTCAGCAGAATCCGCTGCGTCTTTTTTTTCTGTTGCGCCGCAGCCGCTGAGGATAGCTCCCGCAACCCCAACGGCAAGAATAATTGACGCAAATTTTTTCCAGTTCATATAGATCTCTCCTTGCGACGGCGGATATAAATATCCTGTCCATTAAATATAAAACTGACGGTATAAAATTTTAATTTAGGATCAAATCATCTAATTTTCTCTTGGGAACATGATGAATCTGTTTTTCATCGCGCCAATATTTAATATCGTTATCTTGCTTCAATTCTTCAATGACCACTTTTTCTTTTGGATAACCGATTGCCAGCACCAGAGCAATCTCATATTTTTCTTCAAGCGCAAGCAGCTGCTTCAAATCTTTTCTGTTAATGTTGGCAATAATACATCCACCCATACCTTTTTCGACTGCACCAAGAAGAATACTCTGCGCAGCAATGCCCTCATCCTGCGCCATGCCGCTGCCGGCAGATGTATCCTTCACGATGACTATATATGCGCTTGGTTTTTCGCCATCTTCAGGACCGTCCCAGTCAGTATAATAGCCGGCCCAAAATATGCATTTATTGATAATGCTGTTTTTTTCGTTGTCGGCAGACAGAAAAAATCTCAGATTTTGTTTGTTGGCACCACATGGTGAATTTCTGGCCAAATCGACCAATTCTTCCAAAACAGCTGTGCTTATAGATTTTTCCTGATAAAATCTTCTATATGAGCGATTTTTGATGATTAAATCCTTTAACATGGCAGGCACCTCTTTCAATAATTATTGATACGCTGTAATCCATTATGACACAATAGTTCCCTGTTAGCCAGCAGCTTTTGTTTTTCATCCGCTGCCTTTTGAACTTGTTTCACAAAAAGCGTAATTATGGCATTTTCATTATAAGTGTTGATATGAAAGTTATATTTTTTGTATTTTTTCCAAAGTTATTTTTGAAAATTCTTCGGGTTTTTCGTAAGCTATAATTTTTTCGAAACCTATGCCGAGTTTTCCCTGATAAGCTGCGAGTATGGCGTTATTATTCTGCTGATCGCATTTTGCGATGAAGATATTTTCATTTGCTGTACCCAAGAGGCGGAACCGGCCGGCGGGAGATATTGTCCGCCAACCGCCGGAACCCCCGTTAAACATATAGACTGTTCCTGATTTTAAATTATCGTAAAGCAAGATATCTTTGTCGGGAAATACTGCTATTTTACCTATATTTTCTGCCTGTACATAAATGCGGCGCGTATCATAATTGGCATCTGTACGGTATATTTGAAATTTGTTTTCGCCGACCTGCAATTTCATATAGATTACATTAGTGGCGGTAGAATATGCCACATCAACAATCTTGCTGTCTGCGGGAATATTTTTCAGCTCAGTTTCTGCCTTGTTTTCCGGCATAAGAGGATTATACTGCCTGATAAGTACCTCATATTTTTTAGTCTGCGGATTTATTCCATAAAGAGTTAAAATAGCCAGATTGCGATCAGGCAGCCATTCAAAAAATGATACTTTTTCGCCGTCCAGCTCAATATTGTGTGTATTTTCGGTTTTGTCTCCCAATGAATAAATACTCACCTGATCATCTGCTACTTTTGCTGCAAATTTTTTATCATAAGAATAAAGTGTATGTCCATCCGCATCGAGGTCAAGTGTCTGCTGTGCTTCATCATTGATATGAAATTTTTCTGTAGCAACCAGAATGACACTGTCTATATAATAATATGTGCCGCATTGAATTATAATCACTAAAATAAAGGATAAGAATATTTTCCAAAGACTCATAAAGCTCTCCTATTTTACGATAAATGCTGTTGGTATCATTCTTTCACCAAGAAGGTCTGCGGGTTTGTTGATGACCGATCCGTTGAAATATAAAGTGGAGCTGGAGCCGCCGTCCAAATTTGCGGCTGTATAGGCACCTTCTTCATATAAAACATCCTGAACATCACTTAATGTGGCACCAAGAGAATACGGCGGCTGACGGCCGTCAATTACTAAAAATAAAATAGTCCCGTCTCTGCGCTGGCCGATAGCTGTGCGCGGACCTATTCCCCAGCCGCCGTCGCCGTTTGTGATCATTTTTTTCCCGTTTAATATGAGCGGAGGACCAAAAGAAATTCCCTCCTGTGCGCCTATTTGCTGCAGATCTCTTTTACTGTATTTGCCGACGAGCAGATTGCCCTCCTGGTTAAAACCGACAAATTCATTGGTTTCTTCCGGCAGATAATCCTGTCCCAAGAGAAATTCTTTATTGTGTATGATGAAACCATAAGGTTTACGGCCTGTTCCTGTTCCGTTGTCGTCATAAAAACCACCGGCGTTTATTGCCGCGACGGCTTTGTTATCAATAGCAATATTACTGGTCGTTTCTCCCTTTTCGCCAAGTTGGTCAGACGTGGCTATCTGTATGCGCTTGGGGTCTGGAATTTCCAGTACGAAGCCTTTATAGCGGGCTGATTCGATAGTATGCAATTTTAAGGATTCGCTGGTGTTTGCCGTAAATTTCAGCAGTTCCTGTTCTTGGGGGGAATCGTTGTTTCCTACTATTTTATTGAGTTCATCCTGCGAAAAGAGCCATGTTATGTATTGCGGGTGCTTGCTTTTTAATATTGCACCCACAACAGTGCGTTTTAAATTTGCAAAAGGGCCGAACAAAATTATCACAGGGGCAGTCAGCAGAAAAAAAATAAGCATTACTGCAAAGAATTTTGTGATTTCCTTAAAGAATTTTTTTTTCATTATGCAACCTTAAATTTCCTTTTGTCTGCCGGCGCCTGGGCCGTCATTGGCAACAGAAACGGCAGCTTCTGCAAATGTTTTCATATCGTTAAGCATGTGAAGCGCTCCGTCGATAAGTATGAGACCAATTTTTTCAGCGGCATACGCGTTGGTGACAGATATTTTTAGGCAGCGGCTCATATCAAAAATGTATGGCAGCAATGAGACTTTGTTTTGTATTATATCATTCATAACGGGATTAACTTTTTTTAAAAATCCTGCCAAAAAAATAGCTATATCTTCAAATTTTCCCAGGCATTTTATTGGTTTTGTCAAATTATCTATGCGCTCCTGGCACAGATTCACTATATTCTCGTCTGTCTCATAAGGCTGATGCGGCAGCTGATCAAATGAGATCACATCGGCGGGCAGATTGTCTGCCTTCAGCATATTATATAATTGTACAGTTAAGTCAATAAAGCGGGCAATTACAGAAGAACCTGCCGTTTCACTGAGCTGCAGGCGCAAATCTATATATGGAGACAAGCCGAGTTTCTGCAGGGCTGCCTGATGTGCGGGCTCACCGGCGAGATGCGAAGGCATTATATGTTTGGCAGACAGGGGACATATGGCTTGGGCAATAAGAGCTGCGGCTGACGTATTGAAGCCGTCCAGGATTATCAGACAGTCATTGGCGGCAGCGCCGAGAATGGCACCGGCGAGACAGCCGAACTCAAAACCTCCTATCTTGGACAGCAGATCCAGCCCATCATGGGGATCCGGTTTATTTGTGATAAGTGCTTTTTTTACAACATCAATTTTTATTTTCAGTCTGCTGTCGGATATATTAGTTCCTCTGCCGGTGGCCTGCTCTGGGTTCAAGCCGCATACAGATGCCGCGATAGCTGCACTGGACGTGGTATTGGCTATACCCATTTCGCCGAGTAAAAAACAGTTATAGCCTTCAGCTGCGAGCTTGTCAGCAAGCTTTATGCCAGATTCTATAGATTTTATGGCGGAATCGCGTGTCATTGCCGGCCCATATACAAAATTTTCTGTTCCCCATGCTATTTTTTTATTGATAAGTCCCGGTAAAGTGCTCATATCTGCAGCAATTCCCATGTCGACTACGAGCATTTTTGCGTCAGAAAAGTTTGTCATGGCGTTGGCTACGGCACCTTTGCTGATGAGATAATTTCGTGTCATATCAACAGTGGTTTTTTGCGGATATGCGCTTACATTCATATCACAGACACCATGATCACTGCAGGCTATAACAGCAGCTTTTTTGAGCGGCTGCGGATCAGACTGATTTGTAATTGAGGCATAGCTGAAGAATATGTCGGATAGGCCGCCGAGAGCGTTGTTTTTATTCAAAGTTGCTGCCAATATTTTTCCGGCCGAGGTCAATCTTATGTCATTGACATTCTTTATATTATTTACAGTTTTTTCTAGTAGTTTCATCAGACATTTTTTCCTTTTGGCACTTGCTTAAGGCTGAGCCCTATTCTATTTCTGCCGGCATCGACATTTATTACCATGACGTCAAGAATGTCACCGACAGAGACAACATCCAAAGGATGCTTGACCCTTTTGTAGCTTAGTTCAGAAATATGGATAAGACCTGCTGTTTTTATACCTATATCGACAAACACACCAAAATCTGTGATATTTCTGACAGTACCGCGCATAACCGTGCCAATTTTTATATCATCAAGCTTGACGATAGATTTACGCGTCAGCGGTGCAGGCAGATCATCACGCGGATCGCGGCCGGGTTTGGCAAGAGCATCCATTATATCACGTACGGTAGGTACACCCGCTTCAAGTTTTGCCGCTATGTCTTCCGGTTTTATCAATTTTAGTTTTGCCTTTAGAAAATCCATTTTTTTCTTATCTGCCATATCTGACAGCGAAAAACCAAGCCTATCCAAAATCTGTTCGGCAAGCTCGTAAGACTCAGGATGTACCGGTGTATTATCGAAAGGCATATTGC
The DNA here is from genome assembly GCF_050916305.1 of Pectinatus haikarae. GTDB lineage: Bacteria > Bacillota > Negativicutes > Selenomonadales > Selenomonadaceae > Pectinatus > Pectinatus haikarae. The sequence goes on from NZ_CP116940.1 coordinate 1,317,247, forward strand.
CATTGGCAATGCGTAAAAATCCTGCACACTGAGTGTAGGCGGCCTGTCCAAGACGGGATACTTTTAGAATTTCTTTACGGGTTTTGAAACCGCCGTTTTCATCACGGTATTTAACGATATTTTTCGCGACCGTAGCATTTATACCGGCAATGTGCTTTAACAAAGCTGCTGAAGCTGTATTCAAAGCGACTCCTACGTGATTTACTGCTGATTCTATAACGATATCCAATGTGCTGCCGAGTTCCTTCTGGTTGACATCGTGCTGATATTGTCCGACACCGATGGCTTTGGGATCGATTTTTACAAGTTCGGCAAGAGGATCTTGTATGCGGCGGGCTATGGAGACAGCACCCCTGATCGTTACATCATAATCAGGCAATTCTTCAACGGCAAGCTTTGAGGCCGAATAAACGGAAGCGCCCGCTTCACTGGTGATAAGATAATGTACATTAAGATTATTTTCTTCAATAAGTTTGGCGGTAAACTCCTCTGTTTCAAAAGAAGCCGTACCGTTGCCTATAGAAATCAATGTGACATTGTGCTTTTTTATCAAATGGAGAACCTTGTCCGCTGATTTTTCTCTTGCGTCATCACTCATGGTAATATAAAGAACACCATGGTCAAGTATCTGTCCCGTAGCGTCTACGATTGCCATTTTACAGCCGGTACGGTAACCGGGGTCCAATCCCATGACTACATGACCTGCCAGCGGAGCTTGTAAAAGCAGCTGTTTAAGGTTGGCACCAAAAATATTAATAGCCTGTTTTTCGGCATTTTCGGTGAGCAGCGATCTTATTTCACGTTCAAGAGAAGGAAATAGAAGGCGTTTGTAACCATCTGAGAGAGCTTCCGTTATGACGGCGCTGAAAATAGATGCGCGCACAATTACTTTTTCACAAAAGCGTTGAATAGTTCTGTTATGATCAACAGTAAGTTTTACTTTCAGTGAACCTCTTTTTTCTCCCCGATTTATCGCCAGGATGCGATGCGAAGGCAGCGTGCGTATCGGTTCACTGTATTGTGCGTACATAAGAAAAGCCTGCTCGGGATCTTTTTCCTCATCACGTATCGTCTCAATAATGCCTTCCTGCCATAGTAACTTGCGCAGCCATGCACGAACAGCGGCTTTTTCTGTCTCTGCTTCAGCAATTATATCCATGGCACCGGCAAGTGCTTCGTCAACAGAGGAAACTTCTTTTTCTTCATTTATATATGCTTTGGCAAAAGAAGCAACATCACCGGTATTTATATTCTGCGCAATAATGAGCTGAGACAACGGCTCCAGTCCCTTTTCTCGGGCGATCATAGCGCGAGTGCGTTTTTTCTGCTTATAGGGAAGATATATGTCCTCCAATTCTTGCAGCCTGACCGCTTTATCTATAGAGATCCTTAATTCATCTGTAAGTTTTCCCTGCTCCATGATACTATTTAAAATTTCTGCCTGCCTTTTCACAAGACCGCGCAGATAAGTCAGCCGTTCTGACAGGTCTCGCAGCTGTTCTTCCTTTAATTCGCCTGTAGCCTCTTTGCGGTAACGGGCTATAAAGGGAATTGTATTGCCTTCATCTATAAGTTTAACGGCGGAATCCACCTGTTTGGACGTTATGCTCAACTCTCTGGCAATAGCAGGATTAATATTTTGTTCTAACAAAAAAATTCCTCATTTCGTTTAAATTCAAATTCAGCTGGAAGAAAGTATAGCAGAAACACGAACCTATTTATTATAACATGAATAAATAACCAATGCTTCTGATCGGTAATAAATCGGGCATGTGCAAGTGACAGCCTTGGAATGCAGAATCGCGGTTATGATGAGAAAATGTACTGAAGCAACAGCATATGCGTTATTGTTCCAGCAGCTATACTTAGCAGCATATTGCGTTTCCAGACATGCAGCAGGATAGTGACGGTTGTGGAAATGACTTCGGGAAAGCCGTGATTGCCGGATAATATGACCGTATCCTTCAATGAATATACGACGAGCAGTGCTATAATGGCGGTCGGCAAGACATTGCCCAGATATTTTATCGACAGAGGAGTTGTACGATTACGATAAAAAATAACAAAGGGAAGAAAACGTGTAAGCATGGTTCCGCCTATAACGGCAGCGATCGTGATTATTGCTTCATCAGTTGACAGCATTTGTGCGCACCTCATTGTATTTTTTCAGCATAAGCAGAGCAAACACCATCAGAATCATTGCCGGAATGATAAAATTATCGCCGAATATAAGAAGACATATTATAGAAATTATAAGACCGCTCATGGCAGGTACATGGTCAGATTGATTCAACCACTGCTCAAGCATGATAACTATGAATAGCGCGGCAAGAATAAAATCCAGTCCCTGCGTATTTATTTGAAAGTATTTTCCGCAAATAGCGCCCAATGCAGCACCGACAGCCCAGTACAGATGATTAAGAGCTGTCACGAAGACCATAAACCAGCTTTTGTCGGTGTCAGAAGGAATTTTAACTGTGTAATTTATCACAAAACTTTCGTCGCACATACCAAAAATTAGATAAAGCTTTTTTTTACCGGTATTTTTAAATTTGTCCAATAGAGAAATACCATAGAATAGGTGACGGGCATTTACTGTGATCGCAAGCAAAAAAGCGGCGGCAGGATTGAATGAAGACATAAGAAGACCGACTGTAATAAATTCCATGGATCCGGCGTAGATCAAAATACTCATGAATATAGGATAAACGGGAGAAAAACCTTTGCTGGTCATGAAAAAACCATAAGATATCCCTAAAAATAAAAAACCTGCCAGAATAGGCAGTGTATGTGGCAGAGCGGTGTAAAAAGCCTTTTTCTGTATGTTCATGATGAAATGCCCCTTAATATAAAAGTATAGTAGTTATTTTATAGTCTTTTATTTCTTTTCGCAATATGGGGAGATGTGCAATATTAAAATAAATGTAAAATATTGAAGAATAAGTTCTAACGGAATGAGAGGATCGCAATTGGCAGGAAGCTTATTATATCAAAGGTAGTTGTATCAAAAGTGTTTATATTGTTAAATATAATAAAATTTTACATTCGTGTATTTTAAAATATAGAAAAAACTATCAGTATATGTTATAATATTAGCTGTTGTTCATGCGCCCGTAGCTCAGTGGATAGAGCATCGGCCTCCGAAGCCGTGTGCGTGGGTCCGACTCCCACCGGGCGCACCATCAAACTCCAACCGGTAACGAATCGTTATGTTATAAGGGGTTACAAAGATTTTCTCAATGAAATGATTTATAAGATTTTTTAATGTGTCGGGGTCTTTGCTATAAATGTCATTATGGTATTGCTCAATATATTTTATAACCTGCTCTTTTGTGAGCAGGGGGATATAGCTACTTTCTAATTTTGCAATCGTACTGCGAATGGAAAGTAGCTCTTTTTTTGTTTCAGCAAGGCGTTCTTTATCAAATTCATCAGCTACGCCGTCAGCAAACAAATCATAAATATTATTGAGCTGACGTTTTATTTTCTTTTCTTTTTTCTCAGCAGCATCAAGCAGTACTGTTTCATCCATAGCTTTTTCATTATAAATTTTTACAACACGATCCATTAGTTTATCAATAGAGTCTTTTTCTAAAAAGATTTTTTGCATTTGAGTAATGACAAGGCGTTCTAAATCATCTGCAGGAACAGAGCGATTTATACATTTATTTGAACCCTTGGTCATTTTTTTACTGCAGCGATAATATCGTATTTCTTTATCATTGCGCATTGTTGTAGTCGATCCGCTCATAGATGAGCCGCATTCTGCACATTCAACAAGGCCGGACAATAAATATATCCTTTTTGCATGTTTGGCACCAGGGCGTTGTTTATTTTTATCCATGTAGTTACGCACTTTCATAAAAACATCCTTATCAACAATTACTGGGCAGGCATTTTCAACAACAATCATATCGTCAGGGTCTTTACCATGGTTATTGCGTTTACCATTAGCCATCTTTTTATTTTTACCTAATATACAAGTACCAATATAGCGTCGGTTACAAAGCATATCATGGATTGAATTTTTACCAAAACTATTGCCGAGCTTAGTTTTATATCCATGACTATTAAGCCAGTCACATATTTGTAAATAGCTTTTACCCTGCAAATAAGCATCAAAAATATATCGTACAGCGATAGCTTCGTGTTCATTTATTACATAATGTTTATTTTCTAAATCATAGCCAAAAGCAGGTTTGCCGCCGGTACTGAGTCCAGAAAGCACGTTTTCCTTTAAACCTTTTCGTACTTCTTTGGACAAATTACGTGAGTAGTAGGCAGCAAAGCCAGCTAATTGATTTTCCATCAATGCACCTTCAGGAGTAGAAAAGTCAATATCTTGAGCGGCAAATTCAATATTAACACCCCAGCCGTTTAGCTTAAACTTATTAGTATAATATTCATATTCGTTGCGGCCTACACGATCAATTTTATGGCAAATTAAAGTTTCAAACATACCAAGGCTGGCATCCTTCATCATTTGAATCCAGCCAGGACGATTATCATTTGTTCCAGTATAAGCTTCATCGGCATATTCTTTAATTATAGAATAACCTTTTCTTTTGCAGTATTCCCGTCCAGCACGAAGCTGGGCAACAATGCTTTCCTCACGTTGGTTGTCTGATGAAAAACGTGCATAAAGTGCAGCAATCATAAAAACAGTCCTTTCATTTTAAAATAACAAGGGCTGTGATATAATAATCTTAGTTAAAAGCTTATATCTCAACCCGAGCCGTCCAGTGTTCCCGCACTGGGCGGTTTTATTTTAGTTATTATTCAATAAGTTGAGCATTTACAAGTTCATCTTCGCTTAAACAACATCCAAAATCATAAATATTATTAAAGATATTCTTCCATTCATCTTTTAATTTTTCAGGAAACATATCATAGATTTTTTCAATGCATTCACATTTTTCTTCCATTTTTTTTATTGTTTTAGGATTTCCATTGTGTTGTTTACACTTTTCTAGTTCTGTTTTTAAGCTGCCATTAAGTATTTGATCTGAAAAGGTAGTGCATGCTTTTTTTCCTACTCCGCATAAAATGGTGGGATTTTTTTCAATATTATCTTCTTTTAGCATAGCCAATAACTCAGTTCTTTTATTTTTGGTTAAATATGAATTTAATGCATTATAAAATGATTTATCATTTTTAACGTTTTTTAAGTCAATTCCATCTGCTATATCCATGTAAAACCATTTATCCAAACAGATCTTGTTATATTCACTAAAAAAATCCAAAGTATCAATAATTTTCTTACTATCCCAATGACATAATTTATATTGTTCAGGTGTTAGTAGATTTTCTTTTTCGCGAACATTTAGTACATAGATATTTGCTACGAATTCTTTATTCAGAGATTTATATTCTTTTAATGCTTGATTAGCAGTTCCGCCATTATTTTCATTTAGCGATTTTTTATCGCTATCAATAATAAATAAAGCTAATACTTTTTTAGTGCTTTCATTTTTTATAGTAGTAGCTGTTGTGCTCCCGCCAGTGCCTAATGGTTCTATATTAAAATGTAATCCATTATAATTTTTACAGAACGTATGCAATTTATTACAAAAATTTATATAAAAGTTAGCATCATCTGCATTTTCGGCATAAAGTCTACTTTTACTAATATTACCTAAATAATTTAATGGTACTTTAAAAATATGATCGTCTACTATTTGAATTTTTTCTGAACTCATTGTTACTAGAAACTTAGTATGTATTTGATCATCATAATTTTGATACCATTTTTCTGATAGATAAAATGCAACCTGTTTTGTTAACTGATTCATTAGTTTGTAGGTTTGAAAAAATATAAGAGTATCAAGATCAGCTGTTAATAAATGCTCACTATTTGATACTGTTTCAAATAAATGATTTATACTTTTAATCTCAGGAGAAGTTGGTTTTAGATTAGCATTTGTTTCAAAAAAAGTTTTAATGGAATCATCTAACTCGAATAACAATTATATCCCCTCCGGTGAAAAGAATCCAAGGGGCCAATTTTGTAATTTGCCTTTTTCTGTGAAAGTAGCACTATCAACAGATGCAACATTATTAATATCTTTATTAAAGATTAAAACATTTACATCATCGGGTTTTAATTTATGTTTGTTAATCAGATAACCTAATCTATTAACTATCGTTTCACTATGTGTTTCAAAAATAATTTTTAAAGAAAATGGTTTCTTTTTGATTTCATTTATAACTGATACGAATAAATCAATCACACGTGCTTGAAACTCAGGATGTAAATGTAATTCTGGTTGTTCGATTGCAAGCGTAATGTTTTTTGGATATGGACGTAAAAATATTGGATGCCTTTTACGTTTATTTCTTTGGCAATTCCAAAGTAAAATTATAATTGGTAATATTTGTGAATAACCATATCCTACATCTGCTAAATTAAAAGTAACATCATTTTTTAGATCTTTAATTATTAATGAAACATGACCACTTATATTATCAATTAAGAAATTTAAATTAAAAATATTTTTAGTCCATTTATTGAAATCTGTTCTTTCTTTTAAAGATAGACTATGTAAAAACATTGGAATATTTTCACCCCTGGAATCAATATCTTCTATATTTAATCCTTGAATTCTATAATACCGCTCAACATTAAATCTAATAGGTTTTATATATTTTATTTGCTCTGAATCATGAGTCATTAGGCGGTTAGCACAATCAATAATATCCATTATATAAATTCCGACAAATAAATTATTGAATTTTTCAAAATCAGAATCATCAATTTTTAAATTATCAATGTTTTTTGATAAAGTTGAAGGTAAATTTTTGCTTTTTTTTATATTAGCAAAAAGAGTATTTATATCAGAAAATGGTAATTCTGATATAAATTTTTCTATAGTACTTATCTTAGTATTATTAAAAGCCCATTTAGATAAAATAAATTTATTGAGTTTATCTTTAAAAAAATTGCGAATACTGGTACGTAAGTAAATGTTTTTCTCATAAAGATCGGCATAATAAATATCAGGAATCACTTGATTATTGTCTTTGTCACAAACTAGTTTACGCTCATTAAGTTGCACATTAGACTCATTTATTTTTAAATTTTTAATGTCTTGTTTCTCATTATATTCAATTTCAATAGTTTGATTACATATAGTTAATATTGCTTTTTTTAAAAATTTTTCTCCAATATCTAAAATAATTGTACAGCTTGAATTAGTTTTTATCGAAAAATTTCGAAGTCTCAAACGTGTTCTAAAAAAACCCTTTATTGAGTTATAAACAAACTTATATTGTATAATTTTATTAGTTGTATTTCGGGATAGTGCTGTATCAAAATCGCCAAAATCTACATAATTACCAAACCATAGAAGTGGTTCAGCTGTATTAGTTTCAATGCTTTGTTTTAACAAAGGAAATGATCTTAAGAACGTACTTTTACCAGAACTGTTTCTTCCCACCAAAACAGTAATAGGTTTTAATTCTATATCGCCAGTATCTTTTAATGATCGTAAATTACGAATTGCTATTTTATCCAAAATTTCACCTCATAATATTAGTAATTGTTAGTAATTAATAGCTATGCACTTGTTACTTCATCGTCGTAGGTATCGTTAGTTTTATCCAATAATGAAAGGGATTGACGATATTGTTCAGCAGACATTGTTGTATTAAATTCAGCGGTAGAATCATATTCATTAACGAGTTCTTCTAATTCATCAATCGATACTTTGAAGAATTCTTTACGTGAATTAACTTTATTTAGACGTTTTTCATCAAGGGCTGCATGTAAATCAGATTCTAATTTAACAGCATCTTTCGAGAAAATAAAGCTGTGTACATCAAATTTAAATGGTACACTAGCAGAACCAAGTTCATCAATACGTTCTTGCGGATCTAAACGTCTGGTCATGCCAATTTTGAATACATCATCACCAAATGAGCCAAGATTACTGATTACATATACATAACCAGCTTTACCATTTTGAAGATTGAGAATATCTTCTTTTTTAGTGTTAACGCCTTTTAACTGTTCTTCCAGTTCCTTAATTTTAGCAAGTAATTCCTGATTTTTTTCATCGTCATTAGAATTTTGTAATTGCTGATTGATATTATCAATTTCAGATTTGTACTTAGATTCTTCTTTTTCGATTTGTTCCTGTTCTTCTTTTAAACGGCGTTGTTCTTCGGCTTCTTCACGCATCTGTGCTCTAAGCGCCATCTGTTCTTGCTTGGCAGCTTCTTTTTTTACATAGTATTCATATTCAATTTTTGCAGCATCAATAAAAAACGGTTCTACTTCACCAATAAATTTAGCCAAGGTAGAAGAGATTGTTTGACTGCCGTCACGAGCAATATTCAAATATTTATTAATAACATTTTTTATAGAAATAATACCATCCTGTAGTTTGGAATAGGTAAGCGTATAAAGAACATTTTGTAGTTCTGCTTGTAGACCAATTACCATAAGCTGATAAATAGCTTTATTGGTTTTTGTTGTATAACGGTCTTCATAACGTTCGAGGGTATCTGTGATTAATTTATTATTAGCACGGAATGCTTTACGCAAATCCTTATAATCCATACAATGAAGTTTCAAAGTAATGGCTGGTGCTAGAGTTTCGATATCACTTATAAGGTTTTGCGGCAAAATAATTTGATCATCAGTAGTGGTTTTTGCATGTTTTAAATATACTTTGATGGCACGATTAACACTTTTTTGAATAGACATCAAGCGAGCAATTTTATCCTGTCGGGAAGTCATTTTTGTTTCTAATGAATTTATTTCATCTTTTAAGGTGTTAATTTCATCCATATAAAAAGATTTTTTATCGATTTCGGCATTTATATAATCAAGCTCATTTTTCTTATCAGTCAATTTGAAATCAGCTTGTTTCGTGGCTTCTTTTATAGTTTCATCTATTATAGATTGTTTGTTAGCTATTTTAGCATTCAAATCTACTAAATGATTTTGCATATTGATTTTAATTGTATTGGCTTCAATGTTAGCGTTTTCTATAATGTTAGCAGATTCAGTTTCCATTTTTTCTAAAGCTTCCTTACTATAGTTGCTAATATTAATACAATGTTCTTTTATTTTTTTTGATTTCATAAAATAAATTGGAATAAGTAATATTGCTAAGCCAGGTATAGCCATACTAAGTAAAATTAATGGTATAACTACAAAAAATTTAAGATACCAAGGTTCTTTGAAGTTGTAATCATGATTATCCAATATGTACACTTCTTTCTAAAATTATTAATAGTTTTAGTTAATAGGTTAGACGTAAATTTATCAAGCACTATTAAAAAAGCATACGCAACACTCCTTGTTACGAAAACCGTCTTTCATGGACAGTTTTTATGTATTAGATTATAAAATAACCTGTAATAACATTCCAAAAATATTTGGTTAATTCCTTCTTGACAAGTAAAGAAAATTTAAATCCTACAACTATGTATGGTTATACCGCCCAAAAAAACGGGCGGGAGACTGTAACTAATTATGTGTAAATAGAAAAAATAAACTATTCCTCCTGGATTAATGTTAGAATAAATATTAATTCAGGAGGCTTTTATTATTGCCAGACAAAGAAGACTTTCCCCAGAACGTAAAGAATTTCTCCAAAAACTGCTGAGTGCATATCAGCCGGAAGATGCACAGGGTGTTCAGAACATGTTCAAGGACCTTCTCGGAGTTACGCTGCAAACCATGATGATCATCTTGGTACTATACGACTATAAAAACAAGGATACGGATGATAGTTGGAACGGTTATAGCAAGAAAACCGTGACGTTTACGATGGGTATATTTCTCTCGACATTCCTCGTGATCGGAAAGGTGAGTTCCATCCGCAGGCTGTGAAGAAGAATCAGACGGACGTTTTCAATATTGAGGACCAAGTATTGTCCATATGTAGATAGTGTTATCAGAACCCATTGCATCTATGTATATATATCCTTTAGATTCCAATATCTTAATGTATTCATTATTACGAAAATTATCATCTGAATTAGACATATATTTATGTTCAAAATTATCTAAAATAGTATCAACGTCACCATTGTATTTTTTTTCTAGCGTGCATAAGTAATAAAGCATTTCTTTAGGTTTATTGTCTAATTCATAGTAGGTTAATCTATCAGGCATTATAATCACTTCTTTCTATAGGTGATTATAGCATGGGTAATAATAAGGTTTGGATTGTCAACAGTAAACTAAACAACTTTTTTAAGGGTATTCATTCGGTATGCAACTGGTGTTAAATAATCAAGAGAGGAGTGAATTCTGTGGTTGTTGAACCAATTCATATAATCAGCAAATTCCAGTTTTAAAGTCTTGAGATCAGCAAATGTTTGATTCTTCACAAATTCTGTCTGGGGCTATGAATAAAAGTCTGTAAATAAGGTCTTCTATGATAGTTAATAAAGAATTAATAAATCGTCATTTCGTTAGAGCTATCATGCCAGTAATCTGTCAGAGTACATGATGACCAGTTCACCTCTTACCTTTCCCCAATTCCGAAGTGGCATAGTCCATTTCTTGGCAGCCTCGAAAGTGGACAGGTACAAAGCCTTGAGCAGAGCCTGTGAACTTGGGAAAACACTTCGCTGACGGTTTAAACGGCGGTAGGAAGAATTTAAACTCTCAATGGTGTTCGTTGTATAGAAAGCTGTACGAACATCTATCGAAAACTTAAAGATTGGTGTTATGACATCCCAGTGATCATGCCACCGTTTCATGGCTGCTGGATACTGGGACGTCCATTTCTGATCTACTTCCTCTAACCGTCTGACAGCGGTTTTTTCGTCAGGAGCGGTATAGATCGTCCGAAGATCTCTGGCAAAATTCTTCATGTCCTTATTGGCTACATATTTAAGGGTATTACGTACCATATGCACAATACAGCGCTGGTGTTCTGTTTTTGGGAAGGCTGCAGCAATAGCTTCCTTAAGCGCTGTGAGTCCGTCCGAGCAGAGGATAAGAATATCCTGGACGCCGCGGTTCTTAAGACCGTTCAGAACACTCAGCCAGTATTTACTGTTTTCATTTTCACCGACTTCAAGGGCGAGTACTTCTTTGTAGCCATCCTCATTGATGCCGAGCACAACATATGCAGCCAACTTGCTGACAATACTGTCATGACGTACCGAAAAATGAATGGCGTCAATAAAGATAATAGGATAGACGCTGGCAAGTGGCCGACACTGCCACTCTTCAATCTGGGGCAGGATTTTGTCAGTGACATCCGATATGAAGCCTTCTGATGCCTCAAACCCATAGATATCCTCGATGGTTTCAGAAATTTGCTTGGTCGTCAGCCCTTTGGCATACATGGAAATTATTTTCTGGTCAATGGCAGAGATGTCCTTCTGACGCTTCTTGACAACCTGTGGCTTGAATGAGGATTGCCGATCCTGAGGAACGTCAATCTGAAAGCTGCCATAACTGCTGTTCATTTGCTTTGGTTTATAACCGTTACGGGCGTTCTCGCTGTCGGAGCGTTCCGATTTGCTATAGCCCAGGTGTTCATCCATTTCAGACTCCATCATCTCCTTGATGGTGCCACCAAGCAGATCATTCAGGGCATCTTGGATGTCATTTGGTTTCTCGATGTTATACTCTTGGAAGAGCTGCTGGATAATAGCCCGCTTTCCATCGGTCATTTCAACCTTGTGAATCTCTTTGCGCTGTTTTGCCATGATAAAAAGGCCTCCTCCTATGACTAGATTGTACCATAGAAGACCTTATGACTTCGAGTGGAAGTTTGTTTACAGAGATTTTTTCATAGGCTCCTTTTATCGTTATGGCAAAGATAAAGATGGAAATCAAAAATATCTTTGCCGTGTATGCGGGCATCAATTTGTACCATATGCCAATACAACCGGCAAATCAGGAAGGCCACGCATACGTTCTTACCCAATTTGCCCTATCTGCGGGAAGGCCATGTTTCTTCATCATGAACACAAATATTATTCAAACTACCAATGTGGTGACAAGAAATGCGGTCATTCCCTTTTTGTCCCAAAACAAGCTGCTATTACAGCACCTTCCATGTAGAAATTGTCAGGAAAAACCAATTTCAAGCGAATGCGTTATCCTATGCATGTTATTCTGACGGCATTGTCAATGTTTTATTTAGGCAAGAATTCTTTCCGTAATATTGCTCTTATTATGCGTACGGTCATGAATATTCAGCTTTCTCACACCACCATCAGCAACTGGTGTACGAAATTTGCCCCTTTGTTTCACAACATTGCACTTGGATTGATACCAACGCTCAATTTCGACTCCGATGAATGGCACGCGGACGAAATCGTGGTGAAAATCCGTGGCATGAAATATTATCTTTGGTTAATTGTGGACAGCGAAACACGTTTTGTCCTCGGCTTTCATCTTTCCAAACACCGGGATAGTCCTCAGGCTTTTTCCCTGCTTAATTCCGTTAAGCACCTTGGCAAACCCAGAGCCATTGTAACCGACCGTTACAGTGCCTACAAAGTTCCTGTAAAAGCAGTGCTGAATGTCAAACATATCCGTGTCCACAGCTTCAGTGACGATATCACCAACAACCTGATCGAATGCTTTAACAAGCAGTTCAAAGCATGGTATAAAACCAAACAGGGATTTTCTTCTTTCAATTCCGCCAACAACCTTATCGCGGTTTTTCTCTTTTTTTACAATTTTGTCCGTCCTCATTCCGCTCTTAACAGTTTGACTCCGGCACAAGTTGCAGGGCTGAATCTTTCTGCCAGAAGTAAACACAAGCTTTTGTTCGTTGCTTGAAGTATTTGGCTGTTTCTGTTTGTTAATCTTTCATGTTTACTTTACAAAGCCATTGTTTTTATATGTTCAACAGTTGTTTTTGAAGCATTATATCGATTATAGATTAATTCTTCCTTTAATCTTGCCCACATGCTTTCGCAACGGGCATTATCATGGCATCTGCCACCTGCACTGTTCATACTTTGTACTATTCCGTATTGCTTAATTGCATTACGGTACCAGCTCACTGGTATACTGTGTTGCCCTATCACTATGCAGGATACAGCCCCGAATTTCTGGATATGCTTTATATGTATTAATTATTGTTTGTTCACATAACGTGGCTTTCATATTTGTATCCATTGCTAATCCCAGTACTGCAGAATCGAAGCAGTCAAAAACTGCGGATACATACAGCTTTCCATCCAGACACTTTATTTCAGTCATATCTGTTACGCACTTGCTTAACGGTTTATCAGAATAGAAATCACGTTTAATTAAGTCATCAGATTTTCTGGCTTCTTTATCAGCTTTTGTGATTCCATTAGGTTTTCTTTTTGGTCTATGGCTAATACCGATTTCTTCCATAACACGGTATACAGTCCGTTCACTCGGAATCTCAATACCAGCAGGCTTTTTTAGCTCTAAAGCTTGATGCATTCTGATTCGTCCGTAGGTATCATTGCATTCATCTTCAGCACAGATATCTAACATAGCATCTGCAAGAGACTGATATTTCCAAGGCTTATCTTTATATTTAAGATAATTGTGAAATCCCTGTCTGGTTACGCATAGACTTTTACAATAGAATGAAATTTTACCTTTAATAGTGCCGTCTTCAGTTTTTATTGCAATAAATATCAATCTCTGTTTTTTGTTGACTTCCGACGGCTGGCGGCGAAAAAAGCGCTTGCTTCCTCAAGAAATTCATTCACTTCTTTAAGATGGTGATTCTCTTTGTCCAGTTCTTTAACACGCTTTTTAAGTTCAATAAGTTCCTCGTTAAGAGATAAGGCATTGGAAGGAGTATGAACAGCGTCTTTTGCCTCCAACCTACCTTCTTTGAAGGCTTTAACCCATGTATAGATAGTACTATCTGGAAGCCCCAGTTCCGTTGCGGCTTTGTGTCCACCAATCTCCTGAGCTAATTTTACAGCCTGTGATTTAAATTCTTGGTCATAAGTTTTTATAATTCGTTTTGCCATCTTATTTCTCCTATTTTCTATCAATTATATATCACAATCCTTGAGAATAGGGTGCCAATTTTTATTGTACAACATCATTACCAGTAGCCATTTCGTTATATAGGGTCTTCGTGCATACCATTTCTTTATCAGCAAAGAGCTGGTGCAGGCGCGCATGACCGACGCAAGCGTCTAAAGACCACTTTTTTGTCCTAACTTGCTCAACTACCCACTTAACAAAATCTGAACAATGTGTGTGTGATATAATTATGGCAGTCCATAGTGATTGTCTTCTCTTTGGTTAATGGTGCTGTGAGAACTCCATTTTACCATTTGAAGAAAAGTTACTGTGGACTTTTTTCTAACTGTTCAATTTCATTTTACAATGAACCTATTAATATTCTTTTTCAACTTTTTTAAGACGAAATGCCAGTAAAACAGCACCGCTTAGAAGACCGGCAATAAGTCCCAGCCAATAACCGTAAGGTCCGAAAGCAAATGGAACGGCGAGAAGCCAGCCGAATGGCAGGCCGATAAGCCAGTAAGACAGGACGGCCAGATAAAAAGTGATTTTTACATCCTTATAACCGCGCAGCGTTCCCTGCAGGGGAGCATTGATACCATCTGTTACCTGCATGCATACAGCATAAATTAAAAATACAGACAAAAGATATTTAACATGGACATCAGTCGTATAAAGTGAGGAAATTTCTGTGCGAAAATTAATTAAAATAGCAGCAATGCTCGCAGCAAATACAAAGGATAGCAGCCGTCCCAGACGACTGTATTTTTTTGCGTCAGCAGGTCGACCTGCACCAAGTTCGTAGCCGACCAGAATTGTAAGCGCCATGCTGATACTTAAGGGGATCATATAAACCATGGTAGTGAAATTGAGAGCTGATTGATGGGCTGCAATGACCACAGTACCGTAGACTGTCATAAGGAGGCCTACTGCTCCGAAAATGCTTTGTTCGCAAAAAATGGTGCTGCCTATTGGAATGCCGACACTAAGCTGTTTTTTCCATTCGGCAAATGAGGGGCGCGGGAAATTTTTGAATATCAGATAATGTCTGAAAGGCTTCACTGTAATTATAACTAATACGTTCAGCAAAAGATTTATATAATAGGTTATGGCGGAACCTATACCGGCACCTATACCGCCCATTGCCGGGAATCCCCAGGATCCAAAAATAAAAAGATAATTTAGGAAAATATTTATAGGAACAGTGCACATCGTTATGCACATGGTAAGTTTGGTAAAACCGAGCGCATCAATAAAATTTCTCAGTACAGCAGATAGGAATATGGGGAATATACCAAATGCTATAGCAATAAGAAAGTGAGTAAAAACATAATTTACGCGTATTTCGAGATTCAAAACAGGAATGAGAATGTTGACCAATAAAATTCCCGCTGCAATAAAAAAAAATGCCAAGCATAAGGCCCAATAAAAGCCTTGTTGGACAATGAAGCGTATTTTTTCTTTTTTTCCTGCTCCGTAAAGATGTGCTATAGAGGGCGTCAATCCAGAAATAATACCGAGACTGCTGTTAAAAAACGGGAAAAAAAGATTTGTGGCAATAGCCACTCCAGCCAGTTCCTGTTCACCTGCGTGTCCTGACATGATAGTGTCAAAAAAACCTATTGAAATAATTGATAGTTGTGTGATGAAAATGGGCATCAATACAGTGAAAAATTGTAAAGTTTTTTGCTTGTAAGTATAAGTTCTTTTCATGTCGCCTCCGTGAAATGCAGATAAAATAAGAGCTGCCTGCGCAGCTCTTATTTTTCTATTTATTTGATTAATGATAACATAGGCAATGTCTTTTAGCAAGAGACAAAAGAAAGTGATGGTGTTTTATTGTGTGAAAAAATATTTTATATAAAAGAGTGCACAGTATCTTTTTTGTGCCAATTCAATAATAAGGATGAGTTTATTATTACAAATACGGATCCTGCATTATGAACTAAAGCACCGGCTACTGGATCCAGAAAACCTGTTGCAGCCATGATTACAGCAAGAAAATTAAGCAGCATGGAAAAAGTCAAATTAAATTTTATTGTTGTCATCATTTTTTTTGCAAGATAAAGTAAATGTGGTACTTCCTTAATACTGTCATTGATAAGCGTAATATCTGCAGCATCTATCGCAATATCACTGCCGGTTTCGCCCATTGCAATGCCGACAAAAGCTTTTTTCAAAGCGGGTGCGTCATTAACGCCATCACCGATCATGCAAATTTTATTACCAGACTGTTGATATGTATCGATTTGTTTTAATTTATCAGCAGGAAGACAATTGGCATGAACACTGTCGACTCCTGAATGAACAGCAGCATTTTTGGCGGAATATTCATTATCTCCGGTCAAAAGTGCTGTGGTAAAGCCGCATTCCTTTATTGATGCTATGGTTTTTTTTATATCAGGACGCAGCGTATCCGTTAACGTGAAAATGGCGGCAAGAATGCCATCTACTGCCATATAAATAATCGTATAGCCGTCGGTCAAATATTTTTCTATAAAGGAATGATAAAGACGGCTGATATGTATTTGCTGTTCTGATAACATTCTTATATTACCGGCGATTATATTTTTCCCGTTGATAGTAGCCTGCAAACCACGACCGGGAAATATTTGAAAATTTTCCAATGAAAATAGATTTTGTTCAGGTTTCTCATAATAGGCTGACACCATAGCTTTTCCCAAAGGATGTTCAGATCTGGATTCAATAGTCGCTGCATATGTGAAAAGTTCATCTTCCGTATAGTCGGAAGAAAACTTTTGCATGCCGGATAATTGAAGACTGCCACAGGTCAGCGTGCCCGTTTTATCAAATACAATTTTTGATACGGAAGCCAGCCGTTCCAGAGCGTCGCCGTTTTTAATAAGAATATTGTGCTTTGTAGCGTTTCCTATGGCGGCAACTATTGCCGTCGGTGTAGCTAAAACTAAAGCACAGGGACAGAAAACTACCAATATAGTCACAGCTCGTATAATTTCTCCCGTGATGAACCAGGTTAATAAAGATGTGATTAATGCGGCAATTACTATCCAGGTGGCCCATCTATCAGCAAGGCCGACAATTTTTGCCTTTCCAGCATCTGCCGAGCGGACCAATTGGACGATACGCTGTATAGAGCTGTCATTGCCTACCCTTGTTGCTTTCATGTCAAAAGAACCAAAGAGATTTGTTGTGCCGCTCAGAACAGTGTCACCGGGGTTTTTATCGACGGGCAGTGATTCGCCTGTCATAACAGCCTGATCGACAGAGGTAGTTCCTGATACGATTATCCCGTCAACAGAGATCATTTCTCCTGGAAAAACACGCAAAATATCGTCTACTGCTACTTTTTCGGCAGAAATTGTCATCTCCTGGCCATTTAATATTTTCCGTGCTGTCTGGGGAGTCAAATGTAACAAATTTTCTATGCCGGCTTTTGCTCTTGCAACAGTTATTTCTTCCAGAAGACTGCCTAATTTCATGATTAGAGCAATTTCTCCTGCTGCAAAGAATTCACCAATACTGACGGAGGCTATCAGGGCTATTGATACCAAAATATCTGCTTTGATATCAAAAGAAGAAATCAGCTTCGAAGCAGCTTCCCTGATAATAGGAATACCGCAAAGAAATATGGCTATCCATGCCATATCAAATGAAAAAGAGAAGGCATTTAGGAAGCTGAGAAGCAGAGAAACAGAAGAAATAATAAGAAATATGATATCTTTTGATACAAATTTATTTTGCCGAAGTTTATAAAACATCTAGCATCACCTCTCTATACCTATAGGGGTATATGCATATAATACATATACCCCTATAGGTTGTCAAGAGAAAAATTATATATCAAAAGAATATATTGCCCTTTTTATTATGAATCAAGTTATATTGGCAAAGCGTTCAACGGCTTTTGTAAAATTATCTATGGTTTTATTCACATCACCGTGTTCAATACCGTCAAGTACACAATGACGTATATGGCCTTCAAGAATTACCTGACCCGATTTATGCAAGGCAGATTTTGCTGCGTTTATTTGCGAAAGAATATCTTCACATGGCACATCTTCATCTACCATACGATCAATTGCCTGCACTTGACCTATGATTTTTTTCAGACGGCGGTGAAGATTTTCAGCGTCCATACATTGTTTCATTTTAGCCTCCATATAAATGAAATATTAAAATATACTATAATTTACATTCTATCATATAATTTAAACATAGCAATCATAAATAAAAATCCCGCAACCTTGTGGTTGCGGGATAAAAAAATACCATAAAATATTAACGTTTGGAAAACTGTGAAGCCTTGCGGGCTTTTTTTAAACCGTATTTACGACGTTCTTTTTCACGCGGATCACGTGTCAGAAAACCGGCTTTTTTTAATGATTTACGTAATTCAGCATCAACAAGAAGAAGTGCACGAGAAATGCCATGACGAATTGCTCCGGCCTGACCGGAAGCTCCGCCGCCTTCTACCTTAGCGATCACATCGTATTTTCCTTCAGTTTCGGTCAATACGAGCGGCTGTTTTATTATTAATTCCAATGTTTTAAGACCGAAATATTCACCCATATCACGGCCATTTATTTTAATGTTGCCTTCACCTGGAACCAAGCGAACTCTGGCAACAGAAGTTTTTCTGCGACCTGTGCCGTAGTAAGTAACTAATGCCATTTAAATTTGTTCTCCCTTCCAGTTATTAACGAATGTTAAACTCAAGTACTTCGGGTTTCTGAGCAGCATGAGGATGTTCAGAACCGACATATACACTGAGTTTTTTATACATTTGAGCACCGAGACGATTCTTTGGAAGCATACCGCGAATAGCAGATTCCAAAACTTTAGCAGGCTGTTTTTCGAGCATTTGTCCCGCTGAAGTAAAAGTAGTACCTCCCGGATAGCCAGAATGACGGAAATAAGTCTTGTGGACTAATTTTTTCCCACTGAAATTCACCTTTTCAGCATTTACAATAATAACAAAATCACCAGTATCGACATGCGGAGTGAAAGTGGGTTTATGTTTACCGCGGAGTACTTTAGCGATTTCGGCAGCGAGGCGGCCTACTGTCTGACCTTCAGCATCCACGATGTACCATTTGCGTTCAACATTTTGGCTGTTAGCCATGAATGTGGTTTTCATCGATATCTCCTTCCCTATAATGCGATTAACTAAAATAATTTATAAATATAATTATATAAAGCCTCATCACGATTACCGGGGCTGGAAATCACAAGAGAAAACTTCATACTCAATTATTATAATAAAAGAGAATGATAGAGTCAAGGAATTTTTGCGATAATACAATAGATTTTGAACGGATCTTGAAATTTTGCTGTGATGACATCAATCTATCCATTCATGACCGAAGCCGCGCAGTAATTCATTAGCCTGTTCCGGTCCGGTCGTACCGGCTGCATATTTGAATATAGGAAGTTTTTCCCATATGTATAATTCATGGAGTTTATCTATAAAATTCCAGCTCAATTCTATTTGATCCCATTGTGAAAACCAGGAAGTATTATCATTTATGCAGGCTTTTATAAGACGTTCATAAGCTTCCGGTGTGTTGAGTTTATTAACATAGTCATTTTGACAGAAATCCATTTTTGCCTGGATTATTTCGTCCGTGTCACCGGGTTTTTTTATATTGAATTGAAGATATACACCTTCACTGGGTTGTATTTTTATTATTAGAATATTTTGAGCGGCCTTTTCAAGAAAGGAAGGGCGAAATATAATCGCAATTTTAATTTCCCTTCTGTCCAGCTTTTTCCCGGTGCGTATATAAAATGGAGTGCCCCACCACCGTTCGTTGTCTACGAATAAACGCAGCGCGGCGTAAGTTTCTGTGGATGAATGCGGTTTTACGAGCTGTTCCTGATGATAACCTTCATACTGCCCCAGCACCAATGTTTCACGGATGTCTGCCACCGGGCGCAGTGCGCGAAGCACTCTGATCTGAGCATCATGCATTGCGTCAGCGGAAAATTTTTCGGGCCATTCCATTGCTACTATGGATAATATTTGAAATAAATGATTTTGGACCATGTCTTTCAAAGCACCGCTTGCGTCATAATAGCCGCCTCGTCCTTCTATTCCCATATCTTCAGAAGCGGATATCTGGATAGATTCAATGTAGCGGGAATTCCATAAATTTGAAAAAATAGGATTGCTGAAACGAAGCGTTTGAATATTTCTGATCATTTCTTTGCCTAAATAATGATCAATCCGAAAAATGTTTTTTGCGGAGAAAAATTTTTCCAACTGGATATTAAGAACTTTTGCCGAATCTAAATCCTCACCGAATGGTTTTTCTAAAATGACTTTACCATGACAGGCGTTTTTCACATTAGTAAGGCCGCTGGCGATGATGCTGAAAAAACGGGGAGCAACGGCAAAGTAAAATATATGATCGTTCAAATCTCTTTCTTTATAATAAAGATTCAATGAAGAGTAGGCATTGCTGTCGATAAAGTCCATTTTGTAATAGCTGATTTGAGCAGAAAATTTCTCAAAATCTTCATCGGTATACGGGAGTCTGGAAAATTTTTTCACCCAATCTCTGGCTTTTCCACAATATTCCTCCGTGCTGTAATCACGGCGTCCGATAATAATGATCTGACGATCGTCTGCACTGTCCTTTGCTGTGTGCATATTGTAAAGTGCAGGCAGCAGTTTTCGAAAAGTCAGGTCTCCCGTTCCTCCGAATATTGTAAATGTTGGTGTTGACATGTTAAATTCCTCCCTGTTTCAATGTTATTCCTACCCCTTCATGTACTGTCGTACTGTCAATAATAGCAGTGATGAGGCCGCTGGATTTGTCAATATGCATACTGAGTAAGTTATTTGATAATCTATTGACAACTAAGAGATAACTGCCGCTGGGGCTTAGAAGAAAGTCCCGAGGATGGTCTCCGCCGCAGGATACTTGCTGAATTTGTTCAGGTATGTTGTCAGATATCGAAAAAACTGATAATATATTATCGCCCCGTGTTGAAATATAAATAAAACGCTCATCTTGCGAAAGGCGTATAGCGGCAGACGCATTTGCCGTGCCCTTTAACCAAATGGGTAATTGTTTCATCAACTGCCAGGATTTATCCGGTTGCAATTTAAAATAAAATAATTCATTACTGAGCTCGCTGACTAAGTAAAGTCGCTTTTCATCGGAAGTAAAAACTCCGTGGCGCGGTCCGGTACCGGCAGAAAAGGTTATTTTTCCAGTCAGAGAAAAGTCATTTGCGGCATCATATATATTGACGCAGTCAAGATTGAGACATGGTACAAAAAGCAAATTATGCAAAAGCAGAACTTGATGGCATCCTGCCTCATTTCCCATAGATAAACGTTTTATGATCTGCAGGTTATTACCGTTTACTTTATAGATCATGACAACGCCGTCATGATAATTGGCAGTATATATATTATTATCGTGAAAAGCAATAAAGCATGGAGATGCTTTCTCAGTGAGAAGTTCTGATAATGAATTTGTCTTATTATCTATTAACGTAATTCCCGATTTGGCAGAAGACTCTTTGGTGAATAAAATTTTATCGTCGGCAATAGCCACACATTTGCCACCCTTTGTTTTATAAAACAGACTGGGTTCTGAAAGCCGTCCTGTGTTGTCATCAAAGACAAACTGATAAATACCAAAACTTTCAAATGAATCGTAAGTACCTATATAGCCTGTAAATTTCATTGCAAACCGTCCTTTCTGTTACAGAAAATCTTTAAAATACTGAATTCTCAGGGAATAAAATATCATATTAAAGAAATAACTTACTAATATTATATGTTTTATAAGTGCTGAAAGCAAATAAAAAAACCACGGCTATAAGATCAGCCGCGGTCAAAAATAAACTGCTATATATTTTTTGTTGCATGCAGACGGGCCTTGGCACGGTCTAGTGCCGCATGAGCACGCATTGAATCTATATCTTGATGTTCTTCAGGCGTTTTTTGCAGGATTTCCAGTCGTTCCTTTGCCCTGTCATATGCCTTTTGGGCACGATTTATGTCAATATTTATAGGCAGTTCGGCAGCAGATGCCAGCAAAGTTATTTTATGCGGAGTTACTTCCATAAAGCCGCCACAGACAGCTATCAGCTCTTCACCGCCATTCCTTTTTACACGCATAGCATGGGGCAGGATGCCGGTCAGCAATGGAGCATGTCCGGAAAGAATACCTAATTCTCCACCGGTAGAATAGACAATAGCCATTTCGACGTCTTCAGAATAGACCATTTTATCAGGAGAAACAATTTCCAATTTAATTGTTGACATGGATTATGCCTCCTGTTTTGCTTTTTTTGCTGCCTCTATTACTTCATCTATACTGCCGACCATATAAAATGCGCTTTCGGGCAGATCGTCATGCTTGCCTTCCAGAATTTCTTTAAAGCCGCGTATCGTTTCCTTAAGCGGAACATATTTTCCCGGAGTACCGGTAAATTGTTCTGCTACAGCGAATGGCTGGCTAAGGAATCTTTGAATCTTGCGTGCACGGGTGACAGTAAGTTTGTCTTCATCTGATAATTCTTCCATGCCCAAGATAGCAATGATATCCTGAAGTTCCTTATATTTCTGTAGAACAGCTTGAACACCGCGGGCAACATGATAATGTTCATCACCAATCACATGCGGGTCAAGTATACGGGAAGTCGAATCAAGCGGATCTACCGCCGGATAAATACCTAATTCAGCGATTTGGCGGGAAAGAACTGTGGTAGCATCAAGATGAGTAAATGTAGCAGCAGGAGCAGGATCTGTCAAATCATCTGCAGGAACATAAACAGCCTGAACAGAGGTAATCGATCCTTTTTTTGTGGAAGTTATGCGTTCCTGCAGAGCACCGACATCTGTTGTCAGTGTGGGCTGATAGCCAACTGCTGACGGCATGCGGCCAAGCAGAGCGGATACTTCCGAGCCTGCCTGGATAAAACGAAATATATTATCGACAAATAAAAGCACATCTTGATTTTTGACATCACGAAAATATTCCGCCATGGTCAGTCCGGTCAGAGCCACACGCATACGGGCACCTGGCGGTTCATTCATCTGACCATAAACAAGAGCAGTTTTATTTATAACTCCTGATTCAGTCATTTCTGACCAGAGATCATTCCCTTCGCGTGTGCGTTCGCCTACGCCGGAAAATACAGAATATCCGCCGTGCTGAGTAGCTATATTATGTATTAGTTCCATAATAAGTACGGTTTTCCCAACACCGGCGCCGCCAAATAAACCAATTTTACCGCCGCGTGCATAAGGAGCGATAAGATCGACGACTTTTATGCCTGTTTCCAGAATCTGCGTAGCTGTTTCTTGTTCGTCAAATTTTGGTGCAGGCCGATGGATAGGCCAAAATTCCTTATTGCCCACAGGTTTTGGATTATGATCTACAGTCTGTCCGAGAACGTTGAAGACTCGTCCAAGTGTTTCTTCACCAACGGGAACCTTTATAGCTGATCCTGTATCAACAGCATCCATACCACGTGTCAGTCCGTCAGTAGAACTCATTGCGATACAGCGGGTGATGCCGTCACCTAAATGCTGCATTACTTCTACCGTCAATTTAATATCAATGTCACCGGATTTGCCTTCTATGGTGATTGCGTTTAATATTGCGGGCAAATCTTCGGCAGGAAATTTAATATCTACGACAGGTCCTATGACCTGTACAATTTTACCCTTAGCCAATGATTAAAAACCTCCTCACTTAAGTGCTTCCGCACCGCCCACGATTTCGGTGATTTCGCGGGTAATGTTGGCCTGACGTACTTTATTATAGTGCAGATCCAGCCTGGACATAAGATCCTGAGCATTATCTGTAGCATTGCTCATGGCAGTCATTCTGCTGGACAATTCGCTGGCAGCGGCCTGCAGCAATGCGGCATAGATCATGGTAACGATATACTGCGGCAATAAAAAGCCGAGTACCGTTTCGGCTGAAGGCTCGTAAATATATTCGGCGTGCGGTATATTCGCAGCTTCTGCACTTACATTTTCAAACGGCAACAGCTTCACTGTTTCAGGAACGGCAGACATGGCGGAAACAAAACGTGTATAGATCATATATACAGCCTCATATTTCCCTTCAGTGAAAAGCGTTGTAATTTCTGCAGCGATAGTGCGGGCATTGTCGTATTTAGGTCTTTCGCTGAACCCAGTATAGCTTTTTACCACATTGTAGCCATGTCCCTTAAAATGTTCAGACGCTTTTCGACCAATAGCAATAATATCAAGATCATTTTTTGCCACAGTCTCTAGAATGGTTTTTTCCAAAAGGTTTTCAGAATCTGTCTTTGTAGGCTGTTTTTGTGGTGCAAGCTCCGATGCTGTTTTAGTACCAATTTTGGCAGTAGATTTTTTATGTTCCAGTATAAAGTTTTCTGCTTCATTGGTACCGGTAATATGAATTTTTGCTTCTTTGAAAATATTACTGGAATAAGCACCAGCAAGTCCCTTGTCAGAAGATAGAATGACGAACAGTATTTTTCCTGTGTCGTGTTTTTCCAGTAGAGGATGAGAGGTGCCTGATATATTCGAAGCAACCTCGCCAATCACCTGATACATTTTTTCGGCATAGGGTTTATTAGCTACCGCGGCTGCCTGAGCTCTTCTCAGCCGGGCAGAGGCTACCATTTTCATGGCTTTAGTGATCTGCTGGATATTCTTTACGCTTTTTATACGATGGCGTATATCCTGTAAACTGGCCAAAAGTTAATCACCTCGCCTTTTATTTGGCAAATATACTTAGAAAATAGTTGATTAAAAGGTATATGATGATTTGAATTCTTCAATAGATCTATTTATCTGGGCTTCTAAATCATCATCAAGTTTTTTCTGTTTATTGATAAGGTCAATAAGTTCGGAATGTGATGAGTTGATAAATTTAAGATAATCCTGCTGGAAAGATGCTACTTTTTCTGTTGGAACATCAGTCAGAAAACCACGAACAGCAGTATAGACTACCAAGACCTGTTCTGCTACATTCAGCGGCGAGTATTGGGCCTGCTTCAGAGTTTCGACCATACGGGCACCGCGATCCAACTGATCTTTCGTTGCTTTATCAAGATCGGAACCGAATTGAGCAAAAGCGGCCAATTCACGGTATTGTGCCAAATCAAGGCGCATGCGGCCTGCAACTTGTTTCATCGCTTTTATCTGGGCACTGCCGCCGACACGGGAAACAGAAAGACCGACATCAATTGCGGGTCTTATCCCTGAATAAAACATTTCTGTCTGCAGCATTATCTGTCCGTCAGTGATGGAAATAACATTTGTAGGAATATAACCGGACACATCACCGGCCAAAGTTTCGATTATAGGGAGTGCAGTAATAGAGCCGCCTCCCAATTCATCCGATAATTTTGCAGCACGTTCCAATAGTCTGGAATGTAAATAAAATACATCACCCGGATATGCTTCGCGCCCTGGCGGTCTGCGCAGAAGCAAACTCATTGCACGGTAGGCAGCTGCGTGTTTTGACAAATCATCATAAACACATAAAGCATGCTTGCCCTTGTACATAAAGTATTCGGCCATTGCAACACCGGCATAAGGAGCTATATATTGAAGCGGAGCACTGTCTGCCGCCGTAGCAGCTACAACAATACTGTATTGCATAGCGCCATTGTCTTCAAGTGTTTTGACTACACGAGCTACGGTAGAAGCTTTCTGACCTATGGCAACATAGATGCAAATACAATTTTGGCCTTTCTGGTTCAAAATTGTGTCAACTGCTATAGCTGTCTTACCTGTGCCGCGGTCACCTATGATCAGTTCACGCTGACCTCTTCCGATGGGAACAAGTGCATCAATTGCCTTTAGACCAGTCTGCAGAGGTTCATGTACGGATTTTCTATCGGCAATTCCGGGGGCGGGATATTCAACGGGACGATTTTCCTGCGAAGCTATGGGACCTTTACCGTCGATGGGACGCCCGAGTGCATCGACAACACGGCCTATCATAGCGTCGCCGACAGGGACCTGCATTATTTTTCCGGTACGTTTTACAGACGCACCTTCTTTTATTTTATTTTCACCACCGAGCAAAACAGCACCAACGCTGTCCTGATCAAGATTAAGTACTAGACCATATATATCACTGCCAAAATCGAGAAGTTCGCCTGACATGGCTTTATCAAGACCATGAATATGAGCGATACCATCACCGATTTCCATAACAGTGCCAACATCATCAACGTTCAAATCAACATTGTAGTTTTTGATTTGTTCCTTGATGATGGCTGTTATTTCCTCAGGATTCATTTTCATAAGAAGTTAGTCACCTCAATCAACAATTTGCCACCAGTTGTTTTTTTATAGATTTTATTTGGCCCACAACACTGCCGTCGATGAGCCTGTCACCTATTTTTACAATTACGCCGCCTATTATAGAAGAATCAATATTTATTTTCAGCTGTATAGTTTTCGCAGTAATGGTTTCCAATTTTTTCAACAAAGTGGTATGCTGAGCTTCTGTCAAAGGAAAAGCTGTTTTAACATAAGCAATTTGGATACCTTGAGCTTCATTGGAAAGCGCATGGAAACTGGTGATTATCTCCGAAAGCAGTGATATGCGATGTTTATCAATTAGCAAAAGCATAAAATTACATATCTCTGAATCAAAGGAATCAGTTAATATCTGCGACATAAGTTCCTTTTTTGCCTGTGATTTAATCTGAGGATTATCCATGAAGGTTTTTAATTCGCGGTTATCCTCAAATAATTTACTGAGTTGTGCCAGCTGGCTGTCATGTAGTGCCAGCTTATTTTTTTCCTGTGATAATTCAAACATAGCGGCAGCGTATTTTTTGGCTAACTGAATATTCAGCATGATAAATCACCCAGCTTGTTTTTATCAAGCTTTTCAATGAATTCACCGATCAGTTTCTGATTGGCAGCATCATCTATATTGGTCGCAATGATTTTGCTTGCAGCCGCCATCGATAAAGAAACCACTTCGCCTTTAAGCTGTGTGGCAGCGCGAGCGCGTTCACGAACAATATCTTCTTTTGCATTTTGGCGCATCTGTTCAATTTCCTGCTTAGTCTGAACGACGGAAGCATCATATTCCTGCTGAGCGCGTTTCATTGCTTTATCAATTATTTCCTGGGCTTTCAGACGGGCTTCAGCAAGCTGCTTCTGATATTCATCTAAGGTTTGTTTGGCTTTTTTTTCATCATTTTCTGCTGATTCTATAGAATTTGCAATTTTTGCTTCACGGTCATGGAGCATTTTCATGATCGGCTTATAGGCGAATATTCTAAGAAGAATAACCAGTACAATGAAATTGACAAGCTGCGCTAAAAGCGTTCCATCAATATTTATCAATTTTACTGTCCTCCTTTTATTGTAAACTGAAATAAAGTTTAAAATCAGAGGACTTTTGCAGCACTTAAGATAATGAAGCCGACAACGAGAGCGATGATAGGCATAGCTTCAATAAGACCAACTGAGATCAGTGTGTTGACAAATAACGTATTTTTAGCTTCCGGTTGACGGGAAATACCTTCAATAAGCCTTCCTGTTACGAGACCGTCACCGATAGCCGCACCGAATGCTGCCAAACCTAACATGATACCGACTCCCAATAAAGCTGCTGCTGTCGCAATTGAATTTTCCATTAAAGAAATCCTCCTCAGAGTTATTAATATAATATTATGCCGGTTACGGCACTTTAAACGAATTAAAATTAGGCGTCTTCCTCGTCATTGACACCATCGGCGAGATAGGACATTGAAAGCATTGTAAAAACAAATGCCTGTACGATACCGACAAAAGTGCTGAATGCAAGCCAAATTACGCCTGGTATCACTTCCGCAAAAATATTTGGCAGGAGTTTAGGCAGGATGTGAATCAAGAGTTCACCTGCCACGATATTACCGAAAAGACGGAAAGAAAGAGTGATAGGTTTTGCTATTTCTTCAATCAATTTTATAATTACGAAAGGGGCGAATGGTTCAAAAAAATGTTTTATATATTTTGTCCCCTTATAATAGAGCCCTAGTACATGAAGCATTACCACTACTAAAAGCGCCAGACCCAAATTAGTATTTAGCGTATTAGTGGGCGATGCCATACCTGGAATAAGACCCCACCAGTTAGAAATAAGAAGAAAAAGAAACAATGAAATTAAAAATGGAGCGAATAAAACTCCTCTCTTTCCCAGATTTGCATTGATCTGGCTGTTAAGACTTGTTATGATCAGCTCGAATATGTTTTGCAGTCCGACCGGAACCAGTTTCATATTACGGGTCGCGACTATTGACATAATAACAACGACAGCCATGACCATCCATGTCATCTTTAAAGTTTCCATGTTAAAAGATAAACCGAATAACATGAGTTCATGAGCCGCACTTTCAGGCATAAAATCACTCCCTATATTAAATTTTGAAATAAAGCTCTATATAACAGCTCCTGATATAGGAACTATATAGACTAATGAATTTTTTTCTGGTAAGAAAAAATTATAAGATTAATAAATATTACAAGATGCATAATGAAAAAACCTGTGATAAAGGCAATAAAAAAAACCTTGGAAAATTTTATTACGATTAATAAAATCAGCAGAAGAAAGACAATACGGAATAAAATGCCGGACCGAGCACTTCGTTTGGCGGCAGGTTGAGACAGCAGCATTATTTTTCTTATACGTACTGCAAGCATAAAAGCGTAATATACAGCGGCAAGATACCCGCAGATAATAGCTGTAAACAAATAAACATCACTGTTTAGGAATAGATTAATAAAAATCAGCAGTGTGATCGCTAAAATTGAAATTATAATTGAGCGGCCGCGCACAGCCGCAAAATCGTGCATATGTAGCCTGCCTTTCCTTTAATATCGTATTAAAACAACTGCTATAAATATAGCATATAATTATTCCTATAACAAGGGATTTATGTCAAGTGAAATAATGCGATAAAGACAAGAGCCACAACCTAAAAATCATTTTATATATAAATAATTTAGATGATATCATTAGTTATTATTGCTCGATTGAATGTAATAATACAATGATATATGTAAAAGCAGGAGGTAAAGTAAAAGTTCTCCCAATTCTTCGAGAAGTTCCCCCTTATATTTCCCAAAAAAATGTCCGGAGTCGCCTGTAATGGAAAAAAGTGTGCAAATGCAGGAATATACAAGCAACTTTACAGGAAACAGATGGTATGAGAAAATTTTATACCAAGGCGTTGTAAAGATAAAACCAGCTAAAACGACCATAATAAATATGCCGATAATTATATTTATTATGGCATGATGTGGGATTTGATTCATAGGTACAAGAATAGGACCATCAGGACCAATACCCAGAGGGAAAAAGCAACGGCCCCAATTTAATTCTCTTCCGGTAAGTAATAGAAAGAAACCACTGATTGTCAGTTGGAAATTATGACGTCTTTTATAAAAAAAATAAAAATTTATTAGTGCGGCTGCTACAAGAACAATTACCTGTGTACTTTCCAGAGGTCCATTTTCCCATGCAAAAGAGTCCGGAAGTATAAATGACAGTGGCAAAATAAATATTAATAATAAGATCTCAAATGAATTAACGGCCTGCTTTTTCCAAAATAGTCCATCCATATGGTGTATATCTCCTAAAAATATCCACTACGATAGTAAAGATTTGATTACTATATTGTAAACGAATGCTTACTATTTTTCAAGTAGAGATTAAAAGATATTTTTCCTGAAGAGAAAATAAAAAATCTCCGTGCTGTTGTATTGAATAGGTACAGCATGGAGATTCGAAGAATAAAACAGTCTGTTTGTTTTTGTATTAAATAACGCATCAAATTTATTTTTGAGTAATAACAGTGCGCACAGGAAAGGGAATATTTATATTTTCTTCACGATATCTTCTTGTGAGCTCTTTTATAGCCTCATGTTTTATGACATATTGGTTTAAAAATATATTTGATTTCATATTTATATTGAAGTTAATGCTCGAATCCGCAAACTCAAAAAATCTTACAGATGGTTCAAAGTCGACATTGCCTTCTATTTTAGTCAGAACAGTACGGGCTGCCTCTATGCTGACTTTTTCGACCAGTTCGAGATCGCTGTCATAGCTGACACCTACAGTGAGCGAAATAACTATTTCCTGTTTAGGCATATTATAATTGGTTATAGTAGAAGAGGCTATATCCTTATTGGGAACGATGATTATATTGTTAGCGGGAGATTGTATTTTTGTAAATCGCCACGTTATATCAACTACCTGACCGACGTTTCCATTGCCGAGTTTTACGAAATCGTATAATTGCAGCTGTTTGGACAAAATAATATGCAGTCCGGAAAAAATATTGCTTAACGTATCCTGAAGACCAAGAGCGACAGCCATACCGCCTACCCCTAAAGCAGTCAGAAGAGGTGTTACCGATATCCCAAGATACTGCAGCACAATGATCGTGCCAGCTGAATATATTATAAAGGAAATTATATTGCTAAGCAGTGAAGTTGTTTGAGTATTTTCTTCGGCACGTTTGATGTGCAGTGTTATCATGCCGGATACAGTACGTGCTGCGACACGTGTCAGAGAAAAAATAATGACAGCATAAAGCAGGGAAGACAGTAACTGTGTTATAGTGGCATTGATAAATTTTACGGAATTAATAGTCCAATATAATCCCACAGCGGAACACCAAGCTACAGGAAGCCCTTTTATTGCGTTGGCGAAAACATAAGGAAGGGTGTGCAGCTCAAGGTGTTCATGCAATTTTTTATTTATAAAACTATTTATTAATTTGCCTGCTATCAGAGCGGCAACCTGAATAAAAAAAGGAACGATAAGAAGACTCAACCAAGCCTGCCAGCCTTTTATACTCTCGAATATATCCATGATGATTCCTCCGGTATGATAAAAATTTGTAAACAAACATTATACTGACTATACGTTGATCAACAGATGAGCGCCAAGGCAAAGCAGTATAATTTACATTGAGTTTGTAATGTATTATACTAACAATATAAAATTATAGCAATGAAGAACCTTTTGATAACGGCTGAAGGATAATTAGGAGGGGTATTATAATGGACGGCAGGATAATAAAAAAAGGTACACGGATTCAGTTTCGGCAGGCAGAAAAAGATGATATGGATTACATCATGGAAGTAGAGTACAAACCGGAAAATGCGAAATTCGTAATTCCCTATACACGAGATGTCCATATGAGTACGCTTAATACAAAAGAAGCAATACATATAATCATCGAAACAATTGATACAAAACAAAAGGTGGGGTTTTTGATGATAGCGGGGCTCGACAATCCATCCAAAGAAATTGAATTTACGCGCATTATTCTTGATAAAAAAGGCATAGGTTATGGCCGGGAAACGCTGAAAATGCTTAAGTCATGGGCATTTGACGATTTAAAGTTCCATCGTGCATGGCTTGACTGCAAGGATCATAATGAACGTGCTCTGCATGTCTACGAATCAGAAGGCTTTATTCGTGAAGGGTTTATAAGAGAGACTATATTGACTGACGGTGTTTACGAAAGTCTGGTGATATTAGGTATACTCGACAGAGAATATTTTGCCAAAAAAAATAAAGCGGCTGTTTTATGATGCTGGAAGAGAAGTTATTGAAAGTATTAATATAGCAAGGGTAAATGCGGGAATTTTTTCCAATCAAAAAAATTCCCGCATTTATTTTTTTATGGTCATGCTCAAGCCTGCTGCTGATGTGAAATATATATTGATAATGTCTTTATAATATTATATAGTAGTACACATACAGGTTTTTAGTTTTAGGAGGAATATTTAATGTTTGGAATGGCTAAGGATATCGGTATAGACCTGGGCACTGCCAATGTTTTAATATATGTCAAGGGCAAGGGAATTGTTCTGCGTGAACCCTCAGTTGTCGCGGTTGATAAAGAGACCAATCGTATCCTTGAGATAGGCGAAGCGGCAAAAAAGATGATCGGACGCACACCGGGGAATATAGTAGCAATAAGACCGTTGCGCGATGGCGTGATTGCTGATTATGACATAACGGAAAAAATGATTCAATATTTTATTGAAAAAGTTGCCGGACATAGTTTCCTTGTGAAACCGCGCATAATGATATGTGTGCCTTCAAAAGTCACAACTGTTGAGAAAAGAGCTGTAAATCAGGCAGCAAAACAAGCAGGTGCAGCTGCGTCGTTTTTAATTGAAGAACCGATGGCTGCGGCATTGGGGGTAGGAATAGATGTTTCCGAACCTCAGGGCGTAATGGTGATAGATATAGGCGGTGGTACGACAGATGTAGCAGTGATAAGTTTAGGCGGTGTCGTTGTAAGCGAATCGTTGCGAGTTGCCGGTGATAAATTTGACGAGGCTATAATAAAATACATAAAAGCCAATCACAATATTATGATTGGCGAAAGAACTTCCGAAAATATAAAAATGGATGTAGGTACTGCTATAAAAGGGGCCCGCAATGTAAAAATGGAATTTCGCGGCAGAGATTTACTGAGTGGCCTGCCAAAAACTATTGAATTGACTTCCGATGAAATTGCCGAGGCACTTAAGAGCTCAGTGGATTCAATAGTGCGATGTGTGAAAAAAACATTGGAGGATACGCCGCCTGAACTTGCGGCTGATATTATGGATCACGGTATTATAATGACGGGAGGAGGCTCTATGCTGCACGGTTTAGATCAGCTTATACAAAAGGAAACGGCAATTCCAACATATTTGGCAGATGATCCGTTGTCCTGCGTAGCGATAGGAACCGGAAAAGCACTTGAATGGGTGGATAAGCTCGGAAAAAATAATAAAAGAATCAAATGATTTGCTGTGCGATTTATTTTCCGAATGAGTAATATTATGCTGGTGCAAAAAAGGATAGGCAATAATTTTAGCGAATATATATTTATAATTTGTAGTTTTGTATTTGAATTAGGAGTGATGATATGCTGCGTGGGCTGTATACGGCTGCAACAGGGATGATGACTGAACAAATACGTACTGATACGATAGCCAATAACCTGGCAAACGTCAATACTAATGGTTATAAAAAGGATGAAATGATAAGCGAAGAGTTTGAATCGGTCCTTTTACATCGTATTAATGATGATTCACAGCAGGGCAGTATACTCGATCTGCAAAACATCGATACAGCACGAAAATATCTTTTGAAAGGAACTGTGGCTGCAGATGAAGGCGGTATGGCACCTTCCATAGGTTCTTTGGGACGCGGCGCAAAAGTTGCTGAAATAGCTGTTGTCCGTGATCAGGGAGCACTTGAAAACACGGGAAATAAGTTGGATCTTGCCATCACCGGAGATGGATATTTTTCTGTAAATACACCGCAGGGAGTCCGTTATACACGCGACGGCAATTTTTATCGTTCTGCCGCGGGGCAACTGGTGACAGCAAATAATCAGGCGGTGCTGAATACAGCGGGACAAGCTATAAATCTGCCTCCCGATACAGCGGACATCAATATTGGCGCTGACGGAACGGTAAATGCGGGCGGACAGAATTTGGGACAGATCGGATTGGCCGGTTTTGCTGACCGCGGGGCTTTGCTGAAAGAGGGAGATAATTTATATCGTCCGCAAAATGGGGCACAGCCGCAGCAGGCGGCTGGTTCAATTCAGCAGGGCTGGCTGGAGAGATCCAATGTTAATGTAGCAAGAGAAATGGTTGAGCTTATTAATAATTACCGCACATATGAAGCTGATTCTAAGGCACTGGTGACGCAGGATTCTTTGTTGGATAAAGCTGTTAATGATGTAGGCCGGGTATCGTAAAAAATATTTATGTTATGGTTTTGAAAGGAGTCTTACGATTATGATGAGAGCGCTTTGGACTGCTGCCACAGGAATGACTACGCAGCAGCAAAATATGGATGTTATTTCTAATAATCTTGCCAATGTAAACACTACAGGCTATAAGAAACAACGTGCTGAATTTCAGGATTTGATATACCAGACACTCCGTCAGCCGGGAGCAACAAGCGGGCCGAACACTATTTATCCTGCTGCCATGCAGGCCGGACATGGAGCACGGCTGTCCGCTACAAATAGAATTTTTACACAAGGCAGCTATCAGTCGACAGGCAATCCGACTGATATGGTCATTGATGGCGACGGTTTTTTTCAGATAACGATGCCTGACGGTACGATAGGTTATACGAGGGATGGGTCATTTAAATTGGATGAAACACGTCGTTTAGTCACATCTGACGGATATCCGCTGGACCCTGAAATTGTCATTCCGGAAGATGCGCCATCGGATACAATAACAATTGGCTCGGATGGGACTGTTTCGGCAACACCGGCAGGGCAGGATACTCCGGAAGAAGTCGGGCAGATAAATTTGGCAAGATTTGTAAACCCGGCGGGACTGTCTGCACAGGGAAAAAATATTTTTTATCAGACTAATGCCTCGGGTGACGCTATTGTCAATAATCCGGGTGAAGACGGAGCGGGAACGATAACCCAGGGGTATCTCGAAATGTCAAATGTGCAAGTGGCAGATGAGATGGTTAATATGATAGTTGCCCAGCGCGCTTATGAGTCAAATTCAAAAGCTATCACAACCAGCGATTCTATGCTGGAAATAGCCAATGGACTTAAACGGTAACTGAGATACTTATGATGAGAGAGAAAATTGTTATTGCATTTGCATTTGCCATTTTTTCTTTTGTATCCTCAGCATCCGCTGCGGCGCCAGTATGGGTGACTGTTAATAGTACAGGGGTGATATGGGGCGAAGACATCCTTCTGGGATCAATAGCCAATATTGCCTGTGATGATGGTCAGCGTCTGCAAGACCTGATAAATATGAAGCTTGGAACTATTTTACAGCCGGGCGGTATAAAAAATATTTCTGCATATGTATTGAAATTAAAGATACAGTCTTCTGGGGTGGACAGTGACAATATAACGTGGTCCATACCGGATAATATAACAGTTACAAGAATGTCACAGACAGTAACTTCAGCACAGATAATCACTGAGGCTAAGATAAAGATGGAGCAGGCTGTCAGGGAAAGCGGTGAGCAGAGAGGATGGGAGCTTGAACCATTGAACGGTACTTCTGATATGGTTATTCCACCCGGCGAATTGCAAATGGATGCAGAAATCCCTTACGGAATAAAATATGCGGTGCCCACCATAGTTTACGTTAATTTCAAGGTAAAGGGCAAAGATGCGGGTAAGGCTGTATGCAGATTGCAGCTGCATATATTTGATAATGTTGTTGTTGCAGCCAGAGCAGTGAGGGCAAATAGCATTTTGACAACGGATGATCTGCGCCTTGAAAAAAAAGAAGTAAGTGCCGTAAATATATATTATATGACTGACCTTGATAAGGCTGTGGGGGAAATGCCTCGTTATCCGCTTAAACCCGGTGATGTAGTGAGAGAAAATTTATTGGCAAGCCCTGTTCTGATTGCAAGAGGGGCACCAGTCCACATTATAGTCAACCATAACGGATTGAAAATACAGACGGATGGAACCGCAATGACTAACGGCAGCAAAGATGAATTTATTAAAGTAAAAAATTCAATAACGGGAATTGTTGTTAATGGACGGGTAGTTGATCAAAATACTGTTGAAGTTCAAATGGATAATTAAGATATTGATCGCAGGTGATACAATGAAAAGTGGATGGCTAATAATCATAGTATTCTTCTTGTTTGCTGTACTGGGCTTTCAGCAGCCATCAGCCGTTGGGCAGTCATTATGGGCCGATGTGCAGAACAATTCATCTATGAGTTTGTTTGCTGACAGGAAGGCGCATAGTATAGGTGATATTTTGACTGTTGTTATAAGTGAATCATCTTCGACAAGTGCTACAAAATCGACGAGCAACGGGAAAACAGCGAGTAATTCACTGAATGCGGGAGCCGGAATTTTTAGTTTCTTGGCACAAGCCAGTGCAGGACAGTCTGACAGCTTCAAGGCAACAGGCTCGGCAAAAGATACAAATACAGTAAGCGGGAAAATAACTGTGACTGTGGTTGATGTGCAGCCGAATGGGAACATGATAGTGGAGGGAACACAGTCTATCTGGCAGAACAAAGATGAACATAAAATCACTTTGCGCGGTGTAGTGCGACAGGATGATGTAGCTTATGATAATACCATTTCTTCCTATTTGGTTTCTGACGCTACTCTCAAGTTTGACGGCAAAGGTCCTTTGAATGCAAAACAAAGACAGGGAATTTTGTCGCAAATATTTAATATACTTTTTTGATATATGAAAAAGAGGATGTTACATGCAAAATATATTGAGAGCAATAACCTTTGCCGCAGTGGTATTTTTTATCGTTGGATCGGCTGGGAATGTTTTTGCTGCTGATGCTTCTGCGGCAAGGATAAAGGACATTGCGAAGGTAGAGGGTGTACGTTCGAATCAGCTGGTTGGGTACGGCTTAGTTGTGGGTCTTCCAGGTACAGGTGACAGCAATAAGACCATTGAGACTTTAAACTCTGTAGTCAATATGCTGAAAAACTTCGGAGTAAGCATTGACAGCACAGCAGTGGGGACCTCTACATTAAAAACGAAGAATGTTGCAGCTGTCATGGTAACGGCGACTCTTCCTGCTTTTTCTCATGCGGGTGATAATATAGACTTTACTGTGTCATCAATGGGAGATGCGAAAAGTCTGACCGGAGGAGTTTTGTTACAGACACCGCTGAAAGCGGGTAATGGACAGGTTTACGCTGTGGCGCAGGGACCGATAGCCACAGGCGGATATTCCACTTCAGGCGGAAGTAAAAATATAACGACAGTCGGGACTGCAAGCGATGGAGCAATAGTGGAACAGACAGTAGAGGACAGTCTTGGACAGAATGGAACCATTTCTTTATCCGTAAATAATGCTGATTTTTCGACAGCGGCACGTATTGCGGGAGCGATTAATTCAAACTTTGGCGGAGTAGCTTCGGCAGTCAGCCCAGGAAGAATTAATGTATCAGTGCCGGCTTATTATCGCAACAATATTGTAGGCTTTGTCGCCAATCTCGAAAATTTGCCGGTAGTGCCGGATTCTCCTGCAAAAGTAGTTGTCAATGAGAGGACAGGTACTATTGTTATGGGTGGCAACGTCAGTGTTGATGAGGTCGCTATTGCGCAGGGTGGATTAAGTATAAGTATAGATAAAACGACAAATGTTTATCAGCCGGCGCCATACAGTTTAGGCAAAACAATTGTTACAAAAAATAATACTACCAATGTGAAGGAAGAAAAGGCCAATACGGTTGTACTCGGAGCAACGGCTGATGTAAATGATGTAGTAGGAGCACTTAATGCTGTTGGTGCAACGCCAAGAGATATTATTTCTATTTTGCAGGCTATGAAGGCATCTGGGGCATTGCATGCCGAGCTGCAGGTTATTTGAGGACTTGAAAATGGAAAAAATAAATTCTATAACGACAATACCCGCCATGGAGCAGGTCAAGCAGGCACAAGAACTGAAACAGCTGAAAGCGGCTGGGGAAAGTCTTGAAAAAACCGCAGGAAATGCTGATACAGCTAGAGACGCTTCTAAATTGAAGGATGCGTGTGTGCAATTTGAGGCGATGTTTCTTGACTTGATGTATAAAGAAATGAGAAAGACGGTACCTGAAGATTCGCTGCTGGGAGATTCAAATGCGGATAATATTCTGCGCTCAATGCATGATACAGAGATGACAAAAAATTTGGCGCAGGCTGGAGGCGTCGGGTTGGCTGATATGCTCTATCGGCAGATACAAAAGCAGGATGTAAAACCACCGCTGATGGCAGTAAATACGTATAAGAAATAGATTTGGCTGATATCAGAGAGGCTGTTGCAAAATATAAATTTGTGAGCTGATTGTTTATTCTTCATGCTGCAAATCAATGCATTTTGCAATAGGCTCTTTTGTTTTAATTACTATAAAAAGAGGGATATATTCGGTGATAAAAAATTTAAATAAATTTGTTAATATCATAACGTTTTTGGTTATTATATTTCCGTCAATAGCATTTGCGGCAAATCGTCCACTCAATATGACAGAAGCCCGTTCGGGGATCTCTGAGGAAAATGTGCGTATAGTCCTTCAATTTGATAGTGTACCAACATATCAAGTAACTGCAGATCCTTCAGGAAAAAATATTCGTATGGATTTTTCAGGTGTGGATGCGGCCAGAGCTAAAAATAATGTAGCTGTCGATGGCGATATAGTACAATCTGTGGATATTACAAATACGCAATCAGGCTGTAACGTCCTTATTGCATTGAATCAGGCGGTGCCTTATACGGTAAATACTCTGCAGAATCCGGCAAGAGTATTTATAGATATAAAAAGATATTATGAACATACAACAAAGCGCAGTATTGAAAGCGGACTTGATTATACGGCATACGACAGACGTAATGCTGATGGAGTGCTCAAAGCATATATACTTGATATAGATCCTTCCAAATTTGAATTAATTCCTGTACTTGGCGGCGGACGAACCCTGGGGAAAAATACGGTTTCAAATATGGTACACT
The DNA here is from genome assembly GCF_050916305.1 of Pectinatus haikarae. Lineage (GTDB taxonomy): Bacteria > Bacillota > Negativicutes > Selenomonadales > Selenomonadaceae > Pectinatus > Pectinatus haikarae. The sequence goes on from NZ_CP116940.1 coordinate 1,355,656, forward strand.
ATTATAATGCTGAAGCAGGAGTCAATGCTTCTTATTTCGGCGGGCAAAAAGATGTATACGGTTTGACAAAAATTGATGGGACTGTTGCTACGACTACATATCTGGCCCGAACAGCATTTGGCATGGATACTGCCGGAAAAGCGATAATCGGAATAGTGAATTATAGTGGAAGTGTTCACACTAAAAACGGGGATTTTCCCATCAGCGGAGTTAATTGTGATCGCAGTGCTGATACGATAGTGGAATACAATTCTTTTTATGGGAACAGTACGGGAACTAATGAATATGGAATAGAATATGTTGTTCAGGATAATAAAATAGTGAGGATAAATACCAATGATACAGCCCTGAGGGACGGACAAATTGTAATTTCAGCACATGGTGTAATGAAAGATGCTTTGAGCGGTATGAAAGTCGGAGATGAAATGACTGTCAACGAAGATCTCGGCGATATTTGGAAAAATGCGGTTCAAATTGTGGGAGTGGGACCGCAGCTTGTCAAAGATGGAAAGGTAGATGTAACTGCCGATGATGAACAGATAGGACCAGATGTAACAGGCGGAAGAGCACCCCGTACTGCTGCAGCAATCAAGGCAGATGGTCATGTGATGCTGGTAGTTGTTGATGGTCGTCAATCGCAAAGCTCTGGTCTGACGTTAAACGGATTTGCACAATTGCTGATTGATTCAGGGGCAATTGAGGCAGTAAATTTTGATGGTGGCGGTTCTTCGGAAATGGTGATAGGCGGGCAAATTACCAATTCGCCGTCAGATGGAATGGAAAGACCTGTGGGAGTGGCACTGGCTGTTGTGAAAAAAAAATGATAGAAAATATTTGAGGCAAAGCAAAAATATTCTGCTTGCTATTAAAGTATGCTAATGTATAATGAAAAGAAAAGGCTTATAAGAATTAATTACTATAGTAATAATATGATATATATTTTTATAGCGAAAGGAGCGGCTTGAGTTGAAAAAAAAGTTGTTGATTTTATTTTTTATAGTTATTATGGCGGGAATTTATCATATGGCACAGGCTCAATCCATAATTGAGGAAAAATCCGCTTTAACGGGAACTGTATCATGGACAGCACAAGCTGGAAGTATGGTAAAGGAAGGCAGCGATTTAGTAAAAATAGACACAATGACAGGAGAAACGGCAGCCAGCAGGGCTTCGTCGGACGGAACGGTAAGGGAGATCCTGGTGCATCCGGGTGAAAAAATAGCAGTTGGGCAGATCGTGGCCAGGATTACAGCCGAATAGCAGATAATTTTCTAGTTTGGAAGAAAAAATGTGCAGGGCGTTTATTTGTTGTCGATATGATGTGGGCAATTGCATGAGTCGGTATATAGAATCCAGTAAATTTTGAGGTGAATTTTTTGCAAAAAATTGGGAAGAGTTTTTTTGTGTTATTAATTGCGTGCATTTTATCAGTACCTGTCACTGGTATGGCAGCTATGCCGCCAATATTGACAGCACAGCAATTGCAGCCTGGAATGATAGGAACGGCTGAGACTGTGGTGCAGGGTAACGAAGTGGAAAGCTTCAATGTAAAAATAATAGGTGTAACTGATAACGGGAAGGGCGCGGCCAGGCAGATCATGGCAGAAGCTTACGGACCGGTTATAAATGATACAAACGGTGTCATACATGGAATGAGCGGCAGTCCCGTGTATGTAAATGGATACTTGATAGGTGCTATTGCCCGCGGTATTGGCAGTGATACAAATCCCCGTGTATTTTATATAACACCAATAGAAGATATGTTAAAACTTTGGAATCTGCCTGATCCAAAAGCTGATGAAGGCTCAATCAAACAGGTAAAGATAAATCCATTAGACAGAAAAGAAATGCTTGCACAGGATGAAGCTAAGCTGGAGGCTATATTCAAAAAGAAAAAAGATATATCGGATAAAATGATAATAGGTACCAAACCGAAAATCAATCAAGAGGAAAGCAGTAAAATGCAATTTGTCGATACGACTGATTGGAAAAAGACATATGGATATGAAAGCACACCTAATGATGTATCAGTCGGCATACCATTGGCTGTAAACGGTTTTTATGGTGCAGGAATGAGTTTTTTGAAAAAAGAGCTTTTGCCATTTAATATGTATCCGTATGCCGCGAGCTTAGGGTCGGGCGTTTCTTCAAATGATGACAGTCCTGTCGGTCCGGCTGATGTGATCCCTGGAAGTTCTGTCGGAGTGGCATTATCTTATGGAGATTTTTCCGTAGGGGCAGTGGGTACCATTACGGCAGTGGATGAAAATCGAATACTGGCCTTCGGCCATCCCTTTACATATAAGGGCAATGTTAACTATTTTATGACGGATGCAAGCATTGTCGGTACAGCGAGCGGCTTAGTGAACGGACAAAAGGTCTCATCTTTTGGAAAAATAATCGGACGTATAAATCAGGATCGCTACTCTGGTGTGAGCGGTATATTGGGCAGATATCCCTCTGTAGTTCCGATGAAGGTTACGGTTACTGATAAACAGACGGGAAAACAATCAGTTTTTGCCACGAGTATTGCTTATGATGAAGAGCTGCTGCCTAATTTAGCAGCAAGCGTTGCTTATGCGTCATTGGACAGGACTATAGATAGCCTCAGCTCTGGCACTGCAAATGTCAAATTTGCCATAAGAACAAATGCTGTTGATAATGGAGAAATAGACAGAAGCAATATGTACTATAACAGTACCGATGTGGGGCAATTTGCTGTTTCTGAATTAGGGCAGCTGCTGAATATTATTTGTACCGATACAAATAGACAGTATGATGTCACAGGTATAAGTATTGATATGATATTTAATGAAAAAAGAAAAACAGCCTCCATTATTAGTGTAATTCCCGATAAATCTGTGGTTCATCCGGGAGAAGTGGTAAACTTGAAGGTTATTCTTGAACCATACAGAAGTCCGCAGGAACAGATACTTATCCCGTATACTGTCCCGCAAAATCAGGCGTCAGGCAATATGACACTGGAAGTGAGAGGCGGCGGTCTTGTGCCGGTGGTTATTTCTCCGTTGCAGGGATTGGATTTGACGCCTGAGGAGAATAAATCATTGTCAGCTGCCGATAAAATAAAGGGATTTTTACAAACTGACAAGAATAATGAAATCATTGTGGCAGCAGCTGTTCCCGCAATGATAAGCGAAAAAGATCAGGAAAAGGCTATAGCCAGCGCTTTGGAAATGCAAAAAAAATTGGAAGCGGACGGACAAATGGGGAAAAAAAGCTTCGAACCAAAAGAAAATAAAGCAGTGACGAGCTATATTATTGATAATGTGGTACGTATAAATTTAAATGTAAAAAAATAATAGTATTGCTTTTTAAAAAAAATAGTAAATTAGTATTTACTATTTTTTTTATTATTGTTAAAATCATGTAATAGAATGTTTTTACATATGAGTATTGCAGATACCTTGTTTTAAAATCTAAGGGATGATTTTGGTGTGAAAATAGTGTAGGTGAATTAAAAACTATTGCTGAGCATGTTTTGAAGCAAAGTGTTTTTATGAAGTGAAGGTGGTGTTTGGATGTTTATGCTGGAAGCTGTTGGAACTGCTGTTCTGAAAGTTTTAGGGACATGGGGCGGCTTTATCATGCTTTTCTTTCAAACGCTGAGCCAGTGCCGGCGGATGCCAAGGATACATCATATTCTTCAGCAGATGGCGCATCTTGGAGTTGATACACTGCCGATAGTGGCATTAACGATGCTTTTTACGGGAATGGTACTGACTTTACAGATCGTTATTGAGTTTATAAGGTTCGGTGCGCAGTCTACTATAGGCGGTGTAGTGACTATCGCCGTTGGGCGTGAACTTGGACCGGTTCTGGTAGGCGTGGTAGCAGCAGGCCGTGTCGGTGCGGCTATTACGGCAGAAATAAGTACTATGAAGGTGACTGAACAAATTGATGCTCTGAAGGTCATGGCTACTAATCCGATCAGGTATTTAGTGGCACCAAGACTGCTTGCCTGTATGTTGATGCTGCCTCTTCTTGTTGTCTTTGGCGATGTCGTTGGTTCCTTTGGCGGATGGCTGGTCGCAAATTATTATGATATTTCTTCTTTTATGTATAAGCAGTCGATAGGTACCTTTGTTATAGTGCATGATTTTACGGGCGGGCTTATAAAAGCGGTGGTGTTTGGTATTATTATTGCTGTTATTGGCTGTTATTATGGATTGAATGCGGAAAATGGGGCTGAGGGAGTTGGCAAGGCAGCAACAAAATCAGTAGTGGATGCAATTATGGCAATCTTTTTTTTCAATTGTTTCTTATCTGCAATTTTATATCGATGAGGTGACTGGATGATAATAAATTTGACAGATGTGAACAAGTCTTATAGAGACCACAGTGTTTTAAGGAATATAAATTTATCTATAGATAAAGGAGAGACCCTTGCAATAATAGGAGCCAGCGGTTCTGGGAAAAGCACCTTGCTGAAACTGATGATCGGCTTGGAACAGCCGAGCAGCGGTCATGTCTGGATAAAGGATAAAGATATATCGAGCTTAAGAGAAGAAGAACTTGATAAAGTCAGGTTGAATATGGGAATGGTCTTTCAATATTCGGCACTTTTTGATTCCATGACAGTTGCCGACAATGTAGCATTTGGCTTAAGAGAACATAGTTCACTGGCTGAAAAAGAAATAGAGAGTATAGTAGAAAAGAAATTACATACGGTCGGCTTGGATCAATTTGGACAGTATATGCCGAACCAACTATCCGGGGGTATGAAAAAACGTGTAAGTTTGGCCCGGGCGATAGCCTTTGAACCTGAAATAATATTATATGATGAGCCTACATCCGGGCTTGATCCAGTTATGGCGGGGAAAATAGATAAGCTTATAAAATATACACAGGAAAAAATGGGAGTGACATCGGTAGTAGTCACACACGATATGAACAGTGCTTATTATATTGCTGATCGTATTGCGATGATTTACGAAGGGAAAATTATAGCTGTGGGGGATGCAAAGGCTATAAAAACTTCTGCTGATGAACGAGTACAGGAATTTATAAATGGTGGACGAATAATATAAAATGGATTGAGCTTATTGTTAAATAGGATGGTTTCGTCTATTAATCCTGTGGTGGAGGTGATTATATGACAACAGAGGCTAAAGTTGGTCTTTTTACGATCTTGGCGTTAGTGCTGGCAATAGCTATCATAATGCAGTTAGGCCACATCAGCTTTGGGGGAGAACCAAATTATAAGATAACAGCATCGTTTAAATATGTTAATGGATTGAAACCCGGCGCACTGGTCAGATATGCGGGGGTTGATGTGGGAAAGGTGCGGACTGTTAATACAAATGGGCTTGGTGCGGATGTTTTCATGGAAATAAAAGACAATATAAAGATACCAAAAAGTTCGGTAATAACTATATCCAGTGATGGGCTTATGGGAGAAAAATTCGTCAATATATATGCTGATGGACAGGAAGATTATACTTATTTGTCTGATGGAGAGATGGTAAAGGGGACGGAAGAACACAGTATTGAATCTTTGGTTGCATCAGCGTCTCAAACATTGGAAAAAGTTGATAAAATGATTACCTCAATGAATAATATCATCGGCAATCAGCAGGTGCAGGAATCGTTGATCGCATCAGCAGTCAATCTGAAAAATATCACAGAAAGCATGGATCAAGCCGCTGCGGTAATAGCCCGTATGGCGGGCAATAATGAGGGAAATATCAATGATATAATACAGAATATGGTATTGCTGACTTCAAGTATGCAACGCACATCCTATAGTGTAGAAAATATGGTTAATGAAATGAATGGTGACGGTCAAATGACTGAAAACATGAGGACGGCAGTTGCCAATCTGGCCAGTACCAGCAACAGAATTGAGAAAATGGCAGCGAATTTAGAGCCTGTTATATCTGATCCGCAGACAGCGGAAGAGCTGCAAAGCATGATTCATAATGCCAGTGATGTTTCGAAAAGGGCCAATAAAATAATGACTAAGATCAGTTCTATCCAAACAAAAGTGGGCACGGATGTTTTGTACAGCGGGAAAAAATCCGATTTGATGGTTAATGCTGATCTTAGAATTTATGATAATCCTAATGATTTTTTATTAATTGGAGGAGATGATATCGGGGGGGATAATCCAACCACGAATTTGCAGATAGGTTCCGGAAATAATTTTTTTTCAGGCCGCATGGGTCTCATCGATAATAAACCCGGAGTGGGGATTGATACATACAGCGGGCCATGGAGATTTTCTGTTGATGCGTATGATTCTGATGACATTCGAATTAAACTGCGGGGACAGTATAGAATAGCACCAGATGTTTATCTTCTTGGCCAGGTCAATGATGTCAACAGCAAGGCTGACCGAACGACCTATTTGGGCATACGCAGGGAATTTTAAAAAGTGTTTTGATTATACACGTTCATATTTGGGAGGCAGCAGTTTTGATAAAAAATAAAAATAAGTGGACAAAAAAATTGACCGCATTGGTTTTAAGTGGAATTTTAACGGTATCATTAAGCTCTACGGTGTTTGCGCGCGCGATGTCTTTGCAGGAAAGTATCACGGAAGCGTTGAATAATAACCATAGCATAAAACAAGAAGAGGCTGATCTTGATAAGGCGAAGGCCGTTTTGGGAGAAGCGCAGGGCAAACGCGGCGTTACATTGACGTGGGCAGGGTCGGCCTACAAAGTGGCCGGTCATTATTACAATGATCTGAACATTGATCATTCATATAGTAATTCTTTGGAAGCAAGTATTCCCATATATACTGGCGGACAACTTGAAAATAATGTAAAAAGTGCCAGACTGGGTGTGGATATAAGTGCACTTACCTTAAAAAATGAACAGCAAAGTATAGAACTTCAAACATTACAGGCGTACTATAGCATTTTAAATTATCAAAATATAAAAAAAGTCGATGAAGATACTGTCACACAGTATAATGAACATGTACAGATTGCCAATGCTAAATATAGTGCCGGAGTTGTTCCTAAAGTAGATTTACTTGAAGCTGAAGTGAACCTCGCAAATGCGCAGCAGGATCTTGTTACGGCAGATAATAATTTGCAGATAGCTGTGACAAGCTTTAATAAGATCATAGGGCAGAATCTTATGACTGCCGTTGAACCGAGTGATAATTACTTGATGGATACAGGTTTTTCTAAGACGATGCAGGAATGCACAGATATAGCGATTGAAAACAGACCCGATGGCATAGCCTCGCAAAAGACGGTTGAGCAGGCTGAAACAGCGATAGCCGCGGCAAGAGCTGCTTATATACCGCAGGTTTCGGCAGTGGCGGAAAAAAGCATAGATGGCAATAACATGCTGAATAATGATCAAAGTGATAAATCCTGGTATGGTGTTCAAGCAAGCTGGAATATATTTGACAGCAATGTTACCCATTCTCAGGTAAAGCAGGCTGAAGCGGCACTTGTGCGCGCTCAGCAGGAACAAGCTGATACAAATGACCAAATACGTCTTGATGTACGTCAGGCTTACTTGTCTATGGATGCAGCTCGTCAAAATATTATAACAACTAAAACGGCTGTTGATCAGGCAGCAGAAAATAACAGGATAGCTGATGTACGTTATCAGGCAGGAGTTGGCACTAACAGTGACAGGCTTGATGCTATTACCTATTATACGAATGCACGCATGAATTATAATCAGGCCTTATACAACTATACTACCAGTAAGGCAGCTTTGTACAAAGCTATGGGAATATCAGCACAATTAGTGGCTAAGGATATTACTGTGCCAGGTACTGATGATATCGATGCAGAGAAAAATGATTCCTCAGGACTTAATGTACTTGACCGCGGTACGGAATCAAATAACTAAAATATATTTTATGGGTGCTTGGCAGGAGGATAATGAATGAAGATGCCGCAAAAAAAGGTTGCGATAATTGTATTTGCATTTATCGGTATATTGATTGCGGCTTCTTTTTTTTATGTAAGCCGCTCAAATGCTTTTATGGAATCCGCTGCACGGGCGATCAGTGATATTTTGACGCAGACTGTACATACAAAGGTTGAAATAGGTTCTTTGCGGGTAATTTCTTTATCAAGCATAAGAGCAGATAAAATAATTATTTATGATAAAAATGGCGATAGGATCATTTCGTCAGATGAGGCTGTTGTTTTTTTCAATCCGGTATCAATCATTTTTGGCGATATGGCAGGCAGCATCACCTCTGTAAATATAAACAGACCTATAGCCGATATAATAAAAAGAGAAGACGGTACGTGGAATTATAACGACATCACTACAGATAGTCAGACAGAGAGTACCTTTAAAGGAAATATAAAAGCAGAAAATGGGGAGATGAATATTGGACTTGAGGGTAAAAAATTTGATTTTGCAAATGTAAACGCAGATATTGATATGTCAGATTTTCCTCAGACATTTATAAAAGCGGATTTTACAAATGCGGGTACTAAAATTGTTCTTTCGGGAAGTATGGAAAATGATAAAAAACATTTTAGTGTAAAATCAGATAAAATTGATGTTTCCTCGTATCTGTATCTTATACCGGAAAATATGCTGCCGCAGAATGTCACCATAAACGGCGGCATTATAAAAAATGCGGATATTGTTGCCGATCTGGATGGCGAAGAATTGACAGCCCTCAGGGGGAAAGCGGATATTGAGGATGCATCGTGCAGAGTGATGGGGATGGATGTCGATGGCATTAAAAGCCAGATTATTTTCAATAAAGATTATCTGACTGTTTTTGCAAAGGCAGCAGTAGAAGGAGAGACAGTGAATCTCCATGGAAAAGTAGATTTTGCAGATGATCCAAAATTAGCTTTGACAGTACAGTCAGATGCAATAAATCCTAAACACATATTAAAAGATATTCCTTTTGACGGAGATACGGCATTTTCTGCTGAGGTAGAGGGAACAGTCAGTTCACCAATAATTTATGCGGATTTATCTGTAAAGGAGGCAAGCCTTTATGGATATACACTCAGCAATGCACGAGTAAAAGGAAGTTTTGCGGATAATGTTTTATATATAAAGGACAGCTCCTTTGATTTCGCGGGTGGGAAAGTCATGGCCAATGGAATATATCATATAAATGATGAATCATATAAGGTATATGCTGTTGTGGAAAATATACAATGTGACGCATTAAAAGAATATCTGCCGAAACTTTCGGGAACAATTTCGGCTAATGCCGTTTTTACAGGGAAAACAACAGATTTTGACAGTATAGAAGGATATGCGTCGGCTTCTTTAAAAAATGCAGCATATAATGGAATCGCCATAGATAAAGCAGATGTTTCTCTGATGAAAAAAGGGCAGCATATTGACATAGGAGCGCTGACCGTATCACTTGACGGCAGGGGAAATGCCTCAGCGGCCGGGACTATTGACGGGCGGCAGCTGAATTTGGAATTTTATGGTTCAAATATAGATCTGGCGTTACTTCAGAATTTTACAACTATGCCAGCAACCGGATCTGCGGCATTTTACGGACATTTGAGCGGGAATATGGATAACCCGTATTTAGAACTGGAATTGGGAGCTGCAGACGGACAGATATTGAATCAACCTTATCATAATCTGCGGGTTTCTGCCGTTGGCAGTATGGATGGAGTACAGATAAAGAAATTTACGGTCAGAAATAAAGACAATGAGATTGTACACAGTGCGCAAGGCGTTGTGGGTTTCAAGGGAAGCCGAGGCATCGATTTGTTAATAAATACTAAGAATGCGCGAATAGAAAATTTTGCAGCTATACTTTTTCCCGGGCAGCCTATAACAGGAAATATTGATAATACACTGCATCTGACAGGATCACTGGATAATATTGCGGCATCAGGACATATACTTTTTCACGAGGGCAGTTATCATGGACTCCTTTTGACTGCAGCGGAGGGTGATTATACTTATTCAAACGGGAATGCGACTCTCCGGAATTTCAGTGTAAAATCACCGTTTGCCAATGTGAAAATCAGTGGTCAGATATATAACAGCAATACACTGGACTTTGATGTGCTGATAGATGATATAGAGCTTGCCAAAATGCCGTCTTATCTGCCATATCCCATTGAGGGGCGGGCAAATTTTACAGGACATATCGGGGGAACTTTTGATAATATAAATTTTTCCGGTAATTTGCAGGCAGAAAAATTAATTTTTAACGGAGAATCTGTGACTTCAGTAAATGGACAATGCAATTATCAAAATGGAGTATTGGCAGTCAACAACCTGCAGTGGCTGCAAGGGGATGGCAGCGTGTCACTGCACGGGCAGGCCGATATCTTTAATGGAGCTTTGATGGGAAAATTAGAGGTAAATGGCGTAAAGGCTGAAACATTAGCAGCAATGGCTAATTTGAAAAATGATTATTTGCGGGGAACATTTAATGGCAGTGTCGATCTAAGCGGCAATTTGGATAATCCTGATATGCATTTATCGGGAGGAATAGAAAATGGTTATTTGAAAGAGTATCCGCTGCAAAAGATCACTATTGATGCATCTTATAATAATAATATGATAACGGTTAATAAATTTTATGGAGAACAAAATGGCGGAAAGGCAGCGGCAAAGGGGACCTGGGTAATAAACGGTCCTATAGATATGACTTTTTCCACGGAGGGCTTGGACGCAAAACTGTTGACAGGTCTTGTAAATTATAATGCGGATGTCACTGGTACAATGAATGCATATGCCCAATTGAGCGGAACTGCTGATGATCCGGAGGCCAATGTGTCTTTTGAAATAATCAATGGCGGGGTGGGAACGGCAACCTTTGATAAGATGACGGGCCTGATAAATATGGATAAGGGTGTTATCAATGTCAGACAAATATTGCTGAACAAGGGTGAATATAGGGCTTCAGCGAGCGGAAAGATTCCTCTCGCAGCATTAAAGGCAAAACCGTGGGAGATGCTGACAAACTATGAACAGGTAGATTTGAATATATCTTTGGATAATGCTGATCTGAACATTATTCCTTTGCTGACAAAGCATGTGGATTGGGCAACAGGACCATTGAAAGGAAATCTGAAAATAAATGGAACGTTGGCTCATCCATTGTTTTCAGGAGCTTTAAAAATGGATAATGGGGCAATGAAAATAAAAGAGCTGGGGCTGCCGATACAGAATATGCAAATGGATATAATTTTTGACCGTGAGAAGATGAAAATAAATAATTTCAGCGGGCAAATGGGCAGCGGAACGTATTCTCTCACAGGAGATACATTAATAACAGGCGGCGGACTGAGACAGTACAATTTTTCTTTAAATGCCGATAAGCTTTCTATTGACAGCAGCTTTTACCGCGGGCCGTTCAGTGCTCAAATTTCTTTGAGCGAAGGGCAGTTTTTTGATAGAGTTATGCCCAAACTGGCAGGCAATATTGATATAGAAAAAGCTACAGTATCTTTTCCGGGAATCCCTGACAGTAATTCTTCCTTTTTACCGGAAATGCTGATTGATATGGGCATAAATATAGGCAATGATGTTCGTTTTTACAAGTCGATGCTTTATGATATGGACATAAGTGGAAAAGCGCATTTTGCAGGGACAACAAGCCATCCGATGCCGTCAGGAGAAATCAATGTACTGCGGGGCAGTGTTGAATATCTAAGGACAGTTTTTAAAATAAGAGAAGGAAGCGCTTATTTTAACCAAGTCGGCTCATTTTTGCCTAGCATAACGTTTAAGGCTGATGCAAATTTGTCTCAGACAAAGGTAAATTTAGCCATAGACGGGCCGGTAGACAATATGCAGTTCCTGCTTACTTCGGAGCCCCAGATGAGTCAGGAAGAAATAATAAAACTTTTGACCTTCCGCAATGCATATAGGCAGGGAGAAAATGTCAACTCTTCTGATTTGACACAGCTGGCTACAATTGGACTGCAAATGAGTTTTTTCAATGAGATAGAAAATTTTGTGAGAGATACCCTGCAGCTTGATGAATTTAATATCGTAAGTGATACGGTTTACAATGAAAATGAGCATAGCGGGCAAAACAATTATGATGAAGTATACAATATTGAAGTCGGTAAATATATTTCCAGTAAAACTATGCTTAAATATACAAACAGTATAAATTATGATGATCATAAATTCGGGATACAATATGACATCAATAAAAGCATGAGTATCCTCAATGAGTGGGATAGCAGAGATGGTTACAGGATGACGCTGGAAGCAAATATAAAGTTTTGAGTAATTACTTAGAGGAGAGTCTTAGGTTTTAAAGCTAAAAATTACATCATGGCAGGAGGTGGTTGATTATGGATATAAATGATTATATGGCTGAAATAAAAAAAGTAAAATTGCTTACGCAGGAAGAGGAGAAAATTTTATGGAACGCATATAAGCAGGAAAATGACGAGCAGTCCCGATGCAAAATCATAGAAGCCTATCAGCCCCTCGTATTTAAATGTGTACGACCCTTTTGGAAAATGGAGTCGGCAATGGATTTGATTCAGGAAGGTACAGTGGGACTTATCGAAGCCGTAGAACGATATGATCCGGAGAAAAAGGTTGCATTTTCATTATATGCTGTTCATCGGATAAAGGGGCGTGTACTGAATTATATGGGCAGAGAATACGCCGGAGATAATAAATGCTGCAGCCTGCATGATTTTTGGGATGATATGGTAGCGATAGCAGATATTACAGCAGATGTACAAGATCAAGCCGAAAAAAATTTTTTGACAGGACGTATACAGGAAGTAATGCTTCGTCTGCCGCCTAAAGAAAGGACGGTTCTTGATGGCGTTTATTTGAAAGATAAGGCACCACAAGAATTGGCTGACACAATGCAGGTAAGTTTATCTCATGTTTATCGCCTGCAGAAAACAGCAGTGCGCCGTTTGCGCGGAATGATGGCCAAATTTATGCAGCATTGGAATTGAATAAATATCATATAAAATTAAATAGGTGAGCAATATGTAAGCAATACGTCGTTTGTTGTTATAAAAGCTGTTTAAAAAAGGAATAAGCCTGAATAGAAGCGAATTTAATCTAAAATGACATGCGGAAAAATTTTCTGGAAATGGATTTTAATAATAGCATGGATAGGAGGGACAGCTTTATGGCAAAAGTTGACAATGTGATGAAGGACCATGTCACTGCAGCCAGAAAATGGTTGGGAAAAGCGGAAAATTCCTTGGAAAATAAGAATAATATACGCGGCGATTTGCATATTATGCTGGCAGAAGCGGAAATAAAACGCGCCAGAGAAAAAATGACGGAGTTTGCTAAACCGTTTTGGCGAAAATATATAATACCTTTATCTGCAGGTGTTTTACTTTTGGCTGCAGGCAGTTATCAGCTGACTGTAGTACAAGATAGAGCTGCTGCGGTAAAACCTGTGCCGCCTATTGTCGTTGCAGCAGAAAAACAGGAGGAGAACACTGTAACTGCAGTACAGACACCTCCGCCAGAATCTATAAAAGAAATAGCAGGTAATGAGCCCGCTGCTATTAGCCCTATTGTGCAGCAGCCTGCCGCAGAAAAAGAAATAAAAGAATCTGCCGTAAAAAAAGATCATGAAGAAATAGTTCCTAAAAAAGAGGATACAGAGAAGGCAATACAGGCACCTTCTAAAAAAATGCAGCAATTGATGCACACAGCAAAGAGTACTTTGCAGGAATAATAAAAATTTAAAAAATTCAGGAGGTAATTTATTTGAATAGAAAAAAGGGTCGTTTGTTAGCCTGTGCTTTGGCAGTAGCCGTTACTAATTTTGCTTTTGTAAAAGCACCTGTTGTATATGCGCAGGATGATGGTGAAGTCTATACAACCGCTGATGAAGGTACGACGAGCGGACAGCAATTGGCAGTAACTGATAGAGCAGAAACAAGTCAGGATACTGGAGCTTCTCCGACAGCAGATGAAGAAACGCTTCATTCTGAGGCGCCGTCTGGAGCGGAAAGCAGTAATAAAATAAAACCTATTGATATTTGGAAGCAGCAGCGTCCTTCCGAAGACGATCTGACAAAAACAGAAAATCAATATGACGGGCAAATTGTGGTCAGTGTTGATGTAACAGGTTTGGAAACATTACCGGCATCAACTGTATCAAATGTTGTGAAAATAAAAGCGGGCGATACCTTTAAGGGCAGCAATGTAGAAGCAGATCGTCAGGCTATTTATGAAACGGGATTATTTTATGATAATTTTCCTACATATGAAGTAGTGCCTGAAGGAGTAAAAATAACATACCACGTTATGGAAAATCCCGTTCTTCATAAAGTGAACATATCCGGCAACAAAGAACTTCCCGAGGATAAAATAAGATCTATGCTGACTGTGAAAGAAGGGGAGCTTTTAAACAGCAAAACGCTGAGCGATGATATAGCCAATATAGAAGCAGCATATAGAAAAGAAGGATATATTCTTGCGAAGATCGATGACATGTCAATAAATGAAGATGGCGTATTGAATCTGAAATTTAATGAAGGTGTGCTTGAGGGATATTCTGTAAAGGGCAATGATAAGACAAAGGAAAAAGTCATAACGCGAGAAATGCGTATGAAACCGGGGGACACATTTAATGCAAAACTTGCAAAACGCAGCATGCAGCGTATCTATAATTTGGGCTTTTTTGAAGATGTGAATATGAAATTGCTGCCCGGTAAAAACCCCAATGGCGTTATAATAGAAACTACAGTTGTAGAAAAACGGACGGGTTCCTTTGGTGTAGGTGCAGGCTATAGCAACAGTGATGGTGTAATAGGGATGATCAGTTTGAGCGACAGTAATTTTCGGGGGACAGGCGATGCGGCAAAACTGACCTATGAATTTGGCGGTAATGATGATGATGATCATGGTATTTCTTTTAGTTATCGTCATCCTTGGCTTGATTCGAAAGAAACATCAATGACATTGCGCTTATATGACCGGACCTATGAATATTATGATTATAATACGGACGGACATGAGATAGAAGGCTATAACCGCAATTACAAAGGCGGGGAAATAACTTTTGGCCGCCCGGTAAATGAATATACAACGAATTTTATAACGTTAAAGAACAGGCAGGATGAATATAAAGGTCATGAGGAAGGTGATTATGATCGAAGTAATGAAACTGCATGGCTGGACAGCAATTTTGGTACTACACGCAGCATAATCCTTACTCATTCACTTGACACCAGAGACAATGTTTACAATCCGACACAGGGCAGTACCTACAGTATAGCTGCGGAATTTGCCGGTATGGGCGGCGATTTCAATTATAACAAGTATATGTTTAACAGCCAGCGATTCTATAACTTGGGGCATTCACATGTTTTAGCGCTGCGTCTTGACGGTGGATATTCGGATAATGATCTGCCTGAAGCCGGACAGTTTCAGATTGGCGGACAAGGTTCTCTGCGCGGGTACAAAGATGATCAGTTCAAGGGGAATAACATGATTTCCGGCTCTGTCGAATATAGATTTCCGGTAGTGACAAAAGTACAGGGAGCACTTTTTTTTGATATGGGCGACGCATGGAGCGGAAAGAATTGGCAATGGCAGTCTATAGAAGATTCTTTCAGCCTTCATCATAGTTACGGCATCGGCATTCAAATCGAAACACCTGTTGGTCCTCTTCGCCTTGACTATGGTATAGGTGAAGATGGAGGAAGAACAAATTTCTCTGTGGGCGGAACGTTTTAAAAAGGTTTAAAAGGCAGTATTATGAAATTTAGAAGAATATTTGTGCTTTTGCCGGTATGTGTATTTTTATTCGGATTTCACGCTGCCAATGCAGCAATAGCAAATGATGATAATATTGCTGTTGATGTCGTGTCGGCCGGCCCGCTGCCAACAATGATTAAAAATAGGATGCAGGCCAGTGTTTCAGTGATTGCAGGTCAGCTAATGGATGGCAGAAGCATGGATGAAATCGATACAGGGAAAGTGCAATATCAAACAATAATAAAAGATGTATTTGATAAAATACTTATAGGTTATACTGTTAGTGATGTTTTTATATCATCTGTGAATGAAACTGTGAACGTAAAAGTCAGTCTGCTGCCGTGGAATGACACTATTAAGGATGTCGATGTGCAGGTAGCAACGGACGGTGTCTCACAGGAAATCGCTGCTTTGGCACTGAATGATATACAAGGACTGCATGAATTGTTTTCGGAAAACTTATGCGGGCTTCCTGTAGATGCGGTCGATTGGAGCAATGGCGTTTTAAAACATAGTTTAAATGATTTTATGGAAAAGAGGCTGCCTGAATTCAGGGCAGATTTTGAGATGAGAACTGGGGAAGTTACAGGCGTAACAGTAACCATTTATCCGCGGATGCCGGTAGTACGAAATATTGACCTGGCGATGAGATCAGATACAGTTCCCAATCTTTATCTGCTGCAGGAAAGAAGTTTTTTTCAGACACAGACCAATATACTTTTAGGTGTTCCGGTAGCTTTTGTAAACAGGCATAAAGATTATTTTGCGAAAAGGCTGGGTGAAGCTTTAGATCGCAGAACGTCATTTTCACTGCTGGCTATACATACACAAGTGGAAATAAGACCGGATGAGCAAACTATGATAAATAGTTATTCTGATACGGCGAAATATAATATAAATATTGAGGGATGGGCTGACTTTGGGCGTGCCAATAACGGTGAAAGCATGACCTATAAACTTCATGCCGGCAGTTTTATAACGCCTAAAAATGAATTTTTTACCCAGATCTTTTTTAAACCACAGGAAGCTGATTTGGACTGGGCCGCAGGATACTATTATCATTTTGACAACAGATGGCGTGTCGGCGGGCGGTACTTTTTTGATAATAATTATTGGAGCATTGATACGCAACGAATATTCAACAGAAAATGGTCGGCTCGGTTTGACTATGCTCCGTCACAGGATTTTTGGGAGGGTGCAGTAAGATATAATGTACATGACTTTGTCAGCCTGGAATATGTCTGGCAGCAGTCCGATCATAAAGAAGACAAGTGGCTGAGATTGATAGGGCATTTTTGACTGTCTGCTTGAATAAAAAAGCTTTGTTTGCTATAATGATTCTGTTCTAAAGGATATATAATATGCTTAAATAAAGGGAGAATAGTTTGATGATCAATTTTGAGAAGAAACAGATAAAAATTATAAGCTTTGTTATTGCTGCAGTATTTGTACTTAGTATTGTGGCTATTGGTATATCGCAATATGACACGGGAATGGCTTCGGCAGCATCTTCCTCTAATGTAGGGGTTGTCGATTACCGTCAGCTTGTCTCAAGTTCACCACAGTTAGCACAAGCACGCCAGCAGATGCAGGATGAACAAAAAAAGGCAGAAGATGATTTCAACAGCAAAACGGCAAATATGAGTGATCAGGAAAAAAGTGACTATGCCAATACGGTGAGAGAAGATATGCTTAAAAAGCAGAAAGAATTGCTGGACCCGATTGTAGAAACAGTAAAGGCTAACGTGCAGTCAATTGCAGATGCAAAGGGATTAGCTGTTGTACTGGATAAAAATAGTGTCATTTACGGCGGACAGGATATAACTCAGGATGTTATGAGCAAGATGAAAAAACAACAGTAATTTTATTGAAAATCGCTGCTGTTGCAGGAATCTTAGCCATGCTTTGGGGAGGTGGGATGTTTTATGGATAAGCGGCCGTCAAAAAGAGGCAGAAACGCTGCTGTCGGCGCAGTTGTACTTATTGCTGTCCTGATATCGGCTTTTTTTGCTGTAAAGTATTTTTCAAGGCCGATTGCTGACAAGCCCTCTTCAAATTACAGTGCTGGAGTAATAAGACTTAGTGAAGTTATTAAACTGCATCCCCGTTACAATGATTTGCGCAAACTTTACGATGAAAGGACAGCTATTGCCGCAGAAATAAGTAAGCAGCCCGGAAATATTCCGCAAGAGAAATCAGACAATGAAACAGCAGAGGCTTTTTCTAATCTTGCACAACAGAAAGATGATATGGGCATACGTATTGTTGATAGGAAACTGCAGGATGAACTGGTGGCAAGGGAAAAAAGTTTGCGTGCGCAGGTAGCTGACCCAAAATCGGCAGAGATGAAAACGGAAAATGATAAATATGAAAATGCAATCTTCAATTGTTCCTTAAAACTGGATAATGCGGAAAATTTGCGACTTACTCCCGATGAAATAGATAATCTTCAGAAGGAAATTATGAGGTTGAAAAAAGAACGGTCTGCAAAGGTTCGGGCTGTCTCAGAAAAATATGAAAGTTATATTCAAAAGGAACTGGGAAAATATTACAGCGATCGTCTTAATCATTTTAAAGGTACCTTGACAGAAAGAGATGCTGATAATCTGGCTAAAGCCGATTCGCAAAAAGCAGCTTTCGAAAATGCGAGAGAAGAGATGATAAAAAGGCAGAATGATGAAATGACCGATCGCAGAAAAACATATTTAGCCTTATTAAAAGCATTTGATAATAAGAATAGTGAGATAAATGCATTGAGAGAAATTATGATCAATGATATTGCTGCGAAAGCATCGAAATTTGCTGTTATGTATCATTTGGATATCATTTATGCCGATCAACAGCAAATATCAAATGATACATTTTTGACAAAGGATGGATGGGACAGTCTTTTCAGTGACCAAATAGTGACAACATCGTCTGTGCTGGATATTACAGACGATGTCCTAAAACAAATGCAGAATGCCGGTTAAACAGGCAGGGAGGAATAAGATTTTGAATCAAAAAATGAAATATATTTTGATGGTATCGCTGTTGATTATAGGAATTAGTGTATTATTGGGAGGGTGTTCCAATAAAGCTAAAATAGGTTATATAGATATAAGTCGAGTTGCTGCGGAAAGTCCTCAGCTGAAAGTATTGAACGACAATTTTGAGAAAGAGTATAAACCTTTTACTGAACAGATGGAAGACTTGTCTAAAAAACAAGACAGCATGTCTAAGGAGGATTATACAAAGGCAGTACAGGATCTTCAACGCAAAGTTTATGGAGTGCAGCAGAAATACAATGCTCAGAGACAAGCGCTTATAGATAAAATTTTGGAACAGATTTCCAAGGAAAAAGGATTGTCTGCGGTAACTATTAAATCATCAGCCGGTATTGATCCGACAGCCCCGGAAGAAAATGCGGCCAGTGTGGATGGAGTCGTTGTACAGGGTGGTATTGATGTAACAGATGAAGTTATTCAAAAGTTGCAGTGAGGAGTATTCAGCTATGGAAAAAACATTAGGTGAGCTGGCTCAAATCATTGACGGACGACTGGCCGGTGAGGCGACAATTATGATCAGGGGAGTTGCGGGCATTGCGGCAGCAGCTCAAGGAGATATCACATTTGCTGTTGACGGGCATATTGAAGAGGCTGAAAAATGCGGTGCATCTGCCGTAATTATTCCTAATACCGTTGAGAATTTTTCTCTGCCGGCTATTTTTGTGGATAATCCCCGGGAAGTATTTATAAAGCTCGTAAAGCTTTTTACTCCACCGTTGGCAATAAAACGCAAAATAAGTGATAAAGCTTCGATAGGTAATAACGTTGTAATCGGCAAAAATGTGGCCATTATGCCATTTGCAGTTGTTGATGATAATGCAGTTGTCGGCGATAATGTGATATTATACCCACATGTTTATGTTGGACAATACGCAAGAATTGGCAAGGGCAGCATGTTGTATTCAAGCGTTACAGTGCGCGAATTTTGTGAAGTCGGTGAAAATGTGATAATTCACAGTTCAGCCGTAGTCGGTTCTGACGGTTTCGGTTTTGTCACTAAAAACGGTAAACATATAAAAGTTCCTCAGGTGGGAAACGTAGTTATAGAAGATGATGTTGAAATAGGAGCACATGCGGCAGTAGATCGTGCTGCAATGGGGTCTACTTATATTCGCAGGGGAACAAAAATTGATAATCTTGTACATATTGGGCATAGCTGTGACATCGGCGAAAATACTTTGATTGTTGCTCAAACAGGTATATCCGGTTCCACAAAGGTGGGAAGAAATGTGACCTTTGGCGGACAAGCGGGTATAGTAGGACATATTAATATTGGTGCCGATTCGATATTCGCAGCACGGTCCGGTGTTATAAATGATACACCTGAAGGTGTTTTTTACGCAGGTTTTCCGGCCAGGCCCCATCAGGAATGGCTGAGGATCACAGCTGCTTCATCGCATTTGCCGGAGTTGCTGAAAAAAATGAAAAAGATACAGCGTGATTCAGGGAATGATAATTGATGAAGTTTCATGTAAAGTAGTTTTGACAAAAGTATGCTGTTTTTGGAGAGAGTATATACGTCAATCTGAATACGTGGCATAATATAATCGTTAAATAAAAATTTTGTATTAAAAAACGGCGCCAGCCGTTTTTTTTGGTTAGTTATATTATAATAGATAATATAAGAACAACTTGAAAGGATTATACCATGTTGCGCAACATATATATGTCGGCTATTCTTGCTGCTGTGATTCTGTTTAAACTGCCATGTGCTGAAATGGCTCCAACCACATATGGACCGACTGGTCTGATTGATATTCCTACTTCTGATATAGTAAGGACTGATCAAATGGAAGTAGGGTATTATAGTCTTGATAAAAAGAATTATGAAGTTTTTGCTCTTCCTTTAACGAAAAATATAGAAATAAGCGGTTCATTGCGCAATGAAGATAAAGAACATACCTTAAAAACCTTAAATGCCAAGGTTAATATCCGGCAGGAAAAAATTCTTAATCCCGGTATAGCCTTGGGTGTATATGATATGGCAAACAATGATAAAAGATCTGTCTATATTTCGGCTAGCAAGGCAGTGCCTTTTGGGCTGAGACTTACGGCGGGAGTCGGCACCAACTATTATAAAGATGGTTTTGTAGGGGTGGAAACAAGACTGATTCCGCTCTCAAAAGGAGGATCCTTTCCGGATATGTCATTAATGATAGAACATATCGATAAAAAAACATCATATGGTCTTCGTATGGCAACGGCGCGCGGATTGCAAATAACAGCGGGATGGCGTGATAAAGAGCCATTTTGGGGAATTACATATACAGTGCCGTAATGCAGGTAATAATACGGCGGCTGCGTCGTACCGCAAAAGGACTTGCAGGAAAAGCAGAAGTCCTGTAAAATATAATAATATCAAGCGGGAGGATTTTTAATGTGTTATCAGACAACAGTGGCTCGGCAAGTCATATGTGACGGAATGGGGCTTCATTCAGGAAAAGGTGTCATAATGAAGATATTGCCGGCCCCAGTGGATACCGGCATTGTTTTTGTGAGAACTGATATGCCGGGAATGCCGCGGATAGAGGCCGTTGCGGAACATGTAACGACAACCGTTCGGGCCACAACTATCAGCAATGGTGATGTGCGGATTTTTACCATTGAGCACCTTCTTTCAGCCCTACATATATATGCTATTGATAATTGTTACATAGAGATAGATGGAGAGGAGCCGCCTGTTGAGGATGGCTGTTCTGCTTATTTTTTTGCTGCACTGCAGAAGGCAGGCAGAAAAATACAGGACAGGCAGCGCAGGCCGGTGATTATAGATAAAGTTTACCGCATAGATGACGGAGAGAGATTTGTCATAGCTGTTCCTTATGATGGATTGAGAATAAGTTTTACATCATTGAATGAACATCCTTTAATAGGCATACAATATGCTGACTTTATAGTTGATGAATCGACTTATGCAGAAGAAATAGCTCCTGCACGCACTATTGCTTACGAAAAAGAAATTGAGCAGCTCAAAAAAATGGGATTAGGTTTGGGCGGAACGTTAGATAATGTAATTGTTTATAATGATAAAGGATGGATAAATAAACTGCGTTTTATAGACGAGTTAGTCCGCCATAAAATACTTGATATAATAGGTGATATCAGATTGAGCGGCGGAGTTGTAAAGGGGCATTTTATTGCCGTAAAATCAGGACATCAACTTAATACCGAATTGGCAAAGATAATAAGAAGAAATTGCCAATAGTTTAAAAATTGGAGGAATAAGAATGATCGATATAAATGAAATTCAAAAAGTATTGCCGCATCGTCCGCCGTTTTTGCTTATTGACCGTATCCTGGAAGTTGTTCCCTTTAAAAGTGCAATAGGAATAAAAAATGTAACGATAGGAGAGGCACATTTTCGCGGACATTTTCCTAATCATCCGATAATGCCAGGCGTTCTTATTTTGGAGGCTATGGCACAGGTGGGTGGGTTTGCCATGCTATATCCGGAAGAAAATCGTGGAAAACTGGCATTTTTTGGTGGAATGGAAAATGTGAAATTTAAAGTTCCCGTTGTTCCCGGTGATCAATTAGTAATGAAAGCCAGCTTAATGAAAGTGCGGGGAGAATTTGGCAAACTCCATGCAGAAGCTTTTGTCGATGATAAACTTGTAGCTCAGGGAGATTTTACATTTGCTCTAAAAAAAGTAAATGATGCCGAAAAATAGTTATGATCAATAGGAATATGCCAAAAATGTATGAAATTTTTCTGAAAATAGTTGTTTTTAAAGAAATATGAAGGGTGGAATAATTTTCCTCGTATGGATTTTATCCATATAAAAGATGTTGGATAAAGTTCCGACGTTGGTGAGGAGTGGGATTATGAATGCAGAAAATAAAGTAATTGCATATATACATCCAACCGCTGTTATACATCCCCATGCGAAGATTGGTAAGAACGTTCAAATAGGGCCATATGCAGTAATTGATGAAAATGTTGAAATTGGCAACGGTACAAAAATAATGCCGCATGCGATAGTGACAGGTTGGACAGGGATAGGTGAGAATTGTGTTATCTATCCGGGAGCAGTAATTGGATCTGATCCACAGGATTTGAAATTTAAAAGTGAAAAATCTTATGTTTTTATAGGGGATAGAACTACTATAAGAGAATGTGCCACTATTCATCGCGGCTGTGGAGCTGAAAGCGAGACCCGTATAGGTGATGATTGTCTCCTCATGGCTTATACGCATGTGGCGCATAACTGCATTGTCGGCAATCATGTAATTATGTCTAATTCGGCGATGATTGCAGGGCATGTTGTGGTTGAAGACAGAGTTGTTATCGGCGGGATAACAGGCGTTCACCAATTCGTTCGTATTGGGCGCAATGCGATGATCGGCGGGGCTTCTAAACTAGTCCAGGATGTTGTACCCTACACTATCGTTGACGGGCATCCGGCTAAAGTCAGCGGACTTAACAATGTAGGTATGTCCAGGGCAGGTGTTTCTATAGATGCCAGACGAAATATAAAAAAAGCTTACAAAATATTGTATAGATCCAGTCTTAGTCTTTCACAGGCAATAGAAGTTATTGAGCAGGATGTTGAATCATGTGAAGAAATAGAGCACTTGCTGCGATTTCTGCGTAATGCAGAACGCGGCATATGTCGCACGCGTAGGGATAATGTGGAATAAAAGGGGATTTGTATGGAAGCTGTAGGCTTATTGGCCGGTGAGGGCAGACTGCCGGTAGAATTTGCGTCTGCTGCCAAAAGTGCAGGAATGAAGGTTTTTGCTGTAGGCTTATTGGCATCTTCAGACGAAGCTTTGGAGAAGGCTTCGGAATGTTTTGTTAGGATTAATGTAGCAAAGTTAGATGAAATTATAAAATTTTTTAAAGATAATAATATAAATAAGGTTACAATGCTGGGAAAGGTAACAAAAAAATTGCTGTTTAATGGGCAGCATGAGCAGATAGATGATAGAATGATGAAATTGATTATGTCGCTTAAAGATCGAAACGACGATACTTTGATGCTGGCATTTGTACGAGAGCTCGCAGCTGAAGGAATCGAAACGGTTGACCAAACTGCATTGCTGAAACTGCTTATGCCCAAAGCAGGTATACTGTCGGCATGTAAGCCCACAGAAAGTGAAAGTGATGATATCAAGTTTGGTTTTTTAACAGCAAAAAAATTAGGAGAGCTTGATATAGGGCAGACAGTCGTAATTAAAGATAAGGCAATTATGGCTCTTGAAGCCATAGAAGGAACTGATGCATGCATTTTGCGCGGAGGAACACTTGCCGGAGGCGGTGCAGTAGTGGTGAAAACTGCTAAACCACAGCAGGATGACCGTTTTGATGTACCGACAGTTGGTATAAGGACAATTGAATCTATGATTGCATCCGATGCCAAGGTATTGGCGGTTGAGTCAGGAAAAACAATAATTGTAGACAGAGAAAAATTCTTGTCTGTCGCGAATGACAATGGTATAGTGGTAGTGGCGATCTGATAAAATAGACGCGGCGGATTTTCAAAATGAATTATCCTCGCGTCTTTTTCTGCTCGTTGTTTTGCCCATAACGAATTTATTTGGTTGGAGATATGATGCATAAAATAATGTTTTCTGCCGGAGAAGTATCGGGCGATATGCATGGTGCTAATTTGGCGGCTGCATTGAAAAAAATGGAACCCGGCATAAAAATGTTTGGTCTTGGTGGAGCTATGATGCGCAGGGAAGGTGTGGATCTTGTTGCCGACATGGCGCAGTACAGCGTCATGGGGTTTTATGAGGTTTTGCTCAATGTGGGCAGATTGCTTAAACTCCGTTCTAAAATGATACGTTTTATGAAGACCGAAAAACCGGATATACTTGTTCTGATCGATTATCCCGATTTTAACTGGCGTCTGGCACCAGCAGCAAGGAAACTCAATATTCCTGTGTTTTCCTATATTCCGCCGTCCGCATGGGCATGGCGAAAGGGAAGAGCAAAAAATGTGGCAAAAATTGCCAATAAGATCGCTGCAATTTTTCCTTTTGAAACAGATGCTTATGAGGCGGCAGGAGCCGACATTCAATTTGTTGGCAATCCGCTTCTCGACACAGTGAAAGCTGCTATGAACAGCAGTGAAGCTTATGAATACTTCTCACTGGACAGTAAAAAAATACATATTCTGCTTTTGCCGGGAAGCCGTAAACAGGAAATAGAAATGATACTGCCTGTGATGCTGCAAGCAGCATGTTTATTTAAGGAAAAGCATAGTGAGACTGAATTCCATATAGCTGTGGCGCAGGGGATTGATGAAGAACATTTGCGTGATATGGCAGGAAAATACGGATTGATTTTGAAATTCCATAGGGACAGGCTTTATGATCTGATGGGGAATTGTGATGTCGCTTTCGCTACGTCAGGAACGGTAGTTTTGGAAGCGGCTATGATGGGGCTTCCTTCGGTCGTTTTGTACCGCATGTCGAAGCTGACATATTGCATAGCAAAATTATTTGTTGATGTAGAATTTTTCAGTCTTCCTAATATTCTGGCGCAAAAAAAGATTATACCGGAGCTTTTACAAGATAATGTCACTCCGGAGAATATTGTTATTGCCGCGGATTCCATTATGCAAAATGGCAGAGAAAAGAATGAAGCGGTCTTGAAGAGCATAAAAAGAAAGCTGGGCATACCGGGTGTAGCGGACCGCACAGCCGGATTAATAATAGAAACGGCAGATAAATTCAGTTCAGCTGGTTCAGTCTGCCAGAATGAGTAAGTGACATAAAATCGAACGAACAGGAACAAAGAATAACGAATGAATAATTATAAGCGACTTTTACAATTTATAAAACCTTATATCCCGCGTCTGGGAATGGCGGTTGTTTGCATTATTTTAGCAGCCGCGGCGAATCTTTATGTCCCCTGGATTA
The DNA here is from genome assembly GCF_050916305.1 of Pectinatus haikarae. Taxonomy (GTDB): domain Bacteria; phylum Bacillota; class Negativicutes; order Selenomonadales; family Selenomonadaceae; genus Pectinatus; species Pectinatus haikarae. Next base: position 1,381,227 of record NZ_CP116940.1, read on the forward strand.
TAAAGGATCTTATTGATAAAGTACTGGCGCAGAAGGATATGATGACGCTCAATCTGCTGGGCGCAGGAATTGTTGTAGTTTTCTTTTTCCGCGGTATATTTTATTATGGACAGACATATCTGGTTTCTTATGTTGCGGAAAAAGTCATTATTGATATCAGGGAAATTCTCTATAAGAAATTCCAGGAGTTCCAGCTTGCCTATTATGAGAAACAACAGACGGGCACAATTATGAGCTATATAACAAATGATGTGGCTGCGCTGCAGGTGGCTTTAGTCAACAGCCTTATTGATCTTGTCACAGAATCTTCTATTTTTATCGGATCTGTTTGTATGATGTTTTATCTTGATTGGAAACTTGCGTTTGTGACAATAATCGTAGTACCCTTAATAGGTCAGGCAATGAAGATTTTCGGCCGCAAACTTAAGGCAAACGGAGCTGTTGTGCAGGAAAGAACAGCAGATATAACCTCTTTGCTGCAGGAAACAATTTCCGCTGTACGTGTTATAAAATCTTTTGTCCGTGAAGATTATGAAATAGAACGATTCAAAAAGCAAAATTATCTTAATTTCAGAGCCAACATGAAGGGCGTGCAGCTTATGTCTTTACTGACGCCTATTGTGGAATTCCTTGCGGCGGTCATAGTGACGTTAATATTGTGGTTCGGCGGATATCAGGTAGTACATGGCTCTCTTACGGCAGGATCATTGGTTGCATTTTTAACGTATGCGGTTAATCTGGCAAATCCTGTCAAACGTATAAGCCGGGTCTTCGGAACGGTGCAGAAAGCTATGGCAGCCGCAGAACGAGTATTCAATGTGCTCGATACTGAAGAAAGAATAAAAGATAAAGAAAATGCAATGATTCTCCCTGAAGTTGAAGGAAAAGTAGAATTCAAGAATGTCAGTTTTTCTTATAATACAGAACGGCCGGTGTTGAGTAATTTATCGATCAAGGCAGAACCGGGACAGGTAGTGGCTATCGTCGGACCCAGCGGAGCCGGGAAAACGACAATTGTCAATTTGATTCCCCGTTTCTATGATGTAACTGAGGGAACAGTCAGTATTGATGATGTGGATGTGCGTGATGTGAAGATCAATTCACTGCGTGAACAAATAGGTATAGTGCCGCAGGAAACGATGCTGTTCAGCGATACCGTGATGCACAACATACGTTATGGGCGGCTTGAAGCTTCAGACGAAGAAGTTGTGGCTGCGGCAAAAGCTGCCAATGCCCATCATTTTATTTCGGAATTAGAAAATGGATATGATACTAAAATTGGTGAACGAGGAATAACTTTATCCGGCGGGCAGCGGCAGCGTATTGCCATAGCGCGGGCTATTTTGAAAAATCCGCGTATATTGATACTGGATGAAGCTACGTCAGCGCTTGATACGGAAAGCGAAGAATTGGTACAGGAAGCTCTTGATAAACTGATGATAGGCAGAACTTCATTTGTCATAGCGCATCGCCTGTCGACAATTCTGCAGGCTGACAATATAATTGTAATGGAAAACGGCGAGATGGTGGAATCAGGCACGCATAGTGAGCTGCTTGCGAAGAATGGTCTGTATGGCCATCTGTATAATATACAGTTTAATGATAAAAAATCTAGGCAGGTGTGATTGATGCAGATACTATATGACATTGTAGTTGTAGTGCTCATAATTATACTGATGCCGTATTTTCTTGTGCGCCTCATAAGGGAGAAGGGGTTTGGGGAGCGCATGAAACAAAGTTTCGGATTTTTGCCGAAGCATGCGCTTGATAAAGTAGCGGGAAAAGATTGTATATGGGTCCATGCAGCTTCTGTCGGTGAAATTGTGGCCACAAGTCCGCTGATCAGGGAATTTCGCAAGGAATTTCCTGATACTCCTATTTTGATATCAGTGGTTACCTGTTCAGGGTATACAATGGCTAATCGAATAATAGGAGATGCAGACAGTATAATATATTTTCCTCTCGACCTGCCCTTTTTAGCGGCCAATACAGTAAAAAAAATACGTCCGCGTATATTCTTACCAGTGGAAACAGAACTTTGGCCAAATCTGCTTAAGGCTGCACGGCGTTACAATGTTGCTGTAATGATGGTAAACGGCAGAATCAGTGATAAAAGTGTGAAAAGATATCAATATATGTTCAGTCTGCTCAGCGATATGATCGGTACGGTCAATAAATTTGCTATGCAGTCTGAAATAGACGCATCTTATATAATAAGACTTGGTGCAGATCCTAAGTTGGTTGCAGTTACGGGAAATACAAAATTTGACCAGACTTATACTAACGTATCGGCGGAAGAGAAAAGGAAGATACTTGAATCAATGGGGTTAGCCGATGCCTCTGGAATAGTAATCGCGGGCAGTACACATAGAGGCGAGGAAGCTTATGTATTGGGGGCATTCCGTAAACTGAAAGAGGAATTTCCCAAAGTAAAACTGATTATTGCGCCGCGTAAAATAATCCGCAAGGATGATGTCAAGGCGATATGCCAGCAATATAAGTTTAAAACAGCTTTTCGGACAGATTTGAACAAAAAGGCAGCTTGCGGGCATGATATTGTTATTTTAGATACGATAGGTGAGCTTGGGAAAATATACAGTGTAGGTGATGTTATTTTTGTCGGCGGCAGTATTATACCGCATGGCGGGCACAATATATTGGAACCGGCAGCTCATGGCAAGGCAATAATTGTCGGCAGGAATATGTTCAATTTCAAGGATACCTATATGCTTTTCAAAAATCGTAATGCCTGCATTACGGCAGACGATGAAAAAATGCTGACAGAACAAATGCTTAAATTGTTCCGTCAGCCGGAGATTCGTCATCGTATGGAAGAGACAAGTCTGGAGATAATACATGAAAATCAAGGGGCATCACGGCGTTCGGCTGTCATTTTGCGAGAGGTCCTGGATGAACTTGGTAAAAATCCTAAAACATTGGCAGTGCCGTCGACAGAGGCAATAGAAAATTTTCAGACATATTTATTTGAATTAGTGCATGGCAGAAGAAAGAAAACCTTTTTCGGACACATATTGATCGCTGTTTTGCGGATATTTTCTTTTATATATGAGCAGCTGGTAAATTTTAAATTATGGCTTTATCAATGTAAAATTTTGCGGCAGGAAAGAATTGACTGCTACGTGATCAGCATTGGCAATATCACTGTTGGGGGAACAGGAAAAACGCCTACTTCACAGAGACTGGCCAAAGAGATAAGAGGAATGGGATATAAGGTAGCCATCCTAAATCGCGGCTATAGGGCTAAGTGGCGTGGTGACGTGGGCGTGGTTTCCGATGGCAAAAAACTGCTGATGACAGCTGCTGAAGCTGGGGATGAAGCTTTTCTGCTCGCAAAAAACCTGCCTGATGTGCCGGTGCTTATCGGTGCTGACAGATCAATTACCGGTCAGTATGCAATTGAACATTTTGGTATAGAAATAGCAATTTTGGATGATGGTTATCAACATTGGCAGCTGAAAAGAAATCTAGATATTCTGCTGGTTGATTCAATAAATATTTTTGGCAATGGCTACGTCCTGCCTCGGGGGACTTTGCGTGAATCTCTTTCACATCTGAATCGTGCCGATATTTGCCTCTTGACGAAAGTTGATCAGGCAGCGCCCCATTCTTGTGAATATATAAGGAAAACATTGACCAAAAACAACAATCATGCCTTGGTAGTGGAAAGTGTACATAATCCTAAAGGTTTTGTGGAAATAAGCGATTGGTCGGATAATATAGGCAGTATCGGGAGAAAAACAACAGAAATGGCTGGGTGTAAGATTATAGCCGTTTCGGCTATAGGTAATCCGGCTTCGTTAGAACAGACTCTGCAAAGTATAGGTGTGATAATAGTAGAAAGTATTCGTTTTCCAGACCATCATGATTATACCGCACAGGAAATAACAGCCGTTATGAAGCAGGCTGCTTCGCGCAATGCGGAAGCGATCATTATAACTGATAAGGACGCGGTAAAATTTCCTAAGCAGATTATCAACCAGGAAGATCGTATACCTATTTATATAATTAGTATTGAAATAAAATTTAAAGACGGTTCTGAGGAATTTGAAGGATATCTAAAGGCACATTTGCCGGCTTTAAAAATAAATGATTTTCAATAGTCCTGCAGTATATGCCAGAGCTGGTCACACATGAGGAAAAATTATTTTTGTTTTATGCACGAAAAAATCTCTGTTGGTGAAGGAGAATGGATATAGTGAAGATAATCTGTATAATACCGGCACGTTTTTCATCGACGCGATTGCCGGGCAAACCTTTGGCTGACGTTGCGGGCAAACCCTTGATTGTGCGGGTGTACGAGCAGGCCGTAAAAGCCAATGTCCCGGTCGATTTTATTGCAGCGGTTGATGATGAGCGTATTTTTAGAGCAGTAGTCGAAGCAGGAGGCAAAGCGGTGATGACACGCAGCGATCATCCTACAGGTACTGATCGGCTGGCAGAAGCGGCCGGTCATTATCCGGATGCAGACGTGGTTATAAATATACAGGGCGATGAGCCGCTTATTGATCCGGAAATTATCGACAGGCTGGGAAGACTGTTTATTGATAATGAAGATCTTAATATGGCAACGGTGAAAACACCTATGCTTGAAGAAGAAAAAAGTGAACCGGGTAATGTTAAAGTAATTACTGATAAGGATGATTACGCAATCTATTTTTCCAGATCGCTGATTCCATATCCGCGTAATAATACGTCTGTGGCAGTTTATAAGCATATAGGCATATATGCTTATAAAAAAGATTTTTTGCTGCGATATGCACAAATGAAACCTACGCCGCTGGAACAGACAGAATCCCTTGAACAGCTCAGAGCCATTGAAAATGGTTATAAAATAAAGGTTATAACATCTAATAAACGTTTTATTGGTGTAGATACACCGGAAGATCTTGTCAGGGTAAACGAATATTACAGAAAAAGAGAAGGGGCGCATAATTATGAATAACGTTAAAATAGCGGATTTTGAGGTTGGACCGAAAAATCCCTTGGTTTTGCTGGCTGGACCATGCGTGCTTGAAGGATATGAAAGAAGCTTATATATTGGCAGACGCGCTAAGGAAATAGCATACAAGCTGGGAATTCCTTATGTATTCAAGGCATCTTTCGACAAGGCAAATCGTTCATCATATAAAGGTTTTCGCGGGCCAGGATTGGAAGAAGGTCTGGCAGTTTTGAAAAGAATAAAGCAAGAGCTGAATGTGCCTGTTGTCAGTGATGTACATTCGGAAGAGCAGGTAGGACCGGCAGGAAAGGTTTTGGATGTAATTCAAATACCTGCCTTTCTCTGCCGTCAGACGGATCTCCTTTATGCCGCAGCTAAAACGGGAAAAACTGTCAATGTGAAAAAAGGGCAGTTTATGGCACCAAAAGATATGAAGAATGTAATCGATAAGATCAAGAGCGCAGGAAATGAGCAAATTATGCTTACGGAAAGAGGCGCATCTTTTGGTTACAATAACCTTGTGGTCGATATGCGGTCATTTCCCATCATGCGCTCTTTCGGCTATCCAGTTATTTTTGATGCTACGCACAGTGTGCAATTACCGGGCGGCGGCGGCACATGTTCCTCAGGCAATCGTGAATATGTAGAATATTTGACCCGTGCTGCAGTGGGCGCAGGCGTAGACGGTTTATTTATGGAAGTGCATGATAACCCTCAGGAAGCTCTTTCTGATGGACCCAATATGGTTTGCCTTGATAATTTGGAAGACATATTGAAAGATGCTTTGGCCATACATGAAATTGCAAAAAAACATTTTTGATTGAGTATAAAATAGAATTTGTTTGGTATTAACCGGGAGGTACACAAATTGGAAGGTACGATAAAGGAGAAGGCACTTGAAGCGCTTGCTATAGAGGCAGACGCTGTAAGGAATCTTGCTGCACATATAAATGATGAATTTGAAACAGCAGTTGAGGCTATTCTGCATTGTAAGGGACGTATAATACTGACAGGTATGGGAAAGTCAGGTCATATAGGCAGGAAAATTGCTGCTACGCTGGCAAGTACGGGGACTCCAGCATTTTTTATGCATCCAGGAGAGGCCTTCCACGGCGACCTTGGCATGGTTACAGATGAAGACATAGTCATGGCATTGTCACACAGTGGGGAATCTACTGAGGTGGTAAATATTCTGCCTATAATAAAAAGAATAGGCGCTTCCATAATTGCCATGTGCGGTAAGAGGGATTCTTTTCTTGGGAAAAATGCGGAATACTATATAGACGTGAGCATTGAGAAAGAAGCATGTCCGCTGGGACTGGCACCGACTGCCAGTACGACGGCGACACTTGCAATGGGAGATGCAGTGGCAATGGCACTCTTATCTGTACGCAATTTTACGGCAAAAGATTTTGCTGTTTTTCATCCAGGAGGAGCATTGGGACGAAGATTGCTGCTGACAGTGGAGAATGTAATGCACAGTGAAGAAGACAATCCGGTCATTGAAAAAGACAGAACAGCAAAAGAAGCATTGTTTTTAATGACAGATAAAGGTCTTGGCGCTACTTCGGTAGTTGACAAGTCAGGCAGCTTTATTGGTCTTATTACTGACGGCGATATAAGGCGGGGATTATCCAAAGGAATAGAATTTCTGAATGAACCGGTGGAACATCTCATGACAAAATCACCGCTTACCATAACGAAAAATAAAATGGCGGCGGAAGCTCTGGGCATCATGGAAAAACATAAACCTCGTCCGATAACGGTTTTACCTGTAATTGATGAAAAGAATAAGCCGGTCGGAATCGTTCATCTTACTGATTTATTGCGTCAGGGTGTGGTATAATGCTGCTAAGAGAAGGCGCTGAAGCGCATGCAGCAAAAGTCCGTATGATCATATTTGATATCGACGGAGTTTTAAGTGATGGCAAGCTGTACTATGGCAGTGATGGTGAAGCTTTCAAAACTTTTTTTGTAAGAGATGGTCTGGGGATAAGTCTGGCGAGAGAAAACGGAATAAAGCTGGCTATAATAACAGGAAGAAAATCGGCTATAGTGGAAACTCGCGGGAAAGAATTAAAGTTTGATGCTGTCTATCAAGGAAATCTCTATAAAATGAAGGCCTACGAAGAACTGAAAGCAAATTTTGCCATAACAGATGAACAGATGGCTTATATTGGCGATGATATTGTTGATTTGCCTATAATGACAAAGGTAGGGTTTCCGGCAGCTGTCGGTGATGCTGTGGAAGAAGTAAAAAAGACAGCACATTTTGTCAGTGATTTTGCCGGCGGATATGGAGCCGTCAGACAAATCGTAGAATTTATTTTAAAAGCTCAGGGAAAATGGCAGTCAATTATAACTGATTATCTTAACGGCGGCAGCTCAGCGAGGATGTTGGATAACAAGTCTCAATAAGCATACTGTTGCCGTCATCATTGACAAAGTGACAGAACAGCAGTCCGCTCCGACGGAAAAACAGCTGTCGGAGGAGTCTGCCAGCATTGCAGGATTCGGACTGCGCAGATACAAGCTGGGAGGGAAAACGCCGTTGCAATATTATATCTTGAAGTTTTTGAGTTTTTTTATGTGCCTGATGCCGCATAAATTTTTATTATTTATCGGTAAAATATTGGGCATATTATATTTTCAGCTGATTGCTAAGGAACGTAAACGGGCAATTCTGCAGATGCGCGCATCTCTGGGAAACGGTGAGACAGAGGCAGCGGAACTTGTCCGTCAGTCTTTTATAAATATGGGTAAGGCGTTTGTAGAGATTCTTTATATGCCGCGGCTTAATAAGGACAATATAAATTATTTTGTTGACCCGGAAGGAATAGAAAAATTGCGTGAGGCATTGCGGGAAGAACATGGCGTAGTTGTTCTGACAGGACATGTCGGTAATTGGGAATGGATGGCGGCTTCGTTGGCCTTTAATGGTATCCCTACCACAACGATAGTAAAACCGCAGCCAAACGCACAGCATACACGTATATTGAATGAATACCGTGAAATGGTTGGAGTAGAAGTTTTTGCCCGGGGGACAAGTGAGCTATTGGCTGCAGCCAGAGCACTCAAAAAGGGTAAAATTCTTGGATTTTTAGCCGATCAAGATGCCGGTCCCGGTGGGGCATTCATTGATTTTTTTGGCAGACCGGCATCAACACCGCTCGGCCCTGCTGTATTTGCCCGCAAATTTTTATCACCGGTGGTTCCCTTATTTATCGTACGCTGTGAGAACGGCAGACACAGACTCATAGTCGGTGATATTATGCGATATGAAAATACCGGCGATACAGATGCTGATTTGTTAAGATTTACTGTAAAGATGACAAAATTTGTTGAAAATGTTATCAGAGAAAATCCTACGCAATGGCTGTGGTTCCAAAAAAGATGGAATACAGCTTCGGACGAAAAAAAAATAAAACATCATGTATCAGGAAGACGATAACACATGAAAAGCTTAAAAATTAATAAAAATAAAATAGCAATATATGGATTCATTATAGTTGTTATCGCAGTCTGTGTCTGGGCTGTGGCGACAAAACCTGTTCCACAGAAAAAAGCAGCCGATGATGTTAAAAATGAACAGACCATGGATTATACGGGAAATACCATCGTTGAAGAGCGCAATGGCAAAAAAGTATGGGAATTAAGTGCGGATAATATTAAAATGGATCCACAGACACAGAAAGCAGAAATGGAGAATATCCATGGTAAATATTATGAGGAAAATGGGCAGATACTTGTTTTGACAGCACCGCATGGGATATATGATGACAAGTCTAAAAATATACTCATGGATAATGGCGTACATGCGCAAAGTGATGACGGAATGGTCTTTGATGCGGAAAAGGTATCATGGGATAATGCGGCGCAAATATTTGTCGGTGAGGGAAGTATAAAGATAACAAAAGGTGATATGCAGGCTCAGGGAGATAGAATTGAAAGCAGCAATGCTTTTCTTCAGTTCAAACTGTCGGGCAATGCGCATATAGTAAAGGGGCGTGGCGCAAATTGAAAATGAACAGCGGAATAAAAATAGCTGCAGCAGTTTTTCTGACAATGGTTTTATATGCGGGAAATGCTTTGGCTGATACGGGAAAACCTACCGAATTGAATGCCAATACCGTTGAGTATGATACAAGCTCTGGTGTTATAACAGCTACTGGAAATGTTGTAATGATACAGGAAAGTTCACGCATCAGCGGCGCACAAGCCGTTTATAACTCAAAAACGAGTGAGGGCCATATAACAGGAAATGTCGTTGCCGATAAGGAAAATCTGCATATGACAGCCAATGAGGTTTTTACGCAGGGTTCAAATATGCTTATTGCCAATGGCAATGTAGTGGCTCATCAACTGGATAAAACTATATCCGGTCCGCGGCTGGAATATAATTCTGATACTAATTATGCACTTATGCCAAATAGCGGAACTATTGTGACAGCAGAAGGTACGATTACCGGAAACCGCTTGGAGGCTTATCTGCAGGATAATCATTTTATTGCTGTGGGCAATGTGCATATAACCAGCCAGACACGTAATATAGATGCATACAGTAATAATGCCGATTATTATGGCAATGATAACAATAAAGTCATTTTGACCGGCAACGCGGTTGCTATGCAGGATAATAATACATTGCGCGGAGAAAAGCTTACCTTATATCTGAACGATACGGGACAAGCAGCGGTAAAATAAGAATATCTGTACAGCGGCGCGTTTTGCGCCGCCTTTGTAATATAAAAAACAATTGCGGTTCATTTTACTTTTGATCGGTATCTGGCGGATAGCGGCAAAATAAATGATTTTAAGTAAATTTGATTTTTGCATTGCAATATTGATAATATTTGTTTATATTAAAAAGTGCATATTAAATATGCACTTTTTAAATGAATAATGTCTGGCAGTGAGACTATCTTGGAGGTACGGACTTGAGTATAGAAGTAAAGGAACTTATAAAGACCTATAAAGGACGCAATGTAGTAGATAATGTGTCCTTGAATGTGCAAAAAGGAGAAATCGTGGGATTGCTTGGACCAAATGGTGCCGGTAAGACTACGACTTTTTATATGATAATAGGGATAGAACGTCCGACGAAGGGACAGATTTTTTTGTCTGATGTGAATGTCACGGGGATGCCTATGTATAAAAGGGCTGAACTGGGCATTAGCTATCTGGCACAGGAATCATCTATTTTTCGTAAGCTGACAGTTGAGGAAAATATACTGGCAATTTTAGAAACAACCTCATTGACAAAAAGTGATCAGCATAAGAAAAAGGATGAACTGCTGAAAGAATTTGGTCTTGAACGTGTCAGCATGCGAAAAGGGCTGCAGCTTTCGGGAGGAGAGCGGCGAAGAGCTGAAATTGCCAGATGCTTGGCATTGGAACCGCAGTTTATTTTACTTGATGAACCATTTGCAGGAATCGATCCTCTGGCAGTAGCCGATATTCAAGGTATAATAGCATATCTGTGTAAACGGGGTATGGGAATACTGATCACAGATCATAATGTCCGTGAAACTTTGAATATAGTGCACAGGGCTTATATCATGAATGAAGGGAAAATTCTTGTTTCGGGTGACAGTAAGACAATAGCCGGCAGCCAGGTTGCCAGAAAATTTTATCTGGGCGACAATTTTACATTATAGGAGCAGATTGTACATGCGAATTTTAGACCGATATATATTGAAAGAAATATTAGTAGCCTTCTTGTTCGGCATTTTTGCTTTTTCCGCTGTTTTTATCGGTTCGGGTACACTGTTCCGGATCGCCCAGTATGTTACGCAGTATGGAGCATCATTTTCTTCTGTAATACGTTTATTTATTTACAGTATGCCGGCGATAATGCTCTGGACCTTTCCGATGTCTATGCTTTTGGCATCGCTGCTGGTCTTTGGCAAGCTGTCAGGAGCAAGTGAAATAACGGCTATGAAATCCTGTGGTATAAGCCTGTACCGTATTATGCGTCCTATAATAGTAATGGGAATTGTTGTCAGTATTTTTGCAATAGCCTTTAACGAATATGTGGTGCCCTGGGCTAACCAGGCTTATGCTGATGTGGTTAATTATGAAATTAAAAATAGTGCTTCACCTCAGTCAAGAGAACATATAATTCTAAAAGAAATCAAGGATGGAAATATTCAGCGTCTTATCTATGCTCGCAGGTATGATGCCGAAAAGAATCGTATGGAGTGGGTGTCCATGCAGGATTTTGAAGACGGAAAATTGGTAAGGGTAGAAAACGCTGACTATGCAGATTGGACAAATAATGAATGGCTGCTGCATAATGGAGTGATATACTCCATAGCAGACGGAGAAATGTCGCATACCATGCATTTCGATACACAAAAATTACCTATACAGGAAAGTCCGGATAATATAATACGAGAGCAGAAAAAACCGGAAGAAATGACTATGAAAGAATTGGGAGCGCAGATAAAAATAATGCGCGGACAGTATGTTGATACAACAGATCTGGAAATAGAGCTGTATCAGAGAATAACTGTGCCGATGGCAAGCTTCATCTTCACATTGATCGGCGCTCCGCTTGGGTTACAGCCCAACCGCAATAGTTCATCTATCGGTTTTGGTTTAAGTATTATCATTATTTTTATATACTATACTCTGATGACGATAGCTGGTGTTGTCGGCAGAGTGGGTATCCCGCCTGCCTATGCAGTGTGGCTGCCAAATTTAATAGGTGCAGCCATCGGCCGCTATTTGATCAGAAAAGCGGGGCGCATTTAACATATGACGGATTTATGGAGCTGACAGCAGCTTGCATATAGGTGTATGTAAAAATTTTAAAAGAGAAAAGAATAAGTTGTCTGATATAAAAAGAATTTGCAGCTGATGCATTTGATTGGTAAGTGATTGCCAGAAAGGGGGCTTTTTGATGTATGGTATCGTATTGATAGTGGTATTGATTATAGTTGGCGGACTTATAGCCTTTATTGGAGACCGTTTGGGCAGTAAGGTAGGTAAGCGGAAAATGTCGCTTTTTGGCTTGAGACCAAGGCATACATCAATAATAGTGACAATAGTTACGGGAATTGCAATCACTACAGTGACATTTGGTGCTATGGCTGTTATTTCCAAAGATGTCAGAACTGCCCTTTTTGGTATGGAAAAGCTTCAGCAGAGAATAAAGATAACGCAGGAAGATCTTAATAAAGCGGACAGTGATCTGGATAGTGCAAAACAGGAACAAAAACATATGCAGGTGAACTTGGAAGATACCAGAAATGAACTGGTAGATGCTAAGATCCAGACTGAAAAGATGAAAGAGCATCAGGCAAAGCTGCTGGCGGATAATGCCGAACTTGAAAATCAGAACACAGATCTGTCAGGACAGAATATCTATCTGAATGCAACCAATAATACGCTGCAGCTGTATAATAATGAACTTAAGAGCGGCAATAATATACTGCAGGAGCAAAACAATGACCTGGTGAAAAGAAACGGGGATCTGAGCAGTAAAAGGATAGTCTACCAGGCAGGTGAACTTATTTTCGGCGGGGTAGTCCCTGCGACCACAGACCGAGGGGCAGCACAGAACGGACTGGCAAAACTCATAGCGATGGCAAATACGAGAATTGCCGGCACCACGGACGGTGGTCAGGCGGATCAGGCCGGAATATGGATCTACCCCGAAGAATATGAAAATACAATCACTAAAATCAGTTCGGTGAACAAGGATATGGTAGTCAGACTCATAGCTGCATCAAATTTGGTAAAGGGTGAACCGGTGCGAAGTAATATAGAGCTGTATCCGGATAAAACTGTTTATCAGGATGGGACCATGATAACAAGCGGCGAATTTGTTATGGACGGAAGTCAAAATACAGCGCAGCAAGTTCTTTTGGGTTTTCTGCATGACATAAACACTATAGCATCAGCCAATGGTATACTTCCCGATCCTTTAAGAGGATCCATAGGTGTTATCAGTATGGATCAGCTGTACAGTGTAACTGAAACAATGGCCAGAGTGAAGGGAAAAATCAAACTGACTGCTTATTCAAACGGGGCAACGAATATATTGGGACCGCTGCGGCTGGTATTGAAAGTGGATGATCTGGATAATAATGGAAACTGATGAAAAATGCATAATTGCTATAGATCCCGGACGGGAAAAGTGTGGTGTGGCAGTGCTGACAGTCAACAGAAGAACATTGGTTCAGAAGACAGTATCTGCGGGGAAATTAGCAGCTGTTTTAAAAGCTTTGGAAATAAGATATCAGATAACAGTTTTTGCACTGGGCAGCGGAACCACGGGAAAGATGACAAAAAAAATGCTTGAGGAGGAATTTCCTTCTATGAAAGTTGTTGTAGTCGATGAATACAGAACGACGGACGAGGCCAGAAAACGATATTGGCAGGAAAATCCGCCTAAGGGATTATTGCGTTTTATTCCGTCGGGCATGCTTGTACCGCCGGTGCCTGTGGATGATTTTGCTGCGGTTGTTATCGGTGAAAAATATCTGACACATATGAAGAATTTGTGACTTTATTGCCGATTTTGCGTGAAGAGATCAGTGAAAGCAGGGATGTAAAATCTATGATAGAGAAAAAACAGCTGGAAAAATTGATCAATGTGGCGGCAGGCAGACAGAATGCTGATCTGGCGCTGCGCAATTGCCGCATTGTTGATGTGTACAGTGCAAGGCTGCTCTGCGGTGATATCGCAATAAGCGGGGGGGTTATTGCAGGGATCGGCAGCTACAGAAGTGATAATGAAAAGGATATGTGCGGCGCGATTGTTATGCCGGGACTTATAGATGCTCACATCCACATCGAGTCATCCTGCGTAAGCCCGGAAGAGCTGGGCGCGCTTTTAGTGCCGCACGGTACATCGACAATTATCGCGGATCCCCATGAAATTGTGAATGTGTGCGGCCTTACCGGGCTCTCATATATGCTTGAGGCTGCCGCGAATGCAAGGCTGGATATAAAATTTATGATGCCGTCCTGTGTCCCGGCAACTCCCTTTGAGCATGCGGGGGCAGAGCTTACGGCTAAACTTATGGCGGATTCTATGGCTTCGGAGAAAATCCTTGGTCTGGGAGAATTTATGAATTTTCCCGGTGTAATTAATAATGACGACGAAGTTATCAATAAAATTATGACTGCAAAGTACAATGGAAAAATTATTGACGGACATGGGCCGGGCCTTTCCGGTTATGGACTCAATGCCTATATCGTGGCGGGCATACTTACCGATCATGAGTGTTCCTCTGTAAAAGAAATGCATGAAAAAATAGAACGCGGAATGTATGTGCTCCTGCGTAGAGGTTCTGCGTGTGATGATTTGTCCAACCTTATCGGCGGAGTGACAAGAGACAATGAACGGCGCTGTTTGTTGTGTTCTGATGACCGGCAAACAAAGACAATTTTTGAAAAAGGGCATTTGGAAGAGCATCTTCGGTTTTGTGTGAGAGCCGGAATAAGTCCGTTTTCGGCTGTCCGCATGGCTTCGCTCAATGCTGCCGAATGCTATGGGCTATCTGACAGAGGTGCGGTGGCTCCCGGGAAAAAGGCTGATCTGACAATAGTTGATGATCTTGAAAATTTCAATATTTCCGAAGTTTATATTGACGGAATTTTGACGGCTCAGAACGGTAAATATTTGCCAAAGGTGGTAAAGCACCCAATAGACACTGTGGCAGGAAGCTGTCATGTTAAGGATTTTTCCGTTGAAAAATTAAGTTTATATCTGAAGTCTGATAAAGTTAAAACTATTTCTATTCTTCCCGGAGGAGTAGTGACTGAAAAGGGAACAGCTACGGTAAAGCTTGATGAAAGCGGCAGATTTATATATTCGCCTGAGCATGATATCGTTAAAATAGCTGTAGTAGAAAGGCATAGGAACACAGGCAATGTAGCAGTTGCGCTGCTGCAAAATTATGGCATAAAGCAAGGAGCAGTGGCTGTTTCTATTGCTCACGATTCGCATAATATCATCGTCGTGGGGACGAATGACAGGGACATGGAATATGCGGTAAATGAATTGATAAAGCAGCAGGGCGGGATACTGCTTGCCTGTAATCGAAAAACAGCTGCGTCTATGCCAATGACTATAGCAGGCATTATGAGTGATAAGGACGGCAGATGGGTCAGTAACAGACTTACGTTTATTCATGAAACAGCTTATAAACTGCTCGGCGTTAATGAAAATATAGATCCGATAATGACGTTATGCTTTATGTCTCTGCCTGTTATTCCGGAACTTAAGATCACAGACATGGGTTTATTTGATGTAACCAAATTTGCATTTACCAGCATAGAAGCATGAAAGTGTCTTTATACGGATTGTGTGCTATCAGCTGAATAATAGATATATCGCAGAATGGATACGGAGTGGTATTTGATGAGAGAATTGGTAATGCTGGGCACCGGAAATGCCATGGTAACGAAATATTATAACACCTGTTTTGCTATAAATGAAAACGAGAAAATTTTTTTGGTCGATGCTGGCGGCGGCAACACCATTTTGAATCATATGGAAAAAGCAGGTTTGTCCTTTGCCGAATTGCATCATATGTTTGTGACACACGGTCATACCGATCATGTTCTCGGTGTGATTTGGGTAATCAGAAAAATAGCGGCGCTTATGGGAAAAAATAAATATGAGGGAGATTTCTGGATATATGGACATGACGAAGTCCTCCATATTATAAAGACTATAGCTGAACTCACTCTTAAAAAAAAGGATGCCGAACAGCTCGGTAAACGTATTTTTTTCCGCACTGTAAATGATGGAGAGAATTTGGAAATTCTTGATATGCATGTGACATTTTTTGATATTCTGTCCACTAAAAAGAAACAGTTTGGTTTCAGTGCGGTTTTTTCTGATGGATATAAGCTTTCTTGTCTTGGTGATGAGCCTTATAATGAACATTGCCGTGATACTGTTTTTGACAGTGATCTTTTGATGTCGGAGGCATTCTGTCTTTATGCTGACAGAGATCTATTCAATCCTTATGAAAAAAATCACAGTACGGTGAAGGAAGCATGCTCTGCAGCCGGAGAATTGCAGGCAGGAGCGGTTCTGCTGTATCATACAGAGGACAAGACATTCCCGCAGAGAAAAGAAAAATATATGTCTGAAGCTGAAAAGTTTTTCAAGGATATAATATATATACCGGACGATCTTGAAAAGATAGTCTTCTGATGATCACTGACAGTGAGGAGATAAGGACAGCTTTTTTAACGGTACGGCAGAGCAAATATACACAGCCTGTTTATTGATATTTGTTCAATATTTTTTCAACTGAAAGCAGCAAATAATATATTGATTATTTGCTGCTTTTAGTGTATAACTATATTATAGTTTTTTATTCGATAAAGACTTAACGAAGAAAAATGTAAAATTATTGGGAGGATCATTTAGTGAGTAATCCAAAATTAAAAGATGAATTGAATGACCATTTATGTGAAGCGGTATTAAGTTTAAAGAACCTTGAAGAGTGCTATCAGTTTTTTGAAGATATCTGTACTGTAAGTGAAATAAAAGCCATGTCCCAACGGCTTGAAGTTGCGGCCATGCTGCGGCAGGGACATATTTATGAAAAGATTGTATCCCGCACAGGGGCCAGTACCGCTACGATAAGCCGGGTGAAGCGCTGCCTTAATTACGGTGCCGACGGTTACAATTTAGTATTGGACAGGCTGGGAATAGAAAAAAATATTATCGGACGGAACGGAGAGAAAAAGTAAGTGTGCAGGGAGAAAAATTTTTTATTAGAAATACCTTATGGCATGAGAGATTTTTTGCCGCATGATGCAGCCATCAAACGGAACATTGAAAATGTATTGGCCAATTTATTTAAGGTATGGGGGTATGATGAGGTCATCACACCGGCAGTGGAATATCTTGATACATTGACCATGGGGAATAAGAACAGTATACAGCGGCATATGTTTAAATTTTTCGACAAAAACAACAGAACCTTGGCGCTGCGCAATGAAATGACTACCTCGATAGCAAGACTGGTTTCGAGCCGAATGCAAAATGACGATATACCATTTAAGCTTTCATATATATGCAAGGTTTATCGTTATGAACAGGCGCAGACAGGCAGACAATGCGAATTTTATCAGGCCGGAGTGGAACTGATGGGAAACGGTGAACCTACCGGTGATGCAGAAATTGTGGCTCTTGCCATAGAAAGCATGCTGAAAGCAGGACTGGTCAATTTCCAGGTCTGTATGGGGCAGGTGGCTTTTATCAATGGCCTTATGCAGCAGTGGAATCTGGCACAGGATAAGCAAAAATATATTCGCAGGGCCTTGGAAAAGCATGATCTGGTCGAATTGGACAGGATAACAGCAGAAACTGCACTGCCGGATGAGGCAAGAGCTTTTCTGCGTTCGCTGCCGATGCTGCATGGCAATGAAAATGTTTTGAAAAAAGCGGCTGCGTTTGCACTGGATGAACAAAGCAAAAAAGCATTGGATAATTTGGAAAAGATTTATGACCTTTTGAAAAATTATGGCATCGATAAATATGTGGTTTTCGATCTGGGAGTTATCCGGGATTTTAGTTACTATACCGGAATGGTCTTTGAAATATATGCGCCCGGACTTGGCAGTCCGTTATGCGGCGGCGGGCGTTACGATAATCTTCTGGCTGATTTCGGAAAAAACTGTCCGGCTACAGGGTTTGCTCTCGGCTTGGAACGTCTCATGCTGGCTTTGAAAAATCAGGGTAAGACGGAGTGTCTCACCAACAGTAAAGAAAATTACGTTGCCTATGCCGAAGGAAGACTTGATGAAGCCGTCGAAAAAGCTATGCTGCTGAGAGATGCAGGAGAAATAACGGAACTTGCAGGCAGTCCGCAAAAGCTATCGGAAGCGGAAGCTTACTGCCGGGCAAAAAATTATGTTAATCTGGTTTATATTCAATGATAAAAAGGATCATGCAGTTTTGGCATGCTCTTGCTGCCAGGCTTTCTGACAAAGATAGGGTCTTTGTATCCGAATATTTACACGATAAGGAACTGGGCTTGTTTAACGAAATGAATATCTATGACAGAAGGCATGCGGTACTTACGGCATATACGGCTGCAAGAATGGCCGATCATCGTACGGTAAACAGGAGGCTTTTGGTCAAGGCGGCACTGCTTCATGATATAGGAAGAAACGCCGCTGCTGTTTGTCTTGCTGACAAGGTCGTATTTGTGCTGCTGGAAGCAATATCTGTCAAGGCGGCAGTCCGTGCTGCCCGAAGAGGAGGCAGAGGTACTATTGGCAGAAGACGCAATGCTTTATATATATGCATGCATCACGCAGCGTTGGGTGCTGAAAAGCTGGAACAGATAGATGAATGGGCTGTGGCGCAATTGGTAAAACGGCATCATGATAAACCAAATGCGGCTGACAGCAATGAACTTATTTTGCTGCGTATGGCTGATGCTCTCAATTGAAAACGGCGGGAAATTTTTTGGATGTCTAATGGGAAGGCTGCCGGTCGAAGAGGTGCGATTGTCTGTGCCAGGTAAAGAAGATTGCATTATAGCAAAATCAGAAAAGAAGGGCGTTGGCTTGATGTCTGCAGAAAATATGGAATACTTGACTATTGCTTTGCCGAAAGGAAAAGTTTTTGGCAAAGCTGCCGAATTATTTAAAAAAATAGGCTATACGGCGGAAGGTTTATCGGATAAATCACGCAAACTTATAATAACCAACAGAGATAAAAAAATACGATTCATAATAACCAAAACAGCAGATGTGCCTGTTTATGTAGAATATGGAGCAGCTGATATAGGGGTGATCGGCAAGGATGTTTTGCTGGAATCGGCAAAGGATGTCTATGAGCTGCTGGATCTTAAAATTGCCAAATGCCATTTGATGATGGCAGTGGCGAAGCAAGCAAAAAGAGCACATCTTGCTGATTATGCCAATACCAGGGTAGCTACTAAATTCCCGCATATTGCGGCGGAATTTTTTAATAGTAAGGGCATGCAGATGGAATATATAAAACTGCATGGTTCGATCGAGCTTGGACCTATTGTAGGATTATCGGAAAGTATTGTGGATATTGTGGAAACGGGGACCACTCTGCGGGAAAATGATCTGGAGGAGTATGCTTTTATAGCTGATGCTACAGCCAGACTTATAGCTAACAGAGTCAGTTTTAAAATGAAATTTGACAGAATCAGCAAAATGCTCGAAGATCTACGTGCGATTATCGGCTGAATTTGGAGGGATAGATTATATATGTTGAAATACCGTACAGGCATAAAAAATTTGCCTACCTATGATGTGGTTGAGCGTGACTGGAATATTAAGCTCAATGCCAATGAATGTAATATGAACCTGCCGCCCGTTGTGGAAGAGCGGGTTATGAGCGGCTTGTCAAGGCTTGCTTTTAATAGATATCCGAATACGGAGACTGAGTCCCTGGCCGAGCAGCTCGCGGGGGCATTTCATGTGCAGCGCGGCAATATACTTTTGGCCAATGGTTCCAGCGAGATTTTGGAAAAAATGTTTTTTTGCTTTGGCGGGCGCAATCATAAGGTAGTTTATCCCAGACCGTCTTTTTCAATGTATAAAATTTATGCGGATTTGAGCAATTCAATAAGCGTACCTTTTGATCTGGATGAAGAGTATCGTTTGAATGCGGGAAAATTTGTAGAAACAGTAAATACCAATAAGGCGCATCTGGCTGTGGTATGTGCACCGAACAATCCGACAGGCACGCATATTCCTCTGGAAGACATAGAGTATATAGCGCAAAATATCAGCTGTGCATTTGTGGTAGATGAAGCATATATAGAGTTTGATAAAAAATCAGCCACGGAAATACAGCACAAATATCCGCATATGATTGTGGCACGCA
The DNA here is from genome assembly GCF_050916305.1 of Pectinatus haikarae. Lineage (GTDB taxonomy): Bacteria > Bacillota > Negativicutes > Selenomonadales > Selenomonadaceae > Pectinatus > Pectinatus haikarae. Next base: position 1,401,035 of record NZ_CP116940.1, read on the forward strand.
CTTTCTCAAAAGCTTACGGTCTGGCGGGGGCAAGAGTCGGTTATATGATAGCTGATAAGAAAATAACGGAAATGACAGGCAAAGTGTTTATGCCGTATCACTTGAATATCCTTTCGGCGGTGACGGCAGATATCGTTTATCAAATGAGACATGAATATGAACCGCGTATTGCGATGATGATCGCCGAGCGTGAACGCATGGCTCTGCAATTGAAGCAGATGGAAGGTATAAAAATTTATCCGTCCGCGACGAACTTTATTTTGATGAAATATGATAAGGCAGCTGCTTTGAACGAATATTTGATAAATATAGGTATAGGGGTGAGAAGCTTCGGCAATGCTCCTGGACTTGAGAATTGTATCCGCATTTCAGCAGGCCTGCGGGAAGAAAATGATACGTTTATGAAAATTGTCAAAGAATTTGTGGAAAATCACACTGAGGAGTGAGCATATGCGCCAATTTACTATAGAACGCCGGACTCTGGAAACCTCTATAAAAACCACGATCAATCTTGATGGCACGGGCAAAGCCGCTGTCGATACAAAAATCGGTTTTTTTGATCATATGCTGACACTGCTGGCTGTGCATGGGCTGATAGATCTGAACGTGACATGCGATGGCGATATAGAAGTGGATGGACATCATACTGTAGAGGATATAGGCATTGCCATGGGGGATGCGTTTTTCAGTGCTGTCGGCGATAAAAAAGGGATCAAAAGATATGGTACCTTTTATATTCCGATGGACGAGGTACTGGCCATGGTATCTCTTGATATAAGCAACAGGCCGTTTTTGGTTTTTGAGGCGGGAGAATTGGCACCGATGATCGGCTCTTTTGATACGCAGCTGGCAGAAGAATTTTTTCGGGCATTTGCTTTTCATGCAGGAATAACGCTGCATATAAAGGTATTGTACGGAAAAAATTCGCATCACAAAATTGAGGCGATATTCAAGGCACTCGGACATGCATTGCGGGAAGCAGTGGAAAAAGATCCTCGAGTGGACGGTATACCAAGCAGCAAGGGGGTCCTGTAATATGATCGCAATAGTGGATTATGGACGCGGCAATTTGTTCAGTGTACAGAAGGCTTTTGCTTTTTTAGGTGCAGAGGCACGTATAACGGACAGTCACAAAGAAATAGAAAAAGCAGACAAAGTGGTTTTACCGGGAGTCGGAGCTTTCGGTGACTGTATGGATACGCTGTCGAAAACAGGGCTTGTCCCTGTGCTGCATGAAGCAGCAAAAAGCAAACCTTTTTTGGGAATATGTCTTGGTTTGCAATTGCTGTTCGAGGGCAGCGAAGAAAATCCGGGAGTAAGAGGACTGGGGATTTTCAAAGGCATGGTGAAAAAAATAAATGCACCTGAACTTAAGATACCGCATATGGGCTGGAACAACATTTTTGCAAGAGACGGGATGCAGCTGCTGAAGAATCTTCCTGAACGCCCCTATGTTTATTTTGTGCATAGTTATCATGCGGTTCCCGACGATCAGTCACTGGTAATCGCGTGGACAGAATATGGTGAAAAAGTAACTGCGGCAGTGGGGAATGGTTTTGTTTGGGCGACTCAATTTCATCCGGAAAAATCGGGAGAAGTAGGGATGCAAATTTTAAGAAATTTTGTTATGCTATAATAAAGATAAATAGAAAATAAAATATTTAAGGGAGGTATTATCTATGTCTGATATTTATGAAATAAAGGGACGTGAAGATGCGGGGAAGTTGGAAGTTTTTTTTGATTATGCTTGTCCCTACTGCTATCGCGGCCATAAAAATCTGATGGAGCTTATGAAAAAGTACCCGAAACTGGATATCATATGGCGTCCATGCGAAGCCCATCCTCGTCCGGAAGAGCACGGTGTGCACAGTGATCTGGCTATTTGCGGCATGTATTTTGTATTGGCGCATGCGGGTGACTTGATGAAATATCATAAATTGGCATTTGAAGCGACCTTTGAACATCATAAAGATATTTCGGATATTGCGGTTTTAAGCGATATAGCAGAACAATGTTCAGTAGATAAAAAAGAATTTACCGAAGCATTGACACAAGGGCTTTATCAAGATCTGGTGACACAGGGAAATATATATGCATGGTCAGAAAAGGAATTTGACGCGGTGCCGAGTTATGCCAGGGGCATGGCAAAAATAGGTTCGGGGAATGGTGTAATGGTAACAATAGAAGAATTGGAAAAATTTATTCAGGATTGATAACCATGTACGGCGGGAACATTTGCCAAATAAACAGATTATGGATATAGGGATTGTGAGGTTATATTTATGTTGATTTTGCCGGCTATTGATATAAGGGGCGGAAAATGTGTGCGCCTTTTTAAGGGGGATTTTACCAGAGAAACAATATTTTCTGAGCAGCCTGTCCAAACTGCCCAAAAATGGGCTGATATGGGAGCTAAATATCTTCATATCGTTGATTTGGACGGTGCTCTGGCCGGTGTATCAAAAAACTTACCGGTAATAAAGCAGATTGTCGATACTACTGATATTCCGGTAGAACTGGGCGGCGGTATACGTACGATTGACAATATAGAAAGTATTTTGCAGATAGGAGTAAGCCGTGTCATTCTGGGATCGGCAGCAGTGCAGAATCCGCAGCTGGTAACGGATGCATGCAGGTTATTTGGCGACAGGATAGCAGTCGGCATTGATGCAAAGGATGGGATCGTAGCGGTTGAGGGCTGGGGCGTATCGGGAAATGTGCATGCTGTTGAACTGGCAAGGAGAATGGCACTGGCGGGTGTAAAAAATATAATTTATACTGATATTTCCAGGGACGGGACATTATTGGGAATAAATGTGCAGGCAACCGCAAATTTAGCTAAGAGCAGCAGGGTAAATGTGATTGCTTCCGGGGGGTTGTCTTCTCTGGATGAAATCGGCGAACTGAAAAAATATGAGAAAGACGGTATTGTTGGCATTATTGCCGGTAAAGCCATCTATACCGGTGCTCTTGATCTGAAGGCCGCAATAGAAATTGCCGAGGGTGAATAAAAATGTATACAAAAAGGATTATTCCCTGCCTGGATGTGAAAGCGGGGCGTGTTGTAAAAGGAACGAATTTTGTTTCTTTGCGCGATGCCGGTGATCCGGTAGAAATGGCATGTCTTTATGATAAGGAATGTGCAGATGAATTGGTATTTTTGGATATTACTGCTTCCAATGAAAAACGCGATACTATGGTGGAAGTTGCGTCCGGCTGTGCATCACAGGTATTCATCCCATTTACGGTGGGCGGAGGAATACGTTCCACAGATGATATGCGGAACATGCTCAAAGCAGGTGCTGATAAAATATCCCTTAATACGGCTGCAGTTACAGACCCGGCACTGATAAGCGAAGGAGCGGTAAAATTCGGCAATCAATGCGTTGTGCTGGCGGTAGATGCCAAAAGGGACGGTGAAGATTCCTGGGAAGTTTATATAAATGGAGGGCGCACACCGACAGGACTCGATTGTCTGGAATGGGTGAAAAAAGCGGTTTCTCTCGGTGCCGGTGAAATACTGCTGACCAGTATGGATGCTGACGGAACGAAAAACGGATATGATATAGCTCTGACACGGGCTGTATCGGAAGCGGTATCGGTTCCTGTCATTGCATCAGGCGGGGCAGGAGAATTGTCGCACTTTTACGATGTATTGACAGAGGGGAAAGCCGATGCTGTGTTGGCGGCTTCGGTATTCCACTATGGCAGGTTTCGCATTCGTCAGGTGAAGGAATATCTGTTGTCACGGGGTGTGGAGGTAAGATTATGATTGATATAGATAAAGTGAAATTTGACGAACAGGGATTAGTACCGGCTGTGATTCAGGAAATAGATAACGATCAGGTATTGATGCTGGCGTATATGAATGAAGAATCGCTGAAAAAAACACTGTCTACCGGTTATACCTGGTTTTTCAGCCGCAGCCGGCAAGAACTCTGGAATAAAGGCGAAACTTCCGGCAATAAGCAGAAGATAGAAGAGATATTTTATGACTGTGACGGTGATACCCTTTTAGTAAGAGTACATCAAACAGGATGCGCCTGTCATACAGGGACATACACATGTTTCAGCGGCAGACGGCTGGGTTCTTCTAATAAAGAAATAGCTGTTCTCCGGGAGAAAGAGCAGCACTCGGCAAGCCTGACAAAAGTGCTTAACGAGTTATACGCTGTAATTCAGGACAGGAAAATACATCCTGTCGAGGGTTCATATACGAATTATTTGTTAAGACACGGACAAGATAAAATACTCAAAAAATTGGGTGAAGAAGCAGTAGAAACGATCATAGCATCCAAGAATAATGATAGGAAAGAAATACTTTATGAAATGGGAGATCTTTGGTATCATTGTCTGGTTGCACTGGCCTACCATAATATAGCACCGGAAGAACTGCTCGGGGAACTTTTAGGGCGGCGCAGCGGTGGTGGTGAATATCATAGTTTTATTGATCCTGATGATTTGGATCCGGAAGAGCAATGAGAATGCCGATGGGTATTGCTGTTTATAGAAAATAATATTTTGCGTAATCTATGGAGGAAAATATGGAAGATGTAAAATGTGCAAAGGAATTTTTACAGGAATCTTCATGGCAAAAAGGCAAAGGGAAGAAACAGACCGGCAGGCCGCTTCTTGAACTGCCGGCCGCTGAGGGCGAGGCAGTGATCATATTGCCGGAACCGGATATGCTGGAAGATCATACTGTGAATTTTCTTGAAATGATAGAACTTAGGGCAACTATTCGCCAATATAGTAAAGAGTCGCTTTCCCTGAAAGAATTGTCATATCTTCTTTGGTGTACGCAGGGCGTCAAAATGGCCAATGAGAATTTTACATTGCGCACGGTCCCCTCGGCGGGAGCGAGCCATTCTCTGGAAACATATATTCTTGTAAACAATGTGGAGGGCCTGGAAGCCGGTGTATATCGCTTTTTGGCTGTTGAACACAGCTTGGTCAAAGTGGATGCAGACAGGGACGCTGTCAGCAATTGTTTTTCTACCTTCAAGGTTGTTCTTAACAGTGCCGTTACTTTTATATGGAGTACAGTCATTGAAAGAGTTGCCTGCCGTTATGGCTCGAGGGGATATAGGTATGCATTTTTGGATGCAGGGCATGTGTGCCAGAATATTTATCTTGCGGCACAAACTATAAAAGCAGGCGTGTGCGCGCTTGGAGCTTTCGATGATGAGCAGATAAATGAAGAGCTGGCTCTGCCGAAAGATGAACAGTTTGTTGTTTATGGCGCCGCCGTGGGCAAGATATAAATGTAAATGATATATAAAATAAAAAGCTGCCGTACTGCATTGTTTTCTGCAGTACGGCAGCTTTTTGTTTAAGTGCTCATGATCCAGCGGATGAAAAAAATTTATTGATTCCATTGTAAATACCGGCAGCAAATTTATCAGTACCGCTGTCAGAAGTCAGCAATGCCTGCTCGGTAGGATTTGATATAAAGGCGGCTTCGATAAGGACTGCAGGCATATCAGTATGTTTGATCACATAAAAATTGGCTGTTTTTGTGCCTCTGTCCGGAGTATTTAAATTATCGATAATGCCGCGGCGAAGATATTCGGCAAGGCGTTCACTCAGGCCGCTTCCATTTTCATAATAGTAAGTGGAGGTGCCATTGGCAGATGTATCGGTAAAAGAATCGTTATGAATACTGATAAATATGTCGGCACCGGCTTTGTTGGCTATATCGCATCGAGCCTGCAATTCTGCAACATCACTTGCGGTGGGCGCAGCGACGGAGGTATCTGTGGTTCTGGTCATTATGACCGTGGCACCGGCGTCTTCCAGCATTTTTTTCAATTTTAAACCTATCCGCAGCGTAGAATCTTTTTCTTTTGCGCCATTGTAGCCTACTGCACCGGAATCATTGCCGCCGTGTCCGGGGTCGATGGCTATCTTTTTGCCTTTTATCCCCGGTGAAGTAAATATATCAGCAGTTGTATTGGAAGGGATTACAGATGTTGAGGCAGAAGACGCGGTTTTTGCGGACGAGGTTTGGGAATGTTCCTTAAGCCTGCCAAAATCCATTACGACACGATACGGAACGCTGCCGGCAGATAAGGAAAAAACATCATATGAATCACGTTTGAGAGAAGTATTGATAACTATGCGGACAGTATCATGAGAAAACTGAGCTACACGGATATTGCGGATATTTTTATTGGCTACTGTAAATTCTTTTTTTACAGATGGGGTGATCCACGCACCTTTCAGATCTATGACAATACGATCAGGAGAAGACAAACCAAAGGATTCATAATCAATTTCCTTATCTGCATCGGCAACAAGCCGTACTTTGCCATTGGCAGAACTTATACGGATATCGGTGATCTTCGCCAGAGAGGACGCAGCAGCAGTAAAATTGCCCGCTCTGGCGGTTTGAGGCAAAGACAGAAAAAAACTGAATAAAAATATATTGATCAAGAAAAAAGATAATATTCTGGGCAAAAAAACTCCCTCCCGCTATGTTGGAATATCGCATATAAAAATTGGCCGCATAATAGTTTAAGTTTGTAAAAAATCAGCAATAAGACAGCTGATGATCAAGCAGGTAATAAACAAGTGATTTTTCAAAGTAAAGCAGAGCACTATTAATATTATATATATTATTACATTCTAATATTCTACAACAAAAATTTGAAAAAGACAAAATAAAAATCTATTACTTGATATATGCCATTGCCAATGTATATAATAGATGACAGATGCAATGATAATTTTGCGCTCGTGCAATCCGGTCCGGCTGATTTAATGCAATGATTGGCAGGACTGAGGATTCATATAACGAATAATAATAAAGAAAAAGCATTAAAAATGTGACGGAATCAGAGATATTGTCGTGTATGGCTGGCCCATGATAATAAAGGGGGGATCTTTTTGCAAAGGGAAGATATACGGGGAACAATTGTCAATATAAAAATTATCGGTATCGGTGGCGGCGGCAACAGTGTGCTGAAACGCATAGCAGATGAGGAACATTCGGGGATGGATCTTATTGCTGTAAATACGGATAAAAAACAGCTGCAGACTTTGGCGCAGAAAAGCATCAGCCTTTTCCAAATAGGTGAAAATGTAACGCGCGGGCTCGGCAGCGGCGGTAAGGTGGCATTGGGGCAGACGGCTGCTGTCAATGACGAATCGCTTATAAGGGATTCGTTGACCGGAGCTGATATGATTTTCATTACGGCGGGAATGGGCGGGGGGACCGGCACCGGAGCGGCACCGGTAATTGCTGAAATTGCTCATTCTATGGGAATCCTTACTATCGGTGTATTTACAATACCGTTTTCGTTCGAAGGTTCACGCAAAAGGAAAACAGCTATGGCCGGTGTGGAAGCCATGCGACCCTTTCTTGATGCATTGATCGTCATTCAGAATGATAAATTGCTCGAATTGCATGGGACTAATAAGCATATGTCGCTGCTGAATGCCTTTCATATGGTGGATAGTGTTTTAAAACAGGCCATCCGCTGTGTGTCGGAGTTGATTTTGACGGTTGGCGTTATAAATGTCGATTTTGCAGATGTTAAGTCTATTTTCAAGCAAAATGGCAATTCAGAAGCTCTTTTGGGCATAGGAGAAGGCAGCGGAGCGGTAAATGCTGTCAAAATGGCTGTAGAAAGTCCCTTGATAGAGCGCTCTGTAAATGGGGCCAGAGGTATTGTTTTAAATATAACCGGCGATGAAACGTTAAGCCTTTTTGAAGTAAATGAAGCCACCAAGTTTATTTATGAGAATACAAGTTCCGATGTTAACATAATATTGGGTACAGTTATAGATAAAAGTTTGGCAGGGAAAGTCAGAGCCACGATTATCGCAACTGATTTTGTGGATGACAAGATTGCGGCACCCGCGAAAAAAGAGGAGGCCGCCAGCGAAAATCCTTCATCGGCTCCGGATTTGCCTGTTTTTATGCAGAAGACTGATTCAACTGCGGGCTCAGATAAAAATTTGGGCAGATTGATTTTTGATATAGAAAAAATAGATAAAAAAAAGGATATATGATTCTGACGGCAGAAAAATTTTTTCTGCCGCGCAGATAAAAAGACCTTGGCAGCACAGTGATTTATTATCACTATTTTGCCAAGGTCTTTTTAGTTTTGAGGTGTAAGGTGAAAAGCATATGTTGGAAATTTGTTCATTACAGAAAATTTAGGTATTATAGTCAAACTTTAAAAATATTTATATCATCAGAGAAATACTGTGCCAGTTTTTTGAATTCCCCGATTTTATCAAGCAGACCCTTGATTTTTTCATTATAGATATGAATAGATGCGTTGACTTCTTCTGTGGATGCAGAATTGTCCTGAGCAATATCTACGATGGATTCTATTTTTTCATAAACATCATTCATACCGGACATTTCATGTTCCAATTGACTTATTATTTCAACGATGCTGTCAGAAACTGTACGTATTTTCTTCAAATAGGCAGTGTTTTCGGTCACAACCGAGATCAGATTGGCATTTTCCTCTGAAAGAATATCATATTCGACATCTACATGCTCGACAACTTCTTCGATAGTCTTGGTTATTGTCTGAACATCATCTGAAATGATCTGAGACTGTTCCTGGGATTGTTCGGCAAGTTTTCTGACCTCTTCCGCAACAATCGCGAAGCCTTTACCATGTTCTCCTGCCCGCGCAGCTTCTATAGCTGCATTGAGTGCGAGTAGATTTGTCTGTCCGGCAATGGCAGCCACCGTGCTGGTGATTTCGGTGATGCGCTTGGTCTGATCACGCAGACCTTCTACCGAAGCGTTGACCTTGGCAAAATTAGCCATGCTGGAATTGATTTTCTCGCTTGAATCATGAACATTGGAAAAACAATTTTCAATTTCACCGACGGCTGTTTGCAAATGAGTATTATTGCTGGCCTGTTTTTGAACGACATTTTTCAATGCAGAAATATTATCGTTTAAAATACTTACAGCCTGCGAAACTTTTTCGGAAGCTACAACAGATGATTCGGCACTGCTGTTTACTACCTGCGCAATAGTGTCGGAAGTTGTGCTCATGGTATTGCCAAGATCACTGAAAACATCACCGTAGCGGGATAGTTCATCCTGACCGCCTTTAATGCCGGTGAAGCTGCGGCGCATGCTGATTTTATAAGATTCTATTTGATCGGAAAGTGAGCTGAATATGTCTCTGGAAATTATATTCACAGTAGTAGCATAATTATGCTCATTGAGAGCGGTGAGTAAATCTTTGACGGAGGAAAGAGGGCGCAGGAATAAAGAAGAAATAATACCAGATAAAAAGCCGGTGAAAATTGGAATCCACAAGGGGAAGGAAAAACCGACTGCCTTTGAGAGAAGTGCAGCTATAAACATACATATAGCCGTCAAAAGTCCAATTTTAAATGAGAGAGAAGGTAAAAAACTGAAAAGGCAATTCAAACGGTAGGTATGATTGCTTTGTATCTTATAAGAAAATTTGAGCTTGAGTTTCAGGTGCTCAGTTCCTTTTTCTATTTCTGAAATTTCTATTTTTTCATGATAGTGCGCAGCGGCGCCATCCAGAAGACCGCGAAAATAATCAAATTTTTTCCGCTTGGAACGATATGTAAAAATGGATTCAGTAGAAGAGATGTTTTTCATTTCAACGGCAGGCGGATTTGCACCTGGGATAAGCCGTGTCACTTCTACATGAATGTCGTACAGTGAGCTTAAAAAAGCATGCAGATTTTCTCTTTGAAAAAAACCGGGGTAAAATTCAAAGAAAGTTGTAATATTGTCTCTGCCAATGGCACGCCAGATTTCGGCAGAAGGTTTTCCTAACTTTTTTGCCAGTGTATCACCAAGCGCCTGAGAGACTGCATCATCGATGTCCTCACTCGGTGTAAAAATATGATCGGAACCAAGTCCTATGTCATCCATGACGCCTCTCACGAGATCATCACCCCAGAGTTTTTTGCAGGTGCGTGTCCACGTGCTTACTACTGTACCTTTCATTATATACTCTCCTCTTTATTCTTATGCTGCTAATTATATACTTTTTTTTTAGGGTAGTAAATGATTATCTATTGATGCAAATAATTATCTGAGAAATAAAGTATAGCGGTATTAAAAAAGCTTTTCTGTTGTACAAAAAGCACAAAAGAAAAGCTTTTAAGTTCCCCCGGTCATTGCATATTTGACGCAAAATTTTTTATAAAAAACAGATACAGGTCACTCAATATTTATATGGGTGGTGCTGTCGTTCGGGATCGTTTTCGGCAGATTAATATTGAGTATACCGTCCGTGAACTCGGCTTTTGCCCGTGCTTCGTCTATATTATCTATATAAAAAGAACGAGACATGCTGCCATAACGGCGTTCACGGCGTATATATTTTCCGGTATCGTCTTTTTCTGCTTTTTCATCCTTGCTGTTTGCCTGAATAGTAAGATAACCATTATCATAGTTAAGTGAAATATCCTCTTTCTTTACGCCCGGAAGCTCAGCGGATAATTCATAAACATCACCGAGATCTCTTACATCGACTTTAAAAGAGGCAAAACCAGACATAGCGGTTTGTACAGGAGCAATTGCTGAATTAAAAAAAGGTTCATTGAAAAGATCAAATAAGCGGCCGAAGGCATCTTCCTTCTTGCTAACATTATTTTTTGCAAACGGAACTAAACCAAACATAAGAAAACCCCCTTAAAAATACATTAGTATAAACATAGACGGCAGAGAAAATGATCAGCAGACATTTCTTTTCAGCCTTATATTTATATTATACCGATAAAAGTCAAAAAGTCAATATTAAATGAAAAGTGACTTTATTTGTTGGCAATAGACAAAAAGTCTGTTACTATTATATAAAAATGTATTAATGAATAGGTGAGAAAATGGGGAAAAAATTAACACAACTGCTGCTTTTTCGTGATTTTGCACAAGATGCAGTGCTCAAAGCGTATGATGAAGCCGAAAATAGTAATGATAAGAAAAAATGGCATATTTTCTTTGAAGAGCTGATATCTAAGGGCGAGTCGCTGGGACTGTCAGGAAGATTGTTTCCCGCATATATTGTCTATCTGCTGGCGGGAGGCAATAACATGGCTGCCGATAATATTCAACGCGGCGGTCATGCAGGAAAAAGTGTGGGAAAATTGCTGGAAATGGATATGGAAGCCATTTATCCTGTTCTTTTAAAAGAAATAAAAAAATCGGAAAACATAGATGAAATATTAAATAATTATGAACCGGCATGTGAGTCTGCATTTGAAGCTTATAAGGAGCTGCGCTGCACTCTGGAATGTATCGATTCTGCTGCCGGTGCAGCGCAATGTCTGTTGAATCATTATAAGAAATTTGGGTCGGGAGAGCTGGCGCGTTATCGTGCTTTTTGCTGGCATAATAATACAGGTCTTATGGGGATAGAATATTTTGAAAAAATAAGAATGTCAGATCTGGTCGGCTATGAAAAGCAAAAAAAAATGCTGCGCAGCAATACTCAGGTATTTTTAGAAAACAGGCCCGCCAATAATATTTTATTGGCAGGTGCGCGAGGCACCGGAAAATCTTCAGGGGTAAAGGCCTTGGCCAATGAATTTTATAAAAAAAATCTGCGGCTCGTGCAGATAACACGCGATCAAATAAAAGTAATGCCTGAAATAATGAAAAAACTGAGATGTCTGGCTGGGTATAAATTCATCATTTTTCTCGATGATTTGTCGTTCAACGAGGGAGAAACAGAATATAAATATTTGAAATCTGTCATAGAAGGAGGCGTTTCTGCAATGCCGCAAAATGTGCTTTTATATGCTACTTCCAATAGACGGCATCTTATCAAGGAGACATGGAGGGACAGAGAAGATACGCAGGAAGAACTTTATCGCAATGACAGTGTGAATGAATCAATATCATTATCCGATCGGTTCGGCTTGATAATAAACTATGATGCACCCAGTCAGGATGAATATTTGTCGATTATTGACAGTTATCTCAAAAAAGCAGGAGTTGAACTCGAAAAAAAGGAACTGCGGCTTGAAGGGCTCCGTTGGGAAATGACACATTCGGGAAGAAGCGGCCGAATCGCCAGGCAGTTTGTTAACTGGTATTTAGGGCAGAAAAATAAGGATGATGATTAAAGCAGATTCAGGGATTTTTACCCTAAGCACCGTAAAGCCCCTTGCTTTAGCTATGGGGATATAAGGTGCGTCCGGCGAATTTGCATAAGCAATTGAAGCCGGACACAAGCTATGCATCTGTAGTCCATTATGTTAATATGAAGAAATAGTATCTCAAGAATCTGAAAACTTGAATAAGGGACGGAGAATATAGATGAAAACCTACTGCTTTAAACTCTACAAAGCAAAGCGTAATCAAAAACTTCACAGACAAATAAACGCGGCAGGTTTAATCTATAATCACTGCATTGTCCTGCATAAAAGATACTATCGCTTATTCGGTAAATTCCTGAACCTGTATCGGCTGCAAAAGCATCTGCCAAAATTAAAGAAGTTGGCAAAATACGGCTATCTGAAAGAAATCGGTTCCCAGGCCGTGCAGGATATAACTCAGAGGATAGACCGCGCCTATAAATTATTCTTCCATAATCTAAAACATAAAATACATGCGGCACCGCCGTCTTTCAGGAAGGTCAGCAAATATAAATCCTACACCTTAAAACAAGCCGGCTGGAAGTTGTCAGAGGAAAATACAATTGAAATTGCTAAAGAAAAATACCGTTATTGTAAATCCCGTGATATAGACGGACAAATTAAGACGATAACTGTTAAACGTGATGCGTTAGGCGATATCTATTTATACTTAGCTTGTGAAACTACTGAGAATAAAGTTCTGGTCAGAACAGGTAAAAGCGTCGGCTTTGATTTCGGTCTCAAGAAGTTTTTAAACAGCTCTGATGAAAAGGATATTATATCGCCGCTGTTTTTTCGCGAAAAAAGAAAAGTTCAAATAATCGGGCAAGGGCAAGACTGGAATTAGCACGGCTGCATAAGCATATAGCAAATCAGCGCAGCGCTTTCCACTGGCAAACGGCAGGATATCTTGCCGGTAAATATGCCTTGATCTGCATCGAAGATTTAAACCTGAAAGCCATGCAGAGGCAATTTGGCAGGAAAATAGCCGATCTGGGTTTTGCTGATTTTGTCGGCAAGCTGAAATATATGGCAGGTAAAACCGGTTCGGCAGTAGTTGAAGTGGACAGGTTCTATCCGTCCAGCCAGTTATGCTCTAGTTGCGGCTATCAAAATAAAGAAATTAAGAATCTGAAGATAAGGGAATGGATTTGTCCTCAATGCGGTATTCAGCATAATCGTGATAAGAATGCCGCTATGAATATAAAAGCAGAAGGAGAAAGAATCTTCCTAGCATCGTAAAACAATAAATATGGTTGGGGCATCAACCATTGCGGAGAGAACTCGTAAGACCTGTAGATAGTGGGCCAGGTTCGTTATCATCCCAGAATCCCCTGCCTTTAGGCAGGGAGAGTATGTCAAGAAGAACGAATAAACGGGACACGCCGGCATCACCATGTTCGAGAAGCTCAAGCTTCGTGTCTATGCCGCCGGCGCAGCCTGCAAAACTTCCGTCTGAGGCAACTGCACAATGGCAGGGCGCCGCCTATTTCTGCCAGACATTGTTCTCCTGCCGAGTGTTGCCGGAGGATTATTTTTAGTTGTAAATAAATTGAATAAAAAATAAAGTAGAGGTTTACTTTTTATTTTAAAAGCTGTATAATGTCCCTATAATCGTAAACGTTTACGTAAAAACATATTTAATTTTTGGAAAATTATCAATGCATAAAAAATAATTAATTTTATTTTAATATGATAATTTTTTATGAAAAAAGGAGGCACTATTAATTATGTCAGGAAATAATCAGCATATTTATTCCCGGCTCGCCTATTCATTCGGTGCGTTTGGTCATGATGCTTTTTATGCGACACTGTCGACGTATTTCATTATGTTTATCACATCACATCTTTTTGATAAAGACAGTGGCGCCATGGGCGCCGAAATGATCGGGTATATTACAATAATTATCATGGTTCTGCGAATCTTGGAATTGGTCATTGATCCTTTTATCGGCAATGCAATTGATAATACGCGTACGCGGCTGGGGCATTTCAAGCCGTGGATTTTGATCGGCGGCACGATTGGTTCTGTTGCTCTGGTAGTTTTGTTTACAAATATGGGAGGATTAAATACAAGCAATCCATATTTATATTTAGCGCTGTTTGCTGTCTTTTATATTATGATGGATATTTTTTATTCATTTAAGGATGTCGGCTTCTGGTCAATGATACCGGCAATATCCTTTGATTCGAGAGAACGTGAAAAGACGGCAACTTTTGCTCGTGTCGGTTCGCACATCGGTGCCAATATCGTCGGTATCGTGGTCATGCCTATAGTTCTGCTTTTTTCACAATACGAAAATCATGGACAGGGTGACAGCCAGGGATGGTTTGCCTTTGCGGTGGTTATCGGACTTGTTTCATGGATTTCGGCAATTGTCGTAGTTCTGGGAACCAGGGAAAATGAATCCGCTTTGCGCAAGAACAAAGAAAAAACTACATTCAAGGACGTTTTGAAAGTACTGGTGCGCAATGATCAGCTGATGTGGATAGCTCTGGCTTATGTATTTTATAGCAGCGGCATTCAGATTGTTAATGCGGTCGAACTTTATTATTTTACATTTATTGTGGGCAATGCCGCGCAATTCAGTATTTTGGCGACGATCAACACTGCCATTGGTATATTCATTGTCTTGACCTTTCCGACTCTGGCTAAAAAATTCAGCAGACGCAATGTTTTTTTTGCAGCCGTTGCTGTGCTGCTGCTGAGCATTTTTCTTTTCACTGTGGCGGGCAAGTCGCTGCCGCTGGTGCTGGCGGCAGGGGTATTGTTCTATATACCGCAGCCGCTTGTTTTCCTGTGTGTGCTGATGATAATGACAGACTCTGTTGAATATGGGCAATTGAAATTGGGGCACAGGGATGAGTCTTTGACATTGTCTGTTCGTCCGCTTATAGATAAATTTGGCGGAGCAATCTCAAACGGATTTATCGGAATTGCTGCGGTATGGGCAGGAATGACCTCAGGGGCTTCCGCAGAATCCATAACCGCGCAGGGCCAAATGGTCTTCAAAGTGATGCTCTTTGGTGTTCCGGCAGTACTGCTGCTGATATCGTGTTTGCTTTTCTATAAAAAAGTCACTTTGACAGAAGAAAAGCATGCGGAGATCGTCGATAAATTGGAAAAAACATGGTCTAATAAATTAAATGAAGAAAATTCTTCGCAGCTGTCTGAAGGAGCTGATTTGCTTATCAATGCACCGGTAAAAGGCCGTCTGCTGCCGCTGGAAAATGTTCGGGATGAAACTTTTTCTGTCGGAAAAATGGGACGCGGCTTTGCCGTACAACCGTCGGCGGATGAATTGTATGCACCTTTTGACGGCATTGTCGAAACGGTTTTTCCTACCAGACATGTCATGATCATACGTTCGGCAGGAGGGGCGCTGGTACTGATCCATATCGGCATCAATACTGCACAGCTGCGCGGCAATGGTTTTGCAACATATTGCGCACAAGGCCAGCATGTGAAGCGCGGTGAGCTGCTGGGCAGGTTTTCGCGTGAAGAAATACGAAAGGCGGGCTATGATGATACTGTAATGGTAACTATTACTAACGATAATGAAAAGCTGCGTTTGGAAATGCTCAAAACGGAGGGTACGGTCGAGCAGGACAGCCCTGTTTTGAATTTGAAATAAAATTTTATGCATAGCTGATAAAAATTTGCTGGGAGGGTGTAAATTGGCAATTACAGCAGAAGAAAAAACCGGTACTTTTCATTTGCAGACAGATAATACCAGTTATATTTTTCAGGTGATGGATAATGGTGAGCTGGGACAGCTGTACTATGGAAGCAAAATACATGTGCGTCCGCAGTATGTCAATTTATCTGTTCGTGAGCAGCGGAATGCCACGACTGCATGGAAATTGGAAAGACCGGATTTCCAGCCGGATGTATTAAAACAGGAATATGCCAGTTTTGGTAAAGGAGATTTCCGGTATCCGGCATATAAATTGATAGCAGAAAATGGCAGCGGGATTTCAGAATTCGTTTACAAACGATATGAAATAGTTGAAGGGAAAACACGTATTGCAGGACTGCCGTCTGCCTTTGACGACACTAAAGACGATGCGCAAACTTTAATTATCCATATGGAAGATGTTTTTTCCGGACTGGAGCTGGAGCTGTCTTACAGTATTTTTCCTCATCAGGATGTACTGGTCCGCAGCGCGCTTTTCAATAACTGCGGAAGTAAGGAGTTTACCCTGGCTGATGCTTTCAGTGCTCAGCTGGATCTTCCCGACTGTAAATACGATCTGCTTCATTTTTCCGGTTCATGGGCAAGAGAGCGTCATTTGCACCGCGCTCATCTTCGCCCGGGGATACAAAGCATTGGCAGTATGCGCACGGCATCGAGCGCTCAGCATAATCCTTTCATTATGCTGGCGCGTTCCGGCGCAGATGAAGATACGGGAGAAGTCTTCGGGTTCAATCTTATTTATTCCGGTAATTTTCTCGATCAGGTAGAGGTGGATCAGTTTGAAACAACCAGAATACTGCTGGGTATCAATCCGGCTGAATTTTCGTGGCGCCTCCTGCCCGGACAATCGTTTCAAACACCGGAATGTATATTTAGCTATACAGCGGCGGGGATGAATGGTCTCAGCCAGCAGCTTGCCCGTTTTTATCGGGAACATTTGCTGCCGGCGCGTTTCGCGGAAACGGAACGTCCTGTTCTGATCAATAACTGGGAAGCCACTTACTTTGATTTTGACGAAAAAAAATTATTGTCTATAGCAGAAAAAGCAAAAGAGCTGGGAATCGAATTATTTGTCTTGGATGACGGTTGGTTTGGCTGCCGCAACGATGATACAACCTCTCTGGGGGACTGGTTTGCCGATACCGATAAATTGCCTCTTGGGCTGGATCATCTTGCAAAACAGATTCATGCGATGCAGTTGAAATTTGGACTGTGGTTTGAACCGGAGATGATCTCTCTTGACAGCAGGCTTTATGACAGGCATCCGGAATGGGTGATCCATGTGCCGGGCAGAGCAATGTCACCGGGACGCAATCAATTTGTACTTGATTTTACGCGCCAGGAGGTAGTTGATTACCTGTTTGAGGCTATGGGCCGGATAATCGAAGATGCACATCTGGATTATATCAAATGGGATATGAACCGTCATATTACTGAAATGTTCGGTGCCTGCCTGGCGCCGGAGCAGCAGATGGAGATGCCCCACCGTTATATTTTAGGTGTCTATCAGCTTTATGAGCGTCTGACAAGTTCCTATCCGCATGTCCTTTTTGAGTCCTGCGCATCGGGCGGCGGACGCTTTGACCTGGGAATGATGTATTATGCACCGCAGGCGTGGGCCAGTGATAATACTGATGCGGCAGAACGCATGCTGATACAGTTCGGTACATCATACGGTTATCCGCAGTCAATGATGGGAGCACATGTTTCTGCTGTGCCAAACGGACAGACAGGACGTGTGACACCATTGGAAACACGGACAGCTGTGGCTTTCTTTGGGGCTTTTGGTTATGAATTGGACATAACTGCATTGTCTGCTGAGGAGACCTTTAAAATAAAAGACCAAATTAAATTTTATAAAAAATACCGGTCATTATTTCAGTTTGGAACTTTATATAGAATTGAGAGTCCCTTCGATGATGAGCAAAATGTAATGAGCTGGCAGGTTGTCAGTAATGATAAAAAACATGCTGTGGCCTGCCGCTGCCAGATCCTGAATCGCGCAAATCCGCCTTACACAAGAATTTATTTTAAAGGGTTGACAGCTGATCAGAAATATACAGTAAATGACAGCGCCGAAAAATTTTATGGCGATGAATTGATGAATGCCGGTTTTTTTGTGCAGCAGCTGATGGACGCGTGCAGGCATGCAGGAGTTTCAGCTGATTTTCAGGCGGCATTGTTTGTTTTGAAGGCAGTGGAGTAAAAAAATTTAGTTTTATTGGTCAGCGGGCAGAGTATTTTAACTGCTGACCAATTTTAAAATTTATTTACGGAAAAGAGGTCGACTATTTTGCAGGCAGATATAAATTGGCTGGATGATCCGGAAGTATTTCGCACAGGACAGTTGTTACCGCATAGTGACCATAGATTTTATAAAAATTACGATGAAGTTAAAAATGAGAAAAGCAGCTTTGTGCAGACATTAAATGGCAGCTGGCAATTTCATTTTTCTAAAAATCCTATGACAAGACCGGAAAAATTTTTTGCCGAAAATTTTGACAGCAGCAGCTTTGGCATTATAAAAGTACCGGGACATATAGAACTTGCGGGTTATGACAAAATTCATTATATAAATACACTATATCCGTGGGAGGGTCATTTTTACCGCAGACCGGCTTACAGTATGGGACCGGATAAAAAAGAAGAAGGAATGTTCAGCAAAGCGGAGGATAATCCGGTCGGTTCATATATCAAAAAATTTGCTCTGAAACCGGAATTTTTTGGTAAGAAGGTCAGAATACGGTTTGACGGTGTTGAAGAAGCAATGTTTGTCTGGCTGAACGGGAATTTTCTGGGATATGCCGAGGATAGCTTCACACCGTCGGAATTTGACCTGACGCCGTACATCAAAAAAGGAGAGAATAAATTAGCAGTTGAGGTATTCAAGCGCAGTACGGCTGCTTTTCTTGAGGATCAAGATTTTTTTAGATTTTTTGGTATTTTCAGGGATGTTAAATTGATAGCCCAGCCTGAGGTGCATGTTGAAGATCTGCTGATCGAGCCAAAAGTAACAGACAACTTTCAAGACGGCGATCTGAATATTCACTGTAAAATATCTGTAGGCGATGCGGCTGCGGGTGTCAGGTTCATTGTTAAGGATCGCGACGATAAAATACTTTACGAAAAAGAGCAGCAGGCCGGAAACAATATAAAAATAGACGGTGTCGTCTTCAAACAGGTTCATCTGTGGGATAATGCGGCACCATATCTGTACAGGCTGTTTATAGAACTTTTTCGGGCGGATGGAACCTTGCTGGAAATTGTACCATATGAATTCGGCTTCAGGCGGATCGAGATAAAGGATAAGCTCATTCTATTGAATGGCAAAAGACTTATCATTAACGGAGTCAACAGACATGAGTGGAGCGCGGAAACAGGAAGAGCCATAACATATCAGGATATGAAACGTGATGTTGATATTATAAAAAACAATAATATCAACGCGGTCAGGACTTGCCATTATCCTGATCAGGATATATGGTACAGGCTTTGCGATGAGCACGGCATTTATGTGATGGCAGAAAACAATCTGGAATCACACGGTTCATGGCAAAAAGCCGGAGAAGTCGAACCGTCATATAATGTACCGGGTTCTTTGCCGGAGTGGAGAGCGGTAGTCCTTGACAGGGCAAAGAATAATTATGAGCTGCTGAAAAATCATCCGAGTATCATTTTTTGGTCTTTGGGAAATGAATCATATGCCGGAGATAACATCGAAGCAATGAATAAATATTATAAGCAGACAGATTCTTCAAGGCTGGTTCATTATGAGGGTGTGGTCAGAAACAGAAAATATGACGGAGTTATTTCTGATGTTGAAAGCCGTATGTACGCATCACCTGATGAAATAGCAGATTATCTGAGCAATGATCCGCAAAAACCGTTTATATTGTGTGAATATATGCATAACATGGGAAATTCTCTTGGCGGAATGAGTTCATATATTCAGCTGATCGACCGTTTTCCTATGTATCACGGCGGATTTATATGGGATTTTATTGATCAGGCTTTGCTGGTGGAAGATGAGCTTACGGGGCAAAAGGTGCTTCGCTACGGCGGTGATTTTGATGATCGGCCCTCGGATTATGAATTCAGCGGAGATGGGCTGCTCTTTGCCAATCGAACCGAGAAACCGGCAATGCAGGAGGTGAGGTATTATTATGGAAAATACAAATGAGAAATTGAGAATAATATACGGAGACGGAAGTCTTGGCATCAGCGGCAGCAGTTTTCATTACATTTTCAGCTATGGCAGGGGCGGTCTTGAATCGTTGGTCATAAACGGCAGAGAATGGCTTTACAGAGAACCAAAGCCGACATTTTGGCGAGCTACAACCGATAACGACAGAGGAAACGGTTTTTCCAAAAAGTCGCTTCAATGGCTGGGCGCCGATATGTTTATTGATATAAAAAATATATCCGTCAGAGTGAATGATAAACTGATAGAATTTCCGGGACCGCCCGCAAACAATAAATATACAGGAAATGAATATGCCGATAAGGCCGAAGTGGCATATGAATATCAGACAATTACTATCCCTGCCGCATCGGTAAAGGTCAGGTATATTGTTAGATCCGACGGAAGCATTACGGTAAACGTTCATTACGCCGGAAACAGCTCTTTACCGGATCTGCCGGCAATGGGGATGCGTTTTATCATGCCGACGGCGGCAGCCGGATATGAATATGAAGGTTTATCCGGTGAAACTTATCCGGATCGAATGGCAGGCGGTGTATCCGGCAGATATAAAATAGAAGGAATGCCTGTCACGCCGTATTTGACACCGCAGGACTGCGGTGTTCATATGGATACCGATTGGCTGGAGATCATACGCGGTACTACGAAAAATAACGCGGAGAACAGAAAAGAAAATTTCCGCATAAAAATATGCAGCATTGACAAGCCGTTTGCATTCAGCTGTCTGCCGTATACTGCCGAGGAGCTGGAAAATGCGACGCATATAGAAGAACTGCCGCCGCCGAGAAGAACCGTTCTTTCGATACTGGGAGCAGTAAGAGGTGTAGGCGGTATAGACAGCTGGGGACAGGATGTAGAAACGAAGTATCACATCCCCGCCGGCAGGGATATCAGATTTAGCTTTATGATTACCGGAGTATGAAAAAATATATGGTTAAGTTTTTATAGGAGAGTATTATGGATATTTTAAAAGAAATAAAGAAAGTGTACGCAGAAAAATTTCAGAAACCGGCGCAGCATTTGTTTTATTCACCGGGAAGAGTAAATCTGATCGGTGAACATACAGATTATAACGGCGGTCATGTTTTTCCCTGTGCCATATCATTGGGAACGTATGGGGCTGCATCGTTGCGGGATGATAAAAAAGTCTGCTGCTATTCTCTGAACCTGCCGCAGAAGGGAATAATTACGGCTGATATAGATAAAATAGAAAATGAAAAAGGCAATGACTGGGCTAACTATCCGCTGGGCGTAGTAAAAACATTTCAAAATCATGGCTTTGCAATAGAAAGAGGATTCAATCTTGTGGTGTATGGCAATCTGCCGAATGGCGCAGGGCTTTCCTCGTCAGCATCATTGGAAATGCTTACGGCAGCGGTACTTAAAAAATTTTTTGCCCTCACGGTCGACACTCTGGAAATGGTGAAAATGTGCCAGGAGGCAGAAAATAAATTTGTGGGTATGAATTGCGGTATACTGGATCAATTTGCGGTGGGCATGGGAAAAAAGGATCATGCCATGTTTCTGGACTGCAACACACTGCAATATCGCTATCTGAAATTGGTGCTTAAAGAATGCAGTATAGTAATAACAAATACGAACAGCAAACACAGCCTGGTAGATTCAGAATATAATCTGCGCCGGAGCCAGTGTGAGGAAGCATTGAAGGATATTCAGCAGGTACGCCGGATAAAGAGCCTGGGGGAATTGAATGAAGCTGATTTCGTACAGCTGCAGGGGGCGATAAAGAATCCGGTATGCGTGCGGCGGGCCAGACATGCCGTGCTCGAAAATCAGAGGACAATAAAGGCCGTATCAGCTTTGGAAAATGATGACTTGGAATTATTCGGGAAGTTAATGAATGAATCGCATGTTTCTTTGCGGGATGACTATGAAGTGACGGGACAGGAATTGGATACACTTGCCGAGCTGGCATGGCAGCAGGACGGAGTTATAGGTTCACGTATGACGGGGGGCGGTTTTGGCGGCTGTACGGTGAGCATAGTAAAAAATGATTGTCTTGAATCATTTAAAGCAAATGTAGCAAAGCTGTATACGCAGAAAATAGGCTATGCGCCCGAATTTTACATCGCAGACATAGGAGACGGCACTAAACTGCTTGAATAATGAAGGACAGTCAGTTAAAATAGTTTCGACAGCTAAAATTAAAACTTGCGTTCGGTGCCACCGGACGTAAGCTTTTGTTTTAACGAAAGACGATATTAAATTTAAAATATATTCATGTATTGAGTTTTGCTCTGGAAAACGGCTGAATAAATGAAAAGCGGGGATTTGAAATGGCAGTATTGGTATGCGGCGGAGCCGGTTATATAGGTTCACATATGGTGGATGAATTATTAAAAAAAGGAGAAGAACCGATTGTAGTTGACAATTTGCGTACAGGACACAAAAAAGCTGTACCGGCGGCTGTGCGGTTTTATCAGGAGGATATTCGGGACAGCGGAGCCATGGACAAGATATTTACTGAAAATGACATAGAGGCAGTTATTCATTTTGCGGCCTGTTCGCTGGTGGGCGAAAGTATGGAAAAACCGCTTTTGTATCTGAATAATAATGTATACGGGATGCAGGTGCTTTTGGAAACAATGGTAAAGCACGGTGTAGATAAGATAGTATTTTCTTCTTCGGCTGCAACGTATGGAGAACCGCAAAGCATACCAATAAGAGAAACGGACCCGACGGAACCGACTAATCCATATGGTGAATCCAAACTCATAATGGAAAAGATGATGAAATGGGTTTGCTTAAAACATGGTGTTCGCTATGTTTCGCTGCGATATTTTAATGTGGCGGGAGCTTCAGAAGACGGGCATATAGGTGAAGATCACAAGCCGGAAAGTCATCTTGTGCCGATTATTCTGCAGGTACCTTTGAAAAAACGTGAAGCTATAACTATATATGGACAGGATTATCCGACTGAGGACGGGACATGTGTGAGGGATTATGTGCATGTGGCAGATCTGGCGGACGCGCACATGAAGGCTATAAATTATCTGCGGGCAGGCGGAAACAGTGATATATTCAATCTGGGCAGCGGCAATGGTTTTTCCGTGAAGGAAATGATCGATGCGGCACGCAAAGCCACGGGCGAAGACATACCGGTGATCAGCGGACAGCGCCGCTCCGGTGATCCGGCAAGACTTGTGGCTTCCAGTGAAAAAGCAGAAAAAGTGCTGAAATGGAAGGCAAAATATACAGACATGGAAAGCATAATAAAAACTGCATGGAAATGGCACAAAAATCATCCAAATGGATTTTGTAAATAATCGGAGAGATGTTTTATGGATATAAATCATGAAATAAACAGATTGCTGAATTTTGCGCAGCAGCAGGAATTGCTTGAAAATGCAGATAAAATATATTCTGCTAATCTTCTGCTGGATGTGTTGCGAATAGATACTTTTTCAGAGGAAAAAATCGATGAGACATTAAAAGACGCGTCGCCTATTCTCAATAATATCATTGGATATGCTGTATCCAGTGATATTATTGAAGAGACAGGAGAGCGGAGAGACCTTTTTGATACGCGCATTATGAATTGTGTGATGATGCGTCCTTCGGAAGTGATCAGAAAATTTAACGGATTATATGCACAATCTCCGCAGGAAGCAACTAAATTTTTTTATGCGATGAGCATCGCTTCGAACTATATAAGAAAAGCGCGCATCGAAAAAAATATTGTCTGGAAAACAAAGACAGAGTATGGCTGTTTGGATATAACCATAAATATGTCTAAACCCGAAAAAGATCCGCGGGATATAATAAAGGCAGGGCAGAGCAGGACATCATCTTATCCGCTATGTCTGCTCTGCCGTGAAAATGAAGGATTTGCCGGACGCATAGGACATCCGGCCAGACAAACACACAGATTGATTCCCGTTGATTTCGGCGGGCAGGAATGGTTTTTGCAGTATTCACCTTATACATATTATAATGAGCATTGCATAGTGCTGAATAAAAAGCATATACCCATGAAAATATCAAGAGCCACATTTGAAAATTTATTGCTTTTTGTCAGTAAATTTCCTCATTATTTTATAGGATCTAATGCGGATCTGCCTATAGTGGGGGGATCAATTCTTTCCCATGACCATTATCAGGGCGGGAATTATACATTTGCAATGGCAGTGGCATCAATAGAAAAAAGATATAATGTTGATGGTTTTTCGGATATAATAATAGGACGGGTAAAATGGCCTATGTCAACTATCCGTTTGATCGGCAATGATAGAAAACGTTTAGCAGATTTGGCTGAGCATATTTTACTGAAATGGAGAGGCTATTCTGATCCCGGCGTCAGTGTACTGGCTGAAAGCCAAGGTATTCCCCATAACACTATCACACCGATTGCCCGCAGGAAG
Organism: Pectinatus haikarae; assembly: GCF_050916305.1. GTDB lineage: Bacteria > Bacillota > Negativicutes > Selenomonadales > Selenomonadaceae > Pectinatus > Pectinatus haikarae. Next base: position 1,425,418 of record NZ_CP116940.1, read on the forward strand.
AATGGGCAGTATGAGCTGGACCTGGTACTGCGCAATAATCGTACCACGGATGAATATCCCATGGGGATATTTCATCCTCACAGCGAGGTGCACCACATAAAAAAAGAAAATATCGGTCTTATAGAAGTGATGGGGCTGGCAGTATTGCCGCCAAGGCTGAAAGCAGAGCTGGCGGCAATAAGGGAAGCTCTCCTGAGTAAAAAGAAAGATATAGGCAATGAACCGGCAATAGAAAAACATGCGCAATGGTACAAGAAAATGTATGAAAAATATGATGATTCTATTGACAAAAATAATATTACTGATATCCTTAATAGCGAAGTAGGTAGAATATTTATGCAGGTGCTGGTGCATGCCGGAGTTTTTAAGCGTGACGGCGCCGGTCTGGCTGCTTTTGATAAGTTTATGGATGATCTATAATTTTGTTTGAGGATGATAAGTTGATGAAATCTACGACGATAATAGATGTGGCAAAACATGCCGGCGTATCTGTAGCTACTGTTTCGCGTGTAGTAAATGGGAATTATCCTGTTAAGGAAGAAACGAAAAAAAGAGTGCTGGATGCCATAAAGGAACTTCATTATGTGCAGAATATACAGGCCCGAGAGCTGAATACACGGCAGTCTACCACCATCGGCGTAGTTGTCCCCAGTTTATTCAATATGTTCTTCGCCGAAGTCTTCGATGGCATCGAAGAATATATAAAACACTATAATTATTCTATGCTCATCACCTGCGCAAAGGATAATCCGCTTAAGGAAAAACAGTGCATGCAGGAGCTTCTGTCACGCAATGTCTGTGGGATTATTAATATATCACCCAATACTTATGCCGTTGAAGCATCGTTTTATGATCAAATTTCAGCGAGAGTACCGACTGTGTTTATAAACAGCTATGTTAAAAGACCTGGCATATCGTATGTTTCAAATGACGAAGCATCGGGTACGAAACTGGCTTTAGAGCATTTGATCGGATTGGGACACAGGCATATATTGTTTATCCGGGGAATGAGCAGTGATTCTTATGAGATCAAAGAAGAAATATACCGGAAAATGATGACGGAATATAAGGTCAAGCCATATGTACTGAATATCGGTGAGGGCAATGTGGAAAAGACTGTGGATAATACATTGGCAAAGGTAATGATGGCGATAAAGAGCGGCAGAAAGATAACGGCAATATTTGCCTGTAATGATCTGATGGCGACGGGAGCTATAAACGGCTGTTATCGTCTGGGTATAAAAGTGCCTGAGGACATATCTATAATCGGTTTTGATAATATATCCATAAGCAGGTTCATCGAGCCGAAGCTTACCACTATAGATCAGAATATGTCTTTGCTGGGGCAGTCGGCAACAGCGCTGCTGATGGAGAAGATAGAATCAAATAATACCGTAAGTGATGAGATTATTTTGGAAAATACACTGATAAAGCGAAATACTACCGCACCTGTGAAAAGATAATATAGAATAAATACTGAATGAACATTATAAAAAGATGCTGCCTTGCTTTAAAAAAAGCAAGGCAGCATCTTTTTTATAATGTCAATGCCGCACTGCGCATTCTTCGACAAGATATGCTATGGATTGATAGCATATGCCGCTTTTGGCAGCCAGACCTACCTCACATGTGCGGCTGTTGGAATAACCGTGTTTGCAGCCGGAAGGTATTTCTTCATTAAGATGATCCAGCGCAGATTCGTTAAGTTCCGGTATCTTAAAACCTTTGTCTCCGGCAAAACCGCAGCAGCGCACTCTTTCGGGGATGATTACTCTGGCGGCACAAGCCTCGGCTATAGCGCGAAATTTTTCGATCAATCCCATCTTTCTGGCACTGCAGGTAACATGAACCATAATTGTCTCATCAGTTTTCTGCAAGTTCAATTTATCAAGCAGGAAATCATGAATAAATTCAACCGTATCATAGATTTTCAATTTTTTGTCCATAACTCTTTTCATACGGTAAACACAGGGACTTGTGTCGCATAAAATAGGATATTCTCCGTCGCTGCTGCAAGTCAGCAGCAATTTTTCCAGTTTGGCACTCAGCCGATCCGCCGCTTCAAAATGCCCTTCACTTTCAAATGGCATGCCACAGCAATATTTATCCATATCCTCGGGAAGTATGACATCATAGCCTGCCTTTTGCAGCAGAGAGATCATAACATCGCCAAGCTGTCTTTGATCGTCGTCATCCTTTGCCGGACCCATCATGCGGGTGACACAGCTGGGATAGTATACGACCTTTAGTCCGATGCCGGTTCCCCGATGAGAGGATTTAGGCGTGCTGCCGCTTTTGGGCATCCATTTTGTCCAGCGGGGAATTTTTTCACCGCCGATATCATGCAGCTTGCCGGCTATATAGTCCATAGCATGTGTGCCGATAACCGTATGCGCTATGTTGGCACCGGTGAGACCGAGTTTCACCATACTGCTGACACCGGAGAAATGCTCCGTTATAAAAGCTGCGGTATCTTTCGCGCGAGGTGTAACTGCCATGGAACGCTTCTGTTTTGTGAAATTGCCCGTGTTTATAGAGACAGGGCAGGTGGTTTGGCACAAACCGTCGACAGCACAGGTTTCATTGCCTAAAAATTCATAATCTTTTTCAAAACGTTTAAGCAGCATGGGATCTTCGCCTGTAGCTTTCAATCTGGCTATCTCACGCTGTGTTGCAATACGCTGGCGCGGTGTGAAGGTGAAATTGCGTGAGGGACAATTGATTTCGCAATAACCGCATTCTATGCATTTATTGATGATATCATGGGTAGGCAGCATAGATTTTATATTTTCGACAAATAAATTGCCATTTTCTGTAATGATCACATCCGGATTCAAAATATTGTCCGCATCAAAAGCTTTTTTCAGACGGGTCATGATGCTGTAAGCTTTTTTACCCCATTCGAATTCGACAAAGGGAGCCATATTTCTTCCTGTTCCATGCTCAGCCTTTAAAGAACCGCTGTATTTTTCAACAACGAATGAACAGATATCTTCGATGAATACCTTATAACGATCTTTATCCTCAGAGGAACTAAATGATTGGGTAAAAACAAAGTGAACATTGCCGTCAAGTGCATGACCATAAATAATGCCGTCCTCATATCCGTGGCTGTTCATGCATTCACGCAGTGTCATTACAGCATCTGCCAGTTTTTCTTTGGGGAAAGCCACATCTTCGATAATAACTGTTGTACCGATTTCACGTATTCCGCCGACAGCCGGAAATATTCCCGCCCGTATCTGCCATAATAGTTCATATTCAGCCTTTACATCAGTGAATTCGATCGGCATAAGCGGTGACATAGAGGCTAGTTTTTCCTTGACCTGCTCGATCTGCTTTCTGAGAGCTGTTTGATTTTCCGCACGTATTTCTACAAGCAGCGCAGCTGCATTTTCCGGCAGAGTTTTTATATATGAAGGAACACCGGGCCAGTCTTCGACTGATTTTAAAGCTATACGGTCAAGTAATTCAGCCGCTGATACGAGAGGACGGGAAAGCTTCATTACAGCAAGACACGCCTCACGCATATCAGGGAAAAACATTAGAGAGGAAGCTTTATATTTGTGATCTAAAACAGTTCTGTAGGTGATTTCTGCTATTAAAGCAAGTGTCCCTTCCGAGCCTATAAGCAGATGTTTTAAAATATCGAAGGGATCATCATAGTCAACAAAGGCATTGAGACTGTACCCCGTAGTATTCTTGATCTTAAATTTATGGGAAATAAGGTCTTCCAATTTTTTATCGGCATGTATTTCTTCATGCAGGGCAGTCAATTCCTGCAGCATTTCTTTGTGACCTGCAGCCCAATTCTTTTTTGAAACGGCATCAGCGGTATCAAGCAGCGAACCGTCCGCAAAAACAAGCTTCATATCTTCAACTGTTTTGTAACTGTTGTCCGCAGTGCCGCAGCACATGCCGCTGGCGTTATTGGCAGCCATTCCGCCTATTCTGGCATAATTTATAGAAGCCGGATCGGGACCGATTTTTCTTGAATAAGGGCGGAGATACAGGTTTGCTTCAGAACCGATGATACCAGGCTGAAGTGTGATTTTTTGGCCGTTGTCAGCAATAGAATGATTTTGCCATCCTTCTGATATGACAACAAGAATAGAGTCGGTGAGTGCCTGTCCGCACAAACTTGTTCCGGCAGCCCTGAAGGTAAGAGGCAGGGTTTGCTTTTTTGCTTCTTTTATGAGCAGCGATACTTCCTTGAGATTTCTTACCTTGACTACTATTTTTGGCGTTATATGGTATAAGCTGGCATCAACGCTGTAAGCATATGTTCGCACGGGATCGACAAAAACTTGTTCCGCTGGTATAAAATGAAGAATATTGTGGCAAAATGTCTGATATTGTGCCGGCAGATCAGCAATATCACGTCTATCTGGTTTCAATTCCATGAGCAATCACCCCTGAGTTAAAAGTTTTCAGCCAGATGGATAATGTCAACGGAAAAAAGTCATTAATCAAAATTATCCAACAGGCATACAATCAGAAATATATTTAATGTAGTGCTGTTAGTATAATTCTCCTTTGATTATAAGGTCAAGTGCGCTGAAAAAAGGCAATTTTTAAACTGGGGTGAAACAGTATATGAGGCTCCAAGCCATATAACAGAAGTAAAATACCAGTTTTTTTATGCGAAGGATATGAAATCATAGAGTGCAATAACGTTCTGATATAAAAAAAATATGTATAGCCATAATATATTTTTGTAGCAGCTCATTCATCTCCGTTTAACTCGATAATGTCAATGCCGGACTCTTTCAAACGGGCTATTTCATCAACATCCGCGCCTTTGCATGTTATTATGGAAGAAATTTGATCAGTTATTTTACAGACGCATCGGGTGCGAAAAAAATAGTTTTTTATGAACCGATCCCGACAACCGGCTGGAGCATGGCTGCCGTAGCCGATGAAAATGAATTTTTTGCACCGGCAAGACAGGCTCTTAAAATAATGGCGGGAATATCACTGGTGATCATTATTCTTGTTTCGGCATGCGTATTGTGGGCCATAAGAAAAATGCTCAGACCTCTTTCGCCGATGCTTGGTGAAGTGGATGCTTTGGCGCAGGGGGATTTTGGCAGACGTGAACCGCAGGTCCATACAGAAGATGAAATCGGTACTTTGGCCGAGGCTCTTTATCATATGCGTGACAAGGTGCGCAATGTACTGGTATCTGTATGTGATTCGACAGAAACTCTGGCAGCTTCCGTCGAAGAAATAAATGCCACGACCGAGCAATCTGTACAAGCCTCCAGTCAGGTGGCTGATTCTGTTACCAATATAGCAGTAAGTGCGGCAAATCAGCTGAAAACATTAAAAGATGTTGAGCAGTCGGCCGGCAATCTTTCCGATAAGATACATCAGATTTCAGGAAAGGCCGACGGTGCTGTCGCAAAAGGAAAAGAAGCGGAAAAGATAGTTACGGCGGGCAAGAATGAGATAGATGAGGCCGTATCAGAAATAAGGCATATTGAAGAAATAACGGAACAGTCAGCTGCCAATGTTAATTCTCTGGGAGAAAGATCAAAGGAAATCGGCAGCATAGTAGATACTATATCGGCAATTGCCGAACAAACCAATCTGCTGGCCCTGAATGCAGCTATTGAGGCGGCCCGTGCAGGAGAACAGGGGAAGGGATTCGCAGTAGTAGCAGAAGAAGTAAGAAAACTTGCGGAATCTTCTCAGGCGGCAGCCCAGCAGATAGCCGATATTGTAAAGGTTATACAGCTGGATACGGACACTGCCGTCGCCAGTATTCAGGACGGAAAAAATCAGGTCAAGATAGGCACTGAAAAAATAGTCAATACGGAAAAAACTTTTGAAAATATAGTGGGTTTCATCCAGGCCGTATCTGCGCAGATACAGGACATATCCGGCGCGATAAGCGAAATGGACGAACACAGCAGGCTCATTGTCGAACATACACGTACTTTGGGCAGCGACAGCGAAAAAACAAGTGAGGCAGCGGAAAGTGTGTCGGCTGCTTCAGAAGAACAGTCCGCATCAATGAATGAAATTGCCAATGCCAGCAGATCTCTGGCTCAAATGGCGGAAAATTTACAGACACAGGTTCAAAAATTTAAAGTCTGAGTTAATTTGAAACTAAAAAGAATATGATGAAGCTGTTCTGGTACTAATCTTAGGATGGAGACGGAAGCATCTGCGTTTGTCTAGAGCAATTGCTTCCGTCGGATGGGATTTTAATCCCACCATTTATTTAAAATTGGGCATAAAAAAGCACCCTTAAGGGTGTTTACTTTGATAAAGCTTTATTGCCAAATATCATTTTAATATTTAATGATCTTATGTTACCGCATTTTCTGCATGTAAGCTTCAAATTCCTACTTGTTTTAGTGGCCAATATATAACTATTACCACAAATAGAACAGGGGTTATCATTAAATCCTTTTTTGTATAGTGCTGCTAGGATTTCTCCAGTTTCTCTATTACTTTTTTCGTACACAATATAATTCCTTTCTTTAATATATATTGATTATAGCATAAATCAAATAGTAAATATAGTATAATGTTTTTTTAAAAATAATTATTATTGAAAAATAAAGGAAATAAATTTTATATAATAAACGATAAGAAACGGTGGATAGCCTTATCCGGTTACTTGAAAGAACCATAGCTGCCAGATAAAATTTTTGAGGATTAATTCTAATTTGATACGGGTAAATGTATTTACCAGAACAGCTTGAACATTTATTGAATTGACTTAGTGTCAACTCTATGCTACACTTAGTTTACATAAAGAGTGTTTTATTCTGAAAATAAAGATAGTGGTGTCTGTGAAAAGCCCTTTTTGTTAAAGGGCTTTTTTTTGTACAAAAAATTATTGTAAAGAAAAAAGAATAATATAAAAAATAGGAATTATTGTTACAGGCGATATATCGATTAATGTGGAGATTAATACCCACTAAAGCGTCAAATGTAGCCGTTTAATTTTTACTTATCCGTGACCGTTGCGAAACAGCACTGGGGGAATTTTGTTTATTTTATAGGAGAAAACACAGCTGATGAAGAAAATAGTTGAATCTTTATCAAAAGCAGATAAAAATTTTTATCATGAACTTTTTCGAAGACCGCAAGCTAATCCTATTCTTTCTGCAGCTGATTGGCCATATGCTGTTAATAGTGTATTTAATCCGGCAGCAACTGTATATCAAAAAAAAATATTGCTTTTAGTGAGAGTGGAAGACAGAAGGGGATTTTCTCATCTGACGAAAGCAATCAGCCTCGATGGCATGCGGCATTGGAAAATAGATCCAAGACCAACATTTGAATCAGATGCTGAGCACTATCCGGAAGAACAGTGGGGTATTGAGGATCCAAGGATCACTTGGCTGGACGAGATAAAAAAATATGCTGTTGTTTATACCGCATATTCTAGCAGTGGACCCTTAGTTTCAATTGCGTTGACTGAAAATTTTATAAATTTTGAGCGCATAGGTGCTGTTACATTACCAGAAGATAAAGATGCCTCATTGTTTTCTAGAAAAATCAAAGGGAAATGGTGGCTTATCCATCGGCCTGTTATCCAGGGACATAATGGCGGAGCGCATATTTGGGTTTCACAATCAGATGATTTGATATTCTGGGGAAAACATAAGGTTTTATTATCTGCGAGATCTGGAGCTTGGTGGGATGCAAATAAAATTGGGGCCAATACCCCGCCTATGGAAACTGAAGACGGATGGTTAGTTTTGTATCACGGTGTAAAAATAACAGCTGCTGGCAGCATCTATCGTTTGGGATTGGCTTTATTGGATATAGAAAATCCTCTGCATGTATTACGGCGTAGTGAAGAATGGATTCTTGGTCCAGAAAAAAAATATGAAAAGGAGGGGGATGTCGATGATGTAGTTTTTCCATGCGGTTGGATCTATAATGCGATTACAGATGAAATAAGAGTATATTATGGGGCTGCAGATACATCTATTGCAGTAGCGATAGCTAAGAGAAAAGATTTGCTTAATTATCTGCGAAATTGTCCTATTCCCGATAAAATTGACAAACGTTAAAATATAAGAAAGGTTATACAATGAAAGCATTATTTTTAGCTGGTGGACTGGGAAGCAGACTCAAAGAAATGACAAAGGAAATACCAAAACCTATGTTGCCTATTTTAGAACAGCCGTTATTGTCCCGAACGATCGAAAAATTAAAAACATATGATATTAATGAAATTGTAGTGAGTATTTGTTATTTACCACAAAAGATTAAGGAGTATTTCGGTGATGGAAAACGTTATGCTATAAAAATATCCTATCAAAAAGAAAATAAACCTTTGGGAACAGGCGGAGCCATTAAAGCCGCGGAGAAATTTTTTTCAGAAACTTTTTTTGTTTTTAATGCAGACATTGTAAGTGATATTGATCTGAAAGCAATGCTCTGCTTTCATCAGAAAAAAAAGGCTGCGGTCACCATTGCCGCAACGCATGTAAAAAATCCGGCAAATTACGGTGTTATTGAATATGATAAAAATGGATATATTACCGAGTTTAAGGAAAAACCCAGACCGGGAGAAACGCAATCACATCTTATTAATGCAGGTATATATATTTTTGAACCAAAGGTTTTCGAGGAAATAAAAATGGGTGTTTACAGTTCTGTAGAACAGGATATATACCCATTATTGCTGCAAAAAAAATATAAACTAGCAGTTTATGATCATTGTGCATATTGGCGTGATTTAGGTACACCTCAAGATTATTTGATCTTTCATCAAGATATTCTTAATAATAAAGTTAATTTTTTTATTCAAAATTTTTCCGGAGAGAATATTTTTGTTGGACAAAATACATGCATTGGTGATAAGGTGCAGCTCATAGCTCCTGTATATATAGGAGCAGGCGTTATTATTGAACCTTATAGCGTAATAGGACCATATACAGTACTCGGAAAAAATACTGTTGTAGGTAAAGGTGCCAGTTTGAAAAATTGTGTCACTTGGTCAAATGTAAAAATTGATAATTATGCAAAAATAGATGGAGCGGTTATGACACCTGGATGCATTATAAGTTCAAATAAAAATTCACCTTATGAGAAAATTCTTGATAAAAAAATCCAGAATTTTGTGTAAAATAATTTTAATCTAGGATAATTTAGAAATTTTTTTGAAAGAAGGAATATTTATGAATCATAATCAGATTGGTTTTCTTAGCACATATCCCCCAAAAGCATGCGGTATTGCCACATTTACACAAGATTTAGCCAAATCTTTAGATAAATATTTTCAAAATCCTCCAGTAGTAATTGCAATAAATAATAAAAATATAAAATATAATGATCGTGTAATTATGAAAATTCAACAGCAGGATCGATCAGCTTATAAGGAAACTGCGCACATATTAAATCACTCTTCACTGAAACTTATTATTTTAGAACATGAATATGGTATTTTTGGTGGGGATTGTGGTGAGTATATTCTTGATTTTGTTGATAACTTGAAGTTGCCACTGATAACAACACTACACACGGTATTGCCCTCCCCTTTGCCAAAACAATTATATATTTTAAAAAAACTTGGAGAAAAAAGTTCAATGATTATCACAATGGCTAATATAACTAAAAAAATGCTGGAAGATATATATGACATTCCCGCAGATAAAATTGCAGTTATTCCACATGGAGTTACCTTACAGACGCAATGTCTTTCTTCAGATGAATTAAAAGCCGCCTTTGGATTTAAAAATCGCTATATTATTAGTACCTTTGGATTATTAAGTCCGGGTAAAGGACTGGAATATGGCATTGAGGCAATAGCAAAAATTGCACCTGAATATCCTAATGTATTATATCTTATATTGGGACAGACACATCCCTGCATCAAAGAAACCAGTGGAGAAACATATAGAAAAAAGTTAGAAGATTTAGTATATAAATTGAATCTAAAAAAAAATGTTAAATTTATCAATAGGTATTTGTTGAAAGGGGAAATTGCACAATACCTGTCTATTTCAGATATATATTTAACGCCCTATCTTGATCAGAATCAAGCGGTAAGTGGAACGCTTGCTTATGCAACTGGCTATGGAAAAGTGATCATTTCTACGCCCTATTTATATGCACAGGAAATTTTGGCTGATGAGAAAGGCTTATTAGTTAATTTTGCAGATGCAGATAATATAGCTGAAATGATTGAGATTATTTTAATGGATCCAGCAAAAAGAAAATCATTAGAATCAAAAATGCTTGCATTTGGTAAAACAATGATGTGGGAAAATGTCGCAGATATATATGCTGCGCTGATTCAAAAAATTATATCTAAAGTATGTAAAGAAAGTTTGGTAGATAATGGAAAAATGGAAAGATGACTATTTATATTTAATGACAGATGATACGGGAATATTACAGCATAGTAAATATACTATACCGGATCCCCGCTATGGCTATACAACTGATGATAATGCAAGAGCATTATTGCTTGCCATTCTATTAGTAAAAGAGTGGCCGCATAAAAACTATCATAAATTACTGTACCGATACACGTCGTTCTTGTTAAATGCACAAACTCAACAAGGTGAATTTAAAAATTTTATGTCGTATGAACGTCACTGGCTGGAAGAGAAAGGGTCAGAAGATTGCCAGGGACGATGCGCGTGGGCAATTTGTACGGCAATTACTCATCCGGCTGTTCCTAATGGAATAAAGGCTGCGCTTTCTATTATGCTGGATGCTTTATTTCCTAATATTATGTCTTTAACTTCATTAAGAGCCAAAGCCTATGCAATAATTGGATTAGCCAATTTGCAGGATCTTGCTTCACAAAAATTGATAAGAGTATTGGGAAAAAGTTTGCTTGAAGAGTTTAATCGGGCCAGTAGTCGTAATTGGCAATGGTTTGAAGATACGCTAACCTATAGCAATAGTATACTGCCTTGGGCAATGTTTGCTGCTTATAAAGTTACACGAAAGCCAGCTTTTTTAACAGTAGCAGAAAACAGTTTAGTTTTTCTGTTGGAAAAAGTATTTGTCAAAAACTATTTACAACCAATTGGTTGCAATGGGTGGTTGAAAAAAGGCGGAGTAGCTGCAGAATTTGATCAACAGCCAATTGAAGCCTGTGAGATGATTTTAACATTACAGGAAGCATTTAATATTACACATAAAAATTTTTATTTGGAAAAGGCAAAAAAATGTTATGCCTGGTATGAAGGTGAAAACAGTGAACATTGTTGTTTGACAGATAGTATTACAGGAGGCTGCTTTGATGGTATTACACCAAATGGTGTAAATGGAAATTTAGGTGCTGAAAGTCAAATTTCATATGGAATAGCATATTTTACTATGATGAATCTGGACGGAATCAATAGCAATTCGCAAAATATAAGGTGATTAAAGAGATATTAGCCCCCGATTTTTTCACAAAGATGCTAGTGAAATGATACCGCTGAAGTAAGCACCGATGCAAAACTTGTGCCACTGGAAACATTCAAAGAAAGGTCACTGACCACCACGCGCAGGATACGCTGTTTTATTTTTTGTCCGCCGTTGTTTTCTGTATAGCTGCCCAATGCATGAATTATATACGGTGTATTGTTTAGCTCACCAAGATAAAGCATGACATGTCCGTCCATAAAAAATGCATCACCGGGGCGGCAATTTTGTGATATACTGCTGTAAATATCGCTTTCGTTAAGAGAAGTAAAGGGAAAATGCTGTCCGACAGCATTTTCCTGCTGATCGGCATTTCGCGGCAGGAAAATGCCGACAGTTCGATAAATATTGGCAATAAAGCTTGAACAATCCACGCTGTTTCTGAGACCTCCCCAACCGTAGGGTTCGTCAAGATAGTAAAATGCTTCCTGTATAATATTGCTGCGTGTATATGGAAGATATCCTTCGCTGAAGGATTTGCCGCCGGAGACAGACATTGCCAACTCAGTCAGATTCCCCTGCTCATTGCGCTGCGGTAAAATTATATTATAGGATGTTCCGTTTTTTTGCACAAAGGGAATACGACTGCCCATTTGATAAAAAATAGATTCATTATTGCTGTTAAGTTCATAAGATTTTTCTGTTACGACTAAAAATTTTTGCGGGTCTGCATATCTGAGCCATTGGCCGCGATCAGCAGTGAGTGCTACATCTGCAGCAGATATCCAGCCGCTGTAATTGTACAATTGCACATAATAATATTGACCGTCGAGACTGGTATATAAAACGAGCAACGCCTCCGACGGATCGACAGCGGTCTCCTGAAAAAGATCAAACATGCTCGGATAAGGTTCCTCAAATGCAGGCTCTGCGGTAGGTAAAGTCCTGATGCTGCTGCGGCGCACCGTTACTCCCATTCGTAGGGGAACGGCATCGGGCATGTTTTCCAGATTCATTTCGCGCAGTAAAGCATCTTTTACAGGCTGAGAATAAAGCTGACCGTTTTTATCATATGCGCCATCAGGTATGATGGAAGTAGCTTCAATAATTTTTTTGACAGCTTCGCCCTGTTCAGTATCGGGTGAAGCCGTTAAGTCAATCACATACGGAGTGTTCTGCTGTATAGAGCGATTGAAAGCTTTCCTTTGGGTCTGCGTCATGACAAGAGAGTCACCCTCCGCAGTATTTTGCTGCCAAAATGCTGCGGTACGGAGCGCACCGTCTGTTATGAGACCGGAAGCTTCTGTCTGAGAAGAAGAGAAGCAGGAAAAACTTGTGAAAAAGAGCAGAAAGACTGCATAACTGATTATTTTCATATTTGGCTTACCTCTGATTTATGCAAAACAAAGGCAGGAACATTAAGCGTTCTGTTCCCGCCTTTGCCGCGATTACTATTTCTGGTAACGTTTGATTTGCCCATTGATTAAATCAATATCGTCAAAATAATTTATCCGCATAGCCTTTTTTACCGCCGCCAAAGTTTCGGCAGCAGCGGCTTCTGCTTTTTGACTGCCTTCACGCAGCATTTTGTATATGGCAGGGATATCTTTTTCAAATTCGGTACGGCGTTTTTTGATAGGCTCTAAATACTCCATCAGTACAGAGTATAAGAATTTTTTTACTTTGACATCACCCAGACCGCCCTGTCGGTAATGAGCCTTCAGTTCATCAAGATTGCTGTAGTCCGGCAGATACCGTCCGAAATGTTCATCATTGCAAAAGGCATCAAGATAGGTAAAAACAGTATTTCCCTCTATTTTCCCGGGGTCAGACATGCGTACATGATCAGGATCGGTATACATATTCATTACCTTTTTCTTTACTTCATCGGCGGTTTCTGATAAATAAATGCAGTTGCCGATCGATTTGCTCATTTTTGCCTTGCCGTCTATACCGGGCAGGCGCTGACAAACTTCATTGCCCGGCAGCAGAATTTCGGGTTCAGTGAGAGCTTCACTGTAAGTCGTATTGAATTTGCGTACGATTTCTCTTGTCTGTTCGAGCATAGGCATCTGATCTTCACCAACGGGAACAGTGGTTGCCTGAAAAGCGGTTATATCAGCAGCCTGACTGATCGGATAGGTAAAAAAACCGACGGGAATGCTTGCTTCGAAGTTTCTTGCCTGAATTTCCGATTTTACGGTGGGATTTCGCTGCAGACGGGAAACTGTGACGAGATTCATATAATAAAATGACAGTTCACACAGCTGCGGGATCTGTGATTGGATAAAAATAACGGATTTTTCCGGATCAAGCCCGCAGGCCAGATAATCAAGGGCCACTTCAATAATATTTTGGCGGACCTTTTCGGGATTATCGGCATTATCCGTAAGTGCCTGAGCATCGGCGATCATAATGAATATTTTGTCATAAGTCCCAGAATTTTGCAGTTTTACACGTTCCCGCAGGGAACCTACATAATGTCCTATATGTAATTTCCCCGTTGGACGGTCACCAGTTAGAATAATTTTTGCCATGATTTTCTCCTATTGGAATAAGATTTTATATGTATGCAGGAAACTGACGGCCCAAGTAAAAAATTGTGAAGGCATAAATCGTCATTAAGCGGCAGCTTCATAAATCTGCTATATCTCAAAACTATATCTTCTTATTATAACAGTTTTTTTAGCATAGTTCATGGAATAATCATAAAATGAATGATAAATTATATCATCGAGAAGATATCTAAATAATAATATTACAGGAGGGATTGCTTTTTTCCTGATGCATTGCTATCTTATAATTAAGAAGATAGATTGCATTTATATATAAATACAGGAGGAAGTATTGATAATGGAAATTGTTGAAAAAATCAAGATCGGTTTAAAACGGGAAGCAAGTGACAGTGTCACCGAAAAAAATACAGCTATAGCAATGAAAAGCGGTACGCTGCCTGTATATGCCACTCCGGCGATGACAGCACTTATGGAACAGGTGGCGTCACAGCTTGCGCAGGAATATCTGCCGGAAGGATGGACCTCAGTGGGGATATCAATATCGGTCGCTCATATAAGCGCGTCGCCGATAGGTATGAAAGTGCACGCCGAAGCAGAAATAACTGCGGTTGACGGACGCAAAATTTCTTATAAAGTAACAGCCTTCGACGAAAGCGGTGAAATAGGAAAAGGAACGCATGAACGATTCGTGGTGGACGAAGCCAAATTTATGCAGAAGGCCGCCGGCAAAAAATAATAACCAGCGATGGATAACGTATTTTGCAATGCTGAGATAAATAAAAGTCCGGTAAAATGTGCGGAAATAATAGAAAATCATTGCTAAAATTGTAAAGTTGTGCTATATTGTTATTCAATAAGATCATGCAAAGGCGCTTTGTCTGTTTCCGATCAGGAAGCAGACAGGCGTCTTTTGTGTTTTTTGAAGGATGCCTGGTTTTCCTGCAGAGGGCATTAAAATAATGGGATCAACCAGAAACATATATAATTGGGAAGGTAGAGCAGATGAAAAGATATCCGATTGACAAAAATGAATTTGCCGAAAGGCATCATAGTGCGGTTATGTATCATCGGCGGGCACGGCAGTTTTTAGATGAAGGGCAGTCCCTGAATGTTGTTTTTGATGTAGCCTCGGTGGCAATTGAAAATTATCTTATAGCTGTGTGTGATTTCTATGGGGCCGATCCTGGAACACATAATTACCAGAGTCTTATGGAAACTGTGGAGATGCTGGCAGAACTTGAAGTGCCCAAAGCGGTGAGTAACCAAATTGAGGCTTTGGATGCAGCCTTTGGGATTTGTTCACTGGAAAATTATCAGAGAAAAACAGATTTCAGCCGTGAGGAAATTCTAAAAGTGTTTGGTCTATGCCAATATTTTGCTGATTTGTTGGAGAAAAAAATTGCCTAGAGGAGGAGTTTGATGGAAGAGATTCGTTATCAACAGCGTATTTGCCGCGATGAGGGAAGAGTGACAGAATTTCTTACAAGTATGCGTGTGGGGACACTGGCACTGTATAGTGAGGGAGAACCGTATGCTGTACCTTTGAATTACCTTTGGACAGAAGGTAAACTATATTTTCACGGACTGGCTTCCGGCAGAAAAGAGAAAATCCTGCAGGAAAATCCTCAGATATGTTTTAATGTGCATAAAGAATATGGAACAGTAAAAGATGACATGCCGTGTCATGCGGATACTGCTTATTTCAGTGTGACAATGTTTGGGAAAGCTGTCCCCGTTGATGATGCAGAGGAAAAAGCAGCGGCGATGCAGGCTTTTGTGGAAAAATATATGCCGGGATATTATAAAAAACCGTTGACGGCGGAGCTGATGAGAAATTATAAATCGGGACATGACGGCAGGACTGTGCAAGTTTATAAAATAGTTCCCGAAACGATTACCGCCAAGGAAAACAGCGCAACTAAAGAGGAGCTTTTCAATAAATAAGATATGTAGATTAAATTTGATACAGATATATCTGTTTTCATAATTAAGAAGGCTGCAGCAAGAAGGTCATCAGACTGATATTGCTGCAGCCTTTTTCGATTAAAATTCTCTCCATATATGAAAAGATGTATAAAAACTACAATATGTATATCGGGAAAAAAGAAGTTACTTTTTAAGTTATATTGTAGTAAAATAGTATAATATAGTAAAAGTTATATGCAGATAGTAAAAATTTCAGGCAGAAACATATTATGAAGAAGATGTGCCGGTTAGTAAAAGGTGCC
Source organism: Pectinatus haikarae (assembly GCF_050916305.1). Lineage (GTDB taxonomy): Bacteria > Bacillota > Negativicutes > Selenomonadales > Selenomonadaceae > Pectinatus > Pectinatus haikarae. The sequence goes on from NZ_CP116940.1 coordinate 1,441,499, forward strand.
GGCGTAGCAAAAATAACTGTCTCTGCTGCATGGCTGTGATCACATACATAAGATTTAACTGGTTAATACGTTTTTAGGAGGAACTATGACCTTTGCACACAGATTGAGCTTAATGTTCATCTTTTTTATGCTGCTGGGCTGCGTAATTCAGTTTTGGATATTTGATAGAAGCTTTTTGTCGCATACCAATTTTATGATGCTTGAGATAAGCAAGCAGACCGCCAAGCACGGCAGTGAACAGATCGAAAAAGATTTTGGCAGAATTTACAAGACTTTGGATAAAATATCGACGGATGAAAAGATCAGGGATAATAAGGAACTGCTCGATGAAATAAATAAATTTATTCCTGAAGTGGATGCGCTGCTGATCCTGGACGAAAATGGCGAAATTCTCGCTTTTTCAGGAACAAATAATGAGGCGGCAGCAGATTTTAAAGATACAAAATATTTTGAACAAGCAGTGCCTAAAAAGGCTTATACAAGTGATGTCCGTATAACTGAAACGGGAAAAAAAGTGATTTACATGTCTGTGCCTGTTTTAAAAAACGGGAGTATCAGCGGCGCAGTGGTCGGAATCATGGATCTATCTGACAACGGGGAAAATTCTTTTGAAAATAGTATTTTCAGTGATGACGGATCTGTTTTTTTGCTTGATGCGGGCGGAGCGCTCATCTACGGAGCGGACAGCGGTCAGGTCGGTGAAAAAAATAAAGTGTTTGATAAACTGCGGGGAGAAAGCGGTTCAAGAATGACAAGCAACGCAGCCGGAGAAAAATGCTTCACAGGATACAGCAAAGTCGACGGGACTGGCTGGCTCGTTGTAGTCAATACACCGGTCACGGATATCATAAAAAACAGGGATATCGTCATCGGTGAAATGCTTATGCTGTTTATTTTGGAAAATATAGTGTTTATTGCGATAGCGGTTTATATTATAAAGCGTTATACAAGATCGACAGAGCAGTTGATCACAGCTTTTAATTCTATAAAAGAAGGAAATTATAAAAAATTGAATGCCAGTGATTATAAAGCTGAATTTCGCAAAATAGTCGATGTATATAATGCCATGGTGAGAAAGGTGTCTGCGGAGCACAGCAACCTTTCCCGGGAGGCAAATATAGATGTACTCACTCATGCTTATAATCGCCGTGCATTCGACAAGGTTCTGCATATTATTGACGACGAGGTCAACAATAATGCTATAGAAAAAGTAGGATGTCTGCTGCTGGATTTGGATCATTTTAAGGAACAGAACGACAGCAGGGGACATCTTTCCGGTGATAAGATTTTGCAGGAAGCGGTGAAAATAATGGAAGCTGTTATGGGCGAAAGAAGTGTTTTCCGTTTTGGCGGGGATGAGTTTGCAATATTAAAACGCAATATGGACGAAAAAGCTATGCTGCAAACGGCTGAAAATATACGGATAGAGGTGGCAGAAAAAATTGAAGGATGTACAATAAGCATTGGTGTGGCATCGCTGCCAGGAGATACACAATCCGTATATGATCTTTTTCCGATGGCGGATAAGGCTCTTTACGCAAGTAAAATTCATAGAAATACAGTAACTGCTTATCGTGATGTTGATGACGGCAAATAAAAAAGCATAAAAGCTGCCGGCTATGAAACCTTGTTGAATAATGATGTAGCCGAACTGGCCACTTCTTGTGATACCTGTTTTACATCGCTGGCGGTGGCAGTAAGGACATTCAAAGACTGATCTATGGATTCGATCTGTTTATGATTTTCTTTTGTTGCCATGGTTATTTTGCCTATTTCCTGAACGCTTTTATTTATAGAATTTATGATTTTAAACACAAGTTGATTTTGTTCTTCCATGTTTAAAACGACCGTATGGTTTGAAGCTGTATTGTGTTCGATAAGTTCTCTTATCTTATTGGCAGAGGAACTGCTTTGTTCGGCTAGCTTGCGTACTTCATCAGCGACGACGGCAAAACCTTTGCCGGCTTCACCTGCTCTGGCGGCTTCGATAGCCGCATTCAGCGCCAGCAGATTTGTCTGCGATGCTATTTCTGTGATCGTATCGGTTATGTTGTTGACAGATGTAGTACTTCTGCTTAATTCATCAAGATCTGTTTTCATCTGCTTTACCTGTGCCGATAGGCCATTTAGCTCGCTGATGATATTTTTTATCATAGATTCGCCATTTTGTGCCAGAGAGTACATTTGACCGGATTGTGTATTTAGATTATCCGCCGATGTTTTTATATATACAACACTTTCTGTCATGTTTTCTGAAGATGCAGACATTTCTTCGGATAAAGCGGATAAGGATTCCGACATTTCTTTTGTAAGTTTCAGCAGCTGTTCCTGCTTCTCGATCATAGTGCCTTCTTCGGCGACCTTATTTTTCAAATCGGCAACATAACTCTCTACGAACGTATGAATAACAAGAGCTTCTATGAATTGTATTTTATGCGATAAAGCTTTTATGATGCTATATATTTTGTTTGTATCTTTTTTATATTTCGAAAAAACATAAGATAAAATTATATCTTGCAATTCGGCAAAAGACATTACAAACCATTCAACGGGCAAATCAATGCATTTATGTGTATGGCCTATTTTGTATATTTTTTTAATATAATCGTCTGTAATATCTATTTGGCATAGCATTGATAAAAAAAGGTTGAAGGTATTTTTTAATTTTTCTACAGTTGTATGTTTTTCAATAAAATCACGTATACCAGGAACTGCGTATATTTTATTATAAAAGGAATCAATAATGGATTTTGAATTCGCCTCTATCAATGGCTCAATTTCTTTTAAAGGGCCTATATCACTGCGATTTATCTGCAGCAATATTTTTGTAAGGCTGTCATTGATTTCGTAGCTGGCATAATGATTCATTTCTTCCTTGACCTTTTTAGAAAATAACATAAACTTTCCCCCTTGAAATATAAACGTGAATTATTTACCATTTAATTAATATTTGGACAAAATAATCATTAATCCTTTCTGAAAATAAAAAAACATATTATATAAAAATTTTTATTAACAAGTAGAGATAAAAATTCATAAAAATTTGCAATAGTGCATCATTTAAATAAATATGAAAGTACGATTAGAAAAGCAGGAATATCAGACACTTGAAGGAAAGTATGTATAAAAGGAATTAAGGAGAAAATATGAAATTTGACTTGAATAATTTTTTACTTGCAGTGTCATTTGCATTAGACTATATAGAAAAGGATGTTTTCGGGCTGGCGTTGAATCACGGCAAGCGAGTGGCTTATGACTCATTGATGCTGGGAAAAAGACTGGGGATGGATGAAGATGATCTGGCCGATCTGGTTTCTCTTGCAGTGCTGCATGATAACGGACTCAGCGAATACATATCTGCGCAGCATGCGAGAGCTTTGACGAAACCGACACAATTTGAAAATGTTAAGGATCATTGTATCATAGGTGAAAGGAACGTTGAAAACTATCCGTTTTTGCGCGAAGAAAAAACAATTATTCTGTATCATCATGAAAAACTTGATGGCTCAGGTCTTTTTCATCTCAGGGGCAGTGAGATACCGTTAAAAGCGCAGATAATAAGTTTTGCCGATTATATAGATATCAGATTTGATTCGAGCAAAATGTATGGTGAATATAAAAACAGGGTCAAGGAACATATTGTCAAACTGCGTGATAAAAAATTTTCTCCGGCAATATGCGATGCATTTTTTGATGAGATAAACAGAGCAAGTTATCGTCTGGATCAGGAAGACGGAAATATTGTGAATGCGATAAATCGTTATACTCCGCAAAAATACATGATAATGGATTACAAACGGGTCAGAGAAATATCAATGATTTTCTCCAGGATTATTGATGCTAAGTCTAAGTTTACGGGCAGGCATTCTAAGGGACTTTCCGAAAAAGCGGGTGCAATGGCGGCATTTTATCATTATAGTGAAGAAAAAACAATAAAGCTGCATATTGCCGCAGACTTGCATGATCTCGGAAAACTGCTTATTGCCAATGATATTTTGGAAGCTGAAAGAAAGCTTACAACGGATGAATTTGCCAAAATACAGTCTCATACATACTATACGAGAGTTGCTATGGAAAGAATCAGCGGATTTGAAGATATCACTGAGTGGGCAGCGAATCATCATGAAAAACTAAACGGAAAGGGATACCCATACGGTTTGGCGGCTAAGGATCTGGATTTTAATTCACGCCTGCTGGGGTGTCTTGATATATATCAAGCTTTGACGGAAGACAGGCCGTATCGTTCGGGGATGGGACACTTGGAAGGCATGAAAATAATGACAGACATGGCAGACGGAGGATTTATAGACAAGGGAATTGTCAAGGATATAGGCGAAGTATTTGCTTACAGGGGAAAAGAAAAAATAAAATGATGTGATGTTTTTCTTTTCATTCGTCAGGAAAGAATGTATAATACAGGCATAGTTTTATTCTTTTATAAATAGAACTGCCTTACAGCCTGGTTTTGAGGTGTACATTGGAAAATTCTCAGAGGAAGTTTACCATGTACGGTTCAAGAACATGCAATCGATAACAGAGGTGTTGGCAAGTGCGTTTCAGAAAAGTTTTTTTTGTTTGCTCAATGGTATTTTTTTTAATGTCTCAGTCAGTATTTGCGTTTAGCTTTATTAGTGATGATGAGGAGCAGATCATTAAGGATACATGGGATGCGCAGACCTTGGATCAGCTGAGCAGCGGTGTGGTTGCCGTGCCGCAGTCAGCGGTCAATAATTATCTGGAGTCGGCGCTGGAAAATTATCCGGAAATAAAAAATGCTGAAATTTCCGTTCATCCGGACAATCAAATAGAGGCTGATATAGATACGGCATCATCGGGAAAAGTCGTCTTAGACGGCACTATTACGCGATTTGTGCAGAATGCTGACAGCTCTTCCATGACTATTCATATTGATAAGAAGGAATTGGCGGATCGGCCTGTGACATCATGGTTTTTTTCCCGTATGAGTGTCGGTCTTTTGACAAAATTATTTGGCAATCCGCTTAACGATAATGAATACGGTGTAAAAACGCACATTGATGGCAATAATATGACGATAGATTTCAAACCTTTTGTCGAGCAGTCAGCTTTGAATAAAGTTCAGTTGATGGGAAGCAGTCTTGTCGATGCGGTAAATGTAGACAGCATATCCACCGATGAAGGCACATTGTATCTGCATACTTCATTTAATGCGGGCAGTACAATTTTCAATGCAATTAAAAGTTTTCTTTAGAAGTAGTGATACCGGTATTCCGAACTGAACGGGATGCCGGTATTTATTTTAAAAAAATAAAAAATCCCCGTCTATTGTTCTAAAAATAACTTCCGGCGATATTCGCGCGGGGTTTGTTTGAAAACATCCTTGAAGGCTCTGGAAAAAGTGGAATAATCATGAAAACCACAGTCAAAGCATATTTTTGTGAGGGGAATATCAGAATGAATCATGGCACGTGCCCGCAGAAGACGTTTGTTAGTAATATATTGATGTATACTGTAGCCGGTAGCTTTTTTGAAACGGCGCATCATATGAAATTTGCTTATAAAAAACTTTCCGGATAAAATATCGATAGAAAGATCCGTAAAAAGGTTATCATTGATATGTTTTAAGATGGGCAAAACTTTTTTATCGTATACAGCGGCATGCATCTCGTCTATTTCGTGGCTTAACAGAGCGCGGTTGAGCAGAATCATGAATTCAACAAATAAAATTTCACTGTACAGATCATTGGCAAATCCTTTTGCATAAAAATTTTGTTCTAATTTTTTTACATGAAAAGTAAGATCATGGCTCTTACCCGGAGGCAGATGCATAACACTTGAATGTTTTGCAGCAGATGTAAAACAAGCTGCTAAGTTTTCATCAGAGTGAGAGTATTTTTGTAAAATTTCGGGTGATATATATATAACTATGCGCTCGTACAGTTCATTCCCTGTCGGCAGAGGACGGTGTATCTCACCTGCGCTGACAAAAATGATATCACGCGGCATCAGCGGATAAGATTTGCCTTCGACGGTGTAAGTGACGCTGCCGCTGATAAACAGGATGATTTTGTGGAAAGCGTGATAATGAAATTTAAGCGGAACAAGATAATCCCGGATGCGAAATATTTTAAATTGCTGGGCAAGATACCCTCTTTTTTCGTAATTGCACATATATATTTCTCCTGATCGATTTTTATTTAAGTTTTAAAATTATTAAATTCATTATAGAGCATTTTTTGCAATATAAAAAGCATGTTAAGTATTTTATTTGTATAAGCTGCCTGATATACTGTATCTAATGAAATCGGAGGCGATATATAATGCAGATTGTAATGAATTATGTATTCAGGGGAATTGAATATATGGTATATGAAGCGCAGGAGTATGTGCCGGGTGCCGCAGGAATAAGACTTCTCGGCAGCCGCAGGTATGGCATAGGTGCCGATCGCATATTGATTATGGATAATCTCTCCCCCAATTCTAATTTTCAGATATTCACCGCTGACGGAAATGAAATTGCGGCAGCAGAGCAGGATTATTTAATTGTTGAGCATCATAGAAAAATGCAAAAATCTACGATGCAGAACATCGGCAGAATTGCTGAGAACGAGTTTCTCAGCTTTGAAATACATCTGACAGAATGTTTTGTCGGCAGATTGAAAGAAGCCGATGTACAAAGCAGAATTATTGCCTGTTAATAATAAGGTGAAAAACGGAGCAGACGGTTATAAAAGTGTGGGAAAAAATTTAATCAAGAGATATATTGACAACTGACAAATCCTCTGGGTATAATACAAAAGTACAGCGATGGGGTTCGCTTTTAATTCTGTTCAGGCAGTGATGACTCCTACCATAATTATGGTAGGAGTCTTTTATTATGCGCGGCAAAATAAAAAAGCGGGCAGTAAATAAACAATGGGGTGAAAATATGGTGAAAATTGCTTTAGTGGCTCTGGGGGGAGCTATCGGTTCAGTATTAAGATATCTTGTATCCAAATGGGCAGCGGAAAAAATCAGTTTTGTACTTCCATATGGGACATTTATTGTAAATATAGCAGGATGCTTTGTTATCGGTTTTTTTATGACTATGATTACGGAGCATTTTGTAGTGAATCCATATTGGCGCTTATTCGTTATTGTAGGATTTGTTGGCGGTCTGACAACTTTTTCGTCTTTCAGCTACGAAACATTACAATTGATTCTAAATTCCAATATGCTTCAGGCTATATGCAATATAGCGGGAAATATCGTGATCGGTCTTTTGGCAGCATGGGGCGGGATGTATCTGGCCAGATTGTTATGAGGGACAGTGCACCTAAGAGATATGATAAAGTTTTATCATATGATATAATAAAAGCGATTTTAAATATGAAGATAGGAAAACGGCGGGAGAGTGGATATGGGAGTATTTGACATAATCGGGCCGGTGATGATTGGACCGTCCAGTTCGCATACGGCAGGAGCAGCCCGAATAGGTCTGCTGGCACATTACATATTAAAAGAAGAGCCGGTGAAGGCAGATATAGTTTTTTATGGATCGTTCGCGAAAACTTATCGCGGGCATGGAACGGATAAGGCGGTTATTGCAGGTCTTTTAGGATTTTGCGCTGATGATCCGGCTATACGCAATGCTTTTGAACTTGCTGCCCAAAAAAAGTTTACCATAAATATAGAAACATCATCTGAAGAGGAGCAGCATCCTAACACGGTAAAAATAAAATTGCTTGGTAAATATGGCAAGACCATGGAAATCGTTGGAGTTTCCCTGGGCGGCGGCAAGGTATCAATACGCAGGATAAATGGTTTTGCCGCAGAAATAAGCGGAGAAACCTTTACTCTTTTGTCTGTTTATGATGATCAAAGCGGAGTGGTGTCATTGGTTTCTTCTTTTTTGGCGGAGAAAAATATAAATATATCGCAGATGCGGGTTTTCCGTAAGGGAAAACATCAGCAGGCAGTGATGATTATAGATACAGACAGCAGAGTACCGGATACTGTTGTGGAGAAGATAAGCTCATTGGAAATTATGAAATCAGTAATAGCGATTGATCCGTTGCGCTGAAAATAGAAAATATTGGGAGACATTTTATGTTTGAATATGCTGCGGTGGCAGATCTGCTGAGCCTTGCCGAAAAATACAACACTTCTCTGGCGCAGATAGTACTGCGCAGGGAAGCGGAAGAGTATGAGTTGACTGAACAGCAGGTAACCGAAAAGATGGAACAGCGGCTGACGATTTTTGCCGATTCTATAAAAGAAGGTTTATATGATGATCGTTTGTCATTGAGCGGCATGGTGGGCCGTGATGCTGGCAGGATAGAAAAAATGGAGCCTGTTTTACTGGGCAATATCGCCCATAGAGCGCTGCTTTATGCGTTGGCTGTGAGTGAGGGCAATGCGAAAATGCATAAAATAGTGGCGTGTCCCACCGCCGGTTCATGCGGGATAGTCCCGGCGGCTGTTTTTGCCGTCGGCGAGGCTAAGGGAGCCGACAGAGAAAGATACTGCAGCGCGTTTTTTACGGCGGCCGGTATTGGGAATGTTATAGCGAGGAATGCATGTGTAGCGGGAGCAGTAGGCGGCTGTCAGGCAGAATGCGGAACGGCTGCTGCTATGGCTGCTGCGGCTGTTGTTGATATTCTGAGAGGGACAAGCGAACAGATCGCGCAGGCTGCAACACTGGCCCTGAAAAATGTCCTTGGTCTTGTTTGTGATCCAGTGGCCGAGCTGGTGGAAGTGCCGTGTGTAAAAAGAAACGGATTTTATGCTGTACATGCGCTGACTGCGGCAGAGATGGCTATGGCAGGTGTGAAAAGTGTCATTCCTCCTGATGAAGTGATAGCTGCCATGTATGAAATAGGAAAGATGATGCCTGTTGCTTTGCGTGAAACATCAGAAGGAGGCCTGGCCAGGACACCGGCAGCGAGAACTGTGCAGAACAGACTGCAAAATCAACAGGGACACTGAGTTTAGCAAATGCTGTAAATGGAGATAAATGATACTATGACACCAGCGATAATTGCTGTTTGTGCTTTTGTAATAGATACGATCGTAGGTGATCCACAGAGCAGGCTGCATCCTGTGGCACTGATGGGAAGATTTGTAAACATCGTGGAGAACATTTTAAGACGGGATCGGCATAAAAAATATCTGCAGATTGCAGCAGGCGGGATTTTTGCTGTTTTTTTACTTTTTTGCGCTTATATGTCGGGCTGGGTTATTATGTTGGGAATGAGGCAGCTTGAAGTTATCTGGTGGGGGAAGCTGTTCGCCGAATCACTGATACTGAGTTTTATGATCTCACCAAAATCACTTATGCAGGCAGGGCAGAGGGTCATAAATAGTCTGCGGCACGGTGATTTGCCGGAAGCCAGGCAGATGGTACACTATATAGTAGGCCGTGATGTTGATAATATGAGTGAACAGGAAATGGTACGGGCGACAGTCGAAACCATTGCGGAAAACACGACAGATGGGATAATTTCTCCCTTGTTTTATTTTTTTGTCGGGGGACTTCCCCTGGCAATTTTATATCGCATGGCTAATACACTGGATTCAATGGTCGGCTATAAAAATGAAAAATATTTTTATTTTGGCAGGGTGTCAGCACGTATTGACGACATCTTGAACTTGGCACCTGCGCGTATAACCGGAATATTACTTGTTGTTGCTGCAGCCATCCTGCACTTTGATTACAGAACAGCATGGAAAATGATTCTGAGGGATGCAAAAAAACATCCGAGCCCTAACGGCGGTTTTACGGAGGCTGCCGTGGCAGGTGCGCTCAATATAAGATTGGGCGGTCAAAATTTTTATTTTGGCACAGCCCATTTTCGGGCTTATATGGGAGATGCAGTGCAGAATTTATGCCCGCGTCATGTCGTTGCCGCTATTCAATTAATGTATACAGCGACAGTATTGTTCATTGCCCTTGCAACGGTGCTCATCCCGACTGTACCGACATGGTGGCCCGGCGGATTTTAAGGGCGGGGAGGAATAAAGATGCAGACAAAAGGTTTGGTCATAGTCAATACAGGAAACGGCAAGGGTAAGACAACAGCGGCTTTGGGACTGGCTTTGCGGGCATGGGGGCAGCATTTGCGAGTGTTGATAATCCAATTTATCAAGGGCGGCAGTAAGTACGGAGAATTGGAAGCGTTGCGTTCACTGCCGGGGAATCGTATCGAAATTGTTCAGATGGGCGAAGGGTTTACCAGAAAAGATACAGGAATAAGCAGGGAAGAACATATAAAAGCAGCTCGGGATGCATTGAATAAAGCCAGAGACGCGGAAAAAAGCGGTCTTTGGGATATGCTGATATTGGATGAAATAAATTATGCGGTGAAATTTGGTCTTTTAGACGAACAGGCAGTATTGTGTTTACTGGCGGATAAACCGGAAACAATGCACCTTGTACTGACGGGCCGTGACGCTGCTGAAGCTGTAACGGCAAAAGCTGATCTGGTCACAGAAATGAGAGAAATAAAACATCCGTATAAGGCTGGCATTAAAGCCCAAAAAGGAATAGAATTTTAGAAATGAGCTCAGGTATGATTGTCTTGACCAGAACAATAATTGACGGCAGAAAAACGGGATGGAGGAAGATAGCGTGCTTCGGCTTGAGGGTGTGAAAAAGCTTTTTTCGTATAAAAATGCTCAGGGAGGAAAAGCTGCTAAAGTTGCGGTGGATGATATAAGTCTGGAGATAAAGGACGGAGAGATATTCGGACTCTTAGGGCCAAACGGAGCGGGAAAAACAACAATTATAAGAATGCTTACTATGCTGGCGAAACCGTCGGCAGGAAATATATATTATGGTCAGCTGAATATCCGTGATGACTCGCAAAAAATCAAGGAACTTATCGGTGTTGTACCACAGCATATAAATTTTGATCAGGATCTGACAGTCGGAGAAAATATGCATCTGCACGGAAGACTTCATCATATGCCGGAAAAAGAAAGAGTAAAATGTATCGGGGAAATGCTGGAATTTGTGGAGTTGTCAGGGCGTATAAATGACAGCGTACGAGCTTTGTCAGGCGGTATGAAGCGTCGGCTTTTAATAGTGCGTGCGTTGATGCATAAACCGTCTATACTGTTTCTTGACGAACCGACTGTGGCACTGGATCCGCAGGTGCGCCGCCGTATATGGGATCTTATCAGAAAAATGCACAGATCCGGCGTAACTGTTGTTTTGACCACACATTATATTGAGGAAGCAGAAAATTTGTGTGACAGAGTGGCTATAATCAACAGCGGTAAACTTATAGCCCTGGATACGCCTAAGGCGTTACAGGAAAAAATCGGCAGCTATGCGGTGGAATGGGACAATGAAAAGGCTGAGCGAGAATTTAAGATTTTTCGCAGCAAAGAAGCGGCAAAAGATTTTGCTGATGGTCTTGTGCAGCAAAATGTGCTGCGGCGCCGTTCAAACCTGGAAGATGTTTTTGTTGAATTGACGGGGAGAAAGGTGAATGGATGATGCTGTATGATATAATTACGGCTTTCTGGCGTGACTGGGTAGTCCTTAAGCATCGTATGATAAAATTTATTTTGAGCCGTATGGTGGCTCCCATCCTTTATCTGGTGGCTTTTGGCTGGGGACTGGGCAAAAGTATAAACGCAGGCGGCGGTTCATATTTGGATTTTCTTGTGCCCGGAATACTGGCGCTGAATTCAATGAATATAGCTTTTAATAGTTTGTCACCGCTGCATGGTGAACGTGTTTATCATAAAAGTATTGAGGAATATTTTACTGCGCCGATAAACCCGTTATCATTTGCCATAGGTAAAATTTTGGCAGCAATATTGAGAGGTATGATTTCTTCGGCGATCATTATCGTGCTTGCCCGCATATTTGGGGCTGATTTTTCGATAACACCGTTATTTTTACTTGTTCTTGCGCTAAACAGCGCTATTTTTGCGGAAATTGGTTTTTACGCCGCAATGACTATCGACTCTTATGAAGATATGGGGCGATTCAACACCTATATATTGATGCCGATGTCATTTCTGTGCGGTACATTTTTTTCGCCTGATAAATTGCCTTTGGTCTTTTATTATTTTATACATGTCCTGCCCCTGACGCATACGAGTCTTTTATTAAGAGAAATAAGCAGGGGAGCCGTGCCGAGCATGGTATCATTCGGCGTACTGCTTTTATATACGGCGGGATGTTTTTTATTGTGTGCGCGAGTTACAAAAAAAGCTCAGGAATAAATAGAGACTTAATTCAGACGAGGACTTAGCCGCTCTTTACCCACCGCTTGCAGAAGCGGGAGTATCAGAGCAGGTTAGTCATCGGATAAATACAGAAATATTGAAAATGGAGAGTTTTTATGCCAGCTATTACTTATGAATTGATAAAACGCTGTTCACAAACAGGTGCGCGTGCTGGGATCATACATACGCCGCATGGCAGCTTTGAAACACCTATTTTTATGCCGGTGGGGACGCAGGCTACAGTTAAGACGCTTTCTCCCGAGGAACTTAAGGAAATGGGTGCCGGAATCATTTTAAGCAATACATATCATTTGTTTTTGCGTCCGGGAGCCGATCTTATCCGCGAAGCGGGCGGACTGCACAGCTTTATGCACTGGGACAGGGCCATATTGACTGACAGCGGAGGATTCCAAGTTTTCAGTCTGGGAGATCTGCGTAAAATATCGGAGGACGGAGTTGCATTCAGATCGCATATTGATGGGTCAAAAAAATTTTTATCTCCGGAAATAGCGACAAAGGTGCAGATGGATCTGGGGTCAGATATTATTATGGCATTTGATGAATGTATTCCTTATCCGGCTGATCATGATTATGCAAAAAAATCAACGGAAAGAACACTGCGTTGGGCAAGACGCTGTAAAGATGCACTCGTCACGGATAATCAGGGATTGTTCGGTATCGTGCAGGGCGGTATATATGAAGACTTGCGCAGAGTGTGCGTTGATGAACTGATAGATATGGATCTGCCCGGTTATGCTATAGGCGGATTGAGTGTGGGTGAACCTAAGAAATTGATGTATGAGGTGCTTGATTATACGGCTTCGGCACTGCCGGCAAATAAACCCCGTTATCTTATGGGGGTCGGCACGCCGGACTGTCTTGTTGAGGGAGTGAAACGCGGTATCGATATGTTTGACTGTGTATTTCCCACTCGTGTGGGACGCAACGGGACGGCGATGACATGGAATGGCCGGCTCATTATAAAAAATGCCGAATTTGAGCATGATTTTCATCCCATAGATGAAAATTGCAGTTGTTATGCCTGCCGTAATTATTCGCGGGCATATATCAGACATTTGGTCAGGGTCAATGAAATTTTTGGCATGCGTCTTTTAACGATTCATAATCTGCATTTTCTTATTGATTTTATGCGAAAAATGAGGCAGGCTATAATAGAAGACAGATTCGGAGAATTTTACAATGAATTTGCCGCCAAATATGTATTAAAGTGAAGGAGTAATTTTTCTTCTTGTCGAAGTAATTTCTATGAGTTTTTAGACAGCTCTGTACTGCAGACGATGAATAATAATATTTAAGGAGTGTTTTATTAATGGATCTTGAACAGTTGCAGTCTTTTGCTTTTCCAGTGCTTTTAGTGGTAATTTTTTACTTTCTGCTGTATCGCCCGCAGAAAAAGCAGCAAAAAAAACGTCAAACTATGCTTGAAGCGGTAAAAGTAGGCAGCCGGGTCATTACCGTTGGCGGTATTTACGGCGAAATAATGGCAATCAATGAAGAACGTGTCCGGCTTAGAATAGCGGATAATGTAGAAATTGAAGTTTCACGCAGTGCCATAGGCAGCAGCATCACTCAGGAAAAAAATGAAGCGGCAAATGCAAAATAAAAAAGAAGTTCGCCGTAAAAGTCTTATGCTGCGGCGAAGTCTGTCTCAGTCACAGGTGAAACAAAAAAGTGATGCAATATGTGAGCTTATATTGTCATCAAAAGAATATGAGAATGCATCCTGCGTTATGGCTTTTGCATCTATGCCGGATGAAGTACAGACAATGCGGCTTTTGCGGGCAGTGCTGGCAGACGGGAAACAGCTGTGTCTGCCGTATATAGATGATTTGGCAAAAGGTATAATGCGGGCTGTTTTTATTGCCAGTCTGGAAAATTTGAGTTTGGGCAAGGCGGGAATACTGACAGCCGCGGAAAATGGGCTGTGCTTTGCAGATCCAGAAAAGATAGATCTGGTAATTGTTCCGGGAGTGGCTTTTGACCAGAATAAATACAGACTGGGAATGGGCGGCGGTTTTTATGACAGATTTCTGCCGAAAGCTAAAAATGCTGTGAAAATCGGCATATATTTCTCTGTTCAGCAGATCATCAGTGTTCCTGCGGAGAAATATGATTTCCCGCTTGAAATGATCATTACAGAAAATGGCCGTGTGGGAGAGTATCAGTACTGACTATTTAAATTTTTGCAAGGAAGTTCATTATCATGGAAATAAAAGTAGCTGTTGCCAAAACTACGCGCTATGCTATGGAATTCTGCGGTGATACATGCGACATAGCGGAAAGACCGCAGGGCGGGCTTTCTCTTATATTGGCTGACGGCCAGGGACACGGACTTTCCGCGCACCATACCAGCAGTCTTGTCGTCAATAAGGCAGTTTCATTGATAGGCGACGGGACCCGTGACGGTGCGGTAGCGCGTGCTGTGCATGATTATTTATATGCTGTAAAGGATAAAAAAGTTTCCTGTACGCTTACCGTTGTGAGTGCCGATCTCGACACTCAGACGATGGTGATCAGCCGCAATTCCAACTGTCCGGTAATTATCAAAACCGACGAATACACCTGCGTGTATGATGAAAGTGTTAATCCGATCGGGGTGCATCATCATACAAAACCTGTTATGTATGAAGTGCCCATGGAAGAAGGCATGGTGATAATTTCCTACACGGACGGAATTCAGTCGGCAGGCAGGAAAACTAACGGAAAAACCGCAGATTTTAAAAAAATATTGGCTATCGCAGAGCACAGCCGAGCGGAAGACGCAGAATTTATAGCCGACAGTATCATGGCGTATGCTTTGAAGCTTGACGAAAATAAAGCAGGAGACGATATGACTGTTGTTGTCATGGGAGTATGCGGAAGTAATGACGCAGCGGTGAAAATCCGTAAAGTCAACGTGAATTTTCCATTGTGATAGGAGCTGCTATGAAAATTGCTGTTGTCGGTATTTGTGCTTCGGGTAAATCTACATTGGTTGAGGGGCTCAGGGCTGAAGGATATGATGCATATAATATGGCACAGGAACACTCATGCGTGCCCGGTTTATGGGCAAAAAAAGGCCCGGATATTCTGATAATGCTGGATGCCGAGCTGCCTGCAGTGAGGAAGCGCCGCCGTGTTTCCTGGACACAGGAGCGAATAGATGTGCAGCATGCACGTCTGGCTAATGCCAGAGAAAATGCCGACTTTTATCTTTGTACTGATAACTTGACCATTCAGGATGTTTTGGCAGAGGTATTGAACTTTATCCGATGACCAACCCGCTCTAATACTCCCTGGATAATTTCGGCTACTATTCAGGCGGAGTCAAAACACTGTCTGAATTAAGTCTTCATTTATACGCTGAATTGACATTGTTTGTCAGATACAGCTATAATGGAAAAAGATTTGCCTGGGTTTATAATGTGATACAGCTTACAGGCGGCATTTTTGCCGCCGTGTTTTATTTCTTGCCTTTAACGGCAGGGGAATTTATTTTTTGGAGGGATATTTTTGAGGCGGGACAGTTTTATTAAACTCGCTGTCGTAGTCGTTGCTGTTGTAACGGTTTTTATTTTTTTCATAAAACCTTTAGCATATTCGATACGGCAAGGGCTTGATCTGCAGGGCGGTACGCATGTTGTACTTGAAGGAGTCGATACTCCGCAGGCACAGGTTACTGATGATGCAATGAATCGCGTAGTGAAAATACTGGAAAACAGAGTCAATGCTATGGGACTCACGGAACCGGTCATTCAGCGCGAAGGACAGCGCCGTATAATAGTTGAGCTGCCGGGGGTCAAGGATCCGGATAAGGCTATTGAGGTTTTGGGAAAGACGGCAATGATGGAATTCAAGGATGAAGATGGCAATACAGTACTTACCGGTACAGATTTGAAAGATGCGCGTGAAGAGACAGATCAGCAGGGACAAAATCTTGTTGCTTTGGAATTTACCGAAGACGGTGCACAAAAATTTGCCGAGCTCACAGCGGAAAATGTTGGCAGAACGATTTCTATACTGCTGGACGGCAGTGTTTTGACTGCACCAAATGTAAAAGAACCCATAACAGGAGGCAAGGCTGTTATAACAGGAAACCGTTCTTTGGAAGAAGCTCATAATCTGGCGCTGCTGCTTCGTTCCGGCGCACTGCCGGTAAAGGTGCAGATAGTGGAAACACGCACAGTAGGTCCTACTCTCGGACAGGATTCAAAGGATAAGAGTGAATTTGCCTTTACCATAGGTGTCGGTGCAGTTGTTTTGTTTATGCTTTTATTCTACAGAGTTTCCGGTCTTGTTGCCGATATAAGTCTGATGGCATATGTACTTGTCCTGTTATTTGCTTTGAAAATGCTTGATGCGACGCTGACACTGCCCGGAATAGCAGGTATAATATTGTCGGTGGGCATGGCAGTTGATGCTAATGTGCTTATTTTCGAACATTTTAAAGAGGAAATGAGATTAGGAAAGACTATTCGTTCCTCAATGGATTCAGGATTTAAAAGAGCATTTGTCACAATTCTTGATTCGCATTTGACGACGATATTAGCTTCTATTGTTCTTTTCTTTTTTGGTACAGGCCCTATTAAAGGATTTGCTATAACTCTCGGTCTCGGTGCTGTGCTGAGTCTGTTCACCGCTACAACGATGACCCAGTATCAGTTGAAATGGCTTATTGCATCCGATATAATACATGATCACCGCTTATTGGGATCGTCTTTATTTGAAGAAAAGGCGGTGAAGAAATGAATCGCTTTGATATTGTAGGGCATCGCAGGATATGGTATGCTTTTTCGTCATTGATAATTATTGCCGGACTCATCTGTATGTTTACTAAAGGCTTTAATTTGGGAATAGATTTTACGGGCGGTACATTGCTTAATCTGGAATTTGAAAAACCTGCCGATATAAATGATATCCGCACTATCATGAATGATTATGTGGCGGGAAATACGCAGATCCAAATGGCAGGCGAGCAAAATGATTCTGTAGAGGCCCAGAATGTCATGATCAGAACGAGAGATCTGTCTCAGCAGGAACGCGAAAATATACTCAGCGGATTCAAAGAAAAGCTGGGTGATTACAAAGTACTGCGTGAAGAAAAAGTCGGTGCAACGATTGGCAGTGAATTAATCATGAATGCGGTCTGGGCAACTGTTATTTCATGGCTGCTGATCATTGCATATATTTCTTACAGATTTGAATTTAAATTCGGCTTAGCGGCAGTAATGGCGCTGATTCATGATACATTAGTGGTATTGAGTATCTTTTCCCTGACGCAAAAGGAGATAGATTCTTCTTTTATTGCAGCTATATTGACTGTGGTTGGCTATTCGGTAACTGATACGATAGTCATTTTTGATCGTATACGTGAAAATCTCAAGCTGCATTTTAAACGCGGCGGCGATATAGAGGAACTGGCAAACCGCAGCATCTATCAAACTTTGACGCGCTCCATCTATACGGTTACGACTGTTTTGGTTACTACGGTCGCCTTGTATATTTTTGGCGGAGCTACAACAAAAGATTTTGCTTTCGCATTGATGGTTGGTTTTGCTTTCGGTTCTTATTCATCTATTTTCACAGCAACACCTTTATGGATAACGTTCCGTGAATATAGTGAAAAAAGACAGGCCAAAAAACGTGTAAATCCTCGTACGGAAAAATAAATTATTTTTTAGGAAATACTGATTTAATGAGTCTGTCGGCCAAGCACCAAAAGATCCGCATGGGCGCGCAGCGCGAATTAATCAGGGGTTTCTTTATTCCTGCAATGAGTAATTTTTTCTGATAGTGAAGGAACTTGATCGAATTATGTTAAAAACTCCGCAGGTGTAATTGTTCTGCGGAGTTTTTGGCGCCGTTGATTTTCTGTGAAGGCTGGCTCAGTTGAATTTTAATAATAATTACGGAGTAAAAATGAAACAGCAAAGAATGGCAATTGTCAATGATATTACGGGTTTTGGACGATGTTCGACAACAGTCGAGCTGCCACTGGTTTCTGCAATGAAAATACAGGTATGTCCTCTGCCAACAGCTATTTTATCGGCTCATACAGGGTTTAATGATTACTATATGGATGATTATACAGCACATATGCGTCCTTATATAGAGAATTGGCAAAGACTCAATTTGTACTTTGACGGTATTTTAACAGGCTTTTTGGGGTCGGAAGGGCAAATCGATATTGTTCTGGAATTTATAAAAAAATTTAAAAAACCGGCAATGGACGAAAAAAAAGAAACCCTGCTGATCGTTGATCCTGTTATGGGCGACGGTGGAAGATTGTATTCGTCATATACTTATCAATTGTGTCGAAGAATGAAGGAATTGGTCGCTTATGCTGATGTTTTGACGCCAAATCTGACAGAAGCCTGCAATCTTCTTGATGTTCCTTATCCGCATGGAGGCAGCATCAATAATGAAGACCTTCTTTCCATGTGCGGTAAATTGGCGGCACTTAGGGAAAATGCAGATAAAAATGCAATGAAGATAATAATTACAGGCATTGAACGCGGAAAAAACATAGGCAACTTTATTTATGAAAATGGCAGAAGCCGTATGCTGGAGTTTGCAAAAATAGGCAGTGAGCATTCAGGAACGGGAGATGTATTTGTAGCGATAGTTGCCGCATCATTACTTAAGAATGAAACAACAAAACAAGCTGTTGCAAAAGCTGCCGAGTTTGTAAGCAAATGCCTGATATTTACGGAAACACAAGGTATCCCGCGCAATGAGGGAATCTGCTTTGAAGAGTATCTGACAGAGCTGAAATAAAATTTATTATAGAACTATAATCAGCATATAGGGGAGATAGGGCAATGATTTTGTATGCGGCTGAAAAAGGGAAATTTACAGAATTTGCCGATGCGGTGAAAAGAAAGTCGGGAGAGAAATGCAATATTTATGTCAATATCACGAATAAGTGCAATTGCTCATGTGTATTTTGTCTCAGAAGTCTGAAAAAGATGCAGGAAGAACATTCCCTTTGGCTCAAAGAAGAACCGACTATAGAAAAAATAAGGCAGGCATTTGCGTCTATAAATAGGGCTGATGTAAATGAAGTGGTTTTCTGCGGCTTTGGCGAACCGACTATGCGCATGGAGATATTGCTTGACAGCCTGCGCTGTGTGCGCACTATGTGGCCGGAAAAAAAGATAAGACTTAATACAAATGGGCTGTCATCCCTGTATTATGAAAAAAATACGGCACCTTTGTTCAAAAACCTGCTGGATGTTATTTCAATAAGTTTGAACGCGTCAAATGCACAGGAATATCACTCTGTCACAAGGACTCAGCTTGGAACCGGGGCGTATGAAGCGATGCTGAATTTCGCGGCAGAATGCATGAGATATATACCGGAAGTTGTTATGACTATAGTGGACTCGATAGGCGCCGAAGAGATAGAAGCGTGTAAAAAAATATGCAGGGAAAGAGGACTTAAGCTGCGTATCCGTCCATATGAAGCTGATTAAAATCTTGTAAAATGTGATGAATTATGCTATACTATGCATACGGACAATGTTATGTTGTCATTTATAGGGGAGTAGCTGAACGGCCGATGATCGTCATTACGAGCATTTTGCTCCGGTGCGGCCGACGTTATTGTAAGCGAGACCTTGTTTTATAGAATATTCTTCTGTAAAGCAAGGTCTTTTTGTATATAGATATTTTAACTGTCGGGTCGCAGGCTGCAGTTTATTGCCGGCTATATATAGAAAAATTGAAAAAATTTGTATTAATCCTGAAAAAAGAAAGGCGTGCTGGCTTGGAAGAGTTTTTTTCGTTGGGATGGTTAACCGCGTTAGGAAGTATATTGGTGCTTGACTTGATACTAAGCGGGGATAATGCAGTGTTGATAGCGCTCGCCTGTAAAAATCTGCCGGTGCATCATCGTTTGAAAGGTATGATCATAGGCTGCGCAGGAGCTGTCATTATTCGTGTGATTTTGACTTTATTTGCCACAGAACTTTTATCAGTTGCTTATATTCAATTTATAGGCGGAATAGCATTATTTTATATTGCTTTGAAATTGCTTAAAAATGATGATAGTGAAAAAAAAATGCATGCGTCTGATAATTTGGCAGGAGCTGTAAAAACCATTATGCTGGCTGATTTTATAATGAGTCTTGATAATGTTTTATCAATGGCAGGAGTGGCAAATACAGTACCGGATAGCAAATGGAGTCTCATTTTATGCGGTTTGCTCATAAGTCTGCCAATAGTTATCTGCGGTGCACAGCTGTTTTTGGTGATAATGAAAAAAATCCCCCTTATGGTTTATTTGGGAAGTGCCATCCTCGCATTCACATCTGCGAAAATGATCTTACTGGATAAAGCAGTGGGAAGTGAGCTATTGTGGCTGAACGGCTGGCTGGAGGCGATTTTTATTATAGCTGTATTTTTATGGGGAGGGTATAAGGCAAAAATTTCCCGTTGAATACGGATCAAAAAAGTTTTATTGTTTATGAAGATGATATATTTGTAGAGGAGAAGTGGATTATGAATATGGTAAAAACAACTGCATTAATGGCATTGCTGATGGCATTGCTGATAGCTGTCGGGGGATTGGTCGGCGGTCAGCACGGTGCATTGATAATGTTTATGGTCGCGCTTGCCATGAATTTCTTTTCTTATTGGTTTAGTGACTCCATTGTACTGAAAATGTCGGGAGCCCGTCAAGTAAATGAAGAAGACGCCCCCAGCCTGTATAAATTGGTGTCTGATCTCACAGAGCGTGCCGAACTGCCAATGCCTAAGGTTTATATCATTGATACCGATGTTCCCAATGCGTTTGCTACGGGGCGAAATCCTGATCATGCGGCCGTGGCTGTTACGACAGGAATAATGGGAGCGCTTGAATATGAAGAACTTGCCGGTGTCCTCGGTCATGAACTTACTCATGTTAAAAACAGAGATATATTGATAGGTTCAATTGCGGCCACTTTTGCGGCAGCAATTTCCATGCTGGCGAATATGGCCCAATGGGCTGCTATATTCGGCGGCAGCCGCAGCAATGATGAAGAAGACAGGGGCGGAATAATAGGACTTCTGGCAACTATAATAATTGCGCCTTTGGCGGCGTCGATCATTCAGATGGCGATTTCCCGTTCACGTGAATATGCAGCTGATAAAGGCGGCGGACAGATCTGCGGGGATCCATTGGCGCTGGCATCGGCACTGGAAAAAATAGAGTATTATGCAAAACATAAAACAATGCCGCAGGCATCGCAGGCAACAGAGCATATGTATATAATAAATCCGTTTTCAGGGAAAAACATGTCATTTGCCAGCTTGTTTTCAACACATCCCGCCACAGCTGACCGAATTGCCAGACTGCGCGAACAGGCTGCCCAGAACAGATAAATAAGTTGTTTTTTAAATTATAATAAAACTCCTGCATAATGATTGAACATCGTGATTAGATTTGAAATCTAACTTAGAGATGCGTCTCATGATTTATGCCAGGAGTTTTTTAGATGAATATAATATGTTTTGTTGCAAAGTATATACTGGATTTTTGCTGCCGTACGAGGCATTGCGGTCGAACGGGCGAACAGCTGCTATGACGCTTATTCATTTTCCATGAGTATCATAGCGATTTCATCACAATTGGGAAATTTGGGACAGTCAATGCATTCTTTCCATATTTTTTGCGGAAGTTTATCTTTTGTAACTTCTCTAAAGCCCAGAGAGAAAAAAAATTCAGGCTGATAGGTAAGGGTAAAAAAAGTTTCAACGCCAATCTTTTTGCCTTCATCAATAAGGCGGGTGACTATTTCGGATCCTATGTGGTTTCGTGTGGCGTTTTTGGCTACAGCCAATGTCCGTACTTCAGCGATTGTATCCCAAACTATATGCAGACCGCCTACACCTGCAAGCTGACCGTCTTCTTCAGCCACGATCATATCGCGGATCGTTTCGTAAAGCTGATTACGTGACCGGGCAAGCATCAGACCGTCCTGCGCGTAATCATAAACTAATCGATGTATTGATTCGACATCCGGTAAAATGGCATTGCGGTAAATAATATGAAATCACTCTTTCTTTATTATATAATGCGGTAATACTATTTTGCGTCCATGGTAAGCGCACAAGGACATAAATCATTAAGCGGACAGTTTTGACACAGTGGCTGGCGCGCTTTGCAGACTTTTCTGCCATGCCATATAAGCCAGTGATGTGCTTCAGACCATTTTTCCATGGGAATTGCCTTTTGAAGCTTTTCTTCAACTTCATCGGGAGTTTTGCCGACAGCCAGCTTTAAACGATTGGCAACACGAAATACGTGAGTATCAACAGCTATTGCCGGTCTGCCAAAGGCTATGCTCGCAACAACATTGGCCGTTTTTCTTCCTACGCCTGGCAAAGATAATAATGACTCATAATTGCTCGGCACTTGTCCATTATAACTCTTTGCAAGTATGCTGCAAGTATTGAAGATATTTTTTGCCTTATTTCGGAAAAGGCCGCAATCACGAATCTCGTTTTCAAGTCTTTCAAGACCAAGACTTATTATTTTCTCGGGTGTATCTGCCTTTGCAAAAAGCCGCTGCGTTGTTATATTGACACGCGCATCAGTACATTGCGCCGATAAAATGACGGCTATCAATAATTCGAAGGGATTCGAAAAATTTAAAGCAGATTTTGAACCATGATAAGTTTTTTCCAAACGGCGGAGCATTTCTGATTTTATTTTTTGCGTAATACGCATATGTTAATTCCTGCTTATTTTTTTATAGTGTGATGAGGATTTTGACTGACAACTTCTATAGCCTGTGCTATTATTTTTATTATGTGGGCATAATGCTCCTGTTTATAAATATCCAGCCTGGTGTATGCATCACCTATATCGGTACCGACATATCTTGCCGGAAGATGATTCAATGCCCACGCAGCTATATCGCTGAGACATTGGTCACAGGTGCATATGTTTGGGTATGATTTTATCACCTGCTGAAGCAGATCCGTTACGAAATCTTCCATACAATTTTTTACTTGTATTGCCATTTCAGCACTCACCTCATAAATTTTTGATACACTTTTTAATTATAACACAGCTGAGAAGTTTTTGCCTAATAAAAAAACACCTGAAGTGTAGTTAAACAGCTTTAGGTGTTTATATAAGAATGATACGTTGCAGATAGTGTTATTGTTCTTCCTCAAACTGATCCTTGCCTACACCGCATAACGGGCAGACAAAATCATCGGGCAAATCAGCAAACAGAACACCAGGTGCCAAATCATAATCAGGATCGCCCTTTTCTTCGTCATAAATCCATCCGCAAACGGAACAAATCCATTTTTTCATAATAAAACCTCCCCAATAATATATGGTCTTTTTACAGCTCCTTATATTTTAGTATATTGATATTGATTTTGCAATAATAGGTTGAAATATAAAAAAATAAACATAAAAAAAACCGAAATCATAAGATTTCAGTGTATAGTCAAATATTGGTGCGGTCGATGGGACTTGAACCCATATGACTTGTGATCACTACCCCCTCAAAGTAGCGCGTCTGCCAATTCCGCCACGACCGCATATAAAACAAAAGTGGAAAGGGTATAAAATATTATTGGTGCGGCCGAGTGGATTTGAACCACCATAGAGTTGCCCCTACTAGCACCTGAAGCTAGCGCGTCTGCCGTTTCGCCACGGCCGCATATTAAAGTAAAAGATGGTGCCGAGGACCGGAATCGAACCGGTACGAATATTACTATTCGCGGGATTTTAAGTCCCGTGCGTCTGCCAGTTCCGCCACCCCGGCGAATATCTTTATATGGAGCGGGTGATGGGAATCGAACCCACGTGATTAGCTTGGAAGGCTAGAGCTCTACCATTGAGCTACACCCGCATGTTGATCAAATCAGATAAAATTGATTTTAAAACACCAAAATAAAAATGGTGCCTCAGAGCGGAATCGAACCACTGACACGGGGATTTTCAGTCCCCTGCTCTACCGACTGAGCTACCGAGGCATCCTATATATCTGCTTTAAGCTTTTTAGCTTAAAGGGGGATAACAAAAAATGGCGACCCGAAGGGGATTTGAACCCCTGACCTCCGCCGTGACAGGGCGGCATTCTAACCAGCTAAACTACCGGGCCGTTGGTGGGCGATAACAGGATCGAACTGCTGACATCTTGCTTGTAAGGCAAGCGCTCTCCCAGCTGAGCTAATCGCCCATATTAATTGGTGACGCCTATGGGATTCGAACCCATGAACCCGCCGTGAAAGGGCGGTGTCTTAACCGCTTGACGAAGGCGCCACTATACTGTATACTTGCCCCATAAAACCTATATGCATTTCACATAATGCAGGGTCAGCATCAGCAACGGATATTATAATAACATATAGATGACTATATTGCAATACTTTTTAAGAAAAAATATTTATTTTAGAAGAAATTAATAAACTGAAAGTGTTATTTTAACGAATATATCGGCAGTTATCCGGTTGTGGACAATACCTTCGGGAAAGAGGTGGATTGAATGAAGAAATGCATGGTTGCTGTTACATTACCGATTCTTTTAATATTGATCCTGTTTTGGCGGGGAGATGCATCGGCAGAAGAAAAGCCGCCGGTGAGAATAGCTGTTATGCCTGCATTCGGTGATATCAGCGAATATCAGGAAAGCAGCAGGTATATTTATAAAAGCATTAATAATGCTTTGCATATTCCGCTTAATGGTATTCTGAAAAAGGCGGGGTACCTCAATGTGAACGAAATTGCCGGTGCTCTTCAGGAAATGCCGGAAACGAGATCGGATGCGCTGCAGAAGCAGGGGATGATGCAGCTGTCCAATATACTGGATGCTGACGTTTTAATCGGCGCCAGAGTAAATTTTATTTCTCAGGACACAACGTATTTCTTTGAAGACGGTCCTTATCTGATGAGCCGTGTGGGAGTGCAGCTTTTTATTTACGATCGGCGGACCGATAAATATATAAAGTACAGCGGGCAGAAATTTTATAATGATACCTATTCACTGCAGGGAACAGTGGATGCATTGACGAAAGATCTGATGGCTTCCCTGCTGGCAAAGGCTGATTTGAAGCAATATGTGCAATAAAAAAACGCAGCAATTATTTCGCTGCGTTTTTTTATTTATTGTTCTGACGGCTTAGTTTTCATATGAGGAAATAAGATAACATCACGTATTGAAGGGCTGTCGGTAAGCAGCATCACCAGACGGTCAATGCCGATGCCGAGTCCACCGGTAGGAGCAAGTCCGTATTCCAGTGCGGTAATGAAGTCTTCATCCATCATATGTGCTTCATCATCACCATGTTCGCGCTGATTCTGCTGGTCGACAAAACGTTTTTTCTGATCGATGGGATCATTTAGTTCGGAGAACCCATTGGCAAGTTCACGTCCGCAGATAAACAGCTCAAAACGATCGACGAAGTCGGGATTTTCTTTATTGCGTTTGGAAAGCGGAGATACAGCGGTAGGATATTGAGTGACAAATGTAGGAGCAATCAGTGTTTCCTCAACCTTTTCATCAAATATTTGATACATTATTTCACCGATACCATGATGCTGTTCATACGGAACTTTTAATTCTTCCGCGAAGGAACGTGCCTGTTCGATGGCAGTTACTGATGAAAAGTCTTTGCCGGTAGCCTCTTTGACCACATCTGCCATAGTAACGCGGCGAATACTGCTAAGATCAATTTCAGCCCCCTGATATGTAATTGATGTCGTGCCAAGTACATCTTCTGCTACCTTTGCAATCAAAGCTTCGGTCATATCCATAACTTCATTGTAATCAGCGAAGGACTGATATGTTTCAACAGAGGTGAATTCAGGATTGTGGCGATTGTCAACACCTTCATTCCTAAATATCCGGCCGATTTCGTATACTCTTTCAAGACCGCCGACAATGAGCCTCTTAAGATATAGTTCCGTTGCGATGCGAAGATACATATCCATGTCTAAAGCATTATGATGCGTTATGAAAGGGCGCGCATTGGCACCGCCTGCAATAGAATTCATAACGGGTGTTTCCACTTCAAGAAAGTTTCTGCTGTCAAGAAAACGGCGTACTGCCTGAATGATTTTTGTTCGGCATATAAAAGTACGTTTTACATCCGGGTTTACGATCAGATCGAGATATCGTTGGCGATAGCGTGTTTCAACATCTTTCAGACCGTGAAATTTTTCGGGCAGAGGACGAAGTGATTTTGCCTCTATGCTGAAGCCGGTAACTTTTACTGTGGTTTCACCGCGGTGCGTCTTAAATACAGTTCCTTCTATACCGATAATATCGCCTATATCAAGCAGTCTGAAATTGGCATACTGATCTTCACCAAGAACATCAAGCTTAAAGTACACTTGTATATCGCCGGTAATATCAGCAAGTACGGCAAAACTGGCTTTGCCGTGTCCGCGTATAGCAGTGAGCCGTCCGGCGATGTGTACGGTTTTTTCTTCTAGTGCATCAAAATTGGCCAATATATCTTGGGCATGGTGTGTAACGGAATATTTGCGGCCGAATGGTTCTATGCCTTTATCAATAAACGCCTGCATTTTATCGCGGCGCACTTTTACAAGTTCATTTATATCCTGTGGTGTTTCTGGTGTCTGCTGTCTAGCCAATTTATAGCCTCCATTTTATTTTACTTCAATTATTTTGTATCTCAGCACTCCGGCGGGAACATTTACATTTACGGTATCGCCGATTTTGTGCCCCAAAATAGATGATCCAACAGGTGATTCATTGGATATTTTGCCGTCGGTTACATCAGCTTCGGCCGAACCGACTATAGTGTATGTTTCATCTTCATCAAATTCGAGATCACGAATGACGACTTTATTGCCAAGACGGATAATGCCGCTGCCATCTCCCCGGGTTTCATGGATTACATCGCTTTCACGAAGAACTTTTCTCAAACGGAGTATTTCGCCCTCTATGAAAGCCTGCTCATTTTTTGCATCATCATATTCCGAGTTTTCACTTATATCACCAAAATCAATGGCTTGTTTTATACGCTGAGCTACTTCAATACGCCGGACGCTTTTTAAGTTCTCCAGCTGTTGTTCAATTTTTTTTAAGCCTTCTTCAGTTAAGATACTGCGTTTTTCTGCCATAATCATGCTCTCCCTTATGAATAAATCAGGTGTTTCCCTACCGGGTTTTCAAATTGTAAATATTGTCGGGTGGAATATAAGACAAGGAGTGTCAAGATGCCTTGACACTCCTTTTGATTATATGTGGTTTTTTTATGTTTGTCAATTTCAATGACTTGCGGCGCATTCGATCAGACGGATAAAAATCCGAGTTCCTGCAAGGCATTATAGATGCCGTCATCATCGTTGGATGCTGTTGTTTTTGCGGCTGCATCCTTTATTTCCTGCGGTGCATTGCCCATTGCAATTCCTGTGCCGACGGAAGCCAGCATGCCAAGGTCATTGTAATTGTCGCCGAACGCTATAGACTCATCGGCAGAAATGCCGCACAGTTTCAGAAAAAAATTCACCGCATGCGCCTTGGAAATAGATTGATCGATTATTTCCAGTAAAGTAGGAGATGAGCGGATAATGGTAAGCTGTTCGTAAGCGGCAGAAAGAACAGTTTCCATCTGACTGCAGACGGCGGGAGGACACATACACAAAAGCTTATGAGGAAGAATGCCGCCTGTCAGCAGATCAGTAAATGACATTTCAAGAGGTATGGCACTGGTAATACTTATTTCTGCTTTGACGGGGGCTGCGGTTATATCTTCTACATACCAATCATCGTCACAATAATAATTGACAATGGTTTGAGGCCACAGGGAATGTATTTTTCTGAGAATAGACCGGCAGTCTTGTCCCGATAATTTTTTGCTGAAAAGAACATTGCGATCGGCAGAAAGTATCAGGGCGCCATTATAACTGATAATGGGTGCTGCGATTCTCAGATCGTCTATCAACGGTGCAATGGCTTTGGGCATCCGTGCAGAAACAGGTACAAAGATAATGCCGTTATTGTACAGCTGCCGGACTGCCTCTATTGTAGAAGAAAGCAATTTATGCTGTGAGTTCAGAAGCGTTCCGTCGATATCAGAAAAAACAATTTTAAATGACATGCTGCATATCTCCTTTTTAAATTTAGACTGACAATATATTAATTTTGCAGAAAATCGTTTATTTTTTTCTGTATTTTATTCAAAGCATTATTAAAAGGAATTATTTCATCGATAATTTTTTTTATTTCACTGTCAGCCATAAGCATTGCCAGCGAATATTTTTGGAATTTGGGTGGCGAAACTGCCGACTGCATGATGTTGCTTATGATGGAAAGGTTCATCTTTTCATCTCCGGGAGCATCGTACAGAAGCGCCTGTCTGGCTTCATCTGATTCTGCCGCTGCTTTTATTACGGGAACTCCCTGAGATACACTGGGTAAAAAACGCTGTGTTTTGCCGCTGTAACAGAGCTCCTTAAGAAATTCCCAGGCCATCTTTTTATGGGAGCTGCGGCTGCTCATTCCTATCAGCAGAGTGTTAAGCTCTGAAGTGTTGCTGCCGGAAGGACCGGCGGGCATCTCAATGCAGTCCCATTCAAAGGATGAATATTTTTTTATGCGCCAGGGATATGGTTTATAAGTGCGGTATTCAGCAAAAGTGAAAGGTCTGAACGCTACATTGCCCATATCGAAATCCTTGGCGGTGACGGTATGTCCCATGTTGGTCTTTTTTAAATCGATCATAAATTTCAAAGTTTCAGCCATTTTGCTGTCGGCAAAGTAGGAAAATTTTCCGTCATCGCGAAATAACTGCATACCATTGCTGGCAGCGGCCTGCTGCCACGTATAATCATAATAGCCAAATTGGTCGGGAACACCGTCATCGTCAGTATCCTTAGTGACACGGCGGCATATGTCGATAAAATCCTGCCAGGTCCACCCGTTTTCGGGAATAGCTATATTTTCCCGTGCCAATAAAGTTTTATTTACAAACATCAGCGTGGGAACACTTTCAAAAGGCAGAGCATACTGACTGTGCTTATATTGTCCGTAATCAAGAGACGCCGGATAATAGGCATCTGTATCAAAAGAAGGATCACTTTCGGCCAGAGTATCAAGATTCTGCAAAAGGCCCATGGCACTGTAAAGATTAAAATCATCGGACAGTACCATAAAAATATCGGGCTCGCTGCCGTCAAGAACTTTTTCTGCGAGCCATTCGGCGTAATCCTGTTTCCTTATACCGCTGACATATGTGATTTTTACATTGGGATGAATATTTTCAAAATTTTTTATTGCATTATCTATAGCTGCGTAGGAATCGCCGGAAGGGACATTCCAATTGCTGCCGGAGAAAAGACCGAGGCGGATGACAAGCTGCTCCTGTTTTTGAGCATATCTATTGTAAAAAAAGAGAGCTGACAGTATTAGGAGAGCAGCAATGCATAATAAAAGTTTTGCGTTTTTCTGCTGTATATTGCGAAACATGCTTATCGCCTCATTTTTCCGTATCAAGCTGTTGGCTCATACCGGTTTGTACTGCCCAGATAGCAAGCTGGGTACGATCGCGCAAATTAAGTTTGCTGAGAACAAAACTAAGGTTATTGCGGACAGTGCCTTCAGATAAATTGAGCTTTTCTGCTATTTCCCTGTTGGACAAACCGCGGCCGACGAGGCATACTACTTTTTTTTCAGTGCGGGTCAAAATTTTTGTGCCGTTTTCTTCTACCTGCACGGCAAAATTACTCTGCGCCATTTCGGAAAATAATTTCACTACCTTGGCAATAAGATTGGGATTGATCATGGCACCGCCGTTAACCACTGTGCGGACAGCATTTGCCAGCTCAACAACGGAAACGCCTTTTAAAAGATAACCGCTGGCACCGAATTTCAGTGCGTTGTAAATATATTCATCATCGTCAAAAGTTGTGAGGATGATAATTTTTATTTTCGGCCAGTGTTCTTTTATAAGATTAGTACACTGAACACCGTCTAACTTGGGCATACGGACATCCATAAGTATGACGTCAGGCTGGCTTTTTTTGAGAAGTTCCATTACTTTGCAGCCGTTCTCTGCTGTGGCAGTGACATTCATGTCAGGATTCATATTCAAAACTATTTTTAGACTTTCCCGTATAAGTTCCTGATCATCGGCTATCATTATTTTTATCATTATAAATATCTCCTCGACTCAATGGAATATCTGCTTGTATTATAAATCCGCCGCAGCTTTTATATTTCAATGTGCCATGCAGCAGGGAAAGTCTTTCCTGCATATGACGCAGACCGAAGCCTTCAATGGGATTCTCACAGCCGGTGCCGTCGTCCTTTATATGTATTTTCAGCAATCCATCAGTCTGAGAAAAAATGATTTCTATATGAGCGGCATGACCGTGGCGATTAGCATTAGTAATACTTTCCTGAATTACACGATAGATAACTTCTTCCTCATCGGCGCGGAGATTCTGCGGGCAGCAGTCATAATTGAGTGATATGTGCATACCTGAAGCCGAGGCAAAATCCCCGATCATTTGGGAAAGGGCATTTTTTAGAGGAAGTTTTTCCAGATTGTCAGGACGAAGTCTGCGGACTGAGCGCCGGACGTCGTTTATACCGTGACGGGCGGTGTCGCTGATGACTTTCAGCTGTTTTTTTGTAAAGTCAGGAGCGGCGTCGATTGTGGCAAGACAGGCATCAAGGCCGGCTATAATTGATGTCAAAGCATGCCCGAGCGTATCGTGGATCTCCCTTGCCAATCTGTTTCTCTCTCTGGTCTCCGCCATATGCTCAGCCTCTATGGCATAATTCCTGAGTTTTTCGTTAGCATCATTGAGCTGCTTGTTAAGCGACTGTATGCGTTCTTTTTCCTGGTGCTGGTTTTGTACCAGCAGCATCGTATATATAACGAAAAGTATCATATTGAATGAAGTGAGAATGTTACAGGCGGCTTTTAAAATCCCCTGTACGGATTGATTATAATAAGAAATATAAACATCAAAAGGGATCATTTTAAGCTGCAGGTCGACCAGATTATAGCTGGCGATAAGATAGAGACTAAACATGGCTGCCGTTAAAATTATGCGCTGATTTTTGCCGCGGTAACCGCTTATGAGGTCGGCGACCACCAGGAGAATGACACCGTCATAGGCCATGTTGATGCTGCGCATTACAATAAGGCAGGAGCAGATTTCCAAGGCAAGAACGATGTAGCGATATTTACTCTGCGTTAAAATACAGCGGCGGTATATAATGCTCAGCGAAAGTAAAAGGAGAAAGGCACAGACAGCGAATAGTATAATTTTGTTTGCCGACCATGGCACGGCAGAGACTGAATCAAGAAAAAGCCGTGCCGACATAGAAGTATTGATCTTCGTCTGGGTGATGCTCATAAATATGGCTAAAAGAAAAACTGAAGCTGCATTGAATGCATACAGAACATAATGCATGGCAGCAGCGGAGTATAATTTTGGCTGCGTCATATTCAGTCCCACCCGTTAATATTATTCTGTGAAATGTTTTCCGAGGTCAGCAATACTGTCGGCAGTTTAATATACCTTTGGTCGATGCGATTGCTCAGCAATTCATATGCTTTTTCTGCCGCGAGCTGTCCTATGCGGCGCGGTGATTGTGCTGCGGTTGCGGTCATATTGCCGCGAAGAATCATTTCTTTTGTTTCCGGCGCACCGTCAATGCCGTAAACATTCACACGGGAAAGCTGCCCGGCATTTTTCAATGCGGCGAGAGCCCCCATGGCAGCAGGATCGTTCAACGCCATCACGACGTCGATATCATTGTGTTTTTTTATAAGCGCTTCCATTGCCGGCATAGCCAGCTCCAGCTGTCCCTTGCATTCCGCGGAGTCAATGATTCTAAAAGAAGGATGGTTTCTGATCGTGTCGGTAAAACCATTTATTCTGTCCACTGCGGATTTTGCCTGGGAGTGTTTAAGAAGGACGATATTGGCACCTGCCAGATTGGCCAGCATATGTTCGGCACAATCCACGCCGGCCTGATAATTATCAGAAACTATGGTCAGGGCAACAGAAGATTCATTCTTGTCATCGGCATTTGTGTCAACCGCTATTACAGGTACATTTGCTTTTTGGGCCATTTCAAGAATAGGATCTATTTGCTGCCAGTCAACAGCGTTAAGAAAAAGAACCTTTATGCCGTCATTTATAAGCTCCCGGACCTCTTCTGTCTGCCGATTGGTGCTGAGTGCCGCGTCACGGGTCAAAAGCGTGTCACCGTTTTTTTCAACCGCGGTGCGTATTTCATCGTCTATTATTTCATAAAAAGGATTATTTAATGTCATATAAACTGCGCCGAATTTTCTGCGTTGTTCATTATGTGCGGCGGAATAATCGGCAGACAGAAATATATTTTCCCGCAGACAGAAAATTGACAGCAGAATGATAAAAAGTAAAAAAACGGACGAATATAATTTGTATTTTTTTTTCATAGTAATTCCCTCATAATGTATTATACTTGAAAAAAGCAAAAGGAACACTAATTTTAAGGGGAATGTGAGAGCATCAGAAGATGCTTAAAAGGGCGCAGAAAAATCTGCCGCCCTTTAGTTTTAAACAAATCTGAATAGGAAATAAAGATGATCCGGAGGATTGATCAATAGGAAAGACCGGGGTCGAAGAAGCCGGCAAGAACGCCGACAAAGGCAATAACAACCAGAAGCAGCATTACCATGGTCGGTGAAATATTTCTTTTGGTCATGAGCCACCAGCAGAACACTACTGCTGCACCGGAGAGCATCTTGGGATAAATGCCGTCAAGCGTCTTTTGCAATTCACCGCCGCCCGGGAGAATGAGTGATGTGTGAATGTTTATCCATGAGGCGGCTACCGCACCTATGACAATAGTGCCGATCATGATGATGGAATCGCGGATAGCCTGAGCTTTTTCACCCACCAATATTTCAACGGCTTTTCCGCCTAATTCATAGCCCTTGAAGTATGCAAATTTCATGCCGAACCACATCAAAAAATTCCATACTATTATATAAAAAATCGCACCGAGCGGATTGCCGCCGCTTGACAGTCCCAGGCCTATCCCCAAAAGGATCGGGATAAGTGTACCGACGATCATAGAATCGCCTATCCCTGCCAGCGGGCCCATGAGTCCGGCACGTATGCCGTTGATAGCCTCTCCGTCTATAGGCTGGCCGTTGGCTTTGGCTTCTTCCAGACCGGCTGTCATGCCGACTACAAGTGTACCTATCTGCGGTTCGGTATTAAAGAATGCCGTGTAGGTATCCATGGCCTTTTTTTTATCTTCTTCTTTTTCATAAAGTTCTTCTACGATAGGCAGCATGGCACATAAGTACCCGAATGTCTGCATATGTTCCTGGGAAAAACAGGTGAGATTGCCATAAAACCAGGTAACAAAAGATTTATTCAAAGTTTTTTTCGATAAATTTTTCATGCTCAGATATCCTCCTCATCTTCGTCATCATTTGCAGGACCGGCAGGAGCTGTTTTTTTGCTCTGCAGCATCATTATTTTATAATTGATGACAGCGAAAAAAGAGCCGATAATAGCCGCGGCTATCAAATTCAGTCCCATACTTGCCGCTAAGGTAAAGCCAAAGAAAAAGGTAATGAAGTCGACGGCTTTTTTTACGACCTGTTTCAGCAGAATGGCGACCCCGACTGCGGGAAGAAGACTGCCGACAGTGAACAAGGTCTTCATCGCAATACCGTCCATAGGCAGATATGACTTCATTATATCTACCATGCCTGCTCCGGCCATAGTAATGAGGACCGTCGGCAGAAAAGAGAAAATGAAGTGAGATATCCATGGCAGTCCCATATCAACAAGATATAATTTTTTGAATTCCCCGTTTTTAACAGCCTTCCAGCCGATGTGCTGCCAAATCAGATTCATTGTGGCTGTACCGTAGAATAAAACCGTTCCCAGTGTGCCGACTGCGGCTCCCAGAGCGGCAGCCATCGACTGAGCCTGAGCCGTATCAGGATCGAGCCCCATGCCTTTTACGGCACATATGGCAAGCGGTATGCCTATATAACTTATGGCCCGCACATCTGCGGAAACTGTTCCACCGGGGGTTACAAGCGCTATATAGATGACTTGGATAGCGGCGCCGATGATGATGCCTGTCTTGACATCGCCGAGGATAAGTCCGACCACGAGACCTGCCACAAGAGGACGGCCGAGAGTGTAATTGCCGAAAGTAGTGCCTCCCAGTCCGGGCATGCTTGATAAACATGCGCAAATACCGAGCAGTACGGCTTGCAGAATATTAATTTCCATTTTATTACCACACTTTCATTTAAAAATATATAATTATTCCTTAAATGTGAAAATTTCAATAAAAGAAAAATAGAAAAGGAAACTGTCTTATTTTATGGATAGGAATGACGCTCAAAATGATATTGACAGTATCGAAATAAAGATAAAAGTCTTATACAAAACCAAATTGCCCGCGGAATTTTTTCCAATTGCCTATGGCTTTTTCTTTTATCAGAGCAAATTCAACTTCATAACCTGCCTGCATGATATCTTCAAGCGCCTGCGCTTCTTCCTGCGTTATAGATTGATTGTTGCCGAGCTGAACTGCGCCGGGACGATCATTGCACGGACCTATGATCAGGGTTTTTATACCCGGGTCAAATCTTTGATCTACCAGAATTTTTTTCATATCAACAGGATTTTTTGTAATTAAAAAATAACGACTGTCACTGTCCAATACTTTTTGGCATTTTTTCTGCCAGTCCTGCATAGTCCAGACAAAAGTTTTTTTCCCCGAAGCACTTTTGTAAGCTGCCTTCAAAACAGGATTTGTGGCGGCGGCATCGTTTACTGCGACAAGACCGTCACATGGATATTCGAGAGCCCATCGTGTGCATGTTTGTCCGTGTATCATACGGTCATCGACTCTGATAAATGTTATCGACATATTAGTAAGTTCCTCCTTAAATATCTTCATCTGCCTGATCAGTGTCCAGAATAAATTCCTGCAGGGAATCTTTAGCATCATTTAGAAGTGCCTGCGGATCTTCACTAAAAGCGTTTTCCCCGCTCAGAATCACTGTAAGAGCCAAAGGCAGGTTCATGCCGCCGAATGCCCTTGTGCTGCCGAGCAGCCCTCTGTCGGACAATGCTTTTAGTGCGATCGTCAGCGGAGAGCCTCCTATTATATCTGCCAGAATTATTATTTTGTCGGCCGGTGTGAGCGCTGAAATAAGATTTTTGAAATTATGAGTATATTCATCACCCGACATATCACTTTTTAAGCTGATCGAAAGAACATTATTCCGGTCACCGGCGATCATTTTTGCGGCAGAGTGCAAACCGGAGGCAAAATTGCCGTGGCTTACTAGAATGACATAAAACATTTATTCACTTCCCTTCTGATAAGTGCAACATTTATAATTTTTTTACAATTATAAATTTAACAAAATATTAAAAGAAATACAGCTGTATAATGTCATTATTTTGCAAAAAAATAAATGACATTTATCACTTTAAAAAAATTGCTGCTATCAAGCAGCGAAGGATCTGATATGCAATTATGCCTATTTATCATAGCTTTCTAAATAAAAAACAGTATAAGCATGTGTTTTTTTTTCAAAATTATGATATACTGAACATTATTTTTGAGCTGGGGATTTTTTGTCAACTTTGCGTATAATTAAGAAAAAGATAACTTAAACTGAAATTATGGATGTAATGAGTGAAGGGAGCAGGATAATATGAGAAATACAGCAGATGAGAAAATTCTGGAGCTTGCAGATAAAATGCAAAAAGATATGGTGAAAATGCGCAGAGATATTCACCGTCATCCTGAAACTGGCTGGACTGAATTTCGCACGGCATCTCTGGTTGCTGAAAAACTGACTGAGCTTGGCTATGATGTACGAACTGGCAGTGAGGCTATCAATGAGGATTATATGATGGGGCGACCTTCTGAGAATGTATTGGCAGAAGCTGCCAAAAGAGCCGTTGCTCAGGGGGCTGCCGCCGAATGGGTGAAAAAAATGAAAGGAGGTATGACGGGAGTTATCGGGACAATGGTTTTTTCACAGGACGGACCGACAGTTGCTTTGCGCTTCGATATGGATGCAAATGATGTTCTGGAGACAACAGAAGAAGGACACCGCCCTTATGAAGAAGGCTTCTCGTCTGTCAATGATAAGGCTATGCATGCCTGCGGACATGACGGACATACAACAGTGGGACTTGCCGTAGCCGCAATACTTGCAGCATTAAGAGCTGATTTGAACGGAAAAATAAAGCTGATATTTCAGCCGGCGGAAGAGGGTGTTCGCGGAGCCAAAGCGATGGTGGAAAATGGCGATGTAGATGACGTTGATTACGTTTTAGGAGCCCATTTTGGCTTTAAGATGAAAAAGACAGGCAGTATAGCCTGCAATGTGAAAGGTTTTTTGGCAACAAGCAAGTATGATGCTCAATTCACCGGTATGCCGGCCCACGCAGGAGCAGCACCGGAAGAAGGGCGCAATGCTCTTCTGGCAGCAGCCTGTGCTGCGTTGAATCTGCATGCTATTTCCCGTCATTCAGCGGGAGCATCGCGTATTAATGTAGGGACTCTTAATGCGGGAAGCGGACGTAATGTCATAGGTGACAAGGCTTTGATTCAATTTGAAACGCGCGGTGCGAACAGTGAAATAAATAATTATATGGAAAATGAAGCTCTGCGTGTCCTTAAAGCAGCGGCGGACATGTATGATGTAAAGGTAGATATAAAAAAAATGGGGGGAGCCGCAGGAGCCGATAACTCGCAGAATTTGGCACAATACATAAAAAATAAAGCTGATTCTCTGGGAATTTTTGATAATGTAGTCACTGATTGTGCATTTGGCGCCAGCGAAGATTTTTCATATTTTATGGAAAAAGTTCAGAAAAATGGCGGAGAGGGTGCTTACATGATGGTAGGAGCAGATCTGGCGGCAGGCCATCATGATTCTCATTTTGATTTTGATGAAAAGGCGCTTGGTTATTCGGCGAAGATACTTGCTGTGTGTGCGGCAGGGCTTTTGCAAAAGAAGGACCTCTGATGATACGCGGGGAAATATGCAAAGCAATGAACTTGTTTTTTCCTTTGCTTATTGAAAAGCTGTAAATTTTTGCTAATGGGAGGCGGACAACATAATTTCAACTACTGAATTAGAAGCTAATTTTGCAGAAATGAGAAAATTTTCTTTGCCGGGTGAAGGTGTAACACGGATAGCTTTTTCTGACGAGGACTGGCAGGCCAGAGCGTTCATAATAGACCTGATGAAGCAGGAAAAGCTTGCCGTACGTGTTGACGGATTTGGCAATATAATCGGCAGAAGAGAGGGCCTGAATGCGGCTGCTCCCGCAGTGGTCTGCGGTTCGCATATAGATAGTGTCCCGAATGGCGGGAATTTTGACGGCGTGCTGGGGGTATTGGGAGCAATAGAGGCTGTGAAGCTGATGAATAAAAACGGCTTTAAAAATTATAACCCGTTGGAAATCGTTGTTTTCATGTGCGAAGAATCAAGCCGTTTTGGCGTTGCCACCCTCGGCAGCAAAGCAATATGCGGCGGTCTGGGCATAAACGCTATGAAACAGCTCAAAGATGCTGAAGGCATATCTTTGTATGAAATATTGCGGGCACGCGGTCTTGATCCGGAAAATATGAAAAACACGCTTGTACTGAATAAAATAAAAGCTTGTCTTGAGATGCATATAGAGCAGGGAAAAGTTTTGGAATCAATGAAAAAATCTGTAGGTATAGTGACGGGAATTGCAGCACCAACACGGTTGAAATTGAAGCTCACAGGCAAGGCTGACCATTCGGGAGCGACGCCCATGCATCTGCGCAATGATGCTTTGTGTGCCGCAGCAGAAATAATCCTGGAAGTGGAAAGAACGGCGGCAGCTTCTGTGCAGCCTGTCGTAGGAACGGTAGGTATCGTGAGGGCTTTTCCCAATGTTATGAACGTGATCCCCGGACAGGTGGAGCTTGGCATAGATATACGCAGCATTTATACGGAGGCAAAAGATACTGCGGTAAGCCATATCAAAAAATATATAGAAAATACAGCAAAAAAAAGAAACATCAAAACAAAGCTTGAACTTCTCACCGATGAAAAACCGGTGAAGCTGGACAAGTCGGTAATCAATATAATTGAGGATTCCTGCAGAAAAAAAAATATTGAATGTCATTTGATGCCAAGCGGAGCCGGACATGATACGATGCATCTGGCGCAGTTTGCTCCGGCGGGAATGATTTTTGTGCCCTGCCGTGACGGAATCAGCCATAATCCGGCAGAGTGGACAGAAATGGCATATATAGAACAGGGAATAGAGATTTTGTATGCTTCGCTTTGCAGGCTGTCAGAGCCAGAAGATTGAAAACGGCAGATATTTTGGCATGTAAAATGGCAATAGCTGACGGAAGAATAATTATATGAAATTTATTGACAAACAAATTGTAATTATTTATTATATAAAATACTGATATTATCATTACTGATTGTTCTGCTATCATCTGCAGGCATAAAATGCCTGCCCTGACAGTGGAATCAGTTATATATTACTGCTGACTGAAAGCACGCTGATGTTGCGATACTAAAGGCATATGCAATGACGCATATTGATCCGTGTCATTGCATATGCCTTTTTGTGGAAGTGCTTGCTGTGCAGCACGTTTTTTATTTAGATGATGTTGTTGCTGGTGAAAGGGAGTGTGGGAATGGCGGCGTTTATGTCTATCCTCGGAATTATTATTGTTATTGCCGTTGTGTATTTGATCGTCAAGGGATACGATGCCCGCATCGTATTGATCGGATCGGGAATTATTATGAGCGGTATAGGCGGTGTTCCCATGTCGGCGCTCGATGCGTTTGCTAAGAGCATGACTAATGCAGGGCTTATAGAGGCAGTCTGTTCAGTAATGGGGTTTGCCATGGCTGTACGCTTTACGGGATGTGACAAGCATTTGATAAATGCTATGGCGACAGTATTGAAAAATTTCAGACCTCTTTTGATACCGGGAGTTGTTATCTGTACGTATTTAGTAAATATAGCACTGCCGAGTGCGGCAGGGACTGCGGCGGCAGCGGGAGCTATTTTTGTTCCTCTGCTTATGGCTGGCGGTGTTAATCCTGCGATGGCAGCCGCAGCTGTGAAATGCGGTACCTATGGCAGCATGCTCAATCCGGGATTGGCGCACAACCCATTTGTAGCTAAAATTGCCGGGGTCGGAGTCATGGATGTTATAAGCTATCATTATAAGGCAAATCTGGCATCTTTAGCCGTGGCTACTATTATTATCACAGTGATCGCACATGTAATGAAAGAAGATAAAGGATATGTATCCGAAAATTTGACTATTGACAGCTCATTCAAAGTAAATCCTCTTTTTGCAGTTATGCCTATAATACCAATCGTTATATTGATTCTTGGTGAAACACATGTTGTTCCTATTTTTAAAATGGGAGTTCCGCAGGCCATGATTATCGGCGCGATCCTGACCTTGATCGTAACACGCACAAAGCCGTCAGATTTAGGGCAGGCATTTTTTGATGGAATGGGCAAGGCATATGGTTCCATCATAGGAATAATTATTTCGGCAGGAGTTTTTGTAGCAGGGCTTACATCTATAGGCTTGGTCAAACTGTTCATTGATGAAATGCTTAATAATCCGGCCATTGTAAAAATATGTGCCGCAATTGGTCCGTTTATTCTGGCTATTCTGGTGGGGTCGGGTGATGCTGCTACCTTTGCATTCAATGAAGCCATCACGCCGCATGCAGCCGACTTTGGCATGACACCGGTGCAGATGGGTAGTGCTGCAACTCTGGCTGGAACATTGGGACGCACAATGTCGCCTATAGCAGGTGCTACGATTATTGTAGCCGGTATAGCAGGTGTCAATCCGATAGAAATTGCCAAAAGAAATCTTTTGCCAATGCTTGGTGCCTTGATTATTGGCATGCTTATTTTATTTTTCTGAGAAGCCGTGTGGTATTTTTATAGCACTTTTAACGCCTGTCCGTGCGGACAGGCGTTTTTCCTTATATCAATATAATTTTTTATATATGCGATTCAGGCCGACGGTCATATTTTAGACTTTGCTCAGTATAAGAATAAAGTGTGAAGAAGGCATCCAGGAGAATTTTCATATGCAGCGCACCCTGTCCGAACTGCCGGGAAAAAATATTATCTCTTAGTAAAAGACGTTCATGAGGAGACATTTTATCGTAAAGAGGTGCTATGTAACATGTGATTGATGAAAAAAAGAAGTTGGTTTCTATTTGAGAAATCATTTTCTCAGTAAGACTCTTTTGCTTTTGGGTAAATTCATCTAAAAAAATGAAAAAATCATAAATAGAGCTGAATACGCCGGTTTCAACGGGTTTATGACTGACAGAATCACAATGCTGATAATAATAATACAGAGATTTTTTTGTGCAGGTATATTTTTTTGCAAGAAACATGGCCTCAAAGGAGAAAAGCCAATCCTCACCATAACAGGGAAGCCTGAAGGAAATATCATTTTTTTTGAGGAAGGAATGTTTGTAAATTTTATTCCAGATGACAAACTCAATAGTATTAAGCTTCTCTATGAACGCATTGCCGCCGCAATATATTCCGGCATCAGGTGCATACGAGCGCAAAAAAGCATCTGACGTAATTTTATCATAACCGCATACGGCAATGTCGGCATTATCCTGCACAGCCATATTATAAAGTGTTTCCAAAAATTCTGTGGCGATAAAGTCGTCACTGTCAACAAAAGCAATAAATTCTCCTCTGGCATGGGACAGTCCTATATTGCGGCAGATGCCGGGTCCGCCGATACCTCTGTTATGATACAGGAATACATTATCGATGCCGTCATAATATTGCTTTACTATGTTTACGCTGCTGTCGTCGGAGTTATCATCTATGACAATTATTTCTATTTCCGGCAGACTCTGCACAATGATGCTGTCAATTGTTCTTAATATATATTTTTCTGCGTTTTTCATAGCGATAATAACAGATATTTTAACGGGAAAATTATCTTTTGATTCATTAGAAAACATCTTCATACTCCTTTGCCAGACCAATAAATGGAGACTTAGCCGCTCTTTACTCACCGCTTGCAGAAGCGGGAACATTAGAGCAGGTTAGTCATCGGATAAAATATTGACCGGTAACCTTATTTTAATTATACTGATTTTAGAAATGAAATTATACGGAGGCAGATAAAATGAAAATAAGGATCATATTGGCGGTAGTATTTTTGGCAGCGGCAGCTCTGCTGACAGGAATGAAGAGTATTCCCACCGACACGGAATTTTCCTGCAATGGACTGAAGCTGGGAGATTCTTATACGGCAATGGAGAATTCTTTCGGCAAGCCGTGGTACAGTGAAAACAGGCGTGTTTACGGCAGATCGGTTGACTATTATGTATATCATGATAAAACGGTGATCGGTATAGCAAAAAAGACTGGAGAAGTTGTAGATATAACAGTATCCAACAGAAAATATTTTTTGCCGCAGGGAGTGAAAATCGGTGCCACGCCCTACAAAATGCAGTCTGTTTTCGGCAAGGGCGAAAAGGAATTTGTAGACGGGAAAATTTATTTTGTCTATAATGCTCAGTCGGTACCGCAGCAGCGTCTGCTGCTGCAATTGGATTCTATGGAAGATTTCCTGGTCGGTGTGCGGCTGACAACACTGCCTCTTGACGACGAGGAAGCTGATGCAGCTATGTACGACGATGATGTGGATAAGATAGATGAATTGAATAATGGCGATATCGATACGAGTGCGGTTACTTCTGCTAAAAAGCAGGATGCCGCTGCGAAAATCAGAATTAATTATGAAAAATCATGGTAATATCAATTAGGAGCGGATTTTACTAAAACGAAATTATCGTATAAAATAATCTTTAGCGTTTTTTATATCAATATTCATTTGTGTGAGCAGGGTGTCAATCGATGAAAATTTTTCTTCATCACGC
Source organism: Pectinatus haikarae (assembly GCF_050916305.1). GTDB lineage: Bacteria > Bacillota > Negativicutes > Selenomonadales > Selenomonadaceae > Pectinatus > Pectinatus haikarae. Next base: position 1,483,637 of record NZ_CP116940.1, read on the forward strand.
AATTTTTTTAAAAAATGTATCTGGATATGCTCGCCGTAGATATCCTTGTTGAAATCAAAAATATTTACTTCGACACGCCTTGAATGGATATTGAATGTAGGGTTGTCTCCGACATTGGCTATTCCTTCGTATTTTTCGTTATTTAGAGTTACCGTTACTATATATACGCCGTCAGGCGGCATGAGATATTTTTCGGAAACATAAACATTGGCGGTAGGAATGCCCAGCTGATGTCCGCGATTTTCTCCGTGTTCTATCTTTCCCGAGATAGTGAATGGATGCCCGAGAAGCTCATTGGCCAATTCGAGCTTGCCATCGGTGAGCGCATGGCGAACACGGGAGCTGCTGATGATCTTGTTGTGCATATAAGCTGCCTGCGGGATTTCCGCAATGAAACCGTATGCAGCGGCCATGTCATCAAGAAATTGAGGAGTTCCTTCACCCTTGTAGCCAAAGGTGCAATTCGGACCGACCACAATGTATTTGGGTGCAAGATTGTCCTTCAGAAGCTTCAGAAAATCAGCAGGAGATATGTTGGCGAGCTTTTCAGTAAAAGGAATGTTCATGAGGATATCAATGCCGAGTGCTTTCAGATCGTGTTCTTTTTCTGTATTGTCGCTTATTTTCTTCGGGGCTCTTTGGGGAGCAATAATCTCCAGCGGATGATTGGAAAAGGTAAAGACGATGCTTTTTCCCTTTATTTTTTTTGCAAGCTCGGTGGCTCTTTTTATTATTTTTTGGTGTCCTATATGTACACCGTCAAAGGTGCCGAGGACAACGACATTATTTTGGTATTTTTCGGCGATATTGGCAATATGTGAATAAACCAGCATTATTATTACTCCTAACCAAACGAAATCGGATTAAATCGTATTTACTGTATCATAAATTTGATAAAAGGTAAACAGCCAAATTATTGGAGGTATTTATGGGCAAAATAATTTTAGTAACGGGAGGAGCACGTTCGGGGAAAAGCAGTTTTGCCGAAACATATGTGCAGAAACATGGAAAAAAAACGGCTTATATAGCGACAGCGCAAATTTTGGATGAGGAAATGAAACAGCGCGTGCTATTGCACAGGAAGCACAGAGAGACGGCGGACTGGCATACACTGGAAGCTCCTTTCGATGCAGAGCTGGCTATTGATGATTGTTCAGCATATGATGCTGTTTTATTTGATTGTTTGACTGTTTATATGAGCAACCTCATCTGCATGCCGCAGATGGAGAAAAAGAAAGCGGCACAGAGGCAGAAAATTATTTTTGGCGCGATAGAAAAATTGATCTGTGCCGCAAAAAAACATGCGGGTTCTATCGTTTTCGTGACAAATGAGGTCGGCTCCGGAATAGTGCCGGAAAATGCATTGGCCCGCCAATATCGGGATATTGCGGGTTTTTGTAATCAATATGCAGCTGAAAAGGCTGATGAAGTATATTTTGTTGTTTCGGGGATACCCGTAAAAATAAAATAAACGCTTTTTATTTTCGGCATTATTTATGAGAAATAATATTATTTGGGAAGGTGTGTAGCACATATTGAATTCGTTTTTTACAGGGCTGCTTTTTTTAACACGCCTGCCCATAAAGTATGACGCCGAATGGACGCCGGCGGCACGCGGCAGGAGTGTAAAGTATTTTGCGCTGATCGGCGCTGTTTTGGGGATCATAAATGTTTTTGCGGCATTTTTCCTTCTGCTGGTACTGCCTGTGTTTAATCTGAGTATACCTCCTCTGGCAGGAGCTTTTTTGCTCCTGCTGGTGAATATAGCTTCTACCGGTGCACTTCATTGTGACGGATACACGGACACGATGGACGGTTTACTTTCAGGACGCGAGAAAAGCAGGATGCTGGAAATTATGAAGGACAGTCATGTCGGAGCACATGGTGTTACATCATTGATCATGCTGCTGTTAGGAAAATATTCTGTCATCGTGTCTATCTATCCTTCGGCAGGTGCATCAGTCACAGAATTTTACACATTAGGCAGTGCATTGTTCCTGATGCCTGTGATCGCGCGGTTATCCATGGTGCTGGGAATTACATTGTTTCCTTACGCCCGCAGAGAAGGGTTGGGTAAAGCTTTTGCTGATTATGCAGGTAAAAAATCTCTCTTTTGGGTTTTTATTACTGTGCTGGTATTCTTGCCGGCGGCTTACGCAAATATGTATCACGCTGCCGCAGCGCTCCTTGGGGTAATCGTTTTTGCCCTTCTCTTCTGCAGACATGTCACAGCGAAGCTGGGCGGATTGACAGGTGATGTTTATGGAGCGGTCACGGAACTCAGCGAATTGTTAGTATTGTTGATTTTTGCGGTGCACTGAACAGACAGTCGCTTTTATCTGGCTGATATAAAATTATACATAAGAGGGAAGATATTTTATGCTCACAAAAATTGTACTTATCCGCCACGGCCAAACATCATGGAACTTGGAGGGACGGTTTCAGGGACAATCCGATACTGATCTTATACCGGAAGGAATAAAACAGGCTCAGCTGCTGGCGGAGAAGTTTCCGCTGCAAAAAATAGATGCAGTATACTGCAGTGATCTTTCGCGTACAAAATGTACGGCAAAACCGATAGCAGAACGGTTTGGGCTGACGATGAAGCCCGTCAGCAAACTGCGGGAAATGAGCTTTGGCCAATGGGAAGGTATTCTATTTGAAGATATCAATAAAAAATGGCCGAATGCCATGAAGGATTTTTTTGATAATCCTCAGTCGGTATCCATACCTGAAGGTGAAAATTTTCAGCAGGTACAGGACAGGGCAATGCAGGCAATACGCGCAGCAATAAAAGAGAATTCCGGCGGCAGTCTGGCTATAGTGGCCCACGGCGCTGTGAACAGAGCGATCTTGGCTTATGCGGTGCATATACCGTTCGAATATGTCTGGTCAGTGGGCCAAAGCAATACGGCGTATAATATATTGTCTTATGATGATGAATTTGATAAGTTTTATGTTCAGACAATTAATAACACATCTCACCTGCTGAAGCAGTGATATATTATCAGCAGATTTGCACAGGCATAGTTTATTGGTTTTTTGAAAGAGGCATCAGGTGATTTATGGGTAAATATCGTATTGTTCCGCAATCGGGTGATAAATTTCGCCGGCTTATTGATTCACTGCCGCTTGACAGTGAATTTATGATGCTTTTGAAGGCCAGCACAATAAAGCATGTAGAAATAGATCTGAGAAAGAATACATGGGAGATACTGCTCCATACGTATCAATATCTGCCGGAAGACATGCTCGGTCAGGCTGCCGATTATATAGCGTCAAATTGCGGAGTCAGTGATGTTGCGTTTTATCAGGACATTATTGATTTTGCCGCGCAGATAGATAAAAACTGGCAGAAAATAATAACTGCCGCTTCTGATGGCAATCCTACCGTAAAAATTTTGCTGCGCACCGCCAAATATTATATTGACGGAAATCTGTTGACATTGGAGCTGGCAGGTGAGCTGGCAGGTGAGATTCTGCAGGCTCACAGTGTAAGTAAGGCATTGAAGGAAACGATACACGAACTGCTTGAGCTTGAATGCAGAGTTGCTTTTAATACTGTGGATAATGCCGAAGAGCTTTCCGGTGAATGCGGCGATTATGTTATGGTAGATTATACTCCGCCGCCGGTAACGGAAAGACCGGCGGAAAAATACGTACCGGCTGTAAAAAATTATGGCACGGGTTCATCCCACGCAGGCGGTTACAGCAGAAAACAAGCGGGACCGCCGCCGAACAGCACAGATCCCGGCTGGATATACGGCAAGCGTATAACAGGGCAGCCTATGGAAATAGACGGCATAGACGGCGAAATGAAGCTGGCTGTCATGCTGGGGAAAATTAACAATATTAATAACCGTGAATTTAAAACCGGCAATAATCTGCTTACTTTCGAACTATCCGATAAGACCAACGGTATCGACTGCAAGATCTTTTTTAAGGATAAGGACGAATTTGAACAGGTTAAGGGAAATCTGTCAAACGGATCGGTTATAAAAGTGGCGGGGAGTATTCGTTTTGACAGTTTCAACAATGATTTTGTAATGATGCCTGTCAGCATTTATAAAAGCGAAATGAAGAAAAGGGCCGATAACGCACAGGAAAAGAGAGTAGAACTGCATGCCCATACACATATGAGCAATATGGATGCCGTCGTTTCCGCGAAAGATTTGATCTGTACGGCAGCGGGATGGGGCTGGCCTGCCATTGCCATTACTGACCATGGTGTCGTGCAAGCTTTTCCGGAAGCGGCAAAAACAGTTGCTGATAAAAAATTGGATATAAAAATAATATATGGGCTGGAAGGCTACCTTATTTATGATGAGCAGCAGAAAAGGGCTAATCACATTATCCTGCTTGCCAGGAACGCTATCGGTCTGCGTAATATATACAGGCTTGTATCTCTCTCTCATTTGAAGTATCTGCAAAAAAGGCCGCGAATTCCCAAAAAAATACTGGCAGAATACCGCGAGGGCATCATTATAGGTTCAGCCTGCGAAGCCGGTGAATTAGTAAGGGCTATTGTCGCCGGACAGAGTGACGAGGAGTTGCTGCAAATAGCTTCTTTTTACGACTATCTGGAAATACAACCGATCGGCAACAATGAATTTTTAATACGCAGTGAAAATTTTCCTGATATAAAAACGGATGACGATTTGCGAAAAATAAATCTGAAGGTGGCTGAGCTGGCAAAAAAGCTGGATAAGATGCTTATTGCCACATGTGATGTCCATTTTCTTAACCCGCAGGACAGCATTTACAGGGCTATCCTTATGACAGGGAAAGGCTTTAAAGATGCAGACCAGCAGCCGCCGCTGTATCTGCGTACAACGGAAGAGATGCTGGGTGAGTTCACATATTTGGGAGAAGATCTGGCATACAAAGCGGTGGTGGAAAATCCCCGTAAAATAGCCGAAATGATCGATGTGATAAAGCCCATACCGGACGATCTGTATTCACCGATGATACCGGGAGCGGACGAGCAGATACATGATATGAGCTATGCAAAAGCGAAGCTGCTTTATGGCGAGAATTTGCCGCAGATAGTGTCGGAACGTCTCGAAATGGAACTGAGATCGATAATCGGACACGGCTTTGCCGTGCTGTATCTGATAGCGCACAAGCTCGTTAAAAAATCACTTGACGATGGATATCTTGTAGGTTCGAGAGGATCTGTAGGATCTTCTTTTGTAGCGACGATGACTGATATTACTGAGGTCAATCCTCTGCCGCCGCATTGGCGCTGTCCGAAATGCTGCAATAGCGAATTTATAACTGACGGCTCTTATGGCTGCGGATTCGATCTGCCCAATAAGACATGCCAGTATTGCGGCACAGAAATGATAAAAGACGGGCACGATATACCGTTTGCGGTATTCATGGGATTTGACGGCGATAAAGTTCCTGATATAGATTTGAATTTTTCGGGAGATTATCAGCCGGTCGCTCATAAATATACAGAAGAATTGTTTGGTAAAGATAATGTTTTTCGTGCCGGTACTATAGCAACAGTGGCTGATAAAACTGCTTACGGGTATGTCCGCGGGTATTTTAACGATAAGGGTTTGAAAAAACGCGATGCGTATATAAACAGTCTTGTCGCCGGCTGCACGGGAGTAAAAAGGACGACGGGACAGCATCCGGGCGGTATTATGGTTATCCCGAGAAATATGGATGTCCACCATTTCACGCCCATACAGCATCCTGCTGATGATAAGGATACAGCCACTATTACGACTCATTTTGACTACCATTCCATCAGCAGTCGTCTCGTAAAGCTGGATATTCTGGGGCATGATGATCCGACTGTCATAAAAATGCTTGAAAATATAACACACCGTGATCCAAAAACCATTCCCTTTGATGATCCGGCCACCATGAGCCTTTTTTCATCCACGGAAGCTTTGGGAGTGACACAGGAAGAACTTGGCGCCACTTCGGGGACTTTTGGCATACCTGAATTTCGGACTCCTTTTACGCGGCAGATGATAGATGATACGAGACCGGAAAAGTTCAGTGATCTTGTGCGAATAAGCGGTTTCTCCCATGGTACGGATGTTTGGCTCAATAATGCACAGGATCTTATAAAAAATGGTGTGTGTTCTCTGTCAGACGCTATTTCTGCCCGCGACGATATAATGATGTATTTGATCCATAAAGGGATAGAACCACTTCTGGCTTTTAAAACTATGGAGAACGTCCGCAAAGGGCGCGGGATCAAAGATGATGTGGTAGCAGAACTTAAGGCAGGCGGCATTCCCGATTGGTTTATAGATTCCTGTCAGAAAATAAAATATCTTTTCCCGCGGGCCCATGCTACAGCTTATGTTATGATGGCTTATCGGATTGCTTTTTGCAAAGTGCATTATCCGTTGGCTTTTTATGCAGCATATTTTTCCATACGTGCCGATGAATTTGATGCTCATCTTATAGCACAGGGACAGCAGGCCGTTAAAAACCGTCTGAGTGAATTGGCCGAGGAAGAAAAGATAAAAAAACTTTCGGTAAAGGAAAAGGGATTGCAGGTAGTGCTGGAACTTGCCTGGGAAATGTATCTGCGAGGCTATACCGTGGAAAAAGCGGATTTGTATGAATCAATGGCAGATAAATTCATTATGCATGAGAAATCGCTGCTGCCGCCTCTTTCTGCATTGCCGGGAGTGGGGATAACTGCGGCAAATAATATTGTGGAAGCCCGTAAACAGGGAGAATTTTCTTCTGTTGATGATTTGAAAAAAAGAGCAGGTGTACCGACACCGTCTATTGAGATACTGCGCGAGCACGGATGCTTGGACGGTATGAATGAAACGGATCAGATCGCTCTGTTTGTGTAGAGAAAATAAAAAAACACCATCCTTAAAAGAATGGTGTTTTTTTACGCCCATGATGCCGTATCTTCTTACATGCCTAGACCTGCATAATGCAGGGCGGTACCTTAAGACGATACTTTTGCTATTCGTTCGGAGACGATCCAGCAGCCATATGACAAAGTCAGGTTCCTTTTGAAAATGAGTAAGGTTAGACATAATTAAAAAGCTTACGTACACCGCAGGCATAACGCATGCGTTATTTCTTAATAAATAATAGCATAAATAAAAATGCGGTGCAAGACTTGACAAATAATAAGGAGTAAACCTGCAGTTTACTTAGTTGTGCTATAGGAATATTTTTGGTAAAATTGGTGTAGCTTAAGTACTTGATAATTTAATAAAGCAAATAGAATTTTTATATAATTCTTTGGTAGAAAGAGGTTTCATAAATTAATGGAAAATAAATTTTGTGTCGCAGTAAGCTATTTTACACTTGGGGATTACAATGATGTCGGCTATGTTGAATACAGTGCAGAAAATAAAGCTGCTGAAGTGATTTTAAAATCAGAACAGGCTGTGGCAGCTGTTAAAGAATTTTTCTCGAAAAGCCTTACTCTTCAGGTGCCGCATAAAACAATGCATGATTTTACATCTATTACCATAAAGCCATTGGAGAATCTGGAGAATTTTAAGCTTGCGCTGACCAGGCTATGGGAAAATACCAATGTGTATGTTGATTGGAGTCGTCCCGTAGAATATGTTCTGAAAACACTGCATGAAGGTAAATGATTTTGATTTGGCTGTGCGGTGCCGATCTGTTTCATATCAGTGTGTAACTTCTAAACGATTCAGCTGTTTGCTGGATCGTTTTCGTTTTTTTTGACAATATATGAGTTTGAGTATCAGAAAAAATTATTTGCAGATTTTTAGGAAATTGTATTAGTAGCCTAATTGTTCATTGACAATAATGACTTTTATTCTGTCCTTGGTAAATTGACGTTTGATAACGACAAAGGTGTTGCAAATCCTTTCAGGGCTTTTACAGTCGACACAATACCCTAAAGTTGCGCAAGGCGTATTTTTATTCAAGCGTTTTGCATCCAGTGGGGCAGCGTAATTTCTCACTCGTTTTTCTGCTTCAGCTAAATCGCTCACAATTTTGTTTACTCCGACAACAATGATAACTTGTGCCGGACCATATATCATTGGAGCCACTCTGCTGCCGTTTCCGTCTATATTTGACAATTCTCCGTGTTCTGTCAGTGCACTTGTCCCGGATAAAAAAGTATCTGCACTGAAATTAGCCTGATACAATTGTTTTTTTTCTTCACTGGTAATCCCGTCTTTGTACTTGTCGAGAAAATCATATGAGCCATTTCGCAGTAAATCAACTATTCCCGTATCGAATAATGTCACAGAATCACCGATGCCCACTCTGGAACCATCAGGAATAAGTTGTTTAATTTTTTCCCTTAATTCGAAATTATTATTTACAAATAATCCGCAAATATTATTTTTTTCGAGATTGCCGATTGTTTTTTCTACTTTGTTTTTTATGTACCAAGAGATTACTTTATCCATATTCAACATATACTCCATGTATTTTTTACAGAAATTATAGATCAAAAAATGCAGCGAAGACAGATGGTTTTTCGTCTGTCTTCGCTGAAAGTTTTTTAGAATTTAAATTTGTGCAGCTCTATCTGCGATTCTTGGGCTAATTTTGCCAGTGATTCACTTGCCGAGGCTATTTCTTCCGCAGAGGCTGATTGCTCTTCTGTTGCGGCAGCTATAGACTGCATTTCAGAAGTAATATTATCGCCTTGTTTTTCAATAGTATCAACTTCATGACGGACATTTTTTGCATTTTCGGTTACTTTATCCACAGCAGATGCCATAGAATTCATCTGAGTAGATACCTTATCGACAAGAACGTTGATTTCGGCAAACATATTGTGCAGATCTTCAACTGATTTTGCACCTTCAATGACTTCGGTGCGGCCTTTCTGCATTGCTGTTACAGCTCCCGCGGTATCGGATTGGATACTGGTGATAAGTTCAGTTATTCTGGCAGTTGCTTCTTGTGATTGCTCTGCCAGTTTTCTGACCTCTTCAGCCACCACTGCAAACCCTTTTCCATGTTCTCCGGCTCTGGCTGCTTCAATGGCAGCATTAAGAGCAAGTAAATTTGTCTGACCGGCTATATTGGCAATAGTATCTATTATCTGCCCGATTTCCTGCGAGTTTTCACCCAGCTTTTCAACTATTTCCGCAGAAGAACGCACGGTATCTTCAACTTTTTTTATCTTTTCCACAGAAGTATTGATTGAATTATTGCCTGCAGTAATGCGGTCAGCCACGCTGGCTGCATGATCGGCGACTTTATCGGACTCAGCACGTATATCTTCGATCGATGATGTAATATGGTCTACGGCTGATTTTCCTTTTTGGACTGCACTTTTATGCTGGTCGGCTACCTCCGCAGTTTCAGTGGCAGATTGAGCTACCTGTGTAGCTGTCTGCGAGGCCTGCATAGAGCTTGCCGTGAGTTCTTCGGAGGATGCAGCGACCTGCTCTACAGAACCATTCATTTTTTTCATAAAAACAGATACGTTAGCAATAACTTCAACAAGTGCATCGGCCATTTGTCCAAATTCATCTTTGCGGTTCATCTTAGATTTTTCAGGTTGACGATAGTCCCCATCGCGCAGTTTATGACATTCTTCGATCATTGCATTTAATGAAGAGACTATTTCTTTTAAAAACCAGCCGCAGAAAACAAGCAATATTAGAATAATGATTACAGTTTTCATGAGCATGCTGTATATTGCCGATTGGGTATCATGATTATTCTGATCATTAACATTTTTGACAGCTATGTCTTCGATCTTATTCAATTCATCAAGAGCGTCGCGCAATTTTATGGTGTCGGCAGCTCCTTGGTTTTCATAAAGTGCAGCGGCTTCCTCTTTTTTCCCCTGAAGGCTGAGGTCAACTATGCTTTGCATAGTGTTTTTAAAGGTTTGCCAGTTTTCGTGGGCAGCTGCTATTTTTTCTCTGCCCTCCGGTGATGCTGTTTCCTGATATTTTTTCCATTGTGCTTCATAATCATCACTGAATTTTTTTATATCAGCCTGGCGCTGCTGTAATTTTGCGGGATCCTTTTCGATGATCATCTGCAGCACCCGGTTCTGCACCACACGGCTGTCCACTGTCGTTTCATTGATATATTGGACAGACTGCATATTCTGAGAATAAATACTTCCCATAGCGGACTGCGCTTTACTCAGATATGAATATCCGGTGTAACCGACCATAATCATTCCGGCGGCGGCAACAAAAATTACAATAGCCATTTTATAGGCTACCTTAAGATTATTTAATTTTTCCATAAAATAGTCCTCCCATTTATTAACTTATATGAATACATTAAACAGATTGAATCGCTTATCCTGCGAGAATAAAAATCACTGATATACAAGAAGCAGGGGTGATACAAAGGAATCCGCATCGTCCCTGCTTTGTTTTACTATCTTGTTTTATAATTTATTATTCGCATTTTGACCAGCCGCAGTATGTGCAGGTTACGCAGTTGCCTTCTGGTTTAAGTGTATAATGACTGCATTCGGGGCATTTTTTATTGATAGCGGCATCCTCTGCGCTATTAGTGTATTTTTCAGCAGGTTTTTTTTGCTGTGTTTCATTATATATTTCTGCCAGTGCCGAAGCGATGGCATTACCACAGGAAAGAGATATATCACGTCTGCCACCGCGGATGAGCGCCTGACAGGCGGAGCATTTGCTCACGGCGAGCTGTTTTATTATATGTTTCACGCTTATGCCGGACCGGAGAGCGAGTGATGTCAGCCGGGTAATCGTTGCTATATTGCTTGAGCATCCGCCGGAGGCATTGGTGAAAACTTCAAATACCTGTCCGTCAGATGTTTTGTTGATCGTGATGTAAAGTTTGTCGACGCATGAGGTATGTCTGACTAAGGTGCAGCCATCAAGGCGGGCAATGTCATCTCTTTTGATAGGTTGAATAGTGTCATATTCTATTTTTGTTTTTGGTTCTGAAACACCCAGTATATTGCCGCGCCTGCAGCCGTCCCGAAATACGGTTATGCCCTTGCATCCGGACTTCCAGGCTGCAATGTATATATCTTTTATTTCCTCAGGAGTTGCATCATGGCGAAGATTGACTGTGGAAGAGATAGAGTTGTCTACATATTTTTGCATGGCAGCCTGCAGTTTTACACGATCAAGATAAGGAATATGATGACTTTCGATTATCCAGGGGAAGCGTTTTTTTATTTCCGCATCATCAATATCATAGGGCAGTTTATGGTACTCGAGAAGCTCTTTTATGGCATGCGCATAAACTTTAAAAGATTTTTTTTCACCTTCCATTTTATGGGTCGTGCGCATATAGCTTATTTTATAAAGCGGTTCGCAGCCGCCGGAGAAAGTTCCCATAAGAAGTGAGATCGTTCCTGTTGGGGCAATAGACAATAAGGTGCCGTTTCGCAGACCGTTTTCTTTTATATTGTCATATACATCGGGAGCTTCTTTATATAGTAATTCCATCAGGGGTGATGCCTTGGTTTTTTCCCATTCATAACGGCCAAAAGTATTTTTTTCTTTGGCTATTTGCGAAGAGGCTCGGGCTGATTCAATAAACATTATACGGATGACATCCGTAATAAATTGATTGCCCTGCCGGCTGCCGTATTTTAGTTTCATAGCAATGAGAGCATCGGCAACTCCGAAGAGACCGAGACCTATGCTGCGCCAATCATCTATACATTTTCTGTTGGCTTCAAGAGGTTGGGTTTCGTATCCGTAATCGAGAATCTCATCCAGAGCCCGCACTGCCGTATCAATTGCCGAACGAAAAGGTTTTTCGTTCAAATGAGGCATTTCGCCAAATTTATCATCAATAAAATTATAAAGATTAATGCTCATGAGATTGCAGGAATTGTAGGCATTACCGCCAAATTCACCACAGGGATTAGTTATTTCGATATTGTAATCACTATAGCCGCTGAGTAGTGTGTAATTATTGAGCTTGTCGACAAATAAGGCACCAGGGTCACCCCAATCCCATTGAGTACGGCAGTATTCTTTAAAAAATGAAGCCGCATTTATTTTTTTTCGTATTTTTTCACCGGTAGCTTCAACATCAAATTTCAATTCGTATTCATCGTTATTCAGGACAGCCTTCATAAAATCGTCTTTGAAAAGTATGGAAATATTCATCGAAGCCAATTTTTCATTATTTTGTTTCATATGGAGAAATTCGTAAATGTCAGGATGATCGCAGTTCAGTCCGACCATCATTGCACCGCGGCGTCCGTTCTGGCTGATCACTTCGCCGGTAGAATCAAATATTTTCAGAAAAGATACTGATCCGGTTGAGGTACGTGCGGCATTATTGACAAGACTTTCTTTGGGGCGCAGCCTGCTGATATTGACACCGATACCTCCTCCGTAAGAAAATATTCTTGCAATTTCAGTATTAATTTTGAAGATAGATTCAATATTATCCTCGGGAGACGGTAATATATAACAATTGCTCAGACTTGCTTTGAATTTTCCCTTGGCACCCGTAGCATATAAAGTCCGTCCTGCAGGGCAGACCGATCCGGCTTCAAGATATTGCCGCATAGCCTTTTGCACGGGGGCAGAAAATATAGAAGTCACACGATCAATAAAAATCTGCGGATCTTTTTCACCCACATGATAGTATTTCGATTTCAGGATATTTTTGCCTATATCACTTTCATACCATTTTTCCAAAAAATTCGCTTCCTTATCAAAAATTATTAATTCAGATGCATCGGTAAGGATGACTGAAGTTTATGAGGAACTTGGCTGCAAAATATAACCACCCGGCTGTGCAGAAACAAAACTGTAAGCAGGTGGTTGTAATTGGACATACAAAAAGAACCGCTGACAACTTTAGGCACTCAATGCAGATGTTTTTCATCTGCCAAGATCAGCCGGTTAGTGCTTCCTGAAATGTTATTTAATAATATTTTGCTGTTGATATAAGTTATTATAATTCAAAATCCCGTCAAAAGCAATATTATATTTATGAAAAGCACTAAATATAGTAAAATAGATATGATTAATAACTACATATTGAACACCAAATGGTATGATTTTTGTTATTGCATAATAAATATTGTTTCATCAGAGAAATCTGATTCATAAAAAAGCTGTCGATGAAGCAGAAATCAGCTTCATCGACAGCTTTGCAATATTTTGTTATTCAACTATTGGTTTTACTAAACCATCTGATTTATTGACAATATCAAAAGTCAAATTACTGTTTACTTTGCCGATATAGCTGTTCAACCAAGCATGATGATTAGTCTCATCCATTTTTATTTCACCCGCTGGTGTATCTATTTTCAATCCTGATGCTGCTTTAATTATATCTGCGGCTGCACCAGAGTTTGCCTTAGCAATTGCGGCGGCCAACATATATACACCATGATAAGCGCCTTCTGCCTGATTCGTAACAGTGGTATCCGTACCGAATTCTGCTTCATATTTTTCAATAAATTCCTTATTGGCGGGAGTATCAATGGTATTAAAATAATCAAATGAAGAATATGTTCCTATAGCAGATTCACCGATACCTTTAACAGTGGCTTCACTGGTGGCTATGGCGCAAATAGGAAGTTGTTTAGGATCAAGGCCATATTGACTGTATTGTTTATAGAAGGGGACGGCACCATTTCCTGCTACTCCTGAGAAAACGACATCTGGCTTGGCTTCCTTTATTTTGTTAATCACGGATGAAAAGTCTGTATAGGTGATAGGGACATATTCTTCACCAACAATTTCTCCGCCGTTTTCTTCGGCAATTTTTTTAGCATAGGCTATACTCTTTTTAGGAAATTCATAATCACTGCCAACAAAAAAGATTTTCTTGCCTAAATTTTTAATGATCCATGGTATATAAGCTTCTATCTGCTGACTGGGTACACTATTGGTATATAAAACATTGTTTGACGGTTTTTCTCCTTCATAAAATGTATTATATATGAGCAGTGAATCATTTTGTTCTATCGTTGGAATTACAGCCAGCCGCGTTGCTGAGGAATTTGTGCCGACAATGGCTGTTACACCGTCTTTCATGATCAATTCCTGCGCTTTTTGTGCCGCCAGATTGGGATCAGAGGCATAGTCCATATAAATCGGTTCTATTTTTTTGCCGTTTATTCCCCCATTGGCATTAATTTCTTCAATAGCCATTTTAGCGGAATTGGCCATAGGTGTTTCACTTATGGAAAAAGGTCCTGTTGTCGAATATAAAACGCCGATTTTTATATTATCTCCTAGACTGCTTTTTCCATCATCGCTTTTACCAGGACCGGTGCACCCTGCGAAAAATAGGGATAAGCTTGCTGCTAAGAGTAGAAATAGAAATTTTTTCATTGTATCCTCCTGAATCAAATTTATAGTTTTCACTTTTTAATTAAATAAAATCAAATACTATTTGCTAAGTCCTTATACATGGCAGCGTATATTTCAGGTTTAAAATCAGGTGTTTTTTCATGATCATTTTTTTGATATATACTCCTGGTAGCTTTGGATAAATCTATAGTTGCCGTATACAGTCCTGTTTCCTGTGCATCAGGATCATTAAAATGATGTCCGCAATAATAAGCTACCTGTCCGTAAGTGCTGGATGGACCCATGATGTTGCTGCCACCTGAAAAATCATTATACAGATCTATTCCTCCAAGATTCGCGGAGGCAATGTATATATCATTCATTATGACTGAAGCTTCTAAAGTGATTTGGGGTTTATTGGTATTGCGGGATTTGGCAAAAGCAGTTGCATTAATATAAAGTCTGCACCCTTTAGCGGCATAATATCTTATCAGTTCTGGGAAATTATAAGAATCGTAGCAGACGCCGCAGCCTATTCCTCCCCATGGAGTGTCTACTATAAGAGGAGTGCTGCCGTGTTTGGCCCAATTTGCTTCTTGCAGCGCCAGATGTATTTTCCGATATGCCATAACTTTTCCATTAGGCGCACATGTCACCAATGAATTATAGATATTATTTTGAAAAAGTTCCGGCATACCAAACATCACGTAGATATTTTCTTTTTTAGCCTTTTCTGCAATTTTTTGTACTGACGGCCCTTTCATTGTTTCAGCCGCACACTTTTGCATTTTTGCGGTGCCTTTTGCAGTAGGCTCATCGTCATATCCAGTGAGACACATTTCCGGCATCACTATAAGGTCGCTGCCTTTTGCAGCCGCATGATCTATAAATTTCATCATACGTTTCAAATTAGCTTCTTTATTCCCCCATTCAGTCTGAAAAGTAACTACCGATACTGTTATAATATCAAACAATGTCTCGCTCCTCTCTTTGCTGTATAGTGCCGAAATATCCACTAAAAACGGCACAAAAATTCAATGGATTTTATACACTCAAATATTTTACACTTATTTCATCCGTCAGTTCTTCTATTTTACCGGCTTTAACAATGCTTCCCTTTTGAATAATGACAAATTTGCTGCCCAATTTTTTGGCGAATTTTAAATTTTGTTCTACGATAATGACCGGAATATGTTTTTCTTTATGATATAACATCAATATATCAGATATATGCGTTACGATATTGGGCTGGATACCTTCTGTCGGTTCATCAAGCATAAGTATATCCGGTTCCCCCATCAGTGCTCTGGCTATGGCGAGCTGTTGCTGCTGTCCTCCTGAAAGCACACCGCCTTTTCGTACCATATGTTCTGTAAGAATCGGGAAATATTCCAGTATTTCACGAAGCTTTTTTTCATAGTCCACTTTATGATATAATGCACCCATTTCAAGATTTTCAGCTACCGTCAGATCGGGAAAGATTTCCCTTCCCTGCGGTACATAAGCGATGCCCTTTTGAGAGCGCCGTGCTGCAGAATATTTTGTTATATTCTGTTCTTTGAAATATAATGTGCCTTTTATTGGCAGAATTCCCATTATGCCTTTCAATAAGGTCGTTTTCCCCACTCCGTTGCGCCCAAGAATAAAGAGACGGTCGTCTTTGTTGACGGAAAAGGAAATATCTGCCACTATATTTCCTGCACCATAGCTAACGGAAATATTTTTTACTTCCATCATCGTTTTACACCGGTCCTTCATCATCAGTTTTTAAGTATACTTTTATAACTTCAGGGTTATGCGATATTTCATCATATGTACCTTCAGCTAAAATTTTCCCTTGATTTAGAACAGTGACGGTTTTTGCTATTTGTTTGATAAAATCCATGTCATGTTCTACAACAATAACTGTTTTATCGTGCATAATTTCTTTTATCATTTCACCTGTCTTATATGTTTCATCATCGGTCATGCCCGCTGCCGGTTCGTCAAGAGTTATAATATCAGGGTCCTGGGCTAATATCATGCCCATTTCCAACCATTGTCTTTGACCATGTGATAAAAAACATGGCAGCATTTCTTTTTGAGTGACAAGATTAATTTTTTCTAAAATATTATAAATACGTTTTTTTATCGTTGAAGTTCTGCGAAAAAAAAATGTTTGCAATAGTTTATTATGGCCTGACAGTGCCACCTCAAGATTTTCGTAAACGGTCATATTATCGAATACATTCGGCCCTTGAAATTTTCTGCCTATTTTATACTTATCCGAAATTTCATAAGGAGTTTTACCTGCCAGATTGTTTCCTTCCAAAAGTATTTCACCATCAGCGGGCTTGGTTTTTCCTGTCAGCATATCTATGACAGTGGTTTTTCCGGCACCATTTGGACCGATAATTACACGTGTTTCACCTTTTTCTATTACCATATTAATTTTGTCGACAGCTTTAAATCCATTGAATTCTGCAGTCAGGTTTTTTAATTCGAGAAACATGTATTATACCTCCGCTTCACGATTAGTAATTTTGGTTTCCTTTTTTTCACTGCCGTGAACTCGTCGCATATATTGCCATTCTACCAGGCTTCCTATAAGCCCCTTAGGCATCAGCATAACAATCAGCAGCAGACATATTCCCAAAATGATCTGCCACATTCCGCCGAAAATGCCCGATAAGGTATTTTGTAAAAAATTTACCAGCAGTGCACCAACCATAGCGCCTGTAAAATTTCCTCTGCCGCCGACAGCCAGCCAAATTATCACCATCGTGGAAAACATGACACCTGAACTGTCTATTGATACGAAGGAGGCTATGGGAACATACAACATTCCTGCATAACCTGCCACAGCTGCGGAAATTGCAAAAGTAACAGTCTTGAATACGGCAGGGTCATAACTGAGAAATTGTACTCGAGGTTCATTGTCCCGGATAGCATGGATAATTTGGCCAAAACGTATTTTATGGAGCCAGAGACAAAATAAATAGATAAAAATCAGTGAAATAAATGCTATATAGTACCAGTCAATAATAGTGATTTTACTGCCGAAAAGCCGCAGGGTCATAACACCTGTAGCTATACCATTAATGCCGCTGGCACCGCCGGTGTATGTCTGCTGATTGACTATGAATAGTTCAAAAAGGGCTACAAATGCCAATGTAATTATATTGTAAAATACACCTTTTATTTGACTTTTGAATATAAAATAACCCAGCAGCAGCGCTATAATTATGGGAACAGCCACACTGAGAATTATGGCTGAGGCAGGATTTTGTAAAGGAGCAAAAAACCATGGAAGCTCTGTTATGCCACCAAATGACATAAATGCAGGGAGACCTTTTTGTATAGCCATTGATATGCCGAAGATGTAACTTCCTATGCCAAAGAATATTGCAAAACCAAGATTCATAAGCCCAGCTTCCCCCCAAAGTATATCAAGGCCCAATGCAAGGATAATATATGTAATAAACTTCCCGAAAATTTGCACACTGTATAAAGATGATACAAAAGGAATAATCAACAGCATTATGAAAATTGCCAGAGCTATATATTTATCAACAGTAATATTTTTTAACTTACTCATTATTCTTTCTCCTCAACGTTTATCCTTGGCAAAAAACAGTCCCTGCGGTTTGAAACGTATAATGATGATTATTATTATGAAAATCAGCAGTTTAGCTGTTATTTCACTCATATATCCAGCCATTACAGTTGAAGATTCACTGATAACGAAGGAACCTAAAAAACTGCCAAATATGGAATTCAATCCTCCAAGAACAACAACAAGGAAACTATCGACGATATAAGATAATCCCATATCCGGTGTCACACTTTTAATAGGAGCTATCAGCGCTCCGGCAATACCGGCTAACATGCTGCCATAGGTAAATGTTATATTATCTATTTTTTGCGAATCGACTCCCAGACATTGCACCATAGTACGGTTTTGCACATTAGCTCTGATCTGCATGCCAAATTTTGTTTTGGTCAGCATTAGCATTGTTCCTGCTAATATCAAAATGGATACAACAATTAAAAGGAGATTATATATGGGAATAACTATGTTTCCCATATTCAAAGCGGCATTTATAGGAAGTGCCATCAACTGATCTTCCGGGCCGAAGATAGAACGTATGGTCTGCTGAAAGATATAACTTAAAGCGAAAGTAGCCAATAGTGTTTCGGCCACTCTGCCGTATAATCGTCTGATGATGAATTTCTCGGTAATTGCACCGATGATTCCTGTAAAAACCGCCGCTGTCAGAACAGCGATTATAAAAGGAAAATGAAATTGATTTATAGAGACACAGGCACTGTAAGCTCCCAGCATGATGAATTCTCCATGTGCCATATTAACTACATCCAAAAGGCCGAATATAATTACTAGACCACTGGCCGCTAAAAATAAAACAGCCGTATTTGTAAGTCCGTTTATTATCTGTGATACTAACAGCTCCATTGTCTGTTCCCTCCCAAATTGCCAACTGCCGTAAGCAGCCGTCTTGATCGATGAGAATAATTGGAATAAAAATATTCTTATTCGTTGATCGTTTTTTCTGTAAGACGCAGGAATGCAGCTATAGCTGTCTCCAAATCTTTATCAGGAGTATTCTCTTCCTTGCAGTGTGATAATCCGCTTGCAGACATAGTAAACATCATAATGGATGGCAATATTTTAGCCATTTCGGCAGCATCATGAAGTGGACCTGAAAAAATAGATGTAGCTTCTCCTGTTTCTTCTTTTACCGCTTCCCTGCACAATTCGGTCAAGTGTGTATCAAAAATTGTTGGAGGAATGCTCCAGACAGGCTCAAATACTACGTCTACTTTATTATCAGCAGCTGCCTTCATACAAGCGATTCGCGCTTCTTCATAAATTTTTTCGAGTATATTTGCATCTATTGAACGTTGGTCAAGTGATATCATGCATTCTCCGGGAAAGATAGTAACTATATCCGGGAAAACTTTTACTTTTCCCACGGTACAGTAGGCATTGTGCTTAAGTCCTATTTCACGAAAAGCCAAGGATGCCTGCGCAGCTGCCAAAAATGCATCGCGGCGCATAGAAATCGGTGCACCGGAATGCGCCGGCTGGCCTTTGAAGGTAATATACTGACGTTCACATCCTGTGATTCCGTAAACACAAGCTGCTGATTTTCCCTGACTCTCCAATACGGGAGCCTGTTCAATATGCAGTTCTAAATAACTTTTGATATGTTTGTCCATGAATTCCTTACGTGCATTAGGAAAAGCTTCAATATTTAAATTATATCTTTTCAGTGCATCGGTAAATGCTATACCGTTATTATCTTTAAGCTTTGCTGCTTCATTTATATCGAGTGCACCGCTCACTGCTGAAGAACCTATACAGCTTCTACCAAATCGTGCACCCTCTTCATCGGCCCAGCTGACAACATACAACGTCTTTTTGGGTTTTTTGCCATTTTTGCCATAACGTTTTATTCCACCCATGCCTGCTACTACACCTAGAGCACCATCAAGCCATCCACCGTTTGGGACACAATCCAAGTGGCTGCCGATCAGTATCGCTTCGTTTATTTCTCCTTGTATTTTTGCCCAAACATTATTGGCTGAATCAACACTTATTTCAGCACCTTCAAGTTTCATTTTCTTCTTGAACCAATCCTGTGCTTTATCCCATGTTGGTGTCCATGCAACCCGATGCGCACCATCTGCATCTGAAGTCAATGATGCCAATTCCCGCAGGTCTTTTATGACGTCTTTTGCCGAATCTTTCCATGCTGGCTGTGTCATTTTTGTCTTATCTCTCCTTATAAAAAAAGATGCCTATCCGATAAAATCGAATAAGCATCTTTGCTCAACACTGATTTAATTACAGGTCATAGTATACTAAATATTTTTCTTATTGTATATGTATAAAACTAACAAAAAGGACTGAGTGGATTTGTTAAGTATGACATTAGCCTACATATACTGCGCATCGACCCATGAAAGGACAGCATCCATTTTTTGCATTTCTTCTTCGAGCTGGACCTCGGTTATGATCAGCGGAGGAGCCACGAGAAGCATATTTTCATGGGAGTAAGTCATGAAAAATTTCTTTTTCAGCTGACCGATGATTGATGCCATGATGCCTTTAGGATCAGTTCCGTAGTCGACAAGCGGTTTTCTCGTCATCTTGTCCTTTACAAGCTCAATAGCTGAAAAAAGACCTATATAACGGACATCACCCACGCAGGGATGTTTTTCTTTCAGATTCTCCAAAATAGTGCCCAGGACTTTACCGACCTTTTGAACATTGTCAAGCACATGATGCTCTTGATAGTACTGGACGCAGGCGACACCTGCGGCACAAGACAGAGGATGTCCGCTGTAAGTGAGTCCGCAAGAAAGAAAATGGTCATCGAAATATTCGGCAATACGACTGGATATCCCCACTCCGCCCAACTGTGTATAGCCGCAGGTAACTCCTTTGGCAAAAGTGACAAGATCAGGTTTTATGCCCCAGTGTTCAAACGCAAACATTTTTCCTGTTCTGCCAAAACCTGCCATAACTTCATCACATATCATCATGATACCAAATTCATCGCAGATCGCCCGCACACCCTGTAAATATCCATCAGGCGGTATTATAACACCATTTGATCCGGTGATCGTTTCCATAACTATAGCTGCGACATCATTGGGGTTTTCGTAGATTATTTGTTCACGCAGTTTACTTACGTAAAAATCAGCGGCTTCTTTTGATGAAGCAAATTTGATTTTTTCCTGATAGACATACGGATCAAAAAATTTTACAAAACCGGGTATACCCGGCTCAAGAGGATAGCGGCGCGGTTCACCGGTAAGATTGCCTGCACCAAAAGATGAGCCGTGATAACTGCGGTAACGGCTGAATATCTTTTTCCGGCCCGTATATAGTCTGGCTATTTTTATAGCGTTTTCATTTGCGTCAGCTCCGGCGTTAGTAAAAAAGATTTTACCAAAATTATCGGGCAGCAATTTTACAATCATTTCTGCCAAATCAGCCCTGCTCTTTACAGCTATAGCAGGAGATAAAAAACAAAATTCATCGGCCTGTTTTTTTATAGCAGCAGCTATTTCCCGATTCCCATGTCCAAGATTCATATTTACAAGTTGAGAGGACATATCCGTATAGCGGTTACCCTCATAATCCCAATAATATATATTATCGCTTTTTTCCGCGACCACAGGATTGAGATTTCCCTGTTTGGACCACGACTGAATACTATAGCGCAATGACTTTTTTTTGATTTCTTCCGATATAGACATTTATATTCCTCCCCAAAATTGGCAAACAAAAAAAGCTGCACAAGAAAGATATCCTGCCGCAAGCTTCATTGCTTTGTTTATAAGACTTTAACGTGCTTAAGTTTACGCCATTCCGGCGGGGATTGTCTATGTGGCCTTTATACAAAAAAACGCTGCCCCATTTATTCAAACTGCATAAGTCATTGAATAAAATTAAGAAAAGTTTTCATTTTAAATGCTATGCGAAAGTTGAGTCTTGTTTCAGAATCGTCCATGCGGCAGCCTGTTATTTCTTCTATCCTTTTCAAGCGGTAAGTAAGGGTGTTGCGATGGATGAAAAGTCTTTTTATCGTTGCCGCAGCATCTTCATTTTCTTCCAGATAGATTTCAAGAGTTCTTGTGAATTCGGAACTGTTTTTTTTATCATATCGCAAAAGATCGCCCAATACTTCTTCATAATAATTTTTTATAAAAACGGCATCGTCGATATAATAAAACAGGCGGAAAATATTTGTATCCTTATATGCGACATATGTCCGATCACTGCTTTTTTTAGCTATATTAAGAGCAAAATGCGCCTCTTTATGACTTTTGCGCATATCAGAAAAGTCCTGATATGATCCGCCAATGCCAATAAATACATTAAGGGAAAATCTGTTAAATAACTTTTCATGCAGAGCAGAAGGAAATTGCCGGGATTTGCTGTATTCTCCTATGATAAATGCAGCTTCATTGCCATTCCATGTAAAAAAGCACGGCTGCCCATATTCCGCAGTTATTTCCTGAAAAAGAACCGACAGCTTTTCTTCCGGCTCATCAATACAATCCAACTGGTTTGTTTTAAATTCTACCAGCATGACCTGCTTTACACCCTGCAATTTATGATCGTCAAATAAAGCTGTGTCAAATATTTTCTCTCCGGTACCGGTATCAGAAAAAAGCATCTTTTTTACGAGTCCCTGAACATTTTTATATTTTGAACGCTCTGCCAATATGAGTTCGCCTATCTTGCGTGTCATATTGCCAAGTTTTATATCCCATGGCACGGAAAAGACAGGGATTTTCACCATATTTGCATAGTCTATAACATCTTGGGGGATGTTGTGAATATACCGTCCTGTATTGATGATAAGCCCTGCGCCATGCTTTTCATATATTCCTTTAAGCATT
This sequence comes from Pectinatus haikarae, assembly GCF_050916305.1. Lineage (GTDB taxonomy): Bacteria > Bacillota > Negativicutes > Selenomonadales > Selenomonadaceae > Pectinatus > Pectinatus haikarae. Next base: position 1,506,274 of record NZ_CP116940.1, read on the forward strand.
GCCAGTATTTTTTTATCATCAGAACCTATTGATATTCCTGTCATCAGCACCAATTCATTATTCTGCAAAAATTGTATTTCTTCTACTCCTTCTATGGCGTGAAACCAGCGAATTACACGGTCAAGTCCTTCGCTGCCGCCGCTTAAGCTTATTTTGCGATCAAGAAAGGAAAGACTTAACAATTTTCTGCAAGTAATAGGCATGAGAATTCCTCCTCCCACTTAAAATTTTACCACATGTATATATTTTTTTCTTGTTTTTTTTATATCCATAGTGCATTTTAACGAAAATAGACTATGGTATTTGGCAAAAGTTACAGATATATTCAATATCTATTGACATTAAATATATACCATTTATACTTAGTGGCAAATTCGAAAAAAGAGGTCATTTTAATGCAGACAATGAAATTTGCTATGCCGACAAAAATATTTTTTGGGAAAAATTGCATAAGAGAACATCATGATATTTTTACACTGGGGAAAAAGGCTCTGTTGGTAACGGGACGTCATTCAGCTAAAATAAACGGTTCGCAGGATGATGTTGAAGCGGTTTTACGCGGCAATCATATACCGTATGCTGTGTTTAACGAAGTTGACAGCAATCCAGATATTCCTACTGTATACAAGGGTGCGGCGGCAGCCAAGGCAGAAGGCGCTGATTTCATTATTGCCATAGGGGGAGGATCACCTATGGATGCGGCAAAGGGAATCGCATTGCTTGCGTGTCAGGATATTGCCGAAAATGATTTATTTTCCGGCACTTATGCCGAAAAAGTGCTGCCGATGATACATATTCCGACCACTTCAGGCACGGGAAGTGAAGTAACGCCTTATTCTATTCTATCCAATCATTTGGCGCAGACCAAAAGTACAATTGCGACTCCTTTGATTTTTCCGGCATATGCATTGTTGGACCCAGCTTATCAAAAAAAATTGCCGGTTAGTATAACGGTCAATACGGCACTTGATGCGCTTTCTCATAATATCGAAAGTGCGTTGTCAATAAAAATTAACCCTTTGATTGGCCAGATAGCGCAAAGCGGTATCAAGCAGATTGGTGAATGCCTGCCTGCTTTGGCAGAAGGCGGATTTACCGAAGAAATACGTGCTAAACTTATGTATGGTTCTTTGGCAGGAGGGCTTTGCATAGCCCATACGGGAACCAATATCGTTCATTCGCTGGGTTATTCTCTTACATATTTCCGTAATATAGATCACGGGCGGGCCAATGCACTTACCATTGCCAGTTATCTCCATTTCATTGCAGCCGGTGCTCCGGAAAAAGTTTCATCTATTCTGTCGGCGATGCAATTTAATAATATCGAACAATTCAGACAATATATCGATCAAATTCTTGGAAAGAAAGAAGATTTTACTGTAAGCGAATTGCAAAAATATACACAGATAGCTCTAAAGGCAAAAAACATAAATACAAGTCTTATTGCTCCGGATGAAAGTGCTGTAATGGGATTTTATACTGACAGTTTGCTGCGTTAATTGTTCGAAAGCTGCTGTCGGAGGACGAACGTAAAAAGGATAATAATCCATGAATGAAGATGACTGCGGTTATCGGATAAAGTGCGCTTTTGTAACAGGAAGCTCTTGTTTTAATGAGCTTCCTGTTATTTTTATGCGCTGACCTGTTTTTTGCTGGGAATTTATTCGTGTTCTTTGCCTGTAATAGCGGATATTTCTATTTTCAGTACGGTTGTTTTGGCTAATGCTCTTTCTATATATTTCAGACCTTCATCGTAAAAATCAGGACTGTATTTTTTTATTAGAGCGGAAAGCCCCCTTTTTTTATCTGTTTCGTCATTGACCATTGTGATTTTACCGAAAACAATGGCTGATTTGAATTTGGTAGAAAATTTTTGCGGCATGAGCTGTATATCTATGACAGCAGATAGGCAGACATTTGCATTGCGTGCTATATTTTCCAATTTATAACCTGCTGAAGCGCAGTGCAGATATATGGTATTGTCTTCATAAACGAAGCTTATCGGTATAGCGTAAGGTTTGTTTTCCTCATTAATCATTGATAAGGTAGCAAACTGCGCTTTTTGCAGAACATTTTCGGCATCTGCGTCAGATATCTGCCTGTCTTTTCTTCTCATTTCTCTGAGCATTTTCAAACATCCTTTCATTTTGTATACTCGATATTATTCTGAAACGGCTTTTGTAAGCATCTGCCTTAGAGGTTGCATATTGAATAATATTGGAATCTTTGTCATATGTCAATATTCTGGTAACAGAAAGAGGATCACCTTTTTTCAAATTTAAGTGTGTAGCCTCCTGCATATCGGAACGTTTCACTTCTATGGTTTTGTCCTCTTTATAAGGAATGACATTATTTTCCTCCAACGTTTTAAATAAAGAAGCATTTGCAAAATCTGTTTCCAAAAGATGCGGGCAGATGTTCAGCGGAATATAATCGTCAGCTAAGGAATAAAGTTCGTTATTTACGTAGCGCAATCTTTTTAGATGAAAAACCATCTCTTCCTTTTTTAAATTCAAAGAGGCGGCAATATCAGTATGCGGGAATTCAATATCCTGTTGCAAAACGTAACTTTTTGTAAATTTACCGGCAGAACTTAAAACCTGGAAAAGCCCCAATCCATGACCACTGGTATTAGAATAATCAATCGGCACTTTGTTGCCGATATAAAAAGAACCACGTCCCTGAATTTTTGTTATGATTTTTTCCCGTTCCAGATTTTCAAGGGCTTTGCGTATAGTAGGACGGCTGACATTAAATTGCTGACATAATTCACGTTCACCGGACAATGGCGAAAAGTAAGCCATATCGTTAAAACTGGCTAAAAGAGCCTGCTGTACCTTTAAGTGCAAGGGACTTGTTTTTTCATTTTCCATTTATTTTCTCCGTTATTTATAACCTTGTAATTTATATTCTATTATAAACTATAGACATTATCAACTGAAATAAAAGCAAAGATATTTATTTCAGGACAGAATAAGATATATAGATATATTAAAAAAATAAAAATATTTTTAATATTATGTCTTGATAATATATATTACCGATGGTAATATATATTATAACCGATGGTAATAATATATAGTTTGGAGGTATTGAAATGGGAAAAGTAAGAAGTCCCTTCTTAGTTGTCAATCCTAAATCGTATTTGTATGGTAAAAAATCTCTCGAGTTAGCGCAGGCAGTCGATAAAATAGCTCAAGAAAGTGGTCTGCAGATTTTTTTTACCTGTCCTTTTGCTGATATTCGTTACGTCAGAGAAAACACCGGCTGCATTGTCGTTACGGCACAGCATATGGAATCATTGAAACCGGGACGCGGAATGGGGCATATACTTCCTGAATCATTAAAGGATGCCGGAGCGGGAGCCGTTTTCCTGAATCATGCCGAAAATCAGCTGACCTTATCCGAACTTTCCAAGACTATTGACCGTGCGAAAAAACTTTCGATGATAACTATAGCTTGTGCGGATTCATTATCGGAAGCATTGTCCATTGCCCGGTTTTCCCCGGATATTTTATTATGTGAACCCACTGATTTGATTGGGACAGGACAGGTAGCTGATAACAGCTATATTTTAGAGACCACGTCACAGATCAAAGCTGTTGATCCGGATATTGCTGTGATGGTTGCATCAGGCATAACTACAGCTGAGGATGTCTACAATGTTATCCGTCTCGGTGCTGACGGTACCGGCGGCACCAACGGTATTTTGAAAGCACCGGATCCCGTTGTCCGCGTTCAGGAAATGGCAGATGCCATGTTAAAAGCATACAAAGAAAAAGCATAATAACAGGAGGTCAAAAAAATGACTGTATATAAAGAAACCATTTCTTTGCAATCTCACGGACAGAGGCCGACATTTATTGACATAACAACTCAGGTGAAAGAGACTATCGCGAAAAGCAATATTCGAAACGGCATATGCACCGTAATATCACCGCATACAACCTGCGCTGTTTTTTTTGAAGAATTTGTTCATGATCGCGATGAAAATGGAGATGAATTTCTTCAAACGGACTTAAACAATGTCTTGAAAAAAATAATTCCTGATAATACCGCCCAGGGACAATATAATTATCCCGGCGAAAAGCATTATCAGGAAGTGGAATCCTGGCCTGAAGCAGAATTTTATCTCCCGGGGGGAGACCGCGATGCACTCTTAAACTGCGATGCGCATTTAAAAGCTACTCTTATAGGATCAAGCCAGATATTCGATGTTGAAGAAGGAACTTTAGGGGTCGGTACTACAGGCTATATTTATTTTGTGGATTTCGACAGAGCCAGACCACGCACCAGAAAATGTAAGATAATAATTATGGGAGAATAATTATTATACCAATGGATTTTGAGGTTCCTGCGGACAGGAGCCTCTTTTTTTTATGCAGTCAGACTTTGCTTATCTGTTTTTTCTTCAAAGGGTTTCACTAAAATAAAAGAGCATATTGCCGCCAGTAAGGCAAATACTGTCAATAATTCCATGTTCGCAGTCAGACCGTACTTGTCTGCGAACATACCCATCAAAGGAATGACCATACCGCCTACACTGAAGTAAAGGCCCAATGTGACACCGGATGCAAAACCTATACTGCGTGCCAAATAATTTTGACCCAGGACAACAATGGAACTGAATGGAGAGAAGATGGCAAAACCAATCGGTATCATCAGTACATAGCCAATAACGGCATTTTCCGTACGCGACAGCAGAAAGACCATAGGAACGAGAAGAGCATAGCTTATTTGCACTATTTTCAAATAGCCAAATTTGTCGGCCATCATTCCCCCGATCATCGTCGTAACAATGCCGAACATAAACAAGATGGTCAGCGCAGAACTAGCTGCAGCCTCAGAAAGTCCCATCTGAGCTACAAGATATAAAGGAATAAAGCTTCTCAACCCGCAAATAACAAGTGAACTGCAAACGATCAGCATAGTAAGCCTCGAAAAAGCACTCCAATGATTTTCTCTGTCGGGTATCGTTGAATTATTATTTCTTTTTTCAAAATTTGTACTGGTTGCTTCTATTTCTTTTTTTATATTGGGCACAATAAACAATAAGATAATAGACATCACCAGTGCAAGTATACTGAAAACTAATGTGCCTTTCATGCCAAAAGCACTTATAAAGGCCACTACAATTACGGGTCCAAAAGCAAATCCGGCGTTTCCGCCCATAGAAAAGATACTTAATGCAGTTCCTTTTTTTTCACCCGAGATCTTATTGACCATGCGCGCTGCCTCTGGATGGAATATAGCACTGCCGATTCCGCTTACAGTCACTACCGCAAAAATAATCCAATAATCTTCAAAAAGACCAATGGCACCCATTGCCACACCCGAAAGGCAGATCCCTAATGACATTATCCACACTTTGGAAATCCTGTCTGCCAGCCAGCCGAAAGTAGGCTGAACGATAGATGACAAGAAGCATGCCGCAAACATCAGCCCTGATACATCCTTATAATTCATGCCATAATTCGCAATGAAAAAAGGCAGTACAGCAGGTAAGATACCCATGCCTATATCATTGAAGAAATGTCCGGCAGATAATGCATACACGTATTTTTGCGTCATAAAAAGTCCTCCGTTTTTCTATTTTAAAATTTCTTTTGAATGCTTATCATACATAATATTTATATCTTCCAAAAATTTTAAGATGACATTTTGTTCTGCCGATGTATAATCCTTTAAAAGTGCTAATTTATTTTGCATAGCCTTATCATGGTATATTCTGTGTGTTACGTAAATTTCTTTTCCTGTGTCTGTTAAATAAAAATACAGCTCTTTATTATTTTCCACTTTTTTGTGACAGTCAATTAATTTTTTTCTCAGCAATTTTTTACAAATTTTGCTTATTGCTCCTCTGGTCATTTTCATAGAAGCGGCTATTTTTGTTACATTAGCATCTTTTGTCTTACCTATATTATCTATACAGTGGGCCTCCGCCAAATGGATACCTTCAAATATTTTTTCATGGCATTGTTTTAAAATGTCAGGGCGTTCCTGAAATTTTGTAAGAGATTTTATGATCTGCATGGTTGTGTCCATATATCATTTCTCCCTGTTGTATTGTTTCCTTGGAAACAATACAAGTATAGCATAAGTTCATTTTTCTGTAAATATACTTATGCTATACTTAATCAAGGCTGCTGAAGAAATTCAGTTAATAATACTGAATCACTTATAGTTAGATAATGGAGAAAGGATGCTATTCGTGCAATATACTTATGATCTCTATGCATTAAATGCATTTTCCATAAAAGACACAGGAGGAAATGCGGCTGCGGTTATGTTGGACAGCAATGGGGTATCGGAAGAAAGTATGTTGAAAATTGCTGCAAAAATTAATTTTTCCGAGACAGCTTTTTTGCGAAAATTTTCTTCTGAAAATTATAGAACACGCTTTTTTACGCCAAACAAAGAAGTATCACTCTGCGGACATGCAACAATTGCTGCATTTACTTTGCTGCGCGAGAAGAATATAATTCCGTATGATAAAGTTATCTGTCAGAAAACACTTGCCGGTATGCTGACAGTACATATCGAAAAAAGTACCGTATTTATGGAACAGGCGCTTCCTGTTTTTTATGAACATGCCCCTTGCAGAAAAGAAATAGCTCCCTGCCTAAATGTATCGGAAGATGATATTTTCAATAATTTACCGATTCAAATCGTTTCGACAGGACTAAAGGATATTTTAGTTCCCATAAAAAATCTGGGTAGCCTGCTTTCTGTAAAACCAGATTTTGAGTTAATAAAGAAAATCAGTGAAAAATACGGCACTGTTGGTATTCATGCGTTTACGCTTGATACATTGCATGAAGGAACGGCACACTGCCGGAATTTTGCTCCTTTATATGATATTCCGGAAGAGTCGGCCACAGGAACATCTAACGGGGCGCTCGCATGTTATCTTTACCGAAATAAGATTGTTCCTCTCAGCAATAATATTCTAAAATTTGAGCAGGGCTACGTAATGAATAAGCCTTCGGAGATTATCACTAAAATCATAGCTGCCGATAATTGTATCAGGAAAATTTTAGTGGGCGGACAGGCCTTTGTAACAGAGCTGCTGCACATCACGGTATGAAAAATAACCGTTGGCATTGTTCCTTTACCGAAAGCATTTTCTTTTTAGTGATAACGGCTGCTTTGGGTATAGGTCCAAGCAGAACCGGTGCTGTTGGGGCATGAAAGGCTGCACGATACTGTCCGCTTTGCGTGGAAGAAGCAGCGTAACAATATATGCAGCCATGTGGACAGGAATCATATGTGCCAATTTCCACACTTTCCATACAACCGCAGCCGGGACGCTGATTTGTATCTTTTTTTGAACGGACAGAGCAGCCGAGAATATTTTCAATTAGTTTTGCATCAATGCATGCGGCATGTTCTATTCCATACTGCTGCAATTCTATTGCTTCACAGCAGGTTGCCAGCCGTATCTTGTGTTTGCGGGCAATTTTGGAAAAACCTTCCGCGATTCGCAGCATAGCCGATTCCTGCATTTGAATCAGTGCGGTATTTTGCAGGTTTTTACGTATTTTTGCATAAAAATCCACAAAACTGAAAATACATCTATTCGTATATCCTTCCAAAGCAGCAGCTATTTTATTAAATTGTTCTAAATGCCAGCTGGAATTAATCTGCTTTGTGCATATAATGGGATCATACCGCCATATTACTTTTTCGGCACCGATCAGTCTGCTAAGATCACGAAAAGTTTGTATCAATATGGTTTTAGACGGCAAATATTTTTCTATTTCCCGATCATATGGTGTTAAAGTAAACTGGAAGTAAAACGGATATCCCATCGCAGCAATTTCATTTAATTTCGGAAGCATCGGCGCAGGATTCTTTGTCCAAAAGACAAAGCAGTCAACAGTCTCCGGCCGCAGCTCCACTCGGCTGTAGTTTAGAAGATTTCTTGGATTGGGAACTAATACATATCCTTCCCGCAGACGATTGAGCAGCCACGAAGAATAAAAAGCAGGAATATCCGTACGACGGCTGGCACTCACGATCATAGGTTTATCTCCTCACAGAAAATTTTTTTCGATATGCATTCGGTGAAATTCCCACTAACCGATCAAATTGCGCGTAAAAAGTGGAAATACTATTAAATCCGCTTTGCAAGGCGACCTGCAAAATAGTATTTTGTGTATCGGAGAGTAAGATTTTTGCATTGGCTATGCGCAGCTCTTTTAAATATTTTACCGGAGTTTTTTTATAATGGTGTTGAAATAACTGAATAATTTGATTTCTGCCAAGACACAGCTTCTCTAATTCTTTTTTTAATTGAACATGATCCCCAAAATAACGATCATAGGTCAATCTTATTTTTTCGGCGTTCTCTCGATGTGGCCGGAATTCCAATAAGTCAGGACGGCATCGCTTGCAAGGGCGAAATCCGCTCTTTCTGGCCTGTTCTTCCGCAGTAAAGAAAATTATATTTTCCCGTTTGGGATTTTTGGATTTACAAGAGGGACGGCAAAAAATTCCTGTTGTTTTTACACCGTAGAAAAATTTGTTATTATACGAAGCATCACAAGCTAGTACCGCTTCCCATTTTTCCTCTTCTGTCATGGATTGTCCTTCCGTCAATTTTTACCTTTTTAGTCAATGCCTTTTCATAGCGCGTATCTGTTTTTTTATATCTTTATCTACCTTTAATGATTCCGTAATCTTCTGCAAAGCCTTATTATAGGTAAAATCGTCTAAACAATTCTTCTGCAGATACTGAAAAGTAATTTCAGGGAACTGAATATAACAGATGGAAATTGCCCATGCAACTGCCATCTTTGCATAATACCCGTCATGCCGCACCATATCAAGCTGATGAATGACTTCTGCAATGTGAGTTTTATCAATGTAGTAAAAAATTAACATGACTACCGCGAAGCGAATCTGAAACTCTTCATTTGATTTTAAATACGGCTGTAAAAAATGCCACATCTGCACCGGGCATTCTTTTGTAAACTTAAGGCCGGTGCAAAAACTGTCACACACCGACCAGTTGCTGATTTTAGGGATAAATGACTGTATATAGGGAAATCGTTCTTCCGGCGGGCAGTTTACAGCACCTATCACTATTCCCTGCAGCATGATTTCCTCAAGGGAAGAATCCTGCGCTGTTTTCAGATATCGATGCCAGTCTGACCGTGTAAGCTGTTTTGCCATTTTGCGAAGCAGGGGAAGACGCACTCCGAGAATATATTTCGTATGCGGAAGTAGTCCTGAAGAAAAAATACGATAGTTTTCTTCTGCCAGTGCTTCAAGTTGGTGTCTGATTTTATCTTGCATCCGTTTTTTCTTCCTTATTGGCTCGTTCCAGTTTCAATAACCTTTCCTTGATCGCAAGACCAGCCGCATAGCCAACCAGTTTTCCGTCCGCACCAATGACTCGGTGACATGGTGTCACGATCAGGAGAGGATTTTTATTGTTTGCCATTCCCACAGCACGGGAAGCGTTGGGATTACCGATCATTTCCGCTATTTGCTTATAGCTGCGTGTTTCTCCATACGGGATTTTACGCAGGGCGGCCCATACACTTTTTTGAAAGGCTGTTCCTTCAGCGGCAAGCGGTAGATCAAATTCTCTGCGCTGCCCTGATAAATATTCTGTGATCTGTTTTTCGGCTTCTTTTAGCATAGGCGTTTGTGATCCGCCTGTTGTTTTTTGCCGATTTTTTGTAAGAAAAAGTTCTGTAATAGAACCGTCAGTTTCAGATATTCCTATTGTTCCTAACTCTGTTTCAATAAAATACGTATATTTCATAGGTTTTTCCTCCCCTCGGTGGATTTTGCGGTAAAATCCCCTGATCGTAATAAAAAACGGCTGCAGTTTTACAAGAGAACTTATCCGTATTTTAAATATACTTGATATTTATTTATTTGTCTTCCGCTTTTGCACCATCAAATTTTATTTGCGGTGTGGTATATGCTGTCAGCTCTTTGGCGGCAGGCTTATTTTATCATTTTACAGATGTGTATGTACTAAAAATATCATTTATACTATTTGTTTTTTAAATAATGCGAGATACTGTTTCTATTGACGTATATATGGAATATACTGCTTATCAGAAAAATATAGCTGAAGATTTCGTGAATTATCTTGTAGTTGAAAAGGCGATAAACTTTCAGTGAAAGGCAAATACCTGTCAAAGAAATAATTATAAAAGAGAGCATAAGTGTGTAAAAAATAATTTTTTTCATAATAACCTCATATCATATAATAATTTGTATTTTGAAATGATCCATGCCGATAAACATAACAAGGATATTATAAATCCTTTTTGAAAATAGTAACAGCCTTATAATAAATTTAACACCAAATTTTTTATGATAGTGTATTAGATGGGGTAACGGTCTTAATGAGAAAGGTTTGCCAAGGTGCAGCGCAGGATAGTTGTGTTTAATTCTGCTATCTGAAGAGATGCTCCTTAACATAAACGTAACATTAAAATAATATATACTGCATCATGGAATGTTAAACTGAACGTATAAATATTTTCTGATTCGATTGTGTCTTATGAAACATATTCCACGGAGGGGGAAATGAAAATGAAGGGCATCACAAAGAGCATTAAGACACTTTTTATTATTGGAACAGTAGGAATGGTAATTCTGGTCAGTGGTATTCAAAGCGCCTATAGCATTTATCAGTTTAAGCAGAATATGGAAAGTGAAGTTCAGAATAATTTGCGATATCAGTCTGGTGAAATAACAAACAGTTTATCAATTCCGTTGGCAGCGACAGCCAAATATGCGGAGCTTTTGTCGTATAATGTCAGCACTATGTCACATATCGATACTGATTTATTGCTGAATACTATGAATAAATATATTTCATCAGAGGTGCTATTGCTGGCAGTGGTTTTTGGCTTGAGCCAAATATATATCAGCAGGGTATAACAAATTACGGACCATATGTATTCAAAAATGACGGCAAAATTGATGTGAGCTGGGATTACAGTAATGGTGTTGATGACTATTTCAAATATGACTGGTATAAAGATGGGGTGAAAGCAAAAAACAGCGGTTATTGGAGTGAACCTTATGAAGATGCTGTAAGCAAGGTCGCAATGATCACGGTAAGCTGTCCTATAAAAAAAGATGATAAAATTATTGGTGTAACTACGGTGGATATAGACTTGAGAGCGTTTATAGACTTCGTCCGCAATATAAAAATAGGCCAGACCGGATATGCTTTTGTTATAAGTCCTCAGGGATATTATCTTGGTGACAAGGATGACAATAAAAATCTTAAGGAAAAAATCGTAGATGACCAAAATCCCGCAGTACAGCAGCTTGGAACGGAAATCTTAAAATCGGCAGATACATTTTTGACCGAATCCTCAGCCTTTGGCGAAAACAGCTTTGTCATAGCCGCACCGATCGCCGAAACAGGAATGCATATGGTACTGGTATATCCTACTGCGGAAGCCTATCAGAATGTCAACAAAGTAATGATCATAAGCATAATTATCTTTATCGCAGTTGTCCTGCTGCTGGTAAGCTTCATAATCATGATTTTCAACAGAAAGATCGGCAGGCCGATCGAATATCTGATGCATTGTGCGGAACAGATAGCCGGAGGAGATCTATCAACAAAAATAAATATAAAATCAGAAGATGAAATGGGAAGATTGGGCAAAAGTCTCAGCCGTATGACAGAAGACCTGCGCAGCGTTATTTCCCGTGTAGCTGACACCTCGCAGTCGGCCGCGGCTTCAAGCGAACAGCTGACTGCCAGTTCCGGCCAGTCGGCGCAGGCTGCCGATCAGGTTGCGTCTCTGGTAGCTGAAATCGCAAACAACGCATCTGTTCAGACAAAAGAAGTAAATGACACCACTAAAACCGTTGATCAGCTATTAGCAAGAATAAAAAAAATCGCTGACAATGCCGGCCATATTGCCGAACAATCTGCCAACGCTTCGGAAAAAGCCCAAAACGGCGGTCAATCAGCAGACAAAGCCGTCCTGCAAATGAACCAGATAGCCGCAGCCGTCAATGAATCCTCACAGGCGGTAGCAAAACTGGGAACCCGATCAAAAGAAATAAGCATTATAGTAGACGCCATTTCCGGAATTGCCGGACAGACAAACCTGCTGGCGCTTAATGCCGCGATCGAAGCCGCACGGGCCGGTGAACAAGGCAAAGGATTTGCCGTTGTTGCCGAAGAAGTCAGAAAACTGGCGGAGCAGTCAGAAAACGAAGCCAAGAAAATCGCCCAGCTGGTCGGGGAAATCCAGTCAGACACAGAAAAAGCCGTATCTGTAATGCAGTCCGGCACTCAGGAAGTACAAACAGGAGCTGAAGTAGTAGACCTGGCAGGAACTGCCTTCAAAGAAATCATAACTTCAGTGGAAAATGTCTCCGACCAAATGAAAGAAATATCTTCAGAAATACAGAAAATGCTCTCTGACAGCGGCCATATTGCCAAAGCCTTTGAAAAGATCGATCTCAACAGCAAAGAACTGGCTGACGGAACACAAGGCATTTCCGCCGCCACACAGGAACAGCTTGCCTCTATGGAAGAAATAGCCAGTTCCAGCCAGACCCTTGCAAAATTAGCCGAAGAGCTGAAAACACAAATAGCTAAATTTCGTTTATAATAATACGGAGATTTTATGCAGCGTGTTTTTTTGAATGCTTACCATAAAATTCAGAAACTGTTTTAAAGAAGAGTATGGCATGAGGAGCCTCGCTGCCTTATGTCGATATCATGCTAAGAAACCCCGCAGATTCGCTACGGGGTTTCTTAAATTTATTAACTACAAATCACTTTATATAATATAGATAGACTAAAAATTCCTGAGATAGTCTGTCTTATCAGATTTTGGGTTATAGCTCTGAGTTCTGCACTATGACCTCACAGTGATGCGAATGATATCATTTTTTGACATATAAAATATTTTAGGCAAGCCTCCGTTATAAATAATCTATTTTTATAAGCTGTTTAATATTCATAACATTTTCTTTTCTGATGAAACCGCTTTCCGGTTCAAGAACATTGGCCGTTCCACACGCAGAAGCAAATCGGATAGTTTCTTCAATTGGCATCTTATTGTTAAGCGATACCGCAAGTCCGGCCACATATGAATCACCGGATCCGACGGCATTAGTGACATTTAATACCGGGGGGACGGCATGATATATTTTGTCTTTATATGCCAGAACAGAGCCTTGTTTGCCAAGTGAGATAACCGGCATAGTTATTCCCGCCTCAAGAAAATTCTTTAATTCGCATACGGCATCTTCCAGATTATTAATTTTCCTGCCGGTAAGAGCTTCAATCTCATCTTTGTTTGGCTTGATAAAAAACGGCCTTGCGCAAAGCCCCTTTTTAAGAGCAGAACCGCTGGTATCCAGTAAAAAACGTTTATCGGCATCATGTGCCAAATTAATAAGCAGGCAGTAAAAATCATCACCAAGATTCTGCGGTAAACTACCGGAAGCCACAACAAGCGAAGCTTCCTGCAGTAATTTTTTATAGTGAAAAAGAAAAGCATCACGTTCATCCGGGGTAACTGATGGCCCGGGCTCTAAGATTTCAGTCTCCCTGCCATCTGATGTTGCGATATTCAAGCAGCTGCGGGTTTCAGACTGGATGCGGATACATTCGTTGCGAATATTATCCTTCCTGAGTTTACCGGCAATAAAATTACCAATATATCCGCCTAAAAAACCAGACACCATACATTTTTCACCAAGAATATTAATGATATTTGCTACATGAGTACCCTTTCCGCCGGCAGTATTTTGTACTTGTGAGGTGCGCATAGCCTGTCCATATTGCAGTTTTTCTATAGTATAAATTTTATCCAATGATGGGTTAAGGTTGATGACAAGTATCATAAATATATTCCTCTCGTTTCAATAACGATTTTCACTGCCGCACACTTTTATTTTATGTGCTGCAATCTTCGCCATAGCTTCTTTTCCCGGAGTCATATATTTACGCGGGTCGCTGGCAGAGGGATTTGCTGTAAAGAATTTTTTCACAGCATCAGCAAAAGGTATTTTTAAATCAGTCGCCACATTCACTTTACATATTCCCAACGCTATTGCTTTTTGTACTAGCTCATCAGGAACATCAGAAGCTCCATGCAGTACCAAAGGAATGTCCACCTTAGCACGTATATCTTTCAAACGATCAAAATCTAATTTCGGCACTCCTTTATAAAGTCCATGAGCGGTACCGATAGCAACAGCCAGAGAATCAATGCCGGTAGCCAAAACAAATTCGGCAGCAAGCTCCGGATCTGTATAAGCGCTGGCTGCTTCGTCTACGATCAGATCATCTTCCTGACCAACTAATTTTCCCAGCTCAGCCTCCACCGTGGTATCATATCTGTGCGCATAGGCTGTCACTTCTCTGACAAGGGCAATATTTTTTTCGAACGGTTCGCGGGAAGCATCAATCATGGCAGAGCGGAATCCCGCATCTATTGATGCTTTTATGTCAGTAATATTTTCATGATGATCAAGATGAACAGCAATGGGAAGATCAGTTTGCTTAGCTGCTGTCTGTGCCATTGCGACAAGATAATCCCGATCAGCATATTGTACAGTAGAAGGTGTAGCTGCAATAATCAGAGGAGACCGGAGTTGCACGGCAGCATCAACGATTACCTGCATTGTTTCCATATTATGAATATTAAATGCAGGTACTGCATAATGTTCATTTTGCGCTTTTAATAACATTTCTCTTGTTGATAAAATAGTGTGCATGATAAAGTCCCCCATATAAAAATTAGCAATTTTTTAGGAAAAAGTCTTAAAATAATATATAAGCAAAATTTCTGTGTACCGCTTGGGATTATTCACTGCTGGGAATTTCATGGCTGCTTTTCGTAGTTTTGGCAATCTGATTTCTGTGCCAGACCCAGGTACATATGATACAGAAGATATAAGATATTCCGATTATAAGAAGACCGCCCATATCTGTATTATGCATGATTTGCGAAAGAATATAAGTTATCGGACTGCCGCCCTGATCAAGCGAAGCTACCTGAGATACACCGGCGCTTATCTGACCAGCATTTTCACCCAAAATAGTATGGAGACCGATCATTTGATTGGAAATCCAAATTGCCATGAACATGACAATTATTCCTGTAATCAATGTACGGAATAGATTTCCCTTGTGTACACCAACAGCTAAAGCAATAAAAAAGCCAATGGTAGGTAAATCGCCAAACGGTAAAATCTGATTGCCGGGGACTATGGCAGCAATAAAAATAGTTATGGGAATAAAAAGAAGTGATGCGGCAACGACACTCGGATCGCCAAGGAGTAAGGCACAGTCAAGCCCGATATAGAATGTAGAATTTTTAAAGCGTTTTTTAAGGACAGACTTAGCTGTTTCTGATACGGGCATAAGGCCTGCCATGATATGTTTTACGACTTGCGGCATTAAAATTATAACTGCGGCCATTTGAACACCAAGCGTGAGAATACCGCGAAGATCATATCCGGCAAGAATACCGATGATCACACCCAGGACTCCGCCCATAATGGAAGGATCTCCCAATGCACCAAATTTCTGGAAATGTTCGAGATTTATATCAATGTCACGAATAATGGGAATTCTATCGAGCAGCCAGTTGACAGGCACAGAAATTGGAGCAAACCAACCACTGTCCCCATGCGGCATCGCTATACCTTCCAAGCCAAAATATTCTTCTGTAACAGGTGCGAACCAATCCCCGATTTTATAAGCATAGGCAGCATGCAGTGCCACTCCCAAAACACCTAATGCATAACTTCCTGTTGCAATGTTGATAATCGCTCCGGTAAAAGCAAAATGCCATATATTCCAGATATCTATATTAACTACTCTCGTCATACGAAGTGTAAGCATAATAATATTCACAAGAATTGCTATCGGAATTGCGACGAGGGCTATACTGCTCGCCCAGGTCATAGGAGCTGCACCCGGCCAGCCAATATCAATAACATTCATAGACAGACCGAAATTTGCAGACATTGCTTTGGCGGCTGGTGCAAGATTGCTTAACATAAGACCAATGACCAATCCTATTCCTATAAATCCAATACCTATGGAAAGACCGCATTTTAAAGCTTTGCCAAATGATTGTCCCAGAATCAATGCGACTATAAAAATAACAATTGGCAACATAACGGCCGGACCGAGATCAACAAAATATTTTACACAGGCTAATAAAATATCCATGAAACTACCTCCTGAAATTTATTGAAAATCACCGCAAATATGAAAGTATTTTTTCTTCTGTCTCTTCCACATTTATACCGCTGAGAAAGGGCATTCCGTTTACATAAGGTTTTCCAAAATCTTTTTTTATACGCATCGTCGTGACGATAAGATCCACACCACTGAGATTATTTTCAATTTCATTCATGCGAATCTGTAATATTTCTATAGGAATATTATTTTTATTACAAAGTTCTTTTATTGCCGTTGCGGCAACTGTTGAAGTAGCAACAGCACCACCACAAGCTACGATAATTTTTTTCATAATCATCTGCCACCTTTTTCAATTTTAAAATGAATAATTTATTGCATGTTTTCGAGCATAAGTGTTTGAAATTTTTCAGTATTATCAGCAATTAATAACTTTTGCATTAAATCATTTTGCTGAAAGATCCTAAAAAGTTTTTGCAGCATTGAAATATGTCCATTGGCTTCTCTCAGTGCCAGCATGAAAATTATGGAAACGGATAATTTATCTTCCGAATCTTCCATGCTATGAAAAATAACGGGTTTTTTTAAGCGCAGGACAGCGATTCCATCTTTTAGCACATTATTTTCCGGGGCAGCATGCGGAATAGCAACGCCGGACGATCGCAGGGCAATTCCTGTTGGAAAATCAATTTCCCGTTTTGAAACGGTTTTTATATAGGCCGGAAGAATGTATCCAGCTTTGACAAGTTCATCCCCTAATATTTTTATTGCTGAAAAATTGTCACTGGGGATTTTGTCAAAAAAAATTAGCTTCTCATTAAATAAAGTGTGCGTGCTCATTAATATCACTCCTGAGGGAACTGTTTTTTAAAATTTTTGATAAAGGTGTCATACGAAGTCTCGTGCAATATTTCTTTGACACCATTATTTTTTACAAGATAATTGAATAGTTTCAGAAAAATAGGTTCCCAAAGTTTAAATTGAGATTTAGCAATACTGATTAAAAAAACAAGCTGAACAGGCTGTTCATCCCATAAGATCGGTCTATCTAAAATGAGAATAGCGATAGATGATTTTGGCGGATCGTTGTAAACAGGATGCGGTATGGCCACTAAATTGCCGATTTCTGTAGGCGATGCATTTTCACGTTCAAAAACGGAGTGCTTGGCGAGATCATCCATGAGGCCTTTACTTTTCAATTGTTCGGTGAGAAACTCAAGAACTTCATTCCTTGTATTGAACTGCATATGCATATTAAAGCAATCTTTAAGGAAAAAATCTTCTATTTCTGTTCCTATTCCTATACCTTGATGCAAAGAAAAATAATGCTGTTCCAGAAGATATATTTCCTTATTGTTCAATAAATGTTTTATCCAAATTATCTTTTCTGAGTCAATGTGTTTTATTGGAACAGTGGTGATCACAATGTCCACTGTTCTGAGCATATCCTCAGTAAGCTGATAGCCAGGAATTGTATCGACTATGACTATGCGGCTTTTAAAATGTTCTTCTAAACGGGATTTTAAAAGCACTGCGGTCCCCATACCACTTGCGCAAACAAGCAAAACACGCCTTACACAAGCATCAGTTTTTATATCCTGCCGATTTAAAGCTGCACCAAAATGTACGGCAATATAGCCTATCTCATTTTCATTGACAATAATGTGTTCTTTTTGTTCGAGAAAATTGCTGGCAATTACAGCAATTTGAAAAGCCAATGGATACTCGGATTTTATAATGTCAATGACATCATTGCGAATATTCATTTTGAATTTCATTCTTGGAATAGATGTCTTAAGATGTAATGCCAGCCATTGAATTAAAGTATTGTCTTTAGAAAAATCAATATTTACATTTTCCTTAATATTGCTAATGATTTCTCTGACCAATTCAGTCATTCTCTGAATAGAAGAATCATCTGCCTCCATATATTTTTTGCTTGCCATGAGATGCTGAGTAAGATAGTAGACCTCACTGGTTGCCACATCAATTTTTGTCGCACGGTAAAGCTCTTCAAATATGGAAGATGCAACTTCGAATTCTTTGGTTTTTTCCATGAATCTGCTTTGATTGAGGGTATAAACGATATAGTTTTCCTGTCCGGCCCGCTTAAGGGCGATTGCAATATGCATGGAAAGATTTTGTACGGCAACATCTGTTAAATGAAGCTCATAGGCATTGATAACACGAAAAATAATATGTTCAATCAATGACAAATCAATTCCTTTGAAAACATTGCTGTAAAATGCATTACTTTGTAAAAAGGAAGGATTCTTTTTTTGCGAAATATATTCTGATATAAAATAGCGGAGTTTTGCCTCATTGCCTATAAGCCGCATTCCTTCTGTTTTATAAGAAGCAAATTCAAGCGAGTAAGGAGCTAATATTTTTGAAGCTTCTTTGATATTAAGCTTTAGAGTAGAAAGGCTGATATAAAGTTCATCAGCTAATTCCTGTTGAGTGAGAGAAGTATTTTTCAATGCGCATTGAAGAAATTTTTGGATGATAAAATCAACTCTGTCTTCCGGAGAAGCTGTATGAGAAACAGTTGCTCCTTGCAAAAAAAATTGAAAAAGTTTAGAATTTATAATTTCCAATACATAACCGGAACGTGTGCCAGAGTGAACTTTAATTCCATACTCATCTGCTGGTAAAATTAAGTTTTTTATATCGGAGCGAATTGTTCGAGAAGAAACACCAATATATTTTGATAGTTCTTCGCCAGTAAGACCATTTTTATGCTTTTGCAAAAGTTTGATAATCTTTTCTTGTCTATTGCTTAGCATATTATCATCCTCTCTATCTGAATCAAGCATAACAAAAAAACGGTGTCAAACATAGTTCATCTATTTCCGATAATAGCGGAAATGTTTTAAATATGTTTTAGTAATTTCCTAAGAAGGATATTTCTTTTTCCTCCTACTTATTTTACTGGTTGCTGATTAAAATAAAAAGCAGACATGCTATTGACAACATGTCCGCTTTTTATTTCAATATCTATTCCATAACATACATAACTTTGATGGCTTCTTGCTTCTTATCAAGCAGCGTTTCGAAAGCCTGATAACCGGCTGAAAGAGGAAATCTATGGGTAACAAGTTCGTCCACTTTCACTTTTCCAGCCTGAAGATATTCGGCAGCGCCGCTCCATTCTCCTCCAGGAAATGGGGCAGAATAACTCATCCAGGAACCCGTGACATTCAATTCACCGCGTAAAATAAGCTCAAATGTTTCTGCCGGAAAAGTGACATCTCTCGGCACTGTTCCTATATATACAACATGTCCCATTTTCTTTACCAATGCAGGAATCTGCGCCTGCAGGATATTAACTCCGGCTGTTTCAAAGGCGTAATCAACTTTGCCATGCTCGGAAAAATAATTTGATATATTGATTTTAGCCGAATTCAGTGTTTTATGAGCCCCCAGCTTTTTAGCAAGTACAAGTTTTGAATCATCAATATCGATAATATAGATGCGTTCCAAACCCTTTGCAAGTAAACATTGCATTGTCAATAAACCGATAGTACCGCAGCCATATACGATCGCCGAAGCACCGCTTTTTAAAATGCCAGCCCGCTCAACACCGTGGATAGCAACGGTAAGCGGTTCTATGCAGGCAGCCTGTTCATATGTTACATTATCCGCAATGGGAACAATATTTATAGAAGGAACAGAGACAAATTCGGCCATCGCGCCTGATTGCCGGGAGCCGACGAAAGAGTATTGGGTGCACATTGCAGGCTGCCCGGCAGAGCAGTTGGCGCAATGAGTGCACGGAATAAGAGGAGCAGCGGTAACACGCTGACCTGTTTTCAGATTTTTAACTTTACTGCCAATTTGAGTGATTTCACCAGAAAATTCATGTCCGATAATAATAGGATAAGAATGTACTCCACCATCTCTGGCACGTGGTAAATCCGAACCACAAATGCCGCAGGCATGAACTTTCACTAATACTTCATGATCGTTAATCTCTGGTATAGGAACGCTTTTATAATTTATTTTTTTTATACCTTCAACAACAAGAGCTTTCATTGTACCCATGGTCATTATCTCCTTTGCCGATAAATTCTGACAAAATTAGTATACCAAAAGCATCATATCTCCCATAGTTTGAAAATTTCCGTGTAGTGAGGAAATTATTGATGAATGGCTAAAGTGATTTTCCAATATTTAGTAACTTGACCATCGCTCAAGATGATAATTATTATTTTCTTTATTTTACATTTGTGAGTAATTTGTTATATGAGAAATATGCCGTTCTTTTGAAATATAAATTACAATGTTTTTGTGTAACGCAATCCGGCTGGCTAAAGAGCTTATTGCACAAGTAAAACTACAGCCTAACGATAAAGTTATAATTACAGTCAATGGAGATTAAATCGTTTAAAAAAAACTTATACAGAAAAAAGAAGCTGCATTTGATGAACTTTTTAAAGACTATGAAAGGGATTGGTTTTGTTCAGAATTTGATGTCGATACAGATTTGGAAAAAGAGGTTGTCGAGTGAAACAATTTCCAGAATCCGAGGATATTATCATCCTTAATTTTAATACGCAAAGTGGGATTGAGATTCAAAAGAATCATCTGATGCTGGTTGTCTCCGGTGGCTTGTTCAATTATGGTTTGTCCAATAATTTTGACATCAAGGGAGTTTCTTACGCATGTGGTATTTGATAATCTCACCAAAACGCATGGAGATATTTTATCTGAAAAAATAGACAGGCATAAAAAAATACAATTTGTAGAACTGAATTGTGATTCCCCAAAATTTGCCTCATATTTAATAAAGAGCATATATGCTTTATTTTTTAAGCGATTTTATAAAAAATAAAAAATAAATAAAAAAATCGCAGTAACAAACATAAACATTGTTACTGCGGGCTTTCTAAGTAGTTAGTTTTTAGCGATCGAATGTAAAGAAGCAATCAGACAGTGTGCAGCAAAAATGCGGGCGATAAAGAGGATAAATGAGTTAGCTTGGGAGAAAATCATACCAGCAGGCGAAAAACCTGAGTAACTGTTTGCCGGAGATTAAGGCGTGCTGTTTCTGGCTGCATGGCGGTTTGAGTATCCATAGGTAAATGCAGGATCGGAAAATAAGCATCAATACCATATTGGTTTACTTTTTCAGCCATTGGTTTGGCACATCCGGAAAAAGCAATGACACAAGTTTTTTTGTTGATTTTTTTTGCAAGTTGTGCAACGCCTACAGGTGCTTTACCCATAATCGTTTGTTCGTCAAGACATCCTTCACCGGTAATTACTATGTCGGCATTTTTTAAGGCACTTTTAATATTAATGGCATCAAGTACCAGACTAACACCGGGTTCCAAGGTTGCTGGCAAAAAAGTAGCAAAAGCGTAACCCAATCCACCGGCAGCACCTGCACCTGGTTTGTCGGCTTCATCGCATCCAAGCTGCTGATGAATTTTTTTAGCAAAATTAGAGGCGGCTTTATCCAAAAACTCAATGGTTTCAGATGCAGCACCTTTTTGAGGACCATATACTGCAGCACAACCTTTACTACCGCAAAGCGGATTGGATACATCACAGGCTATGTGAAAGCTGCAGTTTTTTATGTCTGGGCAGAGCTGTGACAGGTCAATGGATACCACATCGGCAAGGTTTTGTCCATTTATGCCGGCTGGCTGACCGCAGTTGTTTAAAAATTGTACACCTAAGGCAGTCAGCATACCAATTCCGCAGTCATTAGTGGCGCTGCCGCCTATACCGATAATAAAATTTCGGCAGTCATTATTTATGGCATGAAGTATGAGCTCGCCCAGTCCATAGGTGGTGGTATATAACGGATTACGTTTTTGTGTGGGAATGAGGGAAAGACCGGCAACATTGGCGGTTTCAATAATTGCCGTACGAGTTGATTTAATAATTCCATAATGGCAGATAATTTTCTGCCCAAGAGGTCCGGTAGCCGGAGTAGTTATTATATGACCGCCAAGACCTTCGGTCAATGTATTTACTGTGCCCTCTCCGCCATCAGCCAGCGGAAAAATTTTAATGACGGCTGTAGGGAGCAAGGTCCTAATGGCTGTGGCAGTGATGCTGCCGGCTTCCACAGAAGAAAGGCTCCCTTTAAAGGAATCCATAGCAATAACAATATTCATTGTGACACCTCATTGTGTATTATTGAGCAGTCTGGCAAGGTTATTATATGGAGTTGGCTATAATGCTGAAGTTGTACGTTATATGACTGTATTTTGCGGAGTGCCCGCAATATAACAGGTTAGATTTTTTATTGCAATATTCATCAAACGCTGACGAGATTCTTTGGGAGCCCAGGATATATGCGGAGTGATAATACAGTTGTCTATATTGAGTAAGGGGTTGTTTCCTTTGATGGGTTCTGTAGAGATCACGTCCAAGGCAGCACCGCCAACCTTACCATTCTTTAAAGCTTTAGCCAGATCTTCTTCTATGATTAGACCGCCGCGAGAATTATTAATGATGAAGACACCGTTTTTCATTTTATTGATATTTTCAGCGTTGATTATACCTGTTGTATCAGGAAAAAGAGGGCAATGAAGGCTGATGACATCAGCCTGGCTGAATATTTCATCAATACTGGCATATTTTAAACGGTCGTTTTCAAATGTTTTGTTTGGAAATCGATCAAAAGCAAGAATTTTCATGCCTAATGACTGTGCGATACGTCCAACGGCTTGACCGATGCGTCCAAAACCAAGTATGCCGATGGTTTTTCCTGACAGCTCTATAAGTGGGTATTTCCAAAAGCACCAGTCATTGTTATGTTCCCATTCACCGTTCTGCACGGCAGTATTGTGAGCACCAACATGATGGCATAATTCTAAAAGCAAAGCAATCGCCATTTGGGCAACAGAATCAGTCCCATATGTAGGAATGTTGGTGACAGTAATGTTTTTTGCCGCAGCTGTGAGTGTGTCAACCACATTGTAGCCGGTAGCCAGAACACCAATAAACTTAAGGTTGACAGCAGCGTCAAGTACTGCTTTGCTTAAGGGGGTTTTGTTGGTATAGACTGCATCTGCGTCACCGATGCGATTTATGATTATACTGTCGATATATTCTGTGCGATCATAAATGACAGTTTCTCCTATAGCGTTCAGATCATCCCAGCTCAGGTCACCGGGATTAAGACAGTATCCATCTAAAACAACAATTTTCATAAAAAACTCCTTTATAAAATAAAATTATATCTGATCTTTTACGATAAGATTCCGCCAAACTTCAATAGATCTGTGTACGGCTTGTTTGGCAGCGGTAACATCTTTTTTCTTGATCGCATCGAGCATCTGTTCGTGCGGATTCATGGAATCAATAATTTGTTTCACGGGTTCTTCAATGCTTTGTCTGATGTAAGGCTTGAAATAATCTAAAACAAAATTGTATATTCGCTCAATTAATCTGTTCTTAGCAAATTTTGCTAAGAGATGATGAAATTCAAGATCACAATAGAGTACTTCATCACAGGTGTTTTTATTTTTGTAATAGTTCTTTTTCAGCTCACGAAAACGGATATTGCACGCAGAAAGGTCATCAATTACCGCCGAAGTTTGATTTTTAATTACAAGACCAACGATGTATTCTTCAAGCATCAGCCGTAAATCTTGCAATTCTTCGAAGGCCGGTTCCGAAAGAATAAAACTAAACAATAAGGGATCAAAAAGGATTTTTCCGCTGAAATCTTTAGAAATGTAGGTTCCGTCACCGCGCTTTATCTGAATAATGCCGAAGGCCGCTAAAATTTTCATTGCCTCGCGGATCGATCCTCTGCTGACAGAAAGCAGTCGGGACAAATCCATTTCTGAAGGTAGCTTCTCACCCGGCAAAAGCTTTTTTGTAAGAAGTGAATCTTTTATGTTATTGATAACATAGGTGACAGATGATTCTGTGTCTCGTGGTTCAAAAATATTTGCCAAGTTAGTGATTTTATCCGTATTTTCCATCATAATAGACCTACTTTTTTATTTATAGTTATTAAATATCTTATATCGCACTATAATTCATTGCAAGATATTATGAAGGAATTTTATAAAAAATATATGTGGAAGGGGAAGCTATGATGTTTATAACAATAATATTTATCAGATGAAAAAGAATTCATCTGATAAATATTATGGGGGGTAAGCAATTAGCAGTATTATTTATTTTCGTTGGGATGGAGCATAATATGGATGTTTTCATCAAGAATTTTATCATCCCATATTCGTTTCCAATCATCTCTGAGAACATATTTGTTACCGAGATCAATAGCTACCATGCAGGCATCGGAGACCTTGGCATTTAATTTGCCCAAAAAATTGGCAGTGAGATTATAAATATGTCCGGTAAGAAATGATTCAGCAGCTGCACGTGGTATGCCGCGTCGTTCAGCTTCCTTAACCGTTTCGGACATAGCATATAAGGTTGTTGCGCCAAGTATTTCGACAAGTGTAGGTTCAAGAAATGCAATATCACGGATACCCATAACATAGCTATTTACTACAGGGGAAAACATTGCTTCTCCGACTTTTCTTGCTTGATCAAATTTTTTATCATCGCCTTGAATTTTGGCCATAACGATGTCTTGTTTGCCGGCAATGCCGCCAAAGTAATCAGTTCTGGCTTCCGCTGTGTCCTGATCAAGAAAATAAGAAGGATGGCACGGATGGACGACAGCAAAAGTACAGTCATCACGCAATGCCAATTCTTTGGCTACCGCAGCAGCAGGATCAAGAATCATTAGTGTTTTTCCTGGAGTCATAAGTTTTACAACGTCTTCAGAAACTATGCGGATAAGGGTATCAGGAACGGCTAAAACGACAACGTCGGCTATCGGAACGGCCTTTTCCATAGCGGTAACATCAAGACCTCTGGACTTAATGCTTTCGATTCCGTGTGGAGATGTTTCACATAAATAAAGTTCAGCCCATTCAGAGTTCTTGGCTAGGTTATTGCTTACACGGGTCCCCATTTTTCCGCCGCCGCCGATTACTGTAACTTTCAATTTTTCACTCACTAAAAAGACTTCCTTTCAAGATAAAAGATAATTAATGTTTTTATTGGATACACTGCCGGCTATGATTATACCGGCAGTGCTGGAGCGCAGGGATTAAACAATTTCGCTGTATATGAAAATAAATAATACTTTTGGAATAGGGTATGGTTCATTTGTTTGTATATAAATTTTAATCAGATCAGATTATTCTGGAGGATGGACAAAACGGGCTGTTAATGGCAAAGTTCTTCAACAGCGGCTATGATATCGTCTATTGCCATGCCATAGTGATCAAGAACTTCTTCTGCGGCACCGCTGCTCGGAAAAATATCATGCAGCCCCACTCTCTTTATGTGCACTGGATAGTGTTCTGTACTGACGAGAGCGACGGCGTCAGCCAGACCGCCGATGATATTATGATCTTCAATAGTGACCGCTTTTCCACATTTGCGCAAAATATTTGTGATACCTTCACTATCAAGCGGCTTTAATGTCGGGACATCGACTAAAGTACCCTTTATACCTCTGTCATTAAGGCGACGGGCTGCCTCCATGGCACGGTTCATAAGCAGACCAGTTGAGAAAAGAACGACATCACTGCCATAGGATTCAATGACATTAATTTTACCAAACTCAAAATTATGAGATTCGGTAAAGACGCGATGCTCTCTGCCGCTTCCAGCACGGATATATACGGGACCGTCAATTTCGGCTGATGCTTTTACAGCCTGATACATCTGAGTATCATCGGCTGGAACAATAACTTTCATGTTAGGAATAGCACGCATAATAGCCAAATCTTCAAAAAATTGATGAGTTACTCCTTCCTTTTCTCCGGAAAAAATACCGCCGTTAATACCAATTATTTTTACGTTTAAATTTGTATAGGCAATAAATGTACGAATCTGTTCACAGGCTCGCATTGTCAAAAAACCGGCATAAGTAGCAATAAAAGGCATAAGACCTGTACTGGCCAGACCGGCCGCCATTGCTACCGAATTTTGTTCGGCTATACCCGCTTCAATGTAGCGTTGTGGATATTTTTCCGCAAATTCAGTGCATTTCATAGATTTCAAGGAATCTGCTGAAATAAACATAAGCTTATCATTGCCAGCATCAGCCAGTTCAGTTATTGCTTTGGCAAAAGCTTCTCTGGTTCCCTTATATTGGCACATATTAATCATCTCCTAATATTTTAATTGCTTCTTTCATTTGTTCTTCGGTAGGAACACGCTTATGCCAAGAATTGTCATTTTCCATAAACGGAAGGCCTTTGCCTTTTATCGTATTCATAATGATCATGGAGGGCTTGTCCTTACATAATTTGGCTTTGGTTATGGCATTGATAATTTCGTCAAAGTCATGACCTGGAATGATCTGACAGTTCCAGTTGAAGGATTCCCATTTATTAATAACAGATTCAAGGCCGCTTATATCTTGGATGCTGCCGCCGCTTTGCCATCCGTTGTGATCGAGAAAAGCAATAAGGTGATTGAGTTTATATTTACTAGCAGCCATTGCTGATTCCCAAATAAGTCCTTCTTCGCATTCTCCGTCACCGATGACAGCATAGGTATAAAAATCCTTTTGCTGATATCTGGCAGCCAATGCCATTCCGACAGCCATGCCGAGACCGTTGCCAAGCGAGCCAGAAGTGATATCTATGCCTGGGGTTTTGTTCATATCGGGATGACCTTGAAGAATAGATCCGTATTTGCGCAAACCATGCAGTTCATCTACTGAAAAATAACCTTTTCTGGCTAATGCCGCATAGAGTACCGTACAGGCATGCCCTTTGGAAAGAACAAAACGATCACGATCCTCCCAAGAAGGGTTTTTGGGATCTATTCGCATTTCTTTGAAATACAAAACCGTAATTAAATCAGCGATAGAAAATGCCGGACCGGGATGACCGTCTTTTGCCTCATACACCATATTCATCACATCAAGCCTGAGTCGGTGAGAAACATCCTGCAAATTATTAATTGTCATATTGCTCATAATGTGCACCTCATCATTTTTATAATAAACATCATACGTCTAACGTCTTATGCAAATATAACACTATTTTATATATATTTCAAGATATTCACATAAAAAAAAATATATATAATTTTTAGAAAAATTAATTGACTTGAGTTTCACACCCATAGTATACTATACAACAAACATCCGACGTCTAATGACATATTAATTATTCAGCAATGAGGTAGTAGTTTTGAAAAGGAGCAGTATTATGTTAGAAAATGTTTCACAAATTGACGAAGAAAAAATTATTCGCAAACTTCGTTGGCGCCTGATTCCGTTTCTTTTTATTATTTATGTTGTGTCGATGATGGATCGTGTTAATATCAGTTTTGCAGCATTGGATATGAATAAGGAGCTGGGAATATCGGCTACAGTATTTGGATTGATTGCAGGGATATTTTTTGTTGCTTATTTTTTCTTTGAAATTCCAAGCAATATCATGATGCATAAAGTCGGCTGTCGACGTTGGATAGCTCGTATATTGATTACTTGGGGAATAGTCACAGTTCTTACGGGATTTATTCATTCAGCCATGCAATTAGGGATTATGCGTATTTTGCTGGGGATTGCTGAGGCTGGATTTTATCCGGGGATGATACTTTATATTACGTTGTGGTTTCCTTCAAAGTATATAAGCAAGACACTGGCATTTTTTATGACAGGTATGGCACTTAATAATATTATTACAGGGCCGATGTCAACCTATATCATGCAAAATGTGAACTGGCTGGGAATGTCAGGTTGGCGCTGGTTGTTTATCATTGAAGGAATTCCTGCTGTTATTTGTGGATTTATTACATTGTTTTGGCTGGTCGACAGACCGGAACAGGCCAAATTTTTGACTGATAAAGAAAAAAGCTGGCTTACACAACAGCTGAAATTGGAGTGTGAAGCAAAAAGGTCTACTTCAAATTTATCTATTGGCAAAATACTAAAAAACGGACGGGTATGGCATATGGCTGTTATATGGTTTGGTTATGTATGTGCAATGTATGGTCTGAGCATGTGGGTGCCGCAGATTATTAAATCACTTGGGCAATCCTTTTCCAATGTGCAGGTAGGCCTGATTTCTACTATACCTTATTTTGTAGGTGTAATTTGTATGGTTGCTGTTGGCAGGCATTCAGATAGGGCTATGGAGCGCCGCATGCATGTCGGTGTGCCGATTTTGTTTTCAGCGATAGGTTTATTGGCTTTAACGGTAACTAATAATATAGTTATAAGTTTATTTTGGATCGCTGTCAGCACGGCGGGGCTTTATGGTTTTGCTGGCAGTTATTGGTCACTGCCGAGTGCATTTTTATCTGAAGCATCGGCCGCTGTCGGGATTGCGTTTATTAATTCTTTTGGTAATCTGGGAGGGTTCGTTGGGCCTTATGCAGTGGGGTATATTAAGGATATTACCGGAACGATTAATTCAGGGATGTATCTTTTAGCGGCTTTTGCAGTAATCGCAGGAATAGCTACAATTTTAGTACCCAAAAAACTTGTAGAAATTAGGAGTAATGAAATACGAACAGAGATAAAAATAAAAGAGATGATAGAATAAAACTTGCTGCAGGAGTGTATTCCCAAAAGGCGGTCATGCTTAAAGAAATAGCGTAATGGATATATGGTTTTATTTAATCGACAAATACCTCATTGCAAAATTTTGCAATGAGGTATTTGTGTTGCAGTTCATCTTAGGGATGGTAATAAAATTTTTCAAGCACGCAAAGAGGCATTACAATTTTTCTGCAGTGCTTCCACAATATTTTGAAAAGCAGCGTCTATTTCCGCATCAGTTAATGTTTTGTCATTGGCCTGAAAGGTCAGAGAGAAGGCCAGACTTTTTTTGCTGCCTTCTATTTGTTTGCCTTCATAAACATCAAATAAATCAAGGGATGATAGATATTGCCCAGCTGATTTAGTGATGGTTTTTTCAATGATTCCGGCCTCTACAGAAGTATCAACAAGTATGGCAAGATCACGGGAGGTTGAAGGATATTTGGGTAATGGTCTGCTTTTTATGGTTTTGGCTGTGTATTTCATCAAAATATCTATGTCGGCAGTGAAAATGTAAACCGGTTTTGTTATACCGAAGGCTGAAGAAACAGACGGATGAAGTTCACCCACAGTGAAAACAGTATCGCGTCCCTTTTTGAAAACGGCAGTTTTTCCGGGGTGCATAGCAAATTGTTCTCCGGCTTCTATTGTGCATCGACTGATAGATAATTTTTGCAATAATTCTTCAATAATGCCCTTTGCATCATAAAAATCTGCGGGGGAATTATCTTCACTCCAGCTGAAGGTGTTTCTGCGGCCGGATATTGCTCCGGCGATTTCTAAATGTTCTGAGGGAAGTTCGGTGACAGGCAGAGCCTTCGGCAGAAAAATAGAACCGATTTCAAATATTTTTATGTCATTGTTTTTACGGGAAAAATTCCGTGTCAGATTTTCCATTACAGAAGTCAGCAGGCAGGTACGAACAAGCGGATATTCATCGGTAAGCGGATTCATGATAGGAATGGCATTGCGGATAAAATGATCGGCAGGTACATTCAGCTTATCCAAGATGGAGGGATGAGTAAAACTAAAGGAAACAGTTTCGCAAAGACCAAGGCTGACCATGATATTTTTGAGTTTATCCACAAAAGTTTGTTTATCCGACTGCTTTCCTTGTAAAGCCAGTCCGGACGGAAGTGTAGATTCTATTTTATCAAAACCGTAAATGCGGGATATTTCTTCAGAGATGTCCTGCATGCAGCTTATGTCACCGCGCCATGAAGGAATAAAGGCAGTTATAATGCCATTTTTTTCTTCGGTTTTTATTTCAAGCTTTCGAAGAATGTCGACCATAATCCGGCTGTCAAGGCCGGTTCCCAGATGTTTGTTTATTGCTTCTGCCGTAAAATCTATTGTGACGGGTTTTTTCTTTTCCGGATATACATCAAGGACACCTGTTACGGCAGCACAAGTTACATCCATCTGTGTGAGCAGCTGTGCGGCCCGGTCAAGTGCACGGATGGTATTTTCTATGTCGGTGCCGCGTTCAAAACGCCCCGAAGCTTCAGAAATAAGACCGCAGGAGCGGGCAGTGCGACGTATTCCGGCTCCGTAAAATTTTGCGGCTTCCAGTACAACAGTGGTGGTTTTATCAGTTATCTCCGTTTCAAATCCACCCATAATACCTGCGAGTCCGGCCGCCTTTTCAGTGTCTGCTATGACGAGCATATCTTTTTTTGCTTTGCGTGAAGTGTCATCAAGTGTGTGAAGCAGTTCACCTTCTATACTGCGTCTGGCGATAAGCTTGTGTCCCTTTATCGCATCATAATCATAGGCATGGAGCGGCTGCCCCAGTTCGATCATAACAAAATTGGTCACATCGACAACATTATTTATAGAACGGATCCCTGCGCCTTCAAGACGCTGCTGCATCCATTCAGGAGAGGGCCCGACCTTTATGTTTTTGAGCATACGGCAGGAAAAACGCGGGCAAAGATCTTGGTCTGCAATCTCGATTGAGATAAGATCATTTATTTTGTCAGAGGAGTTTTCTTTTAACGTGATAACAGGCCATTTTGCTTTATTGCCGGTTAATGCAGCTATTTCACGCACCAGACCAAAAACGCTGAAGCAATCGCTTCTGTTGGCGGTAAGCTCAAATTCTAAAATTACATCATTCAATCCCAGCAGATCCTTTACAGGCATACCAATAAGAGTATCTGGCGGGAGAATATATATACCGGTTTTCTGATCGTCAGGCAAAGCTTCAAGATCCAGCTTTAATTCCTGTGCGGAACAAAGCATACCGTAGGACATTACGCCGCGCAGCTTTCCTTTTGATATTTTCATACCATTGGGTAAGTGAGCGCCGATCATGGCAACGGGGACGATTTGTCCTTGTGCCACATTTTTTGCTCCCGTGACTATTATTATATTTTCATCGGCACCGACATTTATAGTGCATATCTGCAGATGATCTGAATTTTCGTGCGGCTTCAGTTCTTCAATACGTCCTGTAACCACTTTTTCCAGTCCGATTCCCGGATCAATTATATTTTCTACGGGAACACCTGCCATTGTCAGCATATCAGCAAGTTTTTCCGGTGTTTCCTTGAAATCTATGTAATCTTTCAGCCATTTTATGGATACCTGCATGTATGATAATCTCCTTTTCCTTTAAAATTGTTTTAAGAAACGTGCATCATTGTCAAAAAATAAACGCAGATCTTCTATTCCATAAGAAAGCATTGCTATGCGTTCGACACCGAGGCCGAAAGCAAAACCGCTGACTTTATGGGGATCGTAGCCGCTCATTTCCAATACATGCGGATGGACCATGCCTGAACCTAAAATTTCCAGCCAGCCAGTACCTTTGCAGACACGGCAGCCCTTGCCGTGACACATCACACATGTTATATCGACCTCGGCACTTGGTTCCGTGAAAGGGAAGAAGCTGGGACGAAAGCGCAGATCAAGATCATCGCTGAACAGCTGACGCATAGCTGTCGTAAGAGTGCCCTTAAGATCGGAAAAACTGATATTTTTATCTATACATAGTCCTTCGACCTGCGTAAACATGGGAGAATGTGTGGCATCATAATCATCGCGGCGAAAAACACGGCCTGGTGCTATTATGCGTATGGGGCTGTTGGGTTCGTGAGCTTGCATGGTTCGTGCCTGGACAGGAGATGTTTGTGTGCGCATCAGAATATCTTCAGTTATATAGAAAGAATCCTGCATATCACGTGCGGGGTGATCTTTTGGCAGATTCAAAGCTTCAAAATTGAAATAATCAGTTTCTATCTGAGGACCTTCCGCTATAGAGTAGCCCATGTTTCTGAATATACATTTAAGTTTATTTAAAGTCAGTGTGAGCGGATGCAGATGACCTATTTCGTGGCGGCGTCCGGGAAGTGTCACATCTATTTTTTCTGTTGCAAGACGATTGGAAAGTTCATCGGCCTTTAAGGCAGACTGTCTGTTCTCTAATGATGCTTCCAGTTCACTGCGAACGTCGTTGACTAATTGGCCGATACGCGGTCTGTCTTCCGGGCTTACTTTACCCATACCGCGCAGAATAGCGGTCAGGGAACCTTTTTTACCAAGATACTTTACTCTTTGTTCATTGAGTTCGTTGAGATCACCGGCAGCTTTTATGGCTGTCAGAGCGTCTTCTTTAATTTGGGTTAATTGCTGTTCCAAAATGATGCCTCCTGATGAAATTGAATATATTCAGATAAAATAAAAACCTCCGCCCTGCAAGGGGCGAAGGTAAAAATTCGCGGTACCACCCTAATTGATACTTTAAATGCGTTAACGCCGCCGGCGCCGCTGCTATATAAATAAGTCAGAGCTGCAGACATGACAGCGAATGTCGTGCCAAAAGCTTGTCTCAATTTTCACTGCGGGACTCAAAAGTGAACTTCTGTTCGGTTTTTTGGCATTGCTCTCAGCTAAAACAATACTTTCTGTGCAAAAGGAAGGAACATACTCTCTTTATCATCGTCAATAATAGCTGTATGATATGCAGTAATAAATAAATCAATGCATTAACAAAAAGTATATCATAAAAAGGAATGGAAGACAATCGACGTCAATTTGCTTTTTCTGCTTCCTGTTCTTTATAGGGGATTTCTTTTTTTGCCAGTCTGAAGAAATAATACACTGCCAGAAGAGCACAGAATATCCAGCCGATGATCAGTGACAGCCTCGTATCGTTATTGAGCCACATGCCGATTGTTACGAGAATAAGGAAGATTATGCAGAAGCAGTTGCTGTAAGGATAGAGAAGTGACTTGAAAGGATGCTGTTCCATAACTTTTTTCCCATATTTCCGGCGGAAATTTTTTTGAGCTATCGCCAGTACAAACCAGGCAATCATGCCGGGGAAAACACTGGCGCTGTATATATAGAGAAATAACTTTGAATTGGGGATCAAATAATTTAGAACGACACCGAGAATTAAGAGCGTCATCGTGAAAATAATGGAATTTTGCGGAATGCCGGATTTTGATAATTTCCCGAACCATTTTGGTGCCTGATTATTTTCTGATAATGTATAGAGCATACGTCCGGCACTGTAAATACCGCTGTTACAGCCTGAAAGAGCGGCCGTCAATACTACGAAATTGATTATGCCGGCTGCTGCCGGTATGCCTATCTTAGCAAAAATTGTTACAAAAGGACTGCCAAGCATATCAAGCTGGTTCCAGGGATAAATCGTGATAACAATAAAAATAGCGCCGATATAGAAAATAAGTATTCTCCATACTATACCTTTTATGGCTTTTTTTAATGTTTCGCGAGGATTCTGCGCTTCACCCGCAGTTATGCCGACGAGTTCCACCCCTTGAAAAGAAGCAGTTACAATGCACAGGGCAGTGAGCATTCCTGACATGCCATTTGGCAGAAAGCCGCCGTGGGACCAGAGATTGGCAAAACCGAGAGGCTGTCCGCCATAACCAAAACCAAAAAGAATGACGCCGAAGCCTACTATTATCATTACGATAATGGTAATTATTTTTATTATGGAGAACCAAAATTCAAATTCTCCATAATATTTAACTGCTGCCATATTGGCCAGGGCAACGATGAGCATGCCGCCGAATGCCGATATCCATTGGGGAATAAAGGGAAGCCAGTATTTTACATAAATGCCGATGGCCGTTATTTCCGACAGACCGACTGCTACCCATAAAAACCAATAGCACCATGCTGTCAGATATCCGGCAAAGGGATGAATATACTTGTAGCCATAAGAAGCAAAAGATCCGGTAACCGGTTCCAGATAAAGCATTTCTCCCATGATGCGCATTATGAAAAAAATAACAAGACCGGCAACTCCGTAGCAAAAAAGTACAGACGGACCGGCAGTCTGGATAGTACTGGCTGATCCCATGAAAAGTCCCACACCTATTGTTCCGCCCAGAGCGATCATTTCCACGTGGCGCGCTTTGAGATTGCGCTGCAAACTTTTTTCTTCCATCATTTCACCTTAATTTATGCAAACTTCGCAAATATAATACGGGATGCATTTTACTATGCACAACAGGATGAGCAATACGTAATTTGCACAAAATAAGGGAAAATACGGTACAGCTCATAGAGAAAACAGTAAATACGAAGTTCGCTTTATTTATTGAAGCATAAATTTAGTAGTTTTAGAGTACGATTTTACTGAAATCGGCAGTTGCCTTGATCAAATTATCAATATTTTTCAACAAGGCAAGACGATTATTTTTAATTTTTTCGTCTTTATCCATGACCATTACTGCATCGAAGAAGCGATCAATGGGAGCAGAAAGAAGTGCCAATTTATCTATAACAGCATCATAATCATCACCTGATAGTCTGACGGCATCCTTTACCTTGCTGTAGTTTTGATATAATGTCGTTTCCTCAGGGCAGGTGAACAATGATTCGTCAATATTGAGAACATCTTGTTTGGCAATATTGCTGACTCGTACGAAGGATTGAACAATACCGGTGAGGTCGGCAGAAGTTAATTTGTTATCAAGAGACAGAGCTTTCTTATAAACGGCATAGATATCATTGATATTATTAAGAACAGAATCTACAATATCATAACGTATATTTGCCTCTGCCAGCACATTTTTCAAACGCAGTTTTATAAAATTTATGATATTGGCGGATAAATCTTTCTGCTTATCTTCATCTATAGAAAGCAGGTTTAATGATTCTTTTATAAAAGAATTCAGCGAAATATTCATTTTGGCATTGATGATAGTATTTACAATACCCAATGCCTGACGACGCAGAGCAAAAGGATCTTGCGAGCCCGTGGGGATGAGGCCGCGGCTGAAAGTAGCAGCTATCGTATCTATTTTATCGGCAAGACTGACCAGCTGCCCGGAAACGGTTGAAGGCAGCTTATCACCGGCGAAACGTGGCATATAATGTTCATCTATGGCCTTGGCTACTTCGTCACCTTCATTGTCGAGCAAGGCATACTCACGTCCCATTATTCCCTGCAGTTCTGTAAATTCGCATACCATGCCGGTGACTAAATCAGCTTTGGCAAGGAGCGCGGCACGCTCGGCGGATTTTTTTACAGAAGGGGCGGTTTTACATGCGTCAGCTAAATAAGCGGTCAATTTCTGCAGACGCAGAGCTTTGTCGTAAACACTGCCGAGTCCTTCCTGAAATACGACAGTTTTCAATTTGTCTAAATAATCGACAAGTTTTTTCTTCCTGTCTTCGTCAAAGAAAAATTGTGCATCGGCAAGACGTGCCCGCAGAACACGTTCATTGCCATGCTGAACTGTTGCTAAGGCATTGTCACCGCCATTTCGAATAGTAATAAACAATGGCAGCAGCTTTCCGGCGGCATCAGTGACAGGGAAGTAGCGTTGATGTTCACGCATAGGAGTGATAACTGCCTCTTTAGGTAAATTAAGATATTTTTCTTCAAATTTACCGCAAAGTGCAGTAGGATACTCAACAAGATATGTTACTTCCTCCAGTAAGTCTTCTGTTATTTGTGCGTGTCCGTTATTTTCTGCGGCGAGTCTGTTGATCTGTTCTTTAATCATATCACGGCGTTTATTTTGATCGACGATGATAAAAAGTTTTTTCATTGTCTTTTTGTAATCTGAAGCATTTTCTATGATATGCTCACCGTCACTTAAAAATCTGTGTCCGCGGGTTTTATTGCCGGAATGAACGTTTGCTGTTGTGAAAGGGATAACTTCGCTGTCAAAAAGAGCTACGATCCAGCGAATAGGGCGCACGAAGCGAAAATCAAGGGTTCCCCAGCGCATGTTTTTGGGAAAATTAAGACCTTCGATCAATTGCGGTAAAATTTCTGATAAAAGATCAATTGTACGGCTGCCGTGTTCGTGGACTACAGCATAAATATAGCCGTCTCTGACCGTAAGCTCGTTAACATCTATATTTTTGCCGCGGGCAAAACCAATGGCTGCTTTTGTCGGGTTATTATCATTATCAAATGCAATTTTTACGGAAGGTCCCTTATGCTCTGTGGAAATATCGGACTGCTTCTTTGCCAAGTCTTTTATAAGCAAAGCAAGGCGGCGCGGGGTGCCATAAGTTTTAGTTTCCGAAAAATCGATATGCAGCTCAGTAAATTTTTCTTCGGCTTTTTCTTTCAGCTGTTGTAAAATAGCAGGCATAAAATGGGCGGGTATTTCCTCGGTGCCTATTTCCATTAATAAATCTTTGCTCATCATTTGTCACCTCGTTTTAACATTGGATAGCCAAGATCCTCTCTTTGTTTCAAATAGCATTTTGCGCACAGGCGGGCAAGGTTTCTGACGCGACCGATAAATGCTGTACGTTCCGACACGCTTATAGCACCGCGGGCATCAAGCAGATTGAAAGTATGGGAACACTTTAATACATAATCGTAAGCAGGATGGACAAATCCCAGATTGATCACACGTACGGCTTCCTTTTCGTATTTGTCGAATAAATCGAAGAGAAGGGTGATATCGGCCAATTCAAAATTGTAGGTGGATTGCTCAAATTCGTTCTGCTTGAATACATCACCATAGGTGTAATTGCCGGACCAAACAATATCAAATACGTTTTCTTTTCCCTGGATATACATTGCCAAACGTTCAAGACCGTAAGTTATTTCTGAGGCTACCGGTTTTATATCAACACTGCCGACCTGCTGAAAATAAGTAAATTGCGTTATTTCCATGCCGTCAAGCCATACTTCCCAGCCGAGGCCCCAAGCACCCAGTGTGGGTGATTCCCAATTATCCTCAACAAAACGAATGTCGTGTTCTTCAGGATTGATGTTAAGCTTTTTCAGACTGGCTAAATATAGTTCCTGTATATTGTCAGGAGACGGTTTCATAATTACCTGGAACTGATGGTGCTGAAAAAGTCTGTTGGGATTTTCTCCGTAGCGTCCGTCGGCAGGGCGGCGGGATGGCTCCACATATGCAACATGCCACGGTTCGGGACCCAATACTCGTAAAAAAGTGGATGGGTTCATTGTGCCGGCACCCTTTTCTACATCATAAGCCTGAGCTAAAATACAGCCCTGGTCAGACCAAAATTTTTGCAATGTCAGGATAATTTCCTGAAATGTCATCAAAATAAAAACCTCCTTGATAAAATAAAATTTTAAAGCGAGAATTATGCGATTATTACTGTTTTTCAGGAAGATAGTAAAATAAAAATCCGTCCCTGTGATGTTGACATCACAGGGACGGATTCTTTTATAATCCGCGGTTCCACCCTGATTGGCAAATATGCCCGCTTTTAATATCCAATTTTTATGCTCACAGTCTGCCACCGGTTTCAGCGGCGTCTTTCACTGTCACGCCTCGCTTTATTTTGCAGCCGAATAATACTGTTCATCGCCAAACATTTTCAGTCTAGCAGATAAAATAATACTTGTCAATCAAAGATAAAATATTCTTTTAAATTAAAGAAGCGCGAAGCAGAGACTTTATTCAGAGTTTTCCGACCAGCGGTGAAGAAGTACTATAAAAATGTGATAGGATTACGGAAAAAGATTTTTGTACAGTCGATCTTTCAATAAATTTTAGAAGCCAACATGATTTTTGTAATCTTTGAACATAAGATATTTGGGCAGTACATCTTCCTCGACATCAGGTAAGCATAAAATGAACCTTGGCAGATGCAAATGCCAAGGTTCATAAAATAAACTATAAATTTTGATTCAGTAAAAAGTTTAGCCGGCAGGACGATCTTCATATAAATAAGATCAATGATGTGTTTACTGTTCAATCTAATTTCAAATTTATCTGCGCCATAACTTATCTGCTGCTGCGCTTAATTTTTTTTTGTTTTCATCAGTCAGCGCAGACAAGGGTTCCTTGCAATATTCCTGCATTGGCTTATGCATTTCCTTCATGGCCCATTTCATAACAGGATTGAAAGTGGAATTAATTTCATAGAAACTCATATATTTATCTATTTGCCGCTGCAGCTGCTTTATCCGTTCAAGATCTTCCTGCCGGAGAGATTCTATAACTTCATGGCACAGTTTGGGATAAACATTGGAAATAGCTCCTATGCAGCCGTTGCCGCCGGATATTACGGAGGCAATGCAGTTATTGTCGTATCCGGTAAAAATTTTGAAATCGGGATAATTGGGCTTGATATCCTGTATATATTTTTGGGTATGGCGCAGCACAGGATGGGTATCTTTTACGCCGACAAGATTTTTGTGCTTTGCCAGGAGTCGCAGAATAGTGCCGCTGGATACATCATAGCCTGTCCGATCGGCATAATTGTAAATGAGAACATTGCCGTTTATTTTGTTGAGTATATCATCATAGTAATCGAATATATCTTCTTGGCTGCAGGCACTGTAATAAGGTCCTACTATGATTGCTGCATCGGCACCTGCTGACAGAACCTCATTTGACAAACTGATTGTTTCGGATTTAGCCATACGTCCTGTGCCGGCAAGGACAATTACCCGGTGATCGATATATTTTACGGCATCAAGAAGCAGTGACTTGATTTCATCATAGGTAAAGGCATAGAATTCACCGGCACTGCCGCCGCTTAAAACACCATCTATCCCGGCTTCTACAAGTCCGTCATATAGTACGTGCATATCCTCATAAATCACACTGCCAGATTCATTTATTGACGTTAAAATAGGACATATATATTTGCACTCCATAAATTTTAGTCTCCCTTTGGTATTTTTTTGTTTAGATCATATACGGGCTGCATATCAGCCCACCATTCATCCTTAGCGGCACCTTCTATGCGTGTTTGGCATGGATCTGTTTCCTTCCACCATTGTATGGTTTCGGGATCATGTGCCATCTTTTCCATATCGTATTCATAGTCATCACCGCAGTATTCCATGATTGAAAAAAGCAGATCATCACGATTGAAGATTTTGTATTGGTTTATGCCGCACTGCCTGATCATTTCATTTACACTCGGATAAGGAGAGGCATGCAGTTTTTTATAATATGATGCTTTTTCAGTCCGAAGGCGTATGACACTGGCCCTGATCTGAGGTTTATTGATTTTATATAGTTTCTTTGCATTTTTGCTGAAAAAATCGGCATTATCATTAAAATATTTTCTTAATGTGTTTAAATGTTCATCAAAAGATGAATAAAGACTGATAACAGGAAAATTTGAAGCATAGAGTAGTCTTGAGGTACGGAAAATGCTTGTCAGAAAATCAAGCAGTTTTTTCAGAAATACTGTATCACCGGTGGGAAAACCGGAAACTTTGCAATATACATTTGGCAGGCTTGCCAGCTTTTTCATGATTTGCTGATAATCGGTATTAAATTCTGTTATATTGCCGCAATGATTGATAACTGCCTTTACCTGAGGTACGGAAGAAAGAGCTTTATGCAGATCTGTCAGCTCTTCCACTCGGTTGCAGCTTTCAAAAATCAGATCATTGTCCGCCAAAATTTCAAGACCCTCGATAAAATCTTTTTTCAAGCAGCGCCCACGCGGTGACTGCACAGTGTGAAGCGGTTCTCTGACACCTGCCACACCTAAAGGCAGCCGCATGCTTTTGCATAACTGTGCCCGCATTATTTTGGCGAGTATCAGAGGGTGATTAAGGTTGAATATAAATTCATCTTCTTTTGCGGTATTATCACAGTCTACCTCTACGTAGACACCTCCTTTGAAAAGCACATCATGATTGCCGTAGATTTTGCAAAGATTGTCCATAGTATAGTTTTTTTTCAATGACGGGTAAGCTTCAAGCCAGGGCAGATTTAAAACATTTAAATCCCAGATATGAAAATGACTGTCTACAATTTCCAGCATTTTGCCCACTCCTTATACTTCAACTTGATGGTGTTCAGCCGCATCAAGTTCGATACTGCAGCCTTTGAAACTGTACCATGTAACAAACAAATAACAGGGAGCTAAAAGCAGGTATCCGGCTGCAGTACCAAAATTATCTGCCACATGTCCCATGAAAAAAGGCATTATAGCACCACCAACGATACTCATAATGATTATGCTGGAAGCCGTTTTTACGAGATTTTCCGGTATATGCACAATGCTTAACGCAAAAATAGTCGGGAAACTGATCGACATGAAGAAAAAAGAAGCAATAAGTAAAAATACGCTTACGCTGCCCGATGTGATGTTGAGGAGCAACATTATAAATACATTTATTATAGAATATATACCGAGTATTTTACTGGCACTGAATTTTTTCATCAATGGAGTGGTTACTATTCTGCCTGCCATAAAGGCGATCAAGGCTATACCGAAAAAATAAGCTGCTTTACTGTCCGACAACCCGTGCCAATGCTCAACACTATAATTTATAAAAAATGCTCCGGCTCCCACTTGTGCTGCAATATAGAAAAATTGTGCCATAGCACCCAGCCGGAAATGACGGTAACCGAAAAGCTGTCCATATGTCCCACTGCCCTTTGCCGCGTCTTCACCCCCGGATATTTCGGAACCTTCAGGGAGTTTTACTGCCAGAAAAGTTATGAGCAAACATATGACTATGGCTGCTATTCCGACATAGACCATTTGGACATTGCGCATATTTGCGGCAATATCGGAACCGTTGGCAATAGACAAAAATAAGCTGCCGCCTATTATCGGGCCGATGAACTGCCCTACACCGTTGAAACTCTGGGCTACGTTTATACGAAAAGCCGCATCCTCATCGTGACCAAGTTTTGTTATATATGGATTGGCATTCGTTTCCAGACTGGCAAGACCGCAGGCAAGAATAAAAAACGCGCCGAGAAACATATAAAAACTGTGTACATTACTTGCCGGTATGATCAATAACGCTCCTACGGCATACAAAAACAAACCCATAATGATGCCGCCTTTAAAACCGTACTTTTTTGCTACCAGCGATGCCGGTGTGGCAAATACGAAATATCCGCCGAAATAAGCTGCCTGTAAAAGTCCGGAAGTGGCTTTGGTTATGCCGAGCTGGTTCTGGAAATTCTTATTCATTACATCAAGCAGCCCATAACTCAGACCCCATAAAAAAAATAAGGTAGTGACCAGACAAAAAGCTATTTTTATACTTTTGCTGCTTATTTTATTTTCCATTTTTCCTTCCTCCGTTTTCAGGTCAAGGCCCGATCAAGATGAACATAACCGCCGTCCACGAATATCCACTGTGCAGTGGTATGCGAGGAGACCGGCGACAGCACGAAAACCGCCATGTCAGCAATTTCTTCAATAGTGGTGAAACGATGTTCGTAAGGAATTTTATCGGTAATAATTTTTTTTCTGGTCTCCGGATCATCAAAGGTTTTGATCCAGTTCGCATAAAGAGGCGTCCAGCATTCGCTGACTACCACAGCATTACTGCGGACATGATCCTTTGCTAGAGCTGAAGCCCATTCTCGTGTCAGCCCAAGAATAGCACCTTTGGCGGCAGCATAGGCACTTGTTTTGCCTTGACCTGTCAGTGCTGTTTTTGAAGTAATATTTAGGATTGAACCATGACTGTCTTTCAAATACTGTACAGCTGAATGGACAAGCTCGTAATAATGGGTCAGGTTGCCATGCAGACTTTTTTCAAATTCCTGCCATGAGGTAGATTCCAAATCCTTGTTATCATTTGCACCGGCATTATTGACGATACCGTAAATACTGCCATGTCTTTTCGCGATATCATCAACAATAGGTTTTATTTTATCTGCTTCATTTAAGTCAATTTTAATAAATTCATAATTGTTGGTATACTTCTCCAAATTTTCTTTGAAATCGGCAGTGATTGCTGAGCGGGAAAGAATTATCGGAACAGCCTCCTCTCTGGCAAGAGCGATACTGATGCCGCTGCCTATTCCCTTACCTCCGCCCGTAACAAAAACTATTTTGTCTTTTAACTGTAAATCCATCTAAAAGTCCCTCCCTATATTTTTTAAACTGTAGTAGCCAGACGCCAGATAGAAAAATCATTCTGTTTATTTATTTCGGCTTTTGTCAGCATGCCATTACTGACTGCTGTGATAAAATCCAATATTTCTTCGCCCATTTCACAAGTGTTTTTTTCACCCGTTATGACAGCACCGGCATCAAGATCTATCATGTCATTCATTTTTCTGAATGTTTCAGAATTTGAAGATACTTTGATAGTAGGTACGA
This sequence comes from Pectinatus haikarae, assembly GCF_050916305.1. Lineage (GTDB taxonomy): Bacteria > Bacillota > Negativicutes > Selenomonadales > Selenomonadaceae > Pectinatus > Pectinatus haikarae. Next base: position 1,548,525 of record NZ_CP116940.1, read on the forward strand.
TAGGACTGCCGGTAGGTGTTCCGCGCCCCGTGGTGAATACGCATATGTTGCAGCCGCCCGCGGCCATTCCGCTCAATTGTTCAATGTCATTGCCCGGAGTATTCATCATAGTAAGCCCTTTGTCTGTGATTTGTTCGGCATATGCCTTTACAGCAGTTACCGGCTGGCTGCCTGCTTTATAAATGCAGCCCAATGATTTTTCTTCTATACTGCTTAGTCCACCCTCAATATTTCCGGGACTGGGATTGGCACCACGAATATCCGCGTGTGCGTCTATAACAGCCTGTTCAAAACCTCGGACTGTGTCAAGTATATCTTTTTTTACTTTTTCATTTTCAGCCCGCTCCGCCAAAAGATGTTCGGCACCGATCAATTCTGTAGTTTCGGCTAAGATCACGCTTCCGCCATGTTCGATAACAATATCAGAAACTGCACCCAGACTAGGATTGGCGCTCAGTCCTGAAAAACTGTCGCTGCCACCGCATTCTGTACCGAGAATAACATCAGCCAGGGTACCTTCGGTTTTTTTCCCCTGAACAGCTTCCGCAAGCATCTTTTTGACGATTTTCACACCTTGTTTTATAGTTTCATTGACACCGCCAACTTCCTGAATTACAAGATGGTGAACTTTTTTATAAGGCGCGCGTTCACTGATTTCTTTTGCTACGTCTTCGGCTGGGACACCTTCACAGCCGAGTCCCACTACCAGAACACCATACACATTCGGATTTGCGCCTGTGCCGACTATCACAGATTTTGTCTGAGCGGCGTCATAGGATAATTCACTGCAGCCATGCTGATGAGTCACATAAACTACGTTTGTTTCCTGAGTGGCGGATAGATCACTGTAAATAATAGAGTTAGCTATTTGTTCAACGGTTTTGTTTGCGCAATGGACACTGGGAATTACTAAGATATGATTACGAAAACCAAAACTGCCATCACCTCTGCGGTAGCCCATAAGCGAATATTTTTTATCACTGTGTGCAGTCTCGGGATGGATGAGGCGGCTCTGTATGATTTTTCTTACCTTGGAATCGGTATCGCCCCGGCCGCGCTCGCTTTCAAGATTGTGGATATGCACCCACTGACCTGCTTTTATATCACTTGCGGCAACGCCTATATGCGAACCATATTTAATGATGGTTTTCCCTTGGCGAATGTCTGTCGTGGCAAATTTATGACCCTGCTTTATATCTTGGAGAAGAACGGTGTCCAGAGCAATGTCGCCTTTTGGCAGAAACTTTAATGTTGTTGCGACATTATCTGCCACATTTACATGCAATGCTTTCATCAAGACACTTCCTTTTGTTAGTATATAAAAACTTAGTTCGTATATAATTACAAACATATTATATCAAAGCATAAAATATAGGTCAAGATAATATTTTGACAACTTCGTTAAGTATCAATTTTCTGTCATTACTAAAAAAAAGACCACTCGACGTGCAGTGATCTGTTCAGTAAAAATTTTATTTTGTATTATACAATAAGATATTAATCAGAGAATAATTTTATGCCACCGGGTAGAGAAGATATTTCTGTTTCGATGGCTCTTTCGTGAAATCGTAATACATTTATAATATGTTCTATTTTTTCTGGTGTGGAGCGGAATATAGGCAGACTGACACTGATGGCAGCCTGTATTTTATTTTCTATCTTAATAGGAACGGCAAGACATTCAATGTCTATATTTGTCTCGCCGATTTCATGCGCATACCCTTTTTTCCGAACCTCTTGCAAAGTTTTTAAGAGACCAGTTCTGCTAGCAACAGTGTTTGCTGTGTAAGAAAAGAGCTTTTCCGGATACAATATGGTGATATTTTTCTCGGTCAGACCACTTAAGAGGCATTTGCCCAGAGCCGTGGCATAAGCAGCAATAGTTTTTCCGGCAGATGATTCAATACGTATAGCCTGCTTTGGTTCAGTTTTTTCTATATAAAGAACATCTTCCCCGTCTAAAATGCCCAACTGGCATATTTCATCACAGGAAGTGACGATTTCGCGCATATGCGGTTTGAGTATATACAGATAGCTGAGCGAATGAGCGTAAGAATATCCGAGCTTAAAAGCCCCTCTGCCTATTGAAATAAATGAGCCGTTGCTTTCAAGGTATTCTTTTTCTAAAAGTGTTGCAACTATGGGATGCAGCGTACCTTTTGCTATGCCGGTGCTGCGTGAAATTTCAGTTAAAGTAAGTCCCTTTTCATTATCATATATTGCCTTAAAAACTTCTAAGACGCGAAGTGTAGGCATATGTAATTTATCCATATTTATCGCCATTTCATAAATTTTATTGTAGAAATCATAATTTTATGATGAAATATCAGGAGCAGATGCGAAAAACAATGTTGTTTTTCTTACGGTAAAAATATTAAGACTCTGAATTCGCGGGAATATTATTCATTGTATGATTGGAGGTCGTAACGCAGTGCTTCCATGGCCCGTTTAGCCGCAGCCACATGGCACTCTGGAGTGCAGACAGAGCAGCGGCTGCATAATTTGTTAATGGCTTCTATAGCTTTTTCAATATTTTGCAGATCATCATTATTTTCCATCAGTTAAGCCTCTTTATTTAAAGATTTATAGCCGAGAGAGGATTACCGGGTATTTTTTTAACAGCGCCGTACTGATTGTTTCGCCGATTATTTTTTTGCCTGCAGCGTCAGGATGGAGTCCGTCAGTAGTAAAACTGCTTTTTAGCAGCCCCTGATTATCGGCAAGGAGCAGATACGTGTCTATTGAGTCGGGATAGGAAAGTATCCAATGATTTAATAAGGAAAGTTGTCTTTGCCAGTCAGGTGCGGGTGTGATATCTATACGCTGCATTTTTTCGGGATAGATGGGACTGGCAGTGACCATAACAGGGATTATATTGTTGTCAAGGCATAAACTGCGTATTGCCGAAAGATTTTGAATAGCTTCATCTGCGCTGATTCCGGCACGTATATCATTTATTCCGCCCATGATGACTAATATACGAGGATGGAAAGGCAGTACATCTTTGGAAAAACGATGCAGCATGGCTCCTGTGGTATCACCGCTGTAACCGATGTTTAAAATCGGTACGACGGAATAGGTCTGCCAATTGTACATGGTATATCCTGGAGGAGTGCTGATAGCACCGCCGCCGTGAGTTATGCTGTCACCCAATGCGGCTACCTTTATATTCTTGTCGGTAACAGAAAAGTAGGATGGTGCGGACCAACGGCTTATAGGCTTATTATCAGCATCACGCGCCTGGACAGTCCAATAATACTTGCCCGCCTGTGTGTAAGCTGCCGGATCATAAAAATCAAATGTATCGTCGGTCTGATATTCATTAAGTAATTTGTCATGTGTCGGAACGTTGCTGCCATCGTCATAATATATGCGTAGAGTATATTTTGCGGCATGAAGGTAAGGAATCCATGAATAAACGGGATAAAGCGGAGTATAAGCCATTTTATCGAACTGAGTGGTGGGAATAGGTCTGTCGCTGTTGATAATAGAATTGCCCAGAGCTTTATAGGGACTGTAATCACTTATGGGATTGCCGTTGTAATCCAGTCCGCGCACCTGCCATTGCAGCTGATCGGGAGTTTCCGGTAAAAGTCCTGTATCCAATTCGTATCCTGTCGCGTAGATGGACTGTACAGCAGTTATCTGCTGACCTGTGAGCGCATTGCTGATATTAAGCTCATATTGAACCGCATTGGGAACAGGTGACCACAAGATACTTATTTTGAGGGGCTGTTCTTTTACTGTTATACCATCAGCCACGTTTTGTGCAGGAAGAGCGGCACAGGTATAAGAAAACTGCGATGCAAGCAAAACAAAAACGCAGAATGCAAATATTGCCTTAAACAAAGATAAAAGCACATCCTTTAAAAAACTTTTAAATTTATTATAACATAAAAAGTACCAAACCGAATAAGTCGATTTGGTACAAAATTATAGATAAATAAAGGCGGTAGTTATTGTTCATTACGATTGTCAGGAATATTGGTGATTATGCGTCCGATACGGATACCGGATAAAAGATTCCAGCCCCATTTCAAAGCAACAGTCATGTTGGTATGTGTACCGGCCAACCTCATTAGATGAATGAGCATCCATGCACACCATGCGAAAAAGCCTTTCATTTTAATGCTGCCTTTAAACATGACAGCCTGACCTCTTCCGATTGTGGCCATACTGCCTACATCGTGATAAACAAATTCTTTTAAATCGGTTTTACCTTTTATAAGTTTCTTTATGTTTTCAACACACACGACAGAACCCTGTGTAGCAACGGGAGCGATGGTTGCCAGGGGACGACCGCTTTGTTCAAAATGGGAACAGTCACCTATAGCAAAAACTTCCGGATGATTGGGGATCTGTAATGTTTTTCCGACGACTACCCGCCCTGCACGGTCCACTTCAGAACCAAATTTTTCTATAACAGGGACAGCTTTTACACCGGCGGCCCAAATTACTGTATTAGTCGAGATGCTCGTACCATCTTTCAATGTGAGTGTATTTTCGTCACAGTCGACTACTTGTGTGTTAAGACGGACATCGACATTTTTTGAACGGAGGACACGTACAGTTTCGTTGCGAAGATTTTCCGGCATCATAGGCAGAACCTTGTCCGTGGCTTCAATAAGAATAATAGAAACTTCATTTAAGTCAAGACCGTGATACTCATCTTTCATGGCAATATGAACCAGTTCAGATAATGATCCGGCTTCTTCGATTCCGGTAGGACCACCGCCAACACAGACAAAAGTAAGCATTCTCTTGCGTACTTCAGGATCCGCTTCGCGTTCGGCACGTTCAAACATGTGGAGTACGTGATTGCGTATATGAATTGCCTCACGTAAGGTTTTCATCCCATAGGTAGAGTATGCCAGCTTATTCATACCGAAGTAATTGGTCGTTGAGCCGGCGGCGAGAATAAGGTAATCATATTTCACACGTTTATATGGTGTGATGACTTCCTTATTTTCTGCATCAAAACCCTGTACATGGGCAAGCATGAAACGGACATTTTTGTGCTTGCGGAAAAATGCTCTTGTCGGATAGGCAATTTCGTCGATTGACAGCATAGAGGTAGATACCTGGTACAATAACGGTTGAAATAAATGAAAATTATTGCGGTCAATCAATGTTACATCCACATTTTCCTGAGCGAGTAACTGGGCTGCCTTAATTCCCCCGAATCCGGCGCCTACAATTACTACATGAGGTCTTTTTTCTGACATATTTCCCACTCCTAGAATAAAATCTGATTAACTGCAATTATTGGCAGCAGTGCGGTACGATAAATACGTACCTTTTGTCACAAAGTTATTATAAACGATTGTGAATAAAATAACAAGTATATTTGTGAATAAAATATCATACGTCCTCTAAATGCCTTTATCTAGGCACTCTTGTGTAATTCGTCAAAAATTTTACGCAAAAATACGATTGATATCGTCCTTAGCTTTTGCTCTCATTTCATCAGTATAGTGCACATAAGTATTCAGCACCGTTTTAACTTTATCACCTAACAATGCCGCCACAGTCTGTACATCAACTCCGTTAGCAATCAAACGTATTGCATAAGTATAGCGGACTTTTATGACAGGACAAACTATGCCTTATTTAAAAAAATCAGCGATATGTTTGACAACAGGGTGGATCGAGCAATGCAGCAGCTTGATGATGAGTTGCAGATCATCCTCAAGGGCCGGTGGTTTGAGCGGGATTCATGGGAGTTTATTTCAAGCCAGATTCACTCAGGAATAAAGCGCTGCAGAATTAAACATGATGAAGCATTACAGAGCATGGCAACAGCTGTATTCGGGACGAAAGCGGTCCGAATACAGCTGTCTTTCGTGTTTTTCAAGTAACCTGTGGATAAATCGTTGTTGCCAAAATGACCCTTTTAGGGCAGAACGCGACCTTTTCATGATCTTTTCCCGACCCTTTTACGACCTTTTTAGGACAAAAGACGACCCTTTTTTGACCCGTTTTTTTAGGTATCAATTGCAGGACAACACATTCTTTTCTTGAATTTAGTATTATAAATTTATAAGGGATGAAAATTAAATTATGATGGAAAGATGAAAAAACAAGAGTTCTATATGAAAAAAGACTACAGGAAATTTATGCACCATTACTTTTTTACTTAATAAGGAGTGAGACCTATCGAAACTATGTAGTAAAGGTGCTAAATAGAAAAGATGACTTTTTAAGTAAAGAGGTTAATCCTATAATTACGCCAACACCATTACATTCCGGGCAATCAATTAATAATGCAATAACCGATGGTAAACTCAGTTTATTAAATTTATTAAAATCAAAAAGTGTACTTGGATTATCTACCCCAAACTTACTAAAACTAACTGCTCAATATGATTTTTTATTAAGGGAACAGATATATACGAGTCAAGATTTATTTAAAAAAACTTCTCCAGATATAGAAGCTGAAGATACAGCTGAAAAGAAAACATTGGACAAGATTAGGTTGCCATTGTTTGAATTAGAAAAAGCAATTTTCAAAGAAATTCAGACTGGCTATAATAAATGCACAAAAAAACTAAAATTATATAGTAATTTTCAAATAAATATTGTTGATGATTTAATAGATTTTAAATAAACACAGAAGGCATCCTCCAGGGTGCTTTTGGTACTATAAAAGCGTAGATGCTGTACACCAAAATAACGGTGTTGAGCATTTGCGCTTATTTCTTTACAATGAGGAAGTAATTGGCCTTTTTGTTATACTCAAAAACTGAATCCAAAAATTTTTTAACCTGCTAAGAAACTGATTGACTTTTCTTAGCAGGTTTTTATGCCCAAAAAGCGCTGCCATTATAATATGACAGCGCTTTCTCATGAAGAATATAAACTAGTGATGAATTAACGACGATCATCTTCCCAATGTCCATCTATCCATTGATTATGATACCAATGTCCATCAACCCAATGTCTATGGGAATGATGTAGTGGAGGCGGAGGTGGTCCCGGTTCATCAAAATACTGAGGAGGTGGATTATCATTTGGGTGTGCTGATACGATTGTTGTTCCAAATATACCAACTGCCATAAATGCTGATAGCGCAAATGCTGTCACTTTTTTTCTTCTTGACTTAAACATATATTCGCTACTCCTTTTTTACTAACAATCAGGTGTTTTTAGCTATTACAGCACCAACAACAGCACCAGCGATCGCAGCTGTTGTGACTTCACCGGTAGAATGTTCATCATCATGGTGGCGCGCTTCTTCGTGGCGTGGTGGAGGCGGCGGATTATCATCTGGATGCGCCTCTACAAGGGTAGTTCCTAAGATAGTTATTGCCGTAAAAGATGAAAGAAGCAACGCTGCTAATTTTTTTGTCTTTAATTTAAACATGTTAATCACTCTTTCTTATTATAAGGATTCATTTACTGTTTGTAGATACTTTACTATACTTTTAAGTAAAGTATGTGACAATAATGTGATATTTTGAGGGCAAATTCCAATCAGGAGGTAGTGATAGTATGCTGACAAAGATATGTGGACATTGCAGCCGAAAGCTGCAGATCAATGAATAATGCGAATGCCAGAAGCAGCGGCACAAAGAATATGACAGACACAGCCGCAATAAAGACTCAGCAGCTACCACAGCAAGATGTGGTAGCTGCTGTCAGATAACTGCAAACGTAAATGTAACGGACTGGATTTATACGCGCTGCATGTTAAGCATAAACTTGTAAAAGGCACGCTGAGCCATCACATTGTTGAGGTAACAGAAGACAAGAACCGCGCCTATGATCAGTCTAATCTCATTTATTTAAGCGATAAAAGTCACGCAGAAATCCATGAAGCCTATAAAAAATCAGAAATGTCAAAGAAGAAAATGCAGGGGATTCTCTTTGATATCATTAAGGCCGGTGGGGGTACCTGAAAAAGTTTCAGAGATGAAAATATAGTACCGCAGTTGGTCTTTTTTCGCGCAAAAATGCCAGAAATGAAAAATTCTAAAAAGAGGTGATAGCATGCCGGGAAGACCGCGAAAAGTTGTAGACATATCGACCGGAAAAATAGGGAAAAACAAACGCAGCGCCAGACGCCAGCAGGAAAAGAAAATAAAACTGCCGCGCGATGCGCTTTCACCGCCTGCCTGGTTTGATGAAGATACCGCAGCCGAATTTACCCGCGTTGTTGCCAATGCTGGACAGATCGATTTGCTGGATAATCTTGATCTGGCCATCCTTGCAATATATACCAATGCCTGGAGTCGGTATATGAAACTTGTGCAGCATATCCAAAAATATGGTGACACTGGTTACCTCAAAAATGGTTATGAAAAATATGAAACGGTATCGCCTTACCTGTCAGCGCAGGAACGCTATGTCAAACAGATTATGCAGTGCAGCACAAAGCTTGGTCTTGCCACGACAGATCGGCTGAAGCTGATCGTGCCTGTCAAAGAAGACAAAACCGTAAATAAATTCATCAAATTTCTGGATGCCTGATGACAGATCGGACGACTGCCTATGCAAAGCTGATTGCTTCGGGCGGGAAAATAGCCGGGCGCAGCGAATACCTTGCCTGCAGGCGGCATCTTGACGACATCACTACCAGCTGCAGCTATTGAGAAAACAGATCGGACAGTCGTTGCTGATCAGCCAGATAATAAAGATTATCAGGTCGGTGTGTATAAAATAAATCTCAAGAAAAATTATTATGCCGGTACCGGTGTCGGTGTCAATGACGGGAAGGTCTATATCCCGGTTGCGCTGCGGCGTAATTATGATAAAGACCATGCGATTGAACTACAAGCAAATATAGATACTCAAGGGAAAGTCGACGGCGGACAAATTATGTGGAAGGTAGGTTTTTAAAATGAACAATGAAATTATTGATATAAATGTCACATTGTAATATAATATATAAAATATTATATTATAGAAAGCGTGATAAGAATGATTAAAAAAATATCAACATTAGTAGTTGGTGCAGCTATGGTAACGGGGATACTTGGGACCTCAATTGTAAATGCGGCCCCAACACCGCAGGAACAATATCCCAGCCAAATACAACAATCTCAAGATAATCAGAAACCGATTTCTCAGAAAAAACAAAAAAAAGAACAAAAAGAAAAATGTAAAGAAGATAGCAACAAAAAACCTATGCAACAACAGGATCAAAAACAAAAGCAGGATCAAAAACAAAACCAACAGCAAGCTCCAGATCAATATCAGCAACCACAACGATATTAAGCAGTTAAAATTAAAACCTCGGTATTGGTATAAAATCCAGTGCGAGGTTTTAATTTTTGGTAGTAAATTTTATAGACATGGTTGTGTAGTAATGATTATTTTTTTGAGAAAAAATCATTATAAGCTTTTTTCTAATTATTCAATATCATTTTACAGTGAACAGTAAATATAATGTAATTGATTATAACTTAGTCGAAAAGGAAGAGGAACATGAAAAATGAAATAAAAAAGATACTCTTAAAGATATTTCCAGCAATACTCTTAACCTTTTTTACACCTAACCTTAGTCATGCGGCTATATCTCCGATTAACATATCAGCCGATGATGCGATTATTGGTGTGAACACCTATGGATTTGTGGATCTTGAAGGTGCTAAACCCTCTGCTATTATCGTAGAATACAATCAATCTATTGATGCGGCAACAGTTCATAAGGATACGTTTAAAATTAATGATTATGTTACAATGCAAGAACAAGAGTATGGATTTGATCAGTCTATTGAACGTGATGGTGATGATATACAGGGCAATGAAGGTCAAATTACTAAGGTCTATGTGAATAATGCGCCAGCACCATCTAAGACTGGAGGTACAAAATATGGACGTTATGCTATCATTGAACTTAATAATACATATATGCTTAAAGGGCAAAATTTACCGTATACTACTTCTATGATGGCTGGAGTCGTGCAAAAAAATGATATTACTGGAGAAAAAGGATTGATAACCGACAGTAAACAGGAATTTAAAAATTACACAATGACACAAAAGCAGGACGATCAGGGTAGAATGCGGGCTGTAATAACAACTGATAAATCTCATATAATTTTACCGGAATTCGGTCCAGAAAGTGGATGGACAATACACTACATAGGACAGAATGCATTTAAGGCGACACATTGCTATAGCGAATATACGGGGAAATATGAAGACTTTGAATTACCGTATTCTATCTATGTACCGGATGAGGCAACATTAAATAATTATAAGGGGCATATTTCATTAGTCGTACACATGGAACATGCTGGTGCAAATGATATGGATCCTATGGCAGCTATAACTTCCTCTAAGGCAGCCGTAAAATTATCAGAAGCCACTGTTCAGTCCAAAAATCCAGCTATCATCGTTGTACCACAAATTGAAAATAATCGGCGTTCGACTAATGATGTTGTGGCTTCCAGTGAAGCAAATACTGCTGTATGGGAGCTACTCGATCATATTTTAGAGAAATATAAAGGCTATATTGATACAAATCGTATTTATGGTACGGGACAATCCATGGGTGGCATGTTGCTCCTTAATATGGCTGCGCAACGAGATAATTTCTTTGCAGGTCTTGCATTGGTAGGTGCCCAGTGGTCTAATAGTTATGACAAACCATTTCAAAATAATGGAGCACCAGCTCGTTCGCCGGAAAATGATACTATTAGTTTTAACGGCTTTGGTCTGGACAAAGAAAATTATCAGAACTGGTATTACATGATTTCAGATGATAATATTTTGGTATCTACTTGTGCTGATGATCCTATGGGAATTGGTGAATGGCGTGCATTATCTGATTATTATGCAGCGGCTGGTGTTAAAATTGCTTATGATGAATGGGATCCATATTTAAGTCTTGAAAAACAGAATGAGAGAGAAAAAAATCTGACACAGCATCAGAATAATAGTCCTGGAACAGGCATAAATTGGGTAACATTTACACGAGGTAACCATATGTCAACGTGGAAGTATGGATATCAATTGGATTATCCTTTTACTTGGCTTTTTGCACAAAATAGAAAAACAGAATTAAGACGGGGCAAGATTGCACAGCTTAAAAATAAGTGGCTTGGCCGCGATTCTGACGGGAAAGTTAAAATTGGTTCTGGTACAGCACATCTAAATTCTGCACAGTTTACGCCAGATGGCGCCAGTGATATATATGCAGAAGGTTGGACGTCAGATTCAGTTAGAAAGAAATTGAAGGATACTGCACCAACAGATATTCAAAAATAATACATCTAAGCTCTATGTAATCACAATAGGGTTAATTAAACAAAAATGTATCTGTCTCTATTTTTGAATTTACTGATACGCTATTTTGGGTAAGCAATCAACCAAATAGTATAGAGCAAATACCGCTGATACTGTATAGTAGCTACAAAATCAGCGGCATTTTTCTATCCTCATATTTTCAGTAATCAACCTCAAAATTTGGGGAGCAATCAGGGAGTAACAGCAATTATAAGCAGTCAACAAAAGCTTGATATATCAACATTTATCCGTTAGTCACTGGTAACAAATTGGAAAAAACTTAGAAATTCAAAGTAAATCGGTAGGAATTTTCCTGCCGATTTACAACTTTTACCGACGTACCCCAGCAATGTATGTTATAATATACAAAATTTAATAGCAATAGGATAAGTGATAATAATGGAATGGCTCATGGCTTTAGATCATAATATAATATTCTGGATACAAAATAATCTGGTTAGTGGTACGATTACGCCTTTTATGAAAAGCTTATCTTGGTCGGGTAATGCAGGAAAAATATGGATTTTTTTTGGGGTTATCCTGTTCTGTATAAGAAAATACCGGCGTACGGGAATAGCTGTTTTCATTGCATTGTTTTTTAGTTTGATTATCGGTGATGATTTACTGAAACATACTGTTATGCGATCAAAGCCCTGCATTGATTATCCGTGGGTACCCTTACACCTTCATATGCCCGCGGCTAATAATTATTCTTTCCCCTCAGCACATGCATTTTCATCTTTTGCAGCTGCATTCGCTATGGTCAGAGGAATAAGAAACCGCTGGATTTTACTGATGATTGTGTTGGCCGTTGGCATAGCATTTTCACGGGTATACCTTTTTATGCATTACCCAAGCGATGTGCTGGCTGGAGCTTTTTTAGGAATCTCCGCGGGAGCAGCTGCGTGGTATCTATCAGGAAAATTATTTCTTAAGAGAAAAAAGTAAGCCCGGTGACTAACTTGGCTTACTTTTATTTTCCTTGATATTCCGCCATTGCCAATTTTGCACATAGTATCCAGCCAGGTCTTTATTGCCCCTGATTACCAAAATATTTTCGGCATTTTTACTTTCAGCCGATTTAGTAAAATTAAATGAGTCGGTGACAATGTTGATATCGTCGATAATCATGATCTTGCTGTGCGCAATCTGGAAATCATGATCAATCTTCAGTGGGATTTTATTATCTGCGAAAAATTTAGCTGAAGAATATTTTTCAGTTTCCTGCGATTTATCCAGAATAATTCTGACATTTATATCGCGCTTCTGCGCATTCACAAGTGCCTTTGCGATCGGTGCAGAGGTAAACGAATATAGCTTGTACCCGAATACTACTTTTGGCTTCTCCTATGGTTTTTACGACGGTATCCGTCGCTCCGCCGCCGGGACTGAATGCAACTTCCTAGCAGCGTTCACTGTGTTTGGATGATTTATAGCTGCAGGGAGCGCCGATTGTGCTTCAACATTGTTAATAGCTGCTGATTTACTGCTGTTGTTGCAGCCAAGCATAAATCCAGCGGCAAAGATAATGATAGCTGAGATTGATACAGTTATTCTTTTCATTGTTGGTTTCTTCCGTCAAAAATTCGTCAAAAATAAATACATAAACATGCGTATTAATGCATACTCTTAATACATATCGCTATACCACAAAGCCCTATTTTATGCCATTTTAAATAGATTTGATAAGAGTAAGCCACATGACGCTTGTTTGTGAATAAAATAACTTTTTTAGGGATATGCATGAAAGGAGAAAAAAAGAATCATTTCGTATTAAAAATATAAAAAATTGACTTTTTTGTATGAATAAATTACAATCAAGAGACGATAATTGTGTTATTCAGCAGTTTGTGTATTGATAAGGGACTTGTGTAGAGAGGATGTCAAATCGTAATGAATTATCCGGAAAATATAAAGACAAATGAAGATATTTTGAATGCATTTAAAGTGGTTATGCCATATATTAAAAATATTGTTCGTGAAGATTTGGTCGTGGCGCTTACCGATCATGAAAAATATATAAGCTATGAAAAAGGCAAAAAATTTGACATAGATATTGAACCGGGAAAACCAATCACAACAGCTATTGAGAAGAGTATAAACAGCAGATCAATCGTAGAGGAAGATACGGAAGAACATGTGTATGGTGTGCCAATAAGAGCAATTTTTTCTCCGATTTACGGAATTGATAATAAAGTAATCGGCACAGTCAGTAGCGGCATAGATATGAAGTCAAATGTTGAACTGCTGAAAGCTGTTCAGGATGTGGCCAAGTCCGCGCAGGTGGCCTATCAATCAATAGAACAGGTGGCAAACAGTGCCAGTGAGCTGGCAAAATCAGGGCAGGGTTCGATAACAGAGGCAACCAATCTGAAGAGAAAAAGCGGTGAAACCGCAAAAGTTATTGAGTTTATCAATAATATTGCACAGCAGACAAATTTGCTCGGATTGAATGCAGCTATAGAAGCGGCAAGAGCCGGTGAGCATGGCAGAGGTTTTGCTGTTGTTGCCGAGGAAGTACGTAAGCTTGCTGATCAGTCCAAGACTGCGACTGAGCAGATTAATTCTATTCTGGAAGAAATGAATCATGCAGTGGCTGAGATATTCAAGTCGATAGAAACGGTAGCGGCGATCAGTGAAGAGCAGGCTGCCTCAACAGAGGAGATAACGGCCACTCTTGGTCATATTACAAAAGCAGCGGATGATTTGGATGGTTTTATGGAAAGCTATAAATGACCTCAATAAATAAAAACAATGCCGGATGTGTTTATCCGGCATTGTTTTTATTTATATTGTTTTCTGCTGGGAGATGACTGATAACCAAGCTGTTCACGATATTTCATAACTGTTCGGCGAGATATATCTATACCTTGTTTTTTCAGTAAGTCACATATTTTCTGATCGCTCAATGGTTTGGTAATGTCTTCGTTATTAATAAAGTCTTTTATAAGCTGTTTTATTTGTATGGCTATAATTTCTTCACCGGTGGGTTTAGATACGACGTTAGCAGTAAAAAATTTTCTTATGCCTATAATGCCGTGCGGTGTTTCCATATATTTATTGGCTATGGCCCGGCTTACCGTAGACTCATGTATATTTAATATTTCTGCTATCGTTTTCATAGACAGAGGACGCAGATAAGAGGAACCCTTGTCAAAAAAGGTTTTCTGATGGAAAACGATCTGGGAGGCCACATTATAAAGGGTTTGTCTGCGCTGCTCTATGCTGTTTATCAGCCATATAGCTGAGTTGACACGCTGCTCAACATATTTTTTTGTTTGTTTGTCCATACTGTGTGTATTGCGGTAAAGATCACTGATACGCAGACTGGGAACGGTGTATTCATTTACAAAAATGATATATTTATCATCAATTTTTCGGACAGTAACATCGGGGATTATATGTTCTATTTCTTCATTGCCGTATGCTGCACCCGGTTTAGGATCGAACTGTTTTATTGTATCAGCGGCATTTTGCACGTCGATAATGGGGCAGTTTTCTTTTTCAGCTATTAATTTCAACTGATTTTTGGCAAGATTGTGAAGATACTTGTCGATGATAACAGCTACAAGACCATTATAAAGACCAAGGCTGCAGGCTTGAAGACGCAGACATTCTGACAGATCACGGGCGCCTATGCCGGCTGGTTCAAAGGTTTGAATGATACTGAGAATGTTTTTTACCGACTGCAGTTCTGTTTTGGTGAGAGCTGCTATTTCTTCCGCAGAAATTGTAAGATAGCCTTTTTCATCGATGCAGCCTATGATATAATCAGCGATGCGATGTTCCTGCTCGCTGCTGAAAGTCATACCGGCTTGTTCATAAAGATTATCGGCAAGGTCTTTGCAGGGCGCCGGCAATCTTTTGAAATCATAGCCTTCACCGGATGCTGCGGTGTGATGGGCAGTGCTGCCGCCTTCAAGAAATTCAGCTAATTTTTTAATATCCTCGGCATTGAGTTTTTCGGGAGTGTCGGCAGAAATATCAGGGGCAGGTTCTGCAAATTCCAAAGTAGGATTTTCATTGTATTCCTGTTCAATGGTCTCATGAAGTTCCTGCGAAGACATTTGAAGAATTTTTACGGCCTGCTGCATTCTCGGCGTCATGATCATTTTTTGTTTTATGCTGAGACTCAGATCTTGTTTCATTTCGCTGTCCTCATTGTCTTTTTTTGCTCATAGCCGCTGCTATAGCTGCACCCAAAATGGAGCCGCCGTTTTCTGCCGCTAAAGTGATCCCGGCAGCATCAGCACCGAGCACTTCATTGAGAGCTTTATACATGCTGCCTTCTACGCCGGGCATTTTTTCAAAAAGTGAACCATCTATGACTATTTTGTGCGGCGGAAGTGTATCTGGAAATATGTGCCATAAAATACCGCAATAGGTCGCGGCGGTGAGGCGGGCTGAACGATTTACTATAGATGCAGCCAGTTTTTGGATAAATAGGGCATCTTCCAAAGAAAGATCAATATTGGAGCGGGCTTTGAAAAGTTTTACTACAGGAGAAAAATCTGTATCAGAAACATTCAGAACAAAAGAAAGGTCCTCACTGATGAAGGCAGGTAATGTATGCATATCATATATATCCTGAACACAGTAGGAAAATAATTTACCAAGATAGCGCCCGGATACCATTTTTTCCAAGCGCTGCTGATAAGGATATTCTGAGGCAGCGGCAAGATGGCTGTCATATTTATTAACAGACAATTTATCAAAATTGCCTATTTCAAGATTTAAGATCATAGGTGATGGAATTGAATCAGTGCTTCTTTCAAAATAACATGTATTATGCCCTGTAGCATAGATAGAGCCTATATAAGTGTCTGCAGATTTATAGGCTGCCGATAGAAGTACGGCTACTGTATCATTTATTACTGCAACAGGTTCCACATTGCCGATATTCTGTCTCTGCAGTGCCTCTTTAAGAAGATCATTGACTATTTTTCCCTCGACATCTCTGGTGGCAAATTCCTTTGTCCAGGTCATCAAGCTGGCGTTATATATATTTGTCTGCCTTGAGGGAAAGGAAAATGTGTGGCCAAGATAGTATTTTTTCTTTCGATCGCCGTCGATCGCTTCGTCGATGACAGATGCAATAAAGTCAAAAAGCTCACTGCCCTTGGAACCGGAACCGATAAAATCATACAGACCGGAAAACTTTAATGGTTTAGCAACTTTTTTGCTGATTTTGAAATTACCATTGCCATCTAAATGCACTAAGGCAGCACGCAAATTTGTACCGCCAAAATCCAGCGCCAGATACTCACCCGTTTCATTGCCGGTGGGAAGACCTATATAAGATCTAAGCATTTTTAAAGAGCTGGGATTACCGGATAAACCTTGCTCAATATCGTAACGAACACAAGCTGCTGCCTGTGCCAGAGCAGTTCCCGGTATGTCAAATTCATTGATTGCCTGCATAAAATAGCTGTGTTTCATCGTCATGCTCTCTTTTCCATTTTATGATAACTTACTGCCGTTTATCTTATGGGAAGAATTTCCAGCCAGTAGCCGTCAGGATCGCTTATGAAATAGATGCCCATTCCTTTATTTTCATAGCAGATACAGCCCATTTCTTCATGCATTTTATGTGCTTCGTCAAAATTATCCACAGTGAAAGCGAGATGTACTTCATTGTCCCCCAGATTATATTTTTCTTTGCGATCTTTAAGCCATGTCAATTCCAGTTCGTGTGTGCTTTTTCCGTCACCTAAGTATATAAGTGTAAAATTGGGAGTTTCTTTGCGGTGCACTTCCTTGAGTCCGAGCGCTGCTTCATAAAAAGCTATTGATTTTTTTAAATCAAAGACATTGATATTATTGTGGGTAAATTTAAAATTCATGATGTCAGCCTCCTGATATTAATATATATTATTTTAGCAGATTAAATATATATTAACAATCGATTTTGCTGTCTGAGCGATATATACACATATAAAGTGATAAAAGCAAAAATATGCTTTATGTAGAAGCTGACTGTGGTATAATAAAGAAAAATGTATTGCGCCGATAGAGGATACGGAATACTGTTTAAAAAATTCTAAGTTTTGCATTTTATCGGATAAGGATGGATGTAGATGGTAGGAATTGTGATAGTGTCACATAGTCTGAAGGCAGCAGAAGGCATCAGAGAAATAGCTGTCGAAATGGGAAAACCGGGGCAGCCGATTGCGGCAACGGGGGGCTGTGATGACGGATGTTTAGGAATAGATCTTGATAAGGTAGAACGTGCTATCGAAGCGGTTGATGAAGGGCACGGCGTGATTTTATTTGTCGATTTGGGCAGTGCGATAATTTGTGCAGATATGATAAAGAACAGAAGAAAATTGCATGAAAAGGAAATCTGCATAGCGGATGCACCTGTTTTGGAAGGGGCTGTCATAGCGGCAGTGGAGGCATCACTAGGCAGTTCTATGGAAAAAATCCTGGAAGTAGCAGCCAAAGTTAAAGATATATCAAAAATACAGAAAATAAATTAAAAAGAATCATGCATAACGCATGATTCTTTTTAATTTATTTTCTGTACGAAATGTCAGGTACAGGAATACATTTCTATTGGAGAGTATCTTCGACAGTACCAGGAGTTAAATCGGAAGATAATACAAGCTGCCATTCGGCTATAAGGTTTTTGGGAAGTTCATAACGCTGCTCAGTTAATATAGAATCCTTCTTTAAGTCTTTTTTTTGGTAATGTGGTTTTTTATTACCCTTCTTGTCTTTGGTATAGCCCACATTGCTGCCGTTCACTATTTCTGGAAATACTACTTCCACTTTGTCGGCATCATAAAGCGGAGTTAATAAATCAGGCGTAACTTTAAATGACATGAAATAAGAATTGGTATAAGTGACTTTTTTCAGGGGCAGCGTTTTAGTTGAACCGTCCTTGGTATATTCTATTTTGGGCAATTGATCTTTATCAAATAATAAATCAACAGACTCAGTATGAGAGGTAAGAGACAATTCTCTGAGTAAACGATAATGTGTTTTACTGCGATTATAAAAACGTGTTGTTTTTACGTAAACAGAAAAAATATTTTCAGGCTTAACTGAAGATGGTTTATTCGTACCGGCTGATGCTGCATCGGACAGCGGCTCCGGAGCCTGCATATAGGTGAAAGCACTTTCTCTGGCAACGACATTGCCGCTTTCTGTCTGGCGAATTTCGGCATGTGCACTCGTAGGAACATAAAACAGGACAAGAAACAGAAACAATAATATCTTTTTCATGAAAATAAAATCCCTTTGCTGAAAATTTTGTATTACTAACACTGTTCTATTTTAGTAACGCTATATCCTTCATCTTTGATAGCATTACGCAAAATATCTTCATCAGTACTGCAGCTGACGAGCGCATACTTATCTTTCAGACTTATTTCTCGTATTTCATGCATTCCTTCAAGATCACCCAAGGCTGCTTTGATATAGGATATGCAGTGTTCACACATCATACCGTCAATATAGATTTTCAACATAATAAAGACCTCCTGAAATAATGATAAAGTAGTTATTCTAACGGGCAGGATCAGTCCGTTGGATATTGAAAAATAAATCATCTGTGGATGTGAGTAACTTAAAGCTTATGCAGGAAAAGAGGGATTTTGATTACTAAGAATCCCAGCAAAGTCATGGCAGTGGCGGCAGCAGCAGGAAAGAATTCAGCTGAACCCAAATAATAAGGAAAAATAAATATGCTGGCAAGCACCAGAAAAAAGAAAACAGCAACACAAATAAGTTTACAATGTATATGCTTCATCATATATCTGCAAAATTTGATTGTTTCAGCTACACGCTGCAAGCTGCCGCCTGGGTATATTATGTCAGCAGCGGAAACTGCGGCTGGATTTACATTGTGGTCTAGGAATATCCCTATATCTGCTGCCCTCAGCATCGGTAAATCATTGTCGGCATTGCCAACGGCAGCTACAGTAAGTCCGTGTGTATGCAGCAGTTCAATTTCCTGTGCCTTATCATCTGGGAGCAGCTCAGCTTTATATTGAGTTATAGACAGCTGGTCCGCGATATATTTGGCGGTATTTTTATTATCACCGGTGAAAAGCATTGTATTTATTTTCATGTTGTGCAGATGGGCAAGAGCTGTCTTACTGCCATATTTTATAGAATCCGTCATTGTCAAAACACCGTGACAGTATTTTCTTAAAGCAATATAAATAGGAGTGCTTCCCTCCTTGGAAATTTGAAACCCCTTCATTTGAAGTTCATTGCTGATATTGATGCCTTCTTCCTTTAGCCATGAAGCTTTGCCTACACGGACTATATCTCCGTTGACAAGCGCTTCTGCGCCGCTGCCTTCTATCAACTGTGAGGAAGATATCCTTTGAAGATGAGCCTGATTTTTTACGGATGAGGCGAGTAATGCTTTAGACAGCGTGTGTTTGAGATCTTTTTCTGTGCTTGCCGCGAGAGATAACAGAACTTTGGGAGTTATGCCTTCTGCCTGCAGAGCAGCAACAGCAGGCATCCCTTCGGTAAGTATGCCTGTTTTGCCAAGTATGACGGTGTCTATATGATATATCTGTTCAATGATTCTTATATTTTTGAAAAAGATGCCACAGGTATACCATTGCCTTGCAGCCGATAAAAAAGGGATGCGTGCAGAGCTGATGACAGACGGTGGATAGCCCGCAACTAGAATTGATGCAAGAACAGAAAAGATAAATGCAGGTGATTCTTTTATGTAAATAGCCAGAGCAGCAGCAAAAAGACTGGAAAAAATAGTAAAAACAGCAGATGCTCTCACTATTTTTATTGTAGTATGTTCGATATCCGTATTCATATTTGCAGCTGTTTTTTGCAATTTTGTAAGCTGCAGCAATACGGACTCGTTCACAGCTGCCGATACGCGATAATGAAAAGTCCCCTTTGTGTTTATCGTTCCAAGGAATACTTTATCACCGGGAGCTTTATCAATAAGGTCAAAACTGCCGGTAAGCTTCGATTCATCAACACTGCCCTCTCCCCAGGAAATCTCCCCATCGGCGGGAATCGTCTGTCCTGTTTTAATCGTTACAATATCATCCGGCTGCAGGTGAGATGAAGAAACTTGTTTTTCTTCGTCAGTATCAAGATCAAGTACAGCAGCAGAGGCAGGAAAATCAGCATCTTGGCGCAAAGAATCAGTTAACCTTTCTATATGGCTGGTTTCACATACTTTAAGAGCAGTTGCAAGAACAATGATGAGGCACGATGTTTCCCCGTAGAAATTGCCGGCAGAGGGGTTTATGCCCATGAATACAGGAATAGTTTCATATAGACCAAGTAAAAATACTATTATGATACCGGTACATATCAATAGGTCAGGACTTAAAAGACCGGCGGGGCCTTTCGTGCTGCCGAAAAAATATTGGATATTGATCAGCATAATAAATATGATAATGAAAAAACGGGCAGTAATAAATGCACCCTGATCATGAACGGGATCTATGATCACAGGCAGAGGCAATGCTGCAGCCTGTGCAAGGTTCAGATATATTAGAAAAAGTAAAGCTGTTATAGAAATCAGCAATATTTGCAGCGGATATTTGATAGTATAAAAACGAACTCTGGGCAGAGCGCCTACACAATATCCGGAATTTTGCAGAAGCTCTACGACAGCGGCAAGATCATTGTCTGAACAACTGACAATCAGGGCAGGAACAGATGCGTCGAATGCTATTATTTTCGCGCCGATGACAGATTGTATAATAGCTGTAAATTGATCTGCCGTGGCATCATTGCTTATATCGACCAGTGAGATGGTATGCAGAGACATGGAAATAGCTCCTTCGATTATAATAAAATCAGTGGTTTCGATAAATTTTGAAGCATATGGCGAAAAATGCAAAATTTAACGAAACCACTGATAAATAAGCTTTTATCCCCGGATAAAACAACTGTATCTGAACTTGGGGAATAATAGAATACTATTATTCTGAATTTATAAATTTAACATAATTATGAACAATAAATTTAATAAATTAAATTATTAATTTCACCTCAATTATGCGATTTATTACCAATAATGTCAAGAAGAAAGACTCAAACTATTGCTGTTTGAATAAAAAATTGTTACAATCTTATTGTATTTTCTTTCATAGGAAGCATATACATGTGCATAGTTGCATGGAAAAACAATGTATTTCGATGGAGAATAAGTTTTGCCTGAAAAGGGATTTTATCATAGGATGAGTGGAAAATTTTGATTACAATTACAGCAAATGGGAAAATCAATCTGACACTTGATATTCTCGGCAGAAGAGATGATGGTTATCATGAGGTTGAAATGATCATGCAGTCAATAAATCTTAGTGATAAACTCACAATTGAAAAAATTGATATTTGCGATATAATACTTGATTGTGTTGTAGAAGGCGTGTCAGATAAAAAAGATAATTTGATTTATAAAGCTGCCGAATTATTTTTACGTACTTATAATATAAGCTGTGGCGTGAAAATATCTCTGGAAAAAAATATTCCTGTGGCGGCAGGACTAGCCGGCGGAAGTACTGATGCAGCGGCTGTGCTGCGCGGTATGAACGATCTTTTTGATCTTGCTCTGTCGGCGAGGGAACTTTGTGTATTGGCAGCTGAGCTGGGATCAGATGTTCCCTTTTGTGTAGTCGGAGGGACAATGCTGGCTAAAGGCAGAGGTGAAAAGATTTCTCCGACAGCATCACTGCCAAACTGTGCGTTTGTTCTTATAAAGCCGAAACTGGGAATATCTACAGCATGGGTGTATAAAAATTACAGGGAGCAGCTGGTAAAAAAACATCCGGACAGCAATCTGATGATGGGGGAATTGGCTAAAAAAAATCTTGATGGAATTTGCGGTTCACTGGGTAATGTTCTTGAAAGCGTCACTATTGGAACCTATCCGCAGCTGGCGGTTTACAAAGAAAAGCTTTGCTTGTATGGTGCCAAAGCAGCTTTGATGTCGGGCAGCGGGCCAAGTATTTTTGCTGTATGCGGGGATGCGGCAGCCGCACGACGCATTGCAGTTAAAATGCGCCGTGAGTATGAAGAGTTGGAAGTATATGAGGCAGTACCGGCGAGTGCGGATAAATAGGGGGAAGTTGTTATGGGAAACAGCAAGAAGCTCATGCCGATAAAGCTGGACAGCTATCAGCCGCTGCGTGAGGTTGTTTTTGAAACCTTAAGAAATGCTATACGGACCGGAATATTAAAACCGGGTCAGCGTCTTATGGAAATACACCTGGCTGAGCAGCTTGGCGTCAGTCGTACACCGGTGCGTGAGGCTATCAGAAAGCTGGAGCTGGAAGGCTATGTGATAATGATGCCGCGCCGAGGCACTTATGTGGCCAATTTGTCCATTCGTGATGTCAATGAGGTTTTTGAAATACGCACGGCGCTCGATTCACTGGCCAGCGGTTTGGCTGCGGAAAGAATTTCAGAGGACGAGCTGGAAGAATTGCAGCGGCTTTTGGTTCAAATCGGCGAATATATTGAAGAAAACGATATGAATAAAATTGTTGAAGTGGATACCAAATTTCATGATTTACTTTATAAAGCAAGCCGCAATAATCGATTGGTAGGTATAATATCCAATTTGCGTGAACAGCTCACCAGTTTTCGTACAAAATCGATGTCCTATCCGGGGCGGCTGCGTGAAACGCTTGAGGAGCACAGACGTATCGTGGATACTATTGCGCAGGGGAATGTCATGGATGCTCAGAAGGCAGCGGAAAAGCATATGGAAAAATCAGAACAGACACTGCTGAAGAGTATGAAAGATATAAAACAGGATATGGAAAATATAGAAGGAGAAAGTGAAAACAATTGAGCGCAGAAAAATTTTCTACTATAATACTGGCAGCCGGTAAGGGAACGCGGATGAATTCGTCTTTACCCAAGGTGCTGCATCGAGTGGGCGGGAAAACAATGCTGCAGCATGTCATTGATGCGGCAAACGGTGCAGGCGCCAAAAATAACGTCGTTGTTGTCGGTTTCGGGCGTGAAAAAGTAGAACAGGCTGTGGGAGACAGCGTGCGGATAGTTGTTCAGGAGGAACAGCTGGGAACAGGACATGCTGTGCGTCAGGCAGAACCAATGATCGACAAAAATGATACGGTAATGGTATTGTGCGGCGATACGCCCCTGCTTACGGCTAAGATCCTGCGTAATTTTTATGAAATGCACCAGAAAGAAGAAGCACAGGCTTCTGTACTGACGGCTGTTATGCCTGATCCTACAGGCTATGGTCGTATAATCCGGACTTTTGGCGGAGAGTTTAAAAAGATTGTTGAACACAAAGATGCAAGCATTGCGGAAAAAGCAGTGACTGAAGTGAACACGGGAATTTACTGCTTTAATGCAGGGGAACTTTTCGCTGCATTGTGCAAAGTCGGACACGATAATGCCCAGGGCGAATATTATCTGCCGGATGTTTTGGAAATAATTCATGCAGAAGGGAAGAAAGTAACGGCTGTTGCCGCTGAAAGCTATAAAGCCACGTTGGGAATAAATTCGCGCGAACAGCTATCTCAGGCCGAAAAAATATTGCACCAGAGGAAAAATAGACAGCTTATGGCAGATGGTGTTACAATAATGGATCCTGACACTACCTACGTAGACAGCGACGTCAAAATTGGCCGGGACACGATAATATATCCTTCGACATGGATAGAAGGAGATTCTGTAGTCGGTGCTGAATGTGAAATAGGGCCATGCAGCCGTTTTTGTGATACCAGCATAGGAAGCGGTTCTGTGATATCTTTTACTTATGCACATCAATGCGAGATCGGGGCGGATGTTACGATGGGACCGTATGTGCATTTGCGGCCAAATACAAAGATTGCTGACAGAGCACATATCGGTAATTTTGTAGAAGTCAAGAATTCCAATATTGGAGAAGGAACAAAGCTGCCCCATTTGAGTTATATCGGCGACAGTGATATTGGAACAGGTGTAAATATGGGCTGCGGCTGTATCACTGTAAATTATGACGGTAAGAAAAAATACAGAACAACCATAGAGGATAATGCTTTTGTCGGCTGTAATTCCAATCTGGTGGCTCCGGTTAAAGTAGGAAAGGGTTCCTATATAGGTGCCGGCTCTACCATTACGAAAGATGTGCCGGCGGGAGAACTTGCCGTAGGCAGAGCACGTCAGACTAATATTGCTAAATGGCGGGATAAAAGAGAATAGAAATGTTTATAAAGGACAATATGTCCTTTTATAATAAAAAAATTATTTATGCATATGAATTGCAGGAGGAAAATTAATGATTTTGGACACAGACAAACTATGTATTCTTACCGGTAATGCCAATCCGCAGCTGGCACAAGAGGTAGTCGATTATATTGGTGTCGAGTTATGCCATGCGTTTGTTGGGCATTTTAACAATGGTGAAACACAGGTTATGATCAGCGAAAGCATACGCGGCAAGGACGTGTTTATTATTCAGCCGACCAGTCAGCCCGTAAATGACAGCCTTATGGAACTGCTCATAATGGTCGATGCCTGTAAAAGAGCATCAGCACGCAATATTACGGCGGTAGTGCCATATTATGCTTATGCCCGTCAAGACAGAAAAACGCGTGGACGTGAACCTATTTCCGCAAAACTGGTTGCTGATCTTATGACGACTGCGGGTGTCAACAGAGTGGTTACTGTCGATCTGCATGCGGGACAAATTCAAGGCTTTTTTGATATTCCTGTTGATCATCTGGCGGCGGCACCGGTACTTGCAAAATATGTCCACGGAAAAAATCTTTCTGATATTGTAGTTGTCTCACCGGACTTGGGTGGTGTAACACGCGCCCGCAGCCTTGCCGACAGACTGGGTGCACCTATTGCCATTATCGAAAAGAGGCGGCCAATGCCGGGAAAAGCCGAAGTCATGAGTCTGATCGGTGAGGTAAAAGATAAAAATGCTATAATAATTGACGATATAGTCGATACAGCAGGCTCTTTGTGCGAAGGAGCTAAAGCTTTGAAACAGCGGGGAGTAAAATCGATCCATGCCTGCTGTACACACGGAATTTTGAGTGATCCTGCTATTCAGCGCATTGATGATTCACCTATAGATGAGTTGGTTATCACTAACACTATACCGCTGCCAAAAGACAAGCATTCCAGCAAGATAATATCATTGTCTATGGCACCGGCAATTGGGGAAGCTATCGCACGCATTTATACACAAACCTCTGTAAGTAAGTTGTTTGATATGGCTGATGCTGTTCAGACAAAGGTTTGATAAATGTGTTATATGTACTGATTTTCAGGCCTTTCCTTTAGGAAAGGCCCTTTTTGAAAAGTGCAGTAGGAAAAACATCCTGCGGCATTTGAACTGCAGTGATTATTATGCAAATTTCAGCAGATCGTCTGGAGAATAAAGCACTGCTCCATAGGCTTGAAATTTGTGAGGAGGAACGGAAAACTTTGGACTTTATGATAATAATGGAAGCAATCCTTTTAGGAGTTGTTGAGGGTCTTACCGAATGGCTGCCAATAAGCAGTACAGGTCATATGATTCTTGTCAATGAATTTATAAAAATGCCGGTAGATCCTAAGTTTATGGATATGTTTCTGGTGGTCATTCAGCTTGGAGCCATCATGGCAGTTGTTGTCCTTAATTTTAAAAAACTCAATCCGCTTGCCGCCAGTAAAACTGCAATTGAAAAAACGCAGACGATTTCTCTGTGGCTGAAAGTGATTTTTGCATGTATACCGGCAAGTGTCGTCGGACTGCTTTTTAATAATTATATGGAAGCGCATTTTATGAATTCTCATGTGGTGGCTTTTACACTTATTCTTTACGGAATCTTGTTCATAGCAGTGGAAAATTGCAATAAAAATAGACAGCCGCGTATAAATACTCTGGAAGAACTTGATTATAAGACCGCATTTATCATCGGTGTTTTTCAGGTGCTGGCACTGGTCCCCGGGACGTCACGATCAGGTGCCACTATACTGGGCGGGATTATTTTCGGTGCTTCACGTTATATAGCCGCTGAATTCACTTTTTTTCTGGCTATCCCTGTTATGTTTGGTGCCAGTCTATTAAAGATGGTAAAATTCGGACTGAACTATTCATTGGAAGAGGTTGTTATCTTACTTGTGGGAATGGCAGTTGCTTTCGTTGTTTCCATCGCCTCCATAAAATTTTTGCTGCGGTATATAAAGAAAAATGATTTTAAAGCTTTTGGCTGGTACCGAATCATTTTAGGAGTAATTGTTTTCGCATATTTTATTTTAATCGGCTGAAATATGTAGAGGTAAGAAGCACTTTCAACTGTTGAATGGAGATTTTTATTTTTTTTATCTGCCGGCAAATTATGCAGTCGATAGCTGTCCGTTTTGCCTAATGCTGCTTTTGCAGTACATCTGCGGCAGACGTTTGTCATAGATACTGCGCCTATAAATAAAAACTTGGGCATGAATGCGTTGCAAAGAGCTTTTAAAAGGAAGGAGTATAGGAAATGCCAGACGAGGAAACAGATCTTTGTTCGCAAATAAAAGCACTCAAAGAACAATTAGAATATCATAAGAAACAATTAGAATATCACAAAGAAAATGATGTATTGACGCAGATCTATAACAAGAGTACTTTTTACAGAAAAACGGCAGAGCTGCTGCAAAAAAGAGTTAACTATATAATAATTTGTATAGATATAGAAAAATTCAGCTTTATTAATGCCTTATATGGCAATAAAATCGGTGATGAAATCCTGCATTATTTAGCAGGACATTTGAAAAACAGTTTAGAAGGTGAGGCTGTTATCGGCCGTATAAGCGGTGATATATTTGCTGTATGTTTGGAAGAAAGACAACAAAAAATATTTTTGCGATTTTTGCTGAAGCACCCTTGCCGATGAAACTTGTTCCGGCCATCGGTATTTGTCCTGCCGAGAAAAATACAGCGGTCAGCTTTCTGTGCGATTGGGCTATTTTCGCTTTACGTTCAATAAAACGGAATTACTTTCAGCATGTGGCTGTTTTCAATGACAGTGTAAGAGGGAAAATGCTTGAGGAGCAGGAATTGCTGGGGATTGCAGAGCAGGCTCTCAGTGACGGTGAATTCAAACTGTATTTTCAGCCTAAATGCAATATGAACAATGGAAAAATCGCAGGAGCGGAGGTACTTGTCCGCTGGTGGCATCCTAAAAAGGGAATGATTATGCCGGGGGTGTTTATTCCGCTGTTTGAAAAAAACGGTTTTATAGAAAAACTTGATACCCACATATGGGAAAAAACAGTGCAATGGCTGAAAACACGTATAGCTTCAGGCGAAAATGTAGTACCTATATCTGTTAATATTTCACGCACAGATATAACTAATATGGATGTCTATTTGGTATTGACAGGATTGGTGGAAAAGTATGCGGTAAATCCGCAGCTATTGGAGTTGGAGATCACAGAAAGTGCTTATATCGATAAATCTGAGGAGATAATAAATTTATCGGCTAAGCTCATGGATTATGGATTTATAGTATTGATAGATGATTTTGGCAGCGGATATTCATCTTTGAATATATTAAAGGATATAAAAGCGAATATATTAAAACTTGATATGCGCTTTTTGGAAACAGAAAATAAAAAAGGCAAGGACATTATCCAGGCAGTGGTCTATATGGGGCGCTGGCTTAATATGATCATCATAACGGAAGGCGTCGAAAAGCAGGAACAGGTGGATTTTCTGCGTAAGATCGGCTGTACTTATGCACAGGGATTTTTTTACCATCGGCCTATGGAACAAAGCGCTTTTGAAGAGCTTATAGGCAATCCGAAAAGCATTGATTATGCTATAAATAATTATTTGTCTGATGATAATTATATGCCAATAGATATAAGCGCACTGATACAAGAAAACGTTCTTGGCAGTCAGCTGCTGGAAAAAATAATGGGAGCATTAGCCATTTATTCTTACAAAGATGATAAATTGCATCTTCAACAGACGAATGAAGAATATGGGCGCATAATACAGGATAAAGGTCTGGGGAAGAATGCTGAAACTGATATAATCCATTTTTTGGATAAAAGAACACAGGAAAAAATAAAGCAGAATATGAAAAAGGTTTTATTGGAAAATGTGCCGGTAGATATGATAGCCGCTTTGGAAAAAAGGGATAAAAGCAGATATTGGTTTAAAATAAGGCTGTTTACGGTCGCGGAACTTTACAGGCGCAGTTTTTTCTATATGTCTATTTTTGATGTGACTGAATCAATGGGGAAATTTTTTGACAACGATTAAATTATATGATTTGGCAGCGGCTGAGAAACCGTCATGCAGGAGGAGTAATACGGTGAAAATAATAGCCGGGCTTGGTAATCCGGGCAAAGAATATGAAAAAACGAAACACAATGTAGGGTTTATGTTTATAGATGCGTTAGCCAAAAAATTATCGGCAGGCGTTTGGCAGGAAAGATTCAATGGTAGTCTGGCAACAGCGATGATCGGAGCGGAAAAAGTGCTTTTGCTGAAACCGATGACTTATATGAATCTGAGCGGAAATGCAATTGCACCGGCACTCAACTGGTATAAAATATCTCCGGCAGATCTTATTGTCGTTCACGATGATATGGATTTGCCTGCGGGGATGATCAGAATAAGGGTAAAAGGAAGCTCCGGCGGCCATAACGGAATAAAATCGATAATATCGTGTATAAAAAGCAGTGAATTTATTCATGTCCGGATAGGTATAGGGCGCCCTTTGCCGAATTGGAAAGTGAATGATCATGTTCTTTCAAAATTTTCAGACGAAGATCAAAATGCTGTGGAAAAGGCCTTTGATACACTGATTCCTGCTGTTGAATGTATAATTACGGAGTCTGTTGATAAGGCAATGAACAAATATAATCCGCGCAAGGAAAAGAAAAAAACTGTAAGGAATGCTTTGAGTGAGGCAAAATGTGATGAGTAAAACGAAAATAACACTTCTGTACGCTGACGAGGAAGGTGAAATTTTCGATGCACCGGGTGTAAGTGCCGCAGGCAGGAGCGGTAATCAAAATATACCGCTCAGAAGGGAAGATCTGATACCTCTGCCGGAAAGTGCCGACCTGATGTATCTGCCGGATCGGATGCCGGTGGGAGAAAAAGACGGTGAACTTCTCCCCGTATCAGGGCAGGCAGTGGCAGCACTTCTACCGGCGGGTTATACAAGAATTTATATGCCTGCTTTCCAGAAAACTGAGGCTGCGCAGACACTTCCCCTATATGGTTATACGGCGGTGGCATTGTATAAGGATGAAATGTACGCGGCCGCAATTTATACTGATGAAAATAGTAAATGGGATCCCGCACGTTATAATACGGATAATCTGCCGGAATTGATAAATAAAGTCAAGCGTGATGTTCCCGGCAATCGTTTGGTGGAGCATTTGGCAAATTGTTCACTGCAATGGCATTGCTGTACGGCACAGAATCTTTTTTACGGAAGATGGGAAGCCGGTATACCGGTGTCGCCTGTCTGCAATGCGGCCTGTCTGGGCTGCATATCACTGCAGGCGGCAGAATGCTGTCCGTCACCGCAAAGCCGTATTGATTTTAGTCCGTCGCCTGATGAAATTGCACAAATAGGAAGCTATCATCTTTCCAGAGCAGCTGATGCCATAGTAAGTTTCGGACAAGGCTGTGAGGGTGAGCCGTCATTGGCAGCGGATAATATAGTTCCTGCCCTGAAAATGATAAGAGCACGCACGGATAAAGGCCAGATAAATATAAATACTAACGCCGGTTTTACAGACGGCATTGCCAGACTTGCGGATGCGGGACTTAACAGTATGCGTGTCAGTATAATAAGTGCCGTATCGGAAAATTATAAAGCTTATTATCGCTGTAATTATGAATTGGAAGATGTTATTGACTCTATCAGGTATGCAAAGAAAAAAAATGTATATGTATCGCTTAACATGCTTTATTTTCCGGGCTTTAATGACAGTAAGACCGAGGCTGCCGCATGGCGCAAATTTTTGCGCAGTGTTTCTGTTGATATGATTCAGGTGCGAAATTTAAATATAGACCCGGATGTATTTGCGCAAATAATGCCTGAATTTTCCCCGGCCTTGGGAACAAAAATGTTTTTTGGCGGACTGAAAGGCGAATTCTCTGCTGTATCCATTGGCAGCTTCAGCCATTATCAGAATAAATAGGCGCTATTGGTGTAACGATTCAGCTATCCTTTAAAAAAATTCCTCAAAATAGGAGCATCATTCTATCCTTCACAGATGTTTTATGATAAAATTACATTAGTTTTATAATGTATAGTGTGAGGATGAAAACGCATGGATGCGAAAAAGAGGGAACAGGCACTGCAGATCGATGAAACATGGGGCGTGCCGATATATACTTTAAAAAATAATCTAGAAGGAGGGATCAGTCAAGTGGATGAACGTGATTGGATCGCTTTTAAACAAAAGCTGAAAAGCAAGACCGGAATTGATCTTGATTTATATAAAGAAGCACAGATGAAACGCCGCATCAATAATCTCGTTACGCGTAAAGGCTATTCTACTTTTTCATCGTATTTTGATTTTGCTGTCAAAGACAAGGATGAGTTTGCTTCTTTTATAGAATACCTTACGATAAACGTATCTGAATTTTTTCGCACACCGGAAAAATTTTCTGAATTGGAATCTGTTATTATCCCTGAGCTGCTGCAAAAAAACACGAAACTTAATATATGGAGCGCAGGGTGTTCTATAGGTGCAGAACCATATTCTATCGCAATGATCCTGGATGAAAAAACACCGGGGGCGCGTCATCGGATTTTGGCCTCTGATTTGGATGTAGATATTCTTGCTAAAGCTAAAGACGGAGTATATTCGGATAATGAACTGAAAGCTATTTCGCTCGGACGCAAGCAAAAATATTTCACAAAAACGGATGATGGCAGATATGCTGTCAGTCCGACGATAAAGGCAAAGATTGAATTTCGGCGGCATAATCTTTTGAAGGATTCTTTTGAAACAGGTTTTGATCTTATTTTGTGCCGCAATGTTGTTATTTACTTTACAGAGGAAGCTAAAGACAAACTTTATAAAGAATTCTTCAAGGCATTGAAACCGGGAGGAATTTTATTCGTCGGCGGAACAGAAGCTGTACTGAATTACCGTGATATGGGATATGAAAATCACAGGCCGTTTTTTTATAGAAGGCCATTGTAACCATTGTAAGAACAGGCTTATCTTACCTTCCTCAGATTGACCGATATTTCCTAAGTTTATGTTATAATAAGATCAGGAGACAGATTGCCTGGTGAAAAAAGGGTTCTTATTTAGGCCGGGAATTGCGGCTTAGATAAGAGCTTTCTTTATGTGGAGGTTTTTATGAAATTTGCCCATTTAGCTGATTTGCATATAGGGAAAAGAATAAATAATTTTTCTATGCTTGAAGATCAAAAATACATATTGACACAAGTGGTAAATATTTTGCAGAAGGAGAAGCCAGAGGCTGTTTTTATTGCCGGTGACATTTATGATACACCACTGCCTCCCGTTGAGGCAGTGCGTCTTTTGGATAAATTTCTTACTGAACTTGCAGAGTTGAAAATGAAGGTATTTATTATAAGCGGCAACCATGATTCGGCAGAGCGGTTGTCCTTCGGTACAGGACTCCTGAATAAAAGCGGTGTATATATATCTCCGGTATTTACAGGAATATTTTCACCAATAAAAATTCAAGATGAATATGGATCAGTCAATATATATATGCTGCCATTTTTGAAACCTGTATATGCAAAAAAAGCATGGCCGGAAGAAGACATAAGGACATATGATGATGCTGTCAGGACAGCTGTGGAGAAAATGCGCATTGACCGGGAGGCGCGCAATATAATAATTGCACATCAATTTGTTACGGGGGCACAGACGAGCGATTCAGAGGAAATAAGCATAGGCGGTCTGGATAATATTTCGGCAGAAATATTTTACCCGTTTGATTATGCCGCTCTTGGACATATTCACAGACCTCAGCAGATCGGGCGTGCATTTGTACGTTATGCAGGAACACCTTTAAAATATTCCTTTTCTGAATGCGGGCACAAAAAAACTCTTGTAATTGTGAATATAAAAGAAAAAGGTAAGGTGGATATCAGTGCAAGAAATTTGCAGCCTTTACATGATATGCGCAGGATACGGGGAAATTATGCAGATTTGGTTTTAAGGGAAAATTATGAAGGCACAGATACAGAGGATTATTTAGCAGTTACTCTGACAGACGAAAATGAAATACCGGACGCGATAGGTAAATTACGTACAATTTATCCGAATATAATGAAAATAGATTATGATAATAAAAGAACGCAGACAAATAATATCATCACGGCAAATACAGAAAAAAGCAAACTGCCTATTGATATGCTCAGTGAGTTCTATGCCTTGCAAAATAATAAACCATTCAGTAAAAAACAGCGGAATTTTGCCGAGAAATTGATAGAACAAATATGGGAGGAACACTGATGCTGCCTAAAAAACTTGTTATGTCAGCCTTTGGACCTTATGCGGGTGAAGTGGATATAGATTTTAGTAAATTAGGTAAAAAAGGGATTTATCTTATAAGCGGTGACACAGGTGCGGGGAAAACTACTATCTTTGATGCTCTGGTTTATGCGCTGTACGGAGAGGCCAGCGGTCCTGTACGGGAGACGAATATGTTTCGCAGTAAATATGCTTCGACCGATACGCAAACTTATGTAGAACTTATATTTTGTTATGGAAATCGCGACTACAGACTGCGGCGCAATCCGGAATATGAGCGTCCGGCCAAAAGAGGCAGTAAAATAGTTGTGGAAAAACCTGCGGCGGAACTGTTCCTTCCAGACGGGGAAATAGTAAGCGGTGTCAAAGAAGTGACGCAGGCT
Organism: Pectinatus haikarae; assembly: GCF_050916305.1. Taxonomy (GTDB): domain Bacteria; phylum Bacillota; class Negativicutes; order Selenomonadales; family Selenomonadaceae; genus Pectinatus; species Pectinatus haikarae. The sequence goes on from NZ_CP116940.1 coordinate 1,581,575, forward strand.
GTGGCAGAGCTGATAGGCCTCGACAGAGCACAATTCACTCAGATAGCTATGATCGCCCAGGGCGATTTTTTGCGGCTTTTACTTTCACCGACAAAAGAACGCAGTGATATTTTCCGCAAGATATTCAATACAGGATTATATCGTTTTCTTCAGGAAAAATTAAAAAAGGAAGCGGAAGAAACAGCAAAAAAGCTGGAAAGTATAAAAAGAGATATAGAACACGATAAAAAAAATATCCAGCTGGCAGAAAATGCAGTTTTGGAGGATTCACCGTTACTGTCTGAGCTTATCAGTAAAATTAGTGAATACACGAATAAAGATAGAAAAACTGCAGAACAGATAAGTAAAAAAATAGCAGATAACGAGGAAAAACTAGCTCAGAATAATTCCCAGCTGGGTTATGCTGCCTCTATGGAAAAGATAAAGCAGGAAATGGCCTTGTGCAAGACGGAGATAGAAAAAAATATTCCTTTTGCACAACAGCTGGAAAAAAATTATAAAGAAGCAAAAGAAAGATATGATAAGGAATATGCGGCGGCAATAGAGGTTATAGCCGGTATAAAGGATAATATGGGCACATACGATGAGTATGATGCCGTTTTAGTACAGGAAAAAGAATATGTTTCTCAGTTGGCAGTGATGGCACAGAAAGAAGAGGCAGAATGCAGGCAGCTGAAAATTCTCAGTAAGCAGATAGAAGAAGGGAAAAAACAGCAGAGCCTTTTACAGGAGGCGATGTTGAAAAAAGAACAATGCAGGCACAGAGAAGGAATACTGCAAAAACAGTTGGAAGATCTGCAGGAACTTTTGGTAAATACGGCAGATTATAATGCACTGCTCAATAGATATAAAAAAGCATGTGAAGCATATAAGGCTGAACAGGGCAGCCAAAAAGTTATTCATGCGGAATGTGACAAGATGGAAAAAGCATATTTGGATGAACAGGCAGGAATAATAGCCTCAGCTCTGCAAGACGGCAGACCATGCCCTGTATGCGGATCTGTGCAGCATCCGCAGCCGGCAGTTTTGGTGGAAAATGCACCTGACAAGGAACAACTGGATATCATTAAAAAAAAGAGACAGATGGCGGATAAAAAAGTGTCTGAGCTCAGTATGCGGGCAGGTGATCTGAAGGGACAGCTAAGTGCGCTCGACGGACAGATAATTAAAAAAGCAGAACAGCTTCTTGGCTGCCGGGAACGCGGCAGGATAAAAGAACAGGCGGCAGAATCACAAAAGAATGCAGACAGAGAAAGAACAGTTATCAGGCAGGAAATGGATAAGCTGCAAAAAGAAGTATTATTAAAAGAAAAACTGGACAGAGAGCTGCCGCTGCTGTCTGGAAAATATGATGATATCGGTGAAAAAGCAAAAGAATATCAGCAGAAAAAAGCTGTTTTGGCAGCTAATATAGAAAATATCGGGGAAAAAAAGACAGAAAAGGCTAAACTGCTCACTTACAAAGATAAGACAGAAGCAGTAAAAATGCTGGAAAACAAAGAAATGCATGCAGTCTTATTAGAAAAGCAAATGAATGAGGCTCAGAAAAAATTTGCGGAAAAAGAGAACTTTTTAAGCAGTGAAAAAGCTAAATTTACAGTTTTGCGCGGTCAGCTTGAAAAAAGCAGCACGCTCGATCTGGAAAAATTGAAGAGTATGCGCGCAAGTCTCACGCAAGCCAAAAAAGAATTGACAGAAAATCAGCAGCTGATACATATACGGATGGCAGCAAATGAAAAGGCACTGAAAGATATTATTGAACAAAAGGACAGTTATGAGGAGCTGACCGAACAGTATATCTGGCAGCTTGATTTAGCTCAGACTGTTGCTGGTATGCAAAGCGGAAAGAGTAAAATAACGCTGGAAACGTATATACAGATGCAGTATTTTGACAGAATAATAGAAAGAGCAAATACCAGATTTATGGTCATGAGCGCGGGACAGTATGAATTGATAAGAAAAACGGCAGCTCAGGATATGCGCAGTCAGAGCGGACTGGAATTGGATGTCATAGATCATTATAATGGCAGCCGGCGCAGTATAAAGACACTGTCAGGAGGAGAGGCGTTTAAGGCATCGCTGTCTTTGGCTTTGGGGTTATCCGATGAGATTCAATCATCGGCGGGAGGCATACAGCTGGATACTATGTTTGTCGATGAAGGTTTTGGTTCATTGGATGAAGAATCTTTGGAACATGCAGTCAGTGTGCTTAATACTCTCGCACAAGGCAATAAACTGATCGGGATAATATCTCATGTCGGTGAATTGAAGCAGCGCATCGACAAGCAGATCAAAGTAAGTAAAATGCCATACGGGGGCAGCCGGGCGGAAGTGATAAATTAAAACAAACAGGAAGCCCGTCAGATATTTTTCTGACGGGCTTCCTGTTTGTTTTTCAGGTAAAATTTTTTAAAATAATAGTTCCTTTTTTTCTGGTTTCGTTCATATCGATGATACGTTGATTGCTGCTGCCGCGAAAGGATAAAGTCAGATCCCGCTTCTCGAGCAAGAATGGACCGTCTATAAGAATATCGGTAAGGTAAAGCAATCGGGTGATGTCCTTGTTATGCATAGCTGTGAGCTGCTCCAGCGTGTAGCCTGTATAGGTAGTAATATTAAGAGGCACCGCATGGATTTTTTCCGCAAGAAGGGCAAGCTCGCCGGCCTGAAGAAAAGGTTCGCCGCCGCTGAAAGTCACACCTGATAACAGAGGATTCTTGCAGATCTGCGTGAGCAGCGCATCGGGATCAGCATATTTCCCGCCGCTGGGATCGTGTGTATGCGGATTATGGCAGCCGGGACACTTGTGCGGGCATCCCTGTGTGAAAATAGTGAAACGGTAGCCTTCACCGTCAACTACAGAATCATCAACAGTGCCGGCAATCTTAATTAAGCCCATGTTTTACGCGGTCATGCTCTTCTGCACGTTTCGCATTGTTGAAACGGTCGGTAGTGCCGACAAGATAGCCGGTAATACGGCGGATTCGTTCAAATTTTGCAGGCCGCAGCTTATAATCAAGTGCGACATTGCCGTTGCCGTCATCTGCTATAGAAAGATACTTCAATCTTTTAGAAGATTGATTTTCTATACGGTCGATATAACTTACGATTTCTTCCTCAGATATACCGGCTAAGCCGTTTAAGTTGATTTCAATGCCTTTTAGTAACATGATCAGCACATCCTTTTTATTTAATATTTTTCAAATCAGCACAGACATTCCGTACGGGGAATGACTATATGATGCATATGTTCTTCCTCTGTACGGCCGCATTTGGGGCATACATTATCTATTATACCCGTGTAGCCGCAGATAGGATCACGGTCAACGGGATGATTGACAGAACCATATCCTATGCCGCTGTCATGCATGCAGCGGATAATTGTTTCAAATGCTTTTAAATTTTTAAGTGGGTCGCCGTCCATCTCAACATAGCTTATATGTCCGCCGTTAGTCAAGCTGTGATATGGTCCTTCCAATTGAATTTTCTTATAGGCACTGATCGGATAATAAACTGGTATGTGGAAAGAATTGGTATAATAATCGCGATCAGTCACGCCGGGAATTTTCCCATAACGCTTGGCGTCTATTTTGACAAAGCGACCGCTCAGACCTTCAGCAGGAGTAGCAATAAGTGAAAAATTCAGATGAGTATGCTCCGATTCTTCATCCATCCGCTTACGCATATGACCAATTATTTCCAGCCCCAGCTTTTGCGATCTGGCGCTCTCGCCGTGATGCAGCCCTGTCAGAGCCTTCAAAGCTTCGGCAAGACCAATGAAACCGATAGTCAATGTGCCGTGCTTTAATATATCGCCAATCTTGTCTTCAGCGGATATTTTTTCTGAATCAAGCCATATGTGTTCGCCGATGAGGAATGGATAATTGCGGCCGAATTTTGCCGATTGGATTTTAAAGCGGTGCAGCAGCTGTCTGATAACGAGATCGATCATAGCATCAAGATCATTATAAAACTTGCTGATATCACCGTGTGCTTCAATACCCAGACGAGGCAGATTGATACTTGTAAAGCTTAGGTTTCCCCGCCCGCAGGTGGTTTCATGAGCGGGATCATACGCGTTTGCCATCACGCGTGTGCGGCATCCCATGTAGGCAACTTCCGTATTGTAATCGCCTTTTTTATAATATTTTTTGTTGAAGGGAGCATCAAGAAAGCTGAAATTAGGAAAAAGTCTTTTGGCCGAAGTCTTTATTGCCAATTGAAAAAGATCATAATTGGGATCGGTATTGTTGTAATTTATACCTTCTTTTACCTTGAAGATCTGCACGGGAAAAATTGGTGTTTCGTTATTGCCCAAGCCGGCCGCAGTTGCCAGCAATAAATTCTTTACCGCCATGCGTCCTTCGGGTGAGGTATCCGTTCCGTAGTTTACAGAACTAAAGGGTACCTGAGCACCGGCACGGGAATTCATTGTGTTCAGATTATGAACAAAGGCTTCCATTGCCTGATATGTGGCCGCATCAGTTTCGGCAGTGGCAGTTTTTACGGCATAGGCGTGTGCCGCATTGATAACAGAAAGCGGAATAGGTTCAAATAAAGCTTCCTGCTGGTAATCATCAAAAAATCTGATAAGAGTATTACCGAAAGAATCAGCGGCAGCCATTGAGATTGAAGGAGAAACAGCCTTTTCTATTTTATTGACCAGCAGACGCGAGTCAGCGGCAGACTTATCAAGAGTTATGCTGAAGTATTGTGCAAGGGCCTTAAAATATTGTTTGACAAAGGTTTTTGCCACGCCGGGCGCCATGGAGTAATCGAAGTTGGGAACAGCTTGTCCGCCGTGCATTTCGTTCTGATTGGCTTGTATGGCTATACAGGCCAGCGCAGCGTAAGAGCGAATATCATTAGGTTCGCGCAATGCCCCATGCCCCGTGGAAAAACCGTTATGAAATAATTTCAGCAGATCGATCTGACAGCAGGTTTCTGTCAGCATGTAAAAATCCATATCATGTATATGAATATCACCATCAATATGAGCTGCTGCTATATCCTTGGGAAGAATATAATTATCAATAAAATATTTGGATCCTTCCGATCCGTATTTCAGCATTGTACCCATAGCTGTATCGGCATCTATATTGGCGTTTTCACGTTTTAGATCGGCATCCTTTGCCTGTTTGAAAGTAAGTTCGCCGTAAATATCCATCAGATTAACTTTTGCTTCACGTATTTTGGTGTGCTCAGCACGGTACAATATATATGCTTTTGCCGTACTGGCAAGATTGTCTGCTATAAGTACGCGCTCAACAGCATCTTGTATTTGTTCAACGGTCGGAACGGGAAAAACCGCTGTATCTTCTATAACTTTTTGTGCAAGCTGCTGCAGTTTTTCTGGTGTGAAAGTATCATCAACTGATTCCAGATTCGCTTTTTTGATAGCAATTACGATCTTTTGTGCGTTAAAATCGGCGATACTGCCGGTACGTTTTTTTATTGAGCTTATGGTTGTAGTAGTCATCTTTTACTCCCATTCATTTTATTTGACGGTTTATGAGACGGATGGCCCATCTTCCTGTCGATAAAAGTATTGCTGACTATATGAGATTTTACTATATATAGATATGGATGTCAATTTAAACACAATATATTGAAAAAATATTGACGGGGGAAAAAATACTATAACTGCGTTACGGGGATATATTATAGCACAAAAATGCCGCCAATCATATTTTTATGTTGGCAGCATTCTTGTGCTTTGGCATTTGATTGATGACAGGCAATCAGGAATTCAATATGGCATTATATACATTGAGGATGTGCTGTCCGTATGTATCACCGGGAACAGCCCAGCGACCGTTGAGATCCTGCCAGGAAGTCAGGGTCTGCTGCTGGTAAATTGATCTTACCAGTGAATATCGTGGATCGATGATAGGAGCCTGAGGAGGCATGAGAGAGGCATAAGCCAGCAAGTGCTGTATATGTGCTCTGACACCCATCTGGGATGTTGAAAAGTAAGCGCCCTTGACAATAGTGCTGGTGGTTCCCAGTCCGCCGTAATTATTCTGATCAGGAGTAACAGTACCTCCATAGCGGAAAAAACCGGTTTCGACAAGAGCCTGGGCAAAAGCCACATCGGGACGGACACCTTCTTTACTGCCCTCCTGATAATAGTAGGATACAAGTTCCTGAGGAGAAACAGAGATTTCCGGCTTAGGATTTATACGCAGCAGATAGCTGACGCATTGTTCCGGAGTGGCCATTGCTCTGCCAAGGATGGTTTCTGAATTGGCGGAGCGGGTGACAGACGGAACAGGAATGACGATATCCTTTTTTTTGTAATCCGCCAATATTTGTTGGATCTTTCCGGAGAAAATTTGTCCGTGAGCCTGAACAGAGTCAACTTTTACAGTGGTATTCAATTTGCTGTTGTGCTGAGGAACAAGCTGGCCGGCAAAACAGCTGCCTGCCGGAATAATGGAAAATGATGCTGCAGCCAAAAAACATATGAACAGCTTTTTCTTTTTTAAAATAGACAAAGAAAACCTCCTTTTGGATTCAATGATTCATCATGATAAACTGTATTATAAATAATACCATAAAAACATACAGTAAAGGATGCACATCACGTATTTTGCCGCGGAAGATTTTTATGAGAGGGTAAAGAATAAGCCCTGCTCCCACACCATTAGTTATACTATAGGATAAAGGCATCCAGAAAAGTACAAAAAAAGCAGGCAGAGATTCTTCAATATTGTTCCAGTCGACCTGATTGAGACTGCCCATCATTAAGAAGCCGACAACTATAAGAGCGGGAGAGGTTATAGCCGGAACGGCTGCCAGGACTTGGGCAATAGGCGCGAGAAAAAGCATGAAGAAAAACAATACAGCAACGACCACAGAGGTAAAGCCTGTTCGGCCGCCTGCTGCCACACCTGCACCGGATTCTATGTAAGCCGAGGTAGGTGATGTGCCCAGAAGAGAACCGAAAGTACTGGCAAAAGCATCAGCAAGAAGTGCGCTTCTGACATTTGGGAAACGATCATTTTTAATTAATCCAGCCTGTTCGGCAATGCCGATCATGGTGCCGGTCGTATCAAATAAGGTAACAAGAAAAAATGTGAAAATTATTGCGAATAGATTAGGTGTGAAAGCACCGGCAATATCAAGCTGCATAAATGTACTTTCAAATCCTGTAGGCAGGCTGAAAATAGAAGCAGGCATATTTACATAGCCCAGAAGAAAAGAAATTATTGCCGTTATCAGCATACCCAGAAAAATTGCGGCCGGGACATTATTCACAAGCAGAATGATCGTGACTATAAGCCCGAGAATAGTCATATAGGCAACAGGTTCGGCGAAATTGCCAAGTGTTATTATTGTTGCGGGTGACGGAGCTACAAGATGGGCGTTCTGCATGCCGATAAAAGCTATGAAGAGACCTATGCCGCCGCTTATACCGGCCTTTAGTGAGCGTGGGATAGCCGCTATGAGGGCTTGTCTGAAGCTGGTGAGAGAAAGCAGCAGAAAAATGATTGAAGATATAAAAACACTTCCCAGGGCCGACTGCCATGGAATACCCATACCGAGTACGATAACGAAAGCAAAGTAGGCATTGAGGCCAAGACCAGGCGCAATAGCTATCGGATAATTGGCGACGAGCCCCATTATCAGAGTGCCGATCATAGCTGCTAAGATAGTTGCTATGAACACACCGTTGAAATCCATACCGGCTTTGCTCAGAACGCTAGGGTTTACTATGACTATATAAGACATTGTCACAAAAGTAGTAATACCGGCGATGATTTCAGTGTTCAAAGTAGTATTACGTTCGCTGAATTTGAATTTGTCATTCAAAGACATTAAAAATCAACCTCCTAAAAATAATAGATATAAGCATACAACTGTATCTTAACTTCCTAATTGTACTAAAATAGCAATAATTAGGCAAGGCGAAATAATGCCGGCAAAATAGCAAATGATCATCTTTATCCGATGACTAATCCGCTCTAATACTCCCTGGATAATTTCGACTACTATTCAGGCGGCATAAAAACACCGTCTGAATTAAGTCTCCATTAATCTTTGTCCCTGAATAGATAGTATGATATAATATCAGCATATCAATCACAGGAGGTCGATAGGAAAGGTGCATAAAATAATTGTTTTTTTGGCAGTGGTCGTTTTTCTGCTGACAGCAAATTTGCCGGCAGCAGCAGCGCAGGATGTGCCAAGCGATATTTACCAGTGGGTACAGGCATCACCGAGGATAAGCTACTATTTTAACAAGGCGGAAATGAAATATGCGGTCGGCAGTGATGGCATGGCAGACACCAATGTTTTGGAGGTACCTGTTCTGCAGCAGTTTGACTGGATAGAAATACAGGATGTAACGGAAAAAAGACGCTGGAACAATGAAGATGTGACTGGTTTCAGCAATCTTTGGGGATTTGCCGGGATAGTGCACATTGATCTTAAAGCACGCACCGCGGTGTATGTGCAGGAAGAATATTTGAATACATGGTGGAGTTCCATAGCTGTTTTCACATCAAATAATGTCGATAATATTGATAAAATGTCAGAAAAAAATCTGGACAGGATCTTTTATGACAATATAATAAGTTATGCAGCAGCTCATAAGATAGAATTAATGCAAAGACAGCATGATCAGTTGAAGCCTGATGATCTTAAGGCCGCTGGGCTGACGGAAAAACAGACACCGGCAGGCGATAAAAAAACAGAAAAGCAAAAAGTAAAAGAAATAATGGACAGATACCAAACAGATAAATAGAATGCTATGTAAAAACAGCTCCGTTGTAAAAAAACAGCGGAGCTGTTTTTTTTTACAGGCACATAAGAAATTTCGGATATCAACATGTTGCCTGTAAATCTGCATAAGGCAGGGCATATTATTTCAGCATATTTTTCAAAAAAGATTTTGTTCGTTCTTCCTGCGGATTACTGAAAAAATCATGAGGTTTTGCTTTTTCTATTATATTTCCATCTGCCATAAAAATAACATTGCTGGCGGCATCACGGGCAAATCCCATTTCGTGTGTCACTACTATCATTGTCATTTGTTCCTCGGCAAGCTGCCGCATGGTGTTTAAAACACCGACGGTCAGTTCAGGATCAAGTGCGGATGTCGGTTCATCAAAAAGCATAATATCAGGGGACATACATAATGCTCTGGCAATGGCAACACGCTGCTGCTGTCCGCCTGACAAGCGGCTGGGATAGGCATCCCTCTTGTCAAAAAGCCCCGTTTTGCGCAAAAGTTCTTCAGCAACGGGAAGAATTTCATTCTTTTTCATGTTTTTAACATGCAAGGGAGCTTCCAAAAGATTTTCCAGAACTGTCATATGCGGAAAAAGATTGAACTGCTGGAAAACCATGCACATTTGTCCGAGAATGTGCTTTTGAGTTTTTTTGTCGGCATATTCGGCTTTTCCGTCACTGTTTTTTGCCAGATATTCGCCCTTTATTTTTATACTGCCGCCGTCAATGGTCTCCAATGTATTCAGGCAGCGAAGAAGTGTTGATTTGCCGGAGCCTGAAGGTCCGATAACAGCAAGCACTTCACTTTTTTTTACTTCCAGGCTTATTCCTTTTAGGACAGGTATATTATTGAAGCTTTTATATATATCGCTCATTTGAATCATAATTGTACTATTTTCCACGCCTATACCTCGTATTTTCCGTAATGTGCTTCAAGTCGTTTGAATATCCAGGTCAAAACAAAAGTCATAGCCAAGTAGAAAACAGCAGCAACGACAAACGGAGTCATATCAAATTCACGTTGAACTATAGTTCTGGCTACACGCAGTAAATCGTTCATTGCCAGAATATAGATCAGGGAAGTATCTTTTACCAGGTTGATGGTTTCATTGCTTATAGGCGGCAGAACGCGTCTTATCACCTGCGGCAGTATTATACGGCGCATTGTCTGAGTATAGCTCATGCCGAGTGTTTTTGCCGCCTCGTATTGCCCGCGGTTTATCGACTGGATGCCCGCTCGGAAAATTTCGGCAAAATATGCTGCGTAATTCAGTGTAAATGCCAATAAAGCAGCTGTAATATCAGATAATTTTATGCCGGCCATCGGCAGGGCAAAATAAACAAATAATAATTGAAGCATCAAAGGCGTACCGCGCATTATCCAGATATATAATTCCATGAACCAGCTGACTGGTTTCAGTCGCGAAAGCCTTGCCAGCGACACCAGCATGCCTATAGGAATGGATAAGACGAGTGTGATAAAAAATATCTGCAGCGTAGTTTCCGTACCCTCCAGCATTAAAGCGATTGTGTTGAGAATATTGTGCATAAATTTACTCCTGAAAGACTAGATTTTATGAGACTGCATAAATAAATGATGAATGAAAGCTGGGGTGCTGCGTTCAATAATGATTCTGAGCGATAACATTCTTCAATTCCTTTATTTCTCCCGGTGTCAGCTGATAGTTGATTTTTTTGTCAGCAGAGACTATGCTGATATTCTGCGCAATTTTTAAACTGTCAATTAGCGCATCAGATAAAATAAATTCAACTCTGGATGCAGTATGAACAATAGGGAAATTGGTTATATTGCGTGAAAAATATTTTGCCTTTGGGAAAAATGTCTGATCATCAACGATGAAACTTACGGATGAATCAACCGTGAAAAGATTCTGCCAGCCGCTGTTATATGCTGCGAATGAATAAAAGATCGGCGATCCGTCCATAGGAAAAAACTTCTGTATATATAAGGAAACAGCGGGATCACCGGGATGGATATAGCTGCCGGCTGCATAGGCTTCATGCAATTGATCATAATTTTGAACAAACTGCGCTTTGGCGGTAAGCGGACTTGTGGACAAGAATATCATAAAGACTATTGTAAATAAATAATTTTTTATATTTTCTCTTTCCTTTCGTAGTTTCACTTTGTAATTTTTTATTGCAATAAAGTAAAACGTAAATTATAATATAATTATTACGCGTAAAGCTTTATAAATCAAGTATTTTATACATTTTATTTTAGGGGGCCTTTTAGTGAAAAAATTTATAATGGTATGCTTGTCTGCTCTGACAGCGGCAGTTTTTTTGACCGGCTGCGGCGGAGAACAGCAGCCGTCTGCATCCTCATCCTCCGGCAGTGACAAAGGAGGAAAAATCGTCGTTGGACTTGATGATAATTATCCGCCCATGGGATTTAGGGATGAAAATAATGAAATAACGGGTTTTGATGTTGATTTGGCGAAAGAAGCCGCGGTACGATTAAAAAGAGACGTTGAATTTAAACCTATAGACTGGTCCAGTAAGGAAGCCGAACTCAAAAGCGGAAGAGTTGATGTGCTTTGGAACGGTTTGGATATAACGGAAGACCGTAAAAAGAATATGCTGTTCAGTAATCCATATATGGATAATAAACAAATAATATTTGTGGCAAAGGATTCACCAATAAAAGCACTGGATGATTTGAAGGGAAAAACTGTGGGAACACAGAGTGGCTCTACCGGAGAAGAAAATATTAACAAAGATCAGACTTTAAAAGATTCTTTTAAGGAAGTAAAAGCATATCCCGATTACATAGCTGCTTTTATGGACCTGGAAAACGGCAGAATAGATGCCATCGTTGGTGATGAAATAACCGGCAGATATTATATGAGTAAGCATCCCGATAAATTTGAAGCACGTGATTTGGCAGTCGGTGATGTGACAAGCTTTGGCATAGGTTTTGCCAAAGATAATACAGCATTGCGTGACGAAGTACAAAAGGTAATGGATGAAATGAAAGCAGATAGCACAATGGCAAAAATTTCTCAAAAATGGTTCGGCAAAGATATAACAAAATAATAAACAGCTTTTTGTTCTCCGTTTAAAAATAAAAGATTTGTATATAATAAAAGCTGCCTGACATAGTGGGCATATATATCATAGAAAAACCGCAGTACCGGCAATTTTATTGCTGATACTGCGGTTTTTTCCAGTTGAGAAACAACAATGCTATTTCTTTTGACCCTGCTTTTGCTTCATGTAAGCAAAGCCCCATTCTTTAAGCTTCTGTTTGATAAACATCATGGGATGACGGAAAAACATGCCTTTTCGTGATCCCTTCATGATTTTACGAAACTCGACCGTCTGCTTTTGCCCAAAACATGGGGTCTCACATATATGACAGAGAGGTTTGGTTATACCGTAAGGACACCGCTGGATTTTCGTCATAGCGGTCATCAGCAGAGCATTGCATTTTGGGCACAGTGCCTTGCCGCTTGTGCTGTGATGTCCGTGGCAATATACCCCGAAAGCCTTTCTGATAGTCTTTTTTTCTTCCGGCACAGTGTTTTTTATAGGAGCCGGTTGTTTGGCAGCGCGCTTATTGAAAAAGCGAGAAAAAATTCCCATTATATTCCCGTCCTTATTTAAAAAATGATTGCAGTGAACCTTGTTTATTTTACGTTGTATTATCTTTAAAGTCAATGCTTCTCAAAATAATACACAGCTATTTTCTTTCTTTAGATAATTTATATTAGGATGTTCTGTTTTTGTATAATATCAGTTTTATGTGCGGTGAACTTGATATTCATAAGATCTTTAATGCAATGAAGCGTAAAGAACGTCTTTGTGTAGGAATAATCTGTGTAAAGGATATGAATGTTAATGAATTGCAAGTTGCAGATTCAGCCAGCTGCAAAAAATTATAAAGTGCGTTTATATAGCCGATTTCATACAAATTTTAAATAAACTATGATAGGATATAAAAACATATATAAGTTTATGTGAAAAGAACAAAAATAAATATTTTTAACGGAAAAATGTATAGTTGACAGTTTGGGACAGAGGCATTATAATAAGCACATAAACAGCAACGGCGCCTATCCTTTTATTAACATAAGGATATGCGCTGTTTTTTATTTTTTGATAAATGAAATTATCATTAAACAGTAGAAATTATTTATTTAAATTATAAAATGCATTGCCTTAATTAAAGTAAATGAACTGCTGGGAGTGAGTCAAAACATTTATTTTCCAAGACAAGAAAGTTTGATCTGACCACATAGATTTGATTACTGCCGCATGGTCGGCATGGGCTTAAGGCTCCTGATACGAACAGTTTTATATCGGCGGATTTTTATAAAGGAAAATAACGGAGGTATACATAATGGCGGCAGCTTTATTCGATATCTCCGGCAAAATAGCTGTTGTTACAGGTGCAGGCAGAGGTCTGGGAAGGGGTTATGTCAAAGAACTGGCTCAGGCCGGAGCTGTTGTTATCTGCATAGGACGACATGAGGAAAGTCTCAGGACCGCAGTTCAGGAGATGACGGCTGAGGGAAATACGGCAGCATATTTTGCGGGTGATGTTACGGATGTTAATTTTATTGAAGAAGTCATGTCAAAAATATATTCGGCATATGGTGCGATCAATATCCTGGTGAATAATGCAGGAACGGAGATAGCAAAGCCGATCGAAATGGTTGCAGAAAGTGATTTTGACAAGATCGTTTCGGTAAATATCAAGGGTACATATATGATGGCTAAAGAAGCTGTAAAATATATGCGCCGCAGCAAATCAGGAAAAATAATAAATATCGCGTCACTGGGCAGCTTTATCGGACTTGCCGAGTCAACGGTCTACTGTGCTTCCAAAGGAGCCGTCGTACAGTTTACAAAGGCATTGGCACTGGAAACAGCCAAAGACGGGATCAGCGTAAATGCAATAGCACCTGGATATTTTTTGACGGAAATGACAGAAGAATTTTTTAAGGACAGGGAACACAGTGCATGGATATGCGAACGTATTCCTATGGGGCGCATAGGTACTTATAAAGATATTGCGGGTACATTGATATTTTTGGCGAGTAAGGCCAGTGATTATATAACAGGGCAGACCGTGGTCGTTGACGGCGGCTGGCTGGCAGGGTAAGGAGGCAGCGGATGAAGGCAGTACGATTTTACGATATAGGTGATGTGCGCGATGCGATGACGTCCGGTTGCAGGTGTTACGCATGAATTTCCCATGGATAAATGTAAAGCAGCTTTTGCGCTTTTGATGCAGCATGAAGAACTGGCGGCAAAGATAATTTTAAAACCATAGAAAAGAGATTGGAAAATGGAAATATTAAAACAGGCAGAACAAAAGACTTATGAACGCACTGCAGAACTTATAGAAAATGTGGGAGCCATAATAAAAAATGTCCGGCAGAACGGTGATGAAGCTTTAAAAGAGCTCAGCCGCAAATTTGATGGGATAGAGCTTGATGCTATACGTATAGCGCCGCAGCAGATAAAAGCAGCATATGATATGGTAAGCCCCGAAACAGTGGAATATCTCAAGTTTGCCGCAAAGCAGATCAAATTTTATGCTGAAAAACAAATGGGCTGCTTAAAGGAACTGGAAATATCCAGCAAGGTCGAAGGTGTGACATTAGGACACAGGCTGGTACCGGTAAAAGCCTGTGGAGCTTATGTGCCGGGGGGACGTTATCCGCTGCCCAGTACAGCGCTGATGTTATCAATACCGGCAAAAATAGCCGGAGTTGAAAGGATCGCTGCTGCAAGTCCGGCATCAAAAAAATATGGGACTATTCATCCGGCTGTGCTCGTAGCTATGGACATAGGCGGTGTCGATGAAATTTACTGTGTCGGCGGAGCTCAGGCGGTAGCGGCACTGACCTACGGCACTCAGACAATACCGCCGGTGGATATGATTGTCGGGCCGGGCAATCGTTTTGTTACCGAGGCAAAACGGCAGGTGCTCGGGGAAGTGGGAATCGATAGTCTGGCCGGGCCCAGTGAGGTGCTGGTGATAGCCGATGGTTCCACCAATCCTGACTATACGGCCATAGATCTTTTGGCACAAAGCGAGCATGATCCCAATGCCAAGGCAATTTTAATAACTACGGACAGAGGCTATGCCAAAAGGGTGGAAGAAAAAATAACCGGATTTGTGGAAGAGCTGCCTACAGGGCAGACTGCTTATAAATCATGGCAGGATAACGGAACTGTTATTCTGGCTGAAGACGAAACAGAAATGATCGCTTTGGCTGATGAAATGGCACCGGAACATCTTGAGATTCATACGAAGGACAGCGTTAAACTCAGCAAAAAGCTTAGAAATTATGGTTCGCTGTTTATCGGGGAATATACTCCTGTAGCCTTTGGCGATTACTGTTCGGGAACAAATCATACTTTGCCGACAATGCGTACTGCCCGATATTCCAACGGCGTTTATGTCGGAACTTTTATAAAAACTTCATTTTATCAGCATATAACAAAAGAAGGCTGCAAAAATCTGTCGGCTGCCTGTATGCATCTGGCTGAAACGGAAGGCCTTATGGCTCACCGGAAGTCTGTCGGCATACGAGTAAAGCAGGAGGACTGAATAATGGGAAAGCTGTTTACAATTCATAAAGAAACTGAATCCGCATCATACATGGGAATCTTCTTTTATGGCGCTGGGAGAGGCACTGAGAATGGCTTATAGGGATAATCCATGGAAAATAGTCGGTCATAATCCGTTTTATGCTGACGAGGGAACAGCTGATGCTTCGCTGATATAAAAAGGGTGCAGGCTGAATTTAAAAATTTTTGTTTAAAATAATAAGTTTCGGAACGAACGATTAAATCATAAGCCAGCCACAACCATCTAGCATTCGATAGGCGGTTTTTTGCTGCCGTCAAAGTTTATGAAACAACCGTCTTCTATTCAAAAGTGTTGACATTACAATTTTATTGTGATAAATTAATGGTGATTTCATAGGGAAATTGAAATATTATAGCGACTCAGGGAATGCAATAGAAATGTAAATATGTTTTTATTGCATTTTTATTTTTTTATAATAATAATCTTATATTATATGCAACTTTATAAACAATACTACAGTATTTAAAAAGAATTTTGTTATAAATTTTCTAATACAATATATATTCGCATATATGTTAAATAATTTGAACACAATAAATCTGATTGTTTTATATTTCAAATGTTAAAATAAAAAAGTGGATTTTAAGTCGATATAATCTAAAATTAATATCTGATAAATTTATAATATATGTACTCTGCGGGGAAAAATTTATTTAGCTGCATACTGTTGCATATCTTTTTAAATAAAATTTATGATGATACTGTTTTGAATAAATTAGCAGATGAATTATTTAGAGGAGATACACTTATGCTATTTGGTGAAGAACTGATTAAAGATGGATATATTGACGAATCGCACTTAGCGCGGGCGTTAGAATATCAAAAGCAAAATAAATGCATGCTTGGGCAAGCTTTGATAGATTTGGGAATCCTAGAAGAAAAACAAATAGTCGACTTTTATGGTAAAAAACATTTTGGTACTTCAGGGAATAAACTTGTCAGAGATAATATAATAACATCTAAACAACTCGCCGATGCTTTAGATTATCAACGAGTGAATGGTGGGCGGTTAGGCGATATTTTAACTAACCTAGGTTATGCTGATATTAATACAATAAAAAACTTCTATAGTGATTATAATAGTTCATCGGGGAAGTCCATGAAAATTGGAGAAATATTTCTGGCGCAGGGGCTTATTACTAATAAACAATTAGCGGAGGCTATAAGTTTTCAAGAAAAAAGTGGCGGACAATTAGGTGAAATTTTAGTTTATCTCAAATATATAAAAGAAGATACGCTATATCGTGTTTTAGCAACACAAATGAATGTAGGACGAACGGGAAGCACGATAAATCTTTTTGATTCTAAGCGATTACCCTATGAAATAGCCTTTAAATACAAGACAGTAATTATAAATACGGACAAAAATATACATACGCTGGCTGTTATGAAAATTTTAGATGATAATGCCTTAACTGAAATAAAAATATATCTTAATAAATCACTCGAGCAGGTTTTAGTTTCTGCGAGAGAATTGGAATCATATTGGCAAAAGATTTATTTCAATGAAGATGTAGAGGAAAGTGTATATAAATTATTTAATGATCAACCGGGAAACTCTGCATTTATAACTATTTCAAAATGGCAAAAAATAGTAGGAAGTATTGTTATTATTGTATTATTTTTCTGCGTTTTTGTTGACTATTCGCAAACTATGATATTTGTAAATATAATTTTACAAATAATATATGCACTTTTTACTATGTTAAAAATGTATATATTATGGCGAGGCGTAAGAAACCGTGATCATTTAAAATATACGGAAGAGCAAATAGATAACATAGATGAACGAAATTTACCTGTTTATACTATATTAGTTCCGGTTTATAAAGAGGCTGCTATTATAAAATACATGGTGGAACGCCTGGATTCAATAAACTATCCCAAATATAAATTGGATATACGCATATTACTTGAAGAAGATGACTATGAAACTATAACCGCATTAAAGAAATTGCATTTACCAAACTATTACACATTATTGATAATTCCAGATACACAGCCTAAAACTAAACCTAAAGCTTGTAATTATGGACTTATCAATGCAAGAGGGAAATATGTTGTTATATATGACGCGGAAGATATTCCTGATAGGGATCAACTAAAAAAAGTTTATTTGGCATTTAAAGAATTACCAGAAGACTATGTTTGTATACAGGCAAAACTCAATTATTTTAACAGTAAACAAAATTTGCTCACGAGATGGTTTACACAGGAATATAGCTCGTGGTTCAATATATTGCTTTTAGGAATTATGACAATGGATGTGCCTATTCCGTTAGGCGGGACATCCAATCACTTTAAATATAATTTTTTGCGAGACATTGGTGCTTGGGATCCATTTAATGTGACAGAAGATGCGGATTTAGGGGTAAGATTATATAAAAAAAATTATCATACAGCAGTTTTGGATTCATATACATTGGAAGAAGCAAATTCCAACGTAGGAAATTGGATCAGACAACGTTCGAGATGGATAAAAGGCTATATGCAAACATGGCTAGTTCATATGCGAAATCCCATTTCTTTATACAGGGAGTTGGGAATGAGAGGGTTTATCGGATATCAATCAATGATTTTGGGAACACCGCTTTTACCCCTACTGAACCCCTTCCTCTGGCTGACATTTGTAATTTGGATTATATTAAATCCTCCTGTAATTGAACATGCTTTTCCAAATGCACTTTATTATATTGCGTTTGTACAATTGTTTGTTGGTAATTTAGTATTTATTTATTCAAATATCCTGGGAGTGTACATGATTGCAAGAGATGATGAAATTAAAGGAATCATTTATATTCCCTATTCAGTAATATATGCAGGTCTGTTATTGCCAATATATTGGATATTCATGAGTATAGCTGCATATAAAGCTCTGTTTCAATTATTCTATAAACCCTTTTACTGGGAAAAAACAAATCATGGGTTGACAGATCAAACAAATATACAGCCAATAAATATAAAAAGAGAGTGATCCTTTGAGATATTTGTAAAATCGATATATCTAATTAGTTAATCGATTTATGGGGTGATAAATATTGTGTTAAATTATAAAAATAATATTGTGCAAAAAAATATATATGGAAATAGTTATCTGTTAATAATATTAATAATATTAATAATAGCAATTTTTGCCAGTGAAATAATATATGGACTTTTACTAATGGAAAGAGAATATTTCCCGAATGAAGCGTACGCAATAACAGCAATTGCTGATAAAACTATGCAAATGTCACATTTTTCATTCGAAGGTATTATACTTAATTTACATCCATTATTAGTTTTATTAGAAATCCCAATTTTGTGGATTTTATCTTTTTTCCCGGTTGTTTTATCGAAAAATATTTCCGGCATAATAGTAGCTTCATTTTTTTCAACGGTGAGTGCAGCTTATCTATTTTATAAATTTAAAAATTTCAACACAGGAATTTTTAATGCGTTATTTTTAACTCTTTTATTTATATTGAATCCATTCCTTTTTCATTATGGTGCTATAGGAGTAGATGTAAGTTTTTTTAGTACTATTCTTTTAATATGTTCCGGTGAATTTTCTGATTGGCTTCTTTATCGAAAAACCAGTAGCTTAGTCATTATTGCATTGGCAATGGTAATTTGTCTTTTTAATAATTACGAAATTATTATTATTGCTTGCATACAGGCAATAATGATTGCCTATAGTGGATTATTTATGATAGATCCTTTATTTCCATTTAAGAATAAAGCACTTATGACAAAAATAAACTATACCGTCTCTACTTTAGTAGTGGTATTATTACCCTTTGTTTATACTATTTTTATAATGTTCTTACAAGGGGGGATTTTTTGGAATACCCCTTTTTATTTTGTGCATGTCATTAAAGATACGATAGAAATCACCAGTATAAGTGCACCCGCGGAGATTTCGGAGCTTATGAGAAGTTATTACTCATCCTTTGGATATGTGGTGAAAATGTCAGTACCATTTTTAATAATTTTCGGAGCTATAACTTTTATGCGCATTTGCGTATTGCAGATAGTAAGAAAAGATTATCTTTTGTTACTATTTTTTATTTTTATGATTATTATTTTTAATACATTAGGATTCAAGGCTGGTCTTTTTTCAGATAGACTATATAATTTTTATTATATTTTTCCCATATGTGCCGGATGGATACCGTATGAAATTAATCAACTACCGTATAAAGCAAAAAGATACGGTGTGGTTTTTTTTATGATGGCATTTATAATATGCGGATTTTTGATGAGGAGCATTTTATGAAAGTAAAAATTAGGCTGATAGGAATTATATTATGTGTAAGTATGATTTTTCCTGAAATTGCTGATGCTGATATTCCTTTCAAAAGAGGGATAAATCTTGCCAATGCACTTGAAGCTCCGAAGGGGGACTATTGGGGGGTTACAATTGAGAATAAATACTTCACAAAGATAAAAGAAGAAGGCTTTGATTGTGTGCGTATACCTATTCGTTTTTCAGATTATACCGAAAATAAAAATGGACAAGTGACATTAGAAAAAGATTTTATGCAAATGCTTGATAATCATATAAACAGTGCTTTAAATGAAGGCCTTTATGTAATAATAGATTTCCAAAATTTTAATGAATTTATGGATTCTCCTGAGAGATATGGAACAGCATTTATTGCGATTTGGGAACAGTTAGCACTCCATTATAAAAATTATTCGCCTAAACTCATCTTTGAATTATTGAACGAACCACATAATAAACTGCAGGGTGAGATTTGGAATAAATATTTATCTAGCGCCATAATGACAATTAGAAAAACAAATAAGCAAAGATATATAGTGGTAGATGCAGATTCATACGATTCAGTTGACGGTCTTAATAATTTGATCTTACCAGATGATAAATATCTATTGGCAACATTTCATTATTATGAACCATATGATTTTACATATCAGTCAAACGAATATTTAGGCGAGCAATATGCAAAAATTTCTAATATAAAATGGACTGGTAGCCGAGCGGAAGAAAAATATTTGAGAGAGAGATTGACACTAGCCAAAACATGGGCAAATAAAAACAATATTTCTATTTTTCTTGGTGAGTTTGGTGCAAATAACAATGTTAATTCAGAAATGAGAGCTGTATGGACTAAGACAGTGCGTGAAGTGGCCGAAAATTTGGATATTCCTTGGATATACTGGGATTTCGGAGGGCAATTTGCTGCATATGATATACAAAAAAATCAATGGAAAAACTTCATAACAGAAGCTTTATTCCGCTAATTAATTGGAGGTTATAGTTTTATGAAATCCTCGAAAAAAAATATTTTAATATATATTAATACATTTTTTTATTATTTTTTCTTTTTGCAGCCGGTGTATGCTGATACAGCTATAGATGTTCCCAATCAGGTATATAATACGGTGGAGAATGCTAAAAATGACTATAATATTTTTGAACAAAAAGAACAAGAGCAAGAATATGTAAAAAAAGCTGCTGAATATATAATAATGGCTGAAAAGGAATTGGAAAGAGCTAAACAGTCTAATCTCGATGCAAGGGATCGTTTGGTGCGAGATCAAAAATGGCTGGAAGAAGCGGTGCAAGACAAACAAAATGCAGTCAATGAATTTGCACGTGTCAAAGAAATAGGTGCGACTAATGACGTAATAGAGGAAAAAGAAAAGGAGGTTTATAAGGCGGATGATAATTTGCAGCGTGCCGCTAAGGAAATGGAACTTGCCAAAAAAGATAAAAATTTAGCAGAAGAATATATTCCTATAGCGCAGGCTAATTTGGAAAAAGCGACAAAACAACGGGATGATTTATTTTATAAAATAAATCATCCCGTTGCATCGACCTCTTTTATAACGGGTTTTAAATATTATAATTGGGATAATGGAAATGAGACGCATGGTTTTCAATTTATTCAACCAATGAATTATAGTTATTATTTAAATGGCACTTATTTAGGAATTTATACAAATCACGTAATAACAAAAAATAGCATCGCGGGAACAAGCGGTACGGCAAATACTATGACCGATACGAAAATCTATTTCAAAAAAAGTTTAATAAGAAAAAAATATACTACAGAATATTCTGTTGATCTTAATTTACCCACGGGTGAATATTCACTTAACGGCAAAGAAGCTTCATCACGCGTGGGCGATGATCTGGCAGAAATTGATAAATATGGAGAAGGTTTCCAAGTAAAACCGGGAATTGACTTTAAAAGAAGATTGAATCGTAAAGAAACAGTAATGGCCGGAACAAGCTATCTCATGCGCACTCCATATGACGAGATATCAGATAAGATGCTTAATTTATCCGTTTTAAAAAATTATTTGACCAATAATATTTTACCTGATGAGGATGGTATAGCTACAACAACTGGAAAAATTCATCCCGGAAATGAATGGAATAAATTTTTCCGTTACCAATACGCAACTGGTGAAAGGCAATTTATTGCCGATATTATCAATACTACTTATGGGCGCTCTTTTTATGATAATGGCATTTCCTATCAATCGAAAAGTGAATGGAAATTTCGTTTGACAAACAATCAAAAAATAGCCAGAAATCAAGAATTATTAACATATTTTTGGACTAATGTGCAGGGAACAGACTATTATTCGACGCAGGTTAGTAAGAGTGAGCCGGTATATTTTTATGGTGCAAAATGGGAATTTATTATAAATCCCAGGCAAAAATTAAGATTATCTGCCGATGTTATGCAAACAAGTGGTTCGCGTTACAGCGGACTATTGGATGGATATGATTTTGGTTATCCAGATTATATATATAATGAAGTAGCTGGCAGAAGAAAGTATTCATTAGGAATAGGTTATGATATAGCAATTAATAAAACCAGCTCATTGCACATTGATTTAAAAAAATATTATATGAAAGATGGTATTTCTACTATAAATCAGATAGACTCTGATTATTCTGCCCAAAATTATAAGGGTTATGGAATTTTTATGTTATTTGACAAACAATTGTAAATCATAGTTGAGCATATTAAGGTAGGTGTGATACATTTTGAAAATAATAATTTTAGCAGGAGGAAATGGATCTCGATTATTTCCTCTTTCAAATGATAATAGTCCAAAGCAATTTTTAAAGATTAATTCCAAAAAGTCTTTACTGGCAGAAACTATAAATAGATTTTCTGATATTGTTGTTCCAAAAGATATAATTGTTGTTACGGCTGAAAGATATGCAAATTTTGTAAAAGAGGAAGCTGCTATATGCAATGCAGAAGAAATACATATTATTACTGAACCAATTAAAAAAAATACAGCACCGGCAATAATATTGGCAGCAAAATATTGCCAGGAAATTTTAAAATGCCCTGAAGATGAAATCTTATTCATATCCCCGTCTGATCATATTATTCAACCTCAAAGTGCATTTAATCAGGCTGTATTAAAAGCAGTGGAATATGCTTCAAAAGGTAGTTTTGTCACTTTCGGTATTCAACCAAATAAACCGGAAACCGGATATGGTTATATTGAGATTGGGCAAAATTTGAATGGAGTCTATACAATAAAGGCATTTAAAGAAAAACCAGATTTATTAACTGCCGAAAATTATCTGCTTAGCGGTAAATATTTTTGGAACTCTGGTATGTTTGCATTTACATGTAAAACTTATTTTAGCGAAATCTCTCACTATCTTCCTGAAATAAAAGGAATTTTAAACAATAATTATATAGGAATTCTAAATAATTTTGCGAGAATGCCAAATCTTTCCATAGATTATGCAGTAGCCGAGAAATCAAAATTAGGAATGATGATTCCATTGTCATTATATTGGAATGATGTTGGGTCATGGGATTCTGTATATGATATTTTACCAAAAGATGAAAATGGAAATGTCAGCAGTGGACCTGCCATAACAATTGATTGCAATAATAATTTGTTCTTCTGTCCTCAGAATATTATTGCAAGTATTGGTATAAATGACATTATTGTTGTTGCTGATAAGGACGTTATATTATTGGCACATAAAGGTGAAGGTCAAAGTATACGTAAATTAGCAAAGAAATTTGAAAATAAAAATTATAAAGCATAATTTATGTAATCTAGAAAAATAATGAGAAAGGCTTACGTTAGTTGCTTACAGAGTAGTCAAGAAATCTTCACTCCCTAGTGTAAAATATTTTCCGTACTTTAACAATTGTAGGACGGTAAAGATTATTACTAATTTAATGTAAACTATTTAATAAATCTCCCTCCATTAGTAATAAGACGTTTTGTTAACTTAAATGAAAATTGAGGCACCGAACCTTTCAATGGTACAATGTTTCTGCTAGAAAACACACCAATCGAAAGGACGATGCCTCATGCAGAAAATTATACCGATTGTATGCCCTAAATGCAACAATAATCACCATTTCCATAAGTTTGGCAAAGATAAATTCGGTAATCAAAAATATCGCTGCCTTGCTTGTAAACATCAATTTGCACCAGATGTTCTCCCCAGGGTCAGAGGTAAAAAGTATCCTCCTTGCCCTATGTGTGGAAAATCGTCTTTCTTGCATCACGATTATCGTGATTATTCTAACTTTCGTTGCTCTGATAAAAAATGTAATCATTCATTTTTTCAACCAAAATCAACCGCTACTTTGCCACCTTCTGTTTCTAAACTTTTTGGTAAATCCGATTTATCACGCATGCGTCATCCAGTTCATTTAATCATCACTGTTTTAACTCTTTTTTTCATAGGCAAAAGCTCTACTCGTAACATTTCTCTCATTCTTTATCAGCTCTACAGCATCAGGCTTTCTCATGTTAGTGTTGCTGAGTGGTGCAAAAAATTCGCTCCGCTTTTTGATAATATTTCTTTAAAGCTCATACCTTCTATGAATTTCAATTCTGATGAATGGCATGCTGACGAAACAGTGGTTAAAATTGCTGGAAAGAAATACTACATCTGGTTCATCATCGATAGTGAAACCCGCTTTGTTCTTGGTTTTCATCTTTCACCACATCGTTCTTCTCCTCAGGCACATGCTTTATTTCAGCATGTTTCCCCTTTAGGTAATCCCAATGCCATTGTTAGCGATCGCTATAGTGCCTACAAGATTCCTACTAAGTGCTACTTTCCTCATGCTAAACACATTCGTGTCGAGAGCTTTAAGGACGATATTAGCAACAATCTTATCGAAGCTTTTAACAACCGTTTCAAGGCTTGGTATAAAACCAAACGTGGCTTTCATTCTTTTCACTCTGCTAATGCTACTATTTCTGTTTTTGTCTTCTTTTTCAACTTCATGCGCCCTCATACTGGTCTTAATCATTTAACTCCTGCTCAAGTTGCCGGAGCTAACTATAATCCCAATATGAAAAACTTGTTTTCTTTAGCAAGTTGATAAAATTTAGTGCTTTTCTACAGAAACATTAGCTATCTTTTCATTTTTGCTTAACAGAGCCTAATAAGATCAGCAATAGACATTAATGTATTTCGTAAAAATAAACTCCCCACAAATTTTATATGAATCTTATTTAAATGCTCATTAATATACACCAGATTTTGGGGTTTTATGCTATTAAAATTCTGTGCAGCCGTGATATCCGGAATGGTGAATGGAGCATACGTCCTGCATTGACAGAGAGCCTTTTTTATGATAAACAATGTATATTATAAGAATATTTATTTTGAGAAAGGAAAGTGTAAATATATGATAAAGCTTTCCCATATAAAGAAAGTGTATGATACACCGTCAGGATCACTGCAGGCATTGAAAGATATCAGTCTTACTGTAGAGGATGGTGACATTTATGGTATTATTGGGCTTTCGGGAGCGGGAAAATCAACTCTGGTTCGCTGTATCAATATGCTGGAGAGACCGACAGAGGGAACTGTGGAGATAGACGGGCAGGATCTGACCAAAATGAATGAGGCACAGCTTCGCTCAGTGCGTAAGAATATCGGTATGATATTCCAGCAGTTCAATCTGCTTTCCTCAGCCACAGTATATGAAAATGTTGCTTTTCCTCTGAAACTTTCGGGTATGGCAAAAAAAGATATTGAAAAAAAAGTAATGCCTTTGCTGAAATTGGTAGGATTGGAGCAAAAAGCCAGACAGTATCCTTCGCAGCTTTCCGGAGGGCAGAAGCAGCGCGTAGGAATAGCCCGGGCACTGGCAAGCGATCCGTCTATTCTTTTGTGCGATGAGGCAACATCGGCGCTTGACCCTCAGACCACGCAGTCTATACTCAGACTGATCAAAAAGATAAATGAAGAGCTGGGAATAACCGTTGTGATAATTACTCATGAAATGCAGGTCATAAAAGATATCTGTACTAAAGTGGCAGTGATCGATCATGGTGTGATAGCTGAAAAAGGTTCTGTAATAGAAGTATTTATGAATCCTCAGCAGGCAATAACTCATGAATTCATAAGCGTTCTGCTCAGTGATGAATTACCGAGTGCCTTCAGACAGCAGACTGTTTCAGCTGAACCCGTTGAGGATGGATATCTTCTGCTGCGTCTGACTTTTCTTGGTGAGTCGGCGGATGAGCCCGTGATCATGCAGCTTATAAAAAATGCTCCAAATGTGGATGTGAGCATACTGTTCGGCGATTTGGACCAAATACAAACGGTACCTTACGGACGTATGATAATAGGTCTGAAGGGAGATGCGCAGAAAGTGAAGGAAGCAGAGAAATGGCTGGGAGAACAAGACGTAAAAGTAGGGGTGATAGGCTATGTCAAGCGACATGACGCTGCTGTTGATTAAGTCATTGGGACAAACATTGTATATGGTATCTATATCAATGATTATCGCGGCTGTTATCGGCATACCTCTGGGGATTTTGCTGGTTACTACGGCGAAGGGACAGATTTTGGAGTGTATTGCCTTTAACCGTATCATAGCGGGGCTTGTCAATGCTGTACGCTCCATACCGTTTATAATTCTGATGGTAGCCATCATACCTTTCACCCGCAGTATAGTAGGCACTTCAATAGGTACGACGGCGGCTATGGTCCCGCTCACACTGGCAGCTATTCCTTTTATCGGCAGACAGGTGGAAAACTCTATAAAGGAAGTTCCGTACGGGCTGATAGAAGCGGCGCTGTCTCTCGGAGCGACACCTTTGCAGATAATAAAGCATGTCCTTTTGCCGGAGGCCTTGTCCAGCATCATTTCACAGCTGACAACAGTTGTCATCGGGCTTATCGGTGCTTCTGCCATGGCGGGGACCATCGGCGGCGGCGGTGTGGGGGATCTGGCCATACGCTACGGATATCAGCGCTTTCGTCCTGACATCATGCTTATTACTGTTATAATACTGGTTGTCGTGGTGCAGCTTGTGCAATTCATCGGCAACTATATAGCGGCAAGATTAAATAAAAAATAACATTGCAGATCAATGTATAATGAAGTACAATAAATATCAAAATACTTATGATTGGCAGGGGGAGGACTTTTATGAAAAAGTTATTGTTTATTATATCAGCTCTTGTAATGATGCTGTTTGCTTTTACGGGCTGCGGAGCAAATAAAGATCAGGCAGCAGACAATTCATCATCGGGCAGTACTGAAAAGACAGTATTAAAGATAGGGGCCACGCCGGTACCGCATGCGGAAATACTTGAACAGGTCAAAGATGATCTGGCAAAAGAGGGAATCGATCTGCAGATTCAGGAGTTCAACGATTATGTGCAGCCCAATATGGCCCTTAATGACAAAGAGCTGGACGCAAATTTTTTCCAGCATACACCGTACCTGGAAAACTTTGATGCCGAACATAATATGACTCTTGTAAGTGCGGCTGGAATCCATATTGAACCAATGGGTCTTTATTCTCATAAAATAAAGAAGCTGGATGAACTTAAAAATGACGCGCAGATAGCTATCCCCAACGACCCCACAAACGGCGGACGTGCGCTGCTCCTGCTGCAGCAGGCAAACCTGATCAAGCTGAAGGACGGTGTGGGTGTAAAAGCTACAGTGCAGGATATTGTCGATAATCCGAAAAATATTAAAATCCAGGAAATCGAAGCCGCACAATTGCCCCGTTCGCTCGACGACGTAGACGCGGCCGTGATCAATACGAATTTTGCTGTGCAGGCCAGTCTGACACCGACTAAAGATGCTTTGGTGATCGAAGATGCTTCATCTCCGTATGCGAATATAATTGCTGTAAGAAAGGGCGATGAAAACCGTCCGGAAATAAAGAAACTTATTACAGCACTCCAATCCGAAAAAATTAAAAAATTCATTGCAGATAAATATAAGGGCGCTATAATCCCTGCATTTTGAAAGCAGTGACCGTTTTTATTATCATGCATGTCTTTTGAAAACCTCCCTCAGGGGAGGTTTTTTTATTGGCAAAGTAGAAATATAATATAATCTAAATATATAGATCAGGCCATAGAATATATTTGTTAAGAATTTTCAGCTGGTTTATATAATATTCGGGGGAGTGTGAACATTGAATTATATAAAAATCTTTATTACCTTATTTGCAGTGCTTTGCGGCGGAATATTCAACGGAACAGCTTTGGCACAGTTTAATCAGACTATATTGTTTGTGCCGCATGACAATCGGCCGATTTCTTTTATGCAGACAGTCAGCAACATCCGGGCGTTGGGGTATAATGTCATAACTCCGCCGGAAAACTTGCTCGGCAATCGCGATGATCTTGGACATCCGGATGCTTTGGCAAAATGGGTCAGTGAAAATGCAGAGAAAGCAGATTTTGCTGTTCTGTCTGCTGATTCTCTTGTTTATGGCAGCCTTGTAGCTTCACGCAAGCATGATATACCTGCGGATGTGCTGCAGCAAAGAGCTGCTGCGTCTTTTGCCGAGCTGCACCAAAAATATCCATATCTGCCAATTTATGTTTTCGGTTCGATCATGCGCACACCGCAGACGAGTGCCGCATCCTCCGAAGAACCGGAGTATTATAGGCTTTATGGTACGATGATCGCCAGATATACTGCACTCCTTGACAAACGGGAAAAAGACGGACTTAAAGGCGGGGAACGACAGGAACTGGCAAATCTGGAAAAATCAATACCGCAGACTGCGATAAATGACTGGATGGCGCGCCGTGCGGGTAACTTTGAAGTGAATAAATATCTGATCACATTGACACAGAACAAGGATATATCATATCTTGTTCTGGGCTGCGATGACAATGCACCATATTCACAAACAGATAAGGAACGCCGTGAACTTGACAAATATGCCGGCCAGCTGGAGGCGGATAAATATCAATCCGTCGCAGGACTGGATGAGCTGGGAATGATTCTTCTGACACGTGCTGTCAATGAACTTGAAGGAGATATCCCCTTTGTAAATGTACATTATGCGGAAGGCAGGGGGGCGGATACTATCCCTGCGTACTCCAATGAGCCGATAAAAGATTCTGTCAGAACACATATAAAACTGGCGGGCGGGCTGCAGGTGAATACCGCTAAGAGAGCTGATCTTGTGCTTTTGCTGAATACTGATAAAAATGGCATCACCTATGCAGCAAACGATCCCGGCAATACGACCGAGCTGAGAGCAAATACAGCATCCTTTGCGGATATGGCGGGAAAATATCTGAAAGAAGAAAAAAATGTGGGAATCGCCGATATTGATTTTGGCAACGGGTCGGATAATGCTCTCATGAACCTTCTCTGGCAGAGAGGTTATCTGCCGAAACTTAAAGCTTACGCAGGCTGGAATACGCCGACCAACAGCAGCGGCTATGCTATCGGACTGGGGATGCTTTCTTCCTATACGAACCAGCAGAATACAATAAAGATGCTGATACCGCGCTATCTGGACGAATGGCTTTATCAGGCAAATATCCGCCAGCAGGTTGCCAATAAACTGGGCAGCTTTAAAGGCGAGGGAGATTATGGTGATACGAAAACACGCAATGCACAGGCGCAGGAATATGCTACCGAATTGATGCGTCAGGATATCATAAAGTACGGGCTGGATAAACTTCCCGGTGAGGCAGCTCTGGACAGAGCTGAAGTGAGATTTCCATGGCACCGTTTGTTTGAAGCCGAGGTAATAATACCAGAAAAGTAAAATCTCTGAGAAAATAGATTGTTGTAGATTGCAAAGTATAGTACACTTTGTAAAGTATCTCGTAAAAAATAGAAAAGTATATAATCTAATAAAGAGAGAAATTAATATCACGATGGATAAGGTGACAAAAAAGCCGGTCTACAAAAATATATTGGTGCTGAACCTGCGTAAAATAGGCGATACCATTATGGCAACTTCTGCAGCATATCTTTTGAAAAAAGCTTACCCAGAGGCCAGACTCACCATGCTGGTGAAACCGCTCACGCGGTCAATAGCAGAAAATAATCCTGTTATTGATCAGGTTTTGTTTTATGATTACTCACACAAAGCAAAGCTGAGGGACATAAAAAAAATCATGCAGAAAATAAAAAAAGAAGGATTCGATCTGGCTGTGGTGATAGACAACAAACCTCGTTCAGCATTGCTGGCCTGGCTGTCAGGTGTACCGCACCGTCTGGGTTTTGAAAAGGTAACCCTGCGCAATATTTATCTGAAACTTTTTTATACAAAAATTTATGATATCGACTATGATTTTGGGAATACGCAACAGGTAAAAAACCATGAAATCTTTATAAATAGAATAACGGGCAGGAACGATAAGGCAAAAATGATACTTCCTGACCTGCCGGCTGGCAGCAGGGAAAAAATCGATAAAATGCTTTCTGCACTTCCTGCCGGCAAGCTTAAAATTGCCTTGTGCATGCGAAGCGGTACTCCGTTCAAGGATTGGCCTATGGCAGATTTTGCAAAAGTCGTACACGGACTTGCCGAAAAATATGATGCTGTATTTTATGTAACAGGCTCAAGTGGTGACAGCTCTTATGCGGAGAAATTTATAAAGAACAGCAAATATAGTGTTTGGAACTTTTGCGGTCAGACAAACCTGCCGGAACTTGGCTGCCTCTTACGGCAGTCAGATCTCCTTTTATCGGTGGATACAGGAACGGCGCATTTAGCAGCCGCGGCTGCTATACCTGAGGTCGTCATTTTTGCAGGAACTTCACACCGCCATTGGGCACCATACGGTGATAAAGTGAGCTGCCTGTATCCGGATATAGAATGCTATCCATGCAGCGATGAAACGAGGCGGCAGTGCACGGAGTACAGATGTTTGACGGCTGTACAGCCTGAGCAAGTATTGCGGGCATGTGAAATGATGCTTGAAAATAATACGGATATGGAAAAGTGATACGATGTTCGAAAATGCGGTAAAACAAAAGAATTTTATACAGTGCAGCAATGATTTTCCTTCAAGGAAGGCCAATCTTCATATTGCCTTTGGGATAAGTGCCGATTTTACATATCCTGTCGGTGTTTTGATGACTTCGCTTTTAGAGAACAATGCAAAACTTAAAATTGCTTTTCATGTATTCGCGGATAACAAAATTTCTCATGAGGAGTATGAAAAATATAGGCGGCTGGCAAAAAAATACAATACCTGCATTACCTTTTATGAAATAGATAACAGTGTCTTTGCGGGACTCGACGATAGGGAATTTACTATTGCCGCATATTATCGCTTTATTATCCCTCATCAATTAAAAGATGAAGCAAGCTGTTTTTTATATCTGGATGCGGATATTACCTGTTTGAATGTGCTGACTCCCTTTTTGGATATTGACTTAACAGATTTTGTGGCCTGCGTAGTAGAGGATTTTAGCTTGGACGGAAGCGGGAGTCCCATACTTGTGCAGAAAAAGGATGAACGCTATTTTAACAGCGGTATGATGTATATTAATATTCATAAATGGCTCGACGAAAAAATATCCGAAAAATGCATGGAACTTCTCCGCGAAGTCAATGAAAAGCCTGAAGCCAAAAAAAAATACGGTTATGAATTTCGCTGCTTTGATCAGGATGCACTTAATATTATTTTAAAAAATAAAGTAAAATATCTGCAGCCGCATTATAATTTTTTGACAAATATAAGCTTGAAAAAAAATGAAAAACTGGGGAAAATACCGGAGAATGTGATTCTGCTGCACTATCATGGTTTTAATAAACCATGGCATGAATGGTGTTTTCATCCTTTAGCCGGATATTTTCGCAAATATTGGAAAATGTCACCGTGGGCTGATACCTCTTTGGTTAAAAAACCCAGAAAGTATCGGCAGATGCGGCTGTATGCAAGATATTTCTTCAAAAAAAAAGAACTCTTTACAGCGGGGTATTGGCTTTTAAAATCTATAAGCAAAAAATATCATAAAGGAAAGAGCAAAGATAGATGAATAAATCGGATATATCGGTATTATTTTGGCAAACAGTAAAAGAGCAAAGAAACTTTTCCTTTATAAAAAATAAGAAAAACTCTGTGATGCATATAGCATACGGATTGGATAACAATGCTGCCCGCATGGCCGGAGCATCCATTGCATCTGTTTGCAAAAACAACAACGGCGCAAATATGGTATTCAGTCTCTTGTGCACTGATATATCAAAAGGAAATATTGATAAATTTGCAATCCTTGCTCAGAGATTTGATATAGATATAAATATATATTTTTTAGATATGACAACTACACTGCTAAAAAATTTGGCTACTGATGCGATATTTCCGCTGCCTATCTGGTTTAGGATATTTTTGCCGTATATCTTTGGTAAGGACAGAATTCTTTATTTGGATACGGATGTTATTTGTGTCGGCGAAATCGCAGAATTGTTTACATTGGATATGCATAAAGCCATAGTTGGTGTTATACCAGATTTTGAACCTGTGCGTCTAAAAAGAACACAGGAATTGAAGCTGAAAGACCATCTGTATTTTAACAGCGGAGTCATGCTTATAGATGCAGAAAAGTGGTTAGGAAATCGGATAACGGAGCTATTGCTGCAAGTAATAAATGAGCATAAAAAGCTTTTGGATCAGGATATTTTGAACTTAGTATTTTCCAAAAAACCACATTTCTATCTGGATGAGATGTATAACAGCATAGGCTTGTGGTGTGAACCGGACAATATCATAAAAGATAGGCTGCCGCAAATAAAATTAATTCATTTTGCCAACCATCCGAAACCATGGAATATACTCTGGCAATATGAAAAACGTCCATACATGGAAAATATCTATAAGGATTATGAAAAACTTTCACCTTGGAAGGGAACTCCTTTGGAAATGCCGCGGATATACCATCACAAAAGATGGTATGCTGAGATTTTAAGAAATGACGGAAAGCTCAAAGAGGCCTTATACTGGTATTGGCAGTATATAAGAGGAAAATATAACTTCTAAAATAAATCTGGATGGGAATTATATTTAATGGGGAAAATGAATAACTTTTCTGTAAATGAAAAATTTGATAAACTAATATATGTATGTCTGATATTATTTACACTGACTTTTTATATGGATATACCTATTAATTTTATAGTATTGGCATTTGGGCTGGGACTTGTAAAAATCATTTTTATACGTACTGAAATCAGATTTAATTCCAAGCACATACAGTTCATTCTGTTCTTTTTACTCATGATATTACTATCAGTAATATTTAACAGTGAACAATCTTTTGGAACGGGGATCAAGGCATATAAGTCTATGTACATAAGTCCATTGACGGGAATATTTTTGGCATGTTTTTTTAAATTCAGCAAACGTCGGGCAATAGTGCTTTTATCCTGTTTTGCTGCTGTCTTATTTGTAAATGCCTTTACTGCGATTGTACAGGCTTTTTATGGGATATCTATAGAAGATCGTGTGATAGGGTTTTTCAATGACAAGATGCTGCTGGCAGCTGCTCATATGCTTATTCTGCCAGCGACATTAGCAGTCCTTGTTTTTACTGAAAAACTGCCTACCCAATTGAGCTGTTTTTATCTTGCAACAATCCTGATTAATATACCTGCGGTAATATTGGCCAATACCAGGATAGTGTGGATTGGGTTGTCAATAGTTTATTCATTGATTTTATGTATTGGTATAAAAGATAAGATGAAAATAGCAGCGGGCATATTTGCTATGTTTATAATTGCTGCTGTAGTAATATATGCTAATCCAATATCGCAAAATAGACTAGATTCTATTACTAATTTATCAATAAACCAGCAGACAGGATATCAATCCAATAGAGAGCGACTATTGATGTGGCAGTCTGCATGGCAGATGTTTCAGGATTATCCTGCTTTTGGGGTTGGAGTCAATAATTTCTATCAGCAATATAGGGATAAATATAAAGAGCCGACCGCTGTTGAGACACCCTGGCATGCCCATAACCTTATATTAAATTCACTGGCAGAAACAGGTGCTGTGGGAAGTGTAGGACTGATAGTTCTCTTTATTTATTTGTATTATGATGTCATACGAACGTGGCGAAAGGATAAAAGCTTGGCTGCGGCAGTTTACTTTTTTTCGCTTTTCACCTTTAGTATTAATTTCTTGACAGATGTTTTATTCTGCGGACATTATTTAAAAATGCCGACGTATATTTTTTGGTTGATTACGGGAATATATTTATCTTTCAATAAATATATAGACATAGAGATCAAAAACGATAATCATAATAAGTGAGCTTTAAAAATTGTAAAAATGTGAGTGCATACTATGAAATGCGAAAAGCTGAAAACTAATAAAATAGATGATACTGTACCATATATGATGCCTTTTTTATTGTTGGGGACGGACTATCTGGCAATTTTGACAGCACAGAAAATTGCTATGTATTTACGCCAGCATATACGTGTATTTTCCATTTATTATTCTATGCCGGATGTTCCAAATATGTATTTCTATTTTCTGGTACCAATCGTGTTTATTGCATTTCTTTATAATTCACATATATATGTAAATAGAATGCCTTTTTGGGAAGTAATACAGAAGATATTTTATGCAGTCGTTTTGAGTATGATGGTTTGCATAATGTTAATGTACTTTGGGCATATTGCAGGTGGAGTATCAAGATTATATGTAGCATTATCAGGAATGACTGCATTTGCTTTTTTGTGCATATTTCGTTATATATTAAAAAAAATATTATTCAAATTTAATATACTTTCAGAACCTATAATAATAATAGGCGCAGGTAAAACGGCTGAACTTGTTGTGCGACAGTTTAGTAATGATACCGGATTTGGTGTAAAAGTAGTTGGTTTCATTGATGATTCACCTGTATCAGATGATCTTCCTAAACAGTATCCTGTCTTGGGTAAGTTTTCTGAGGCTGAGTCGATAATAAAAGAAACAGGAGTTAAGACGATAATTATTGCGGCTCCAGGATTGGAAAAGTACAAGCTGCTTGAATTGGTTGATAAAATACAGCCGTTGGTAAAAGACTTGTCATTTGTACCAGATCTAATTGGAATACCGGTTGGCAATATAGAAATACAGAGACTTTATGATGCAAAAATAATGATGCTTAGAGTCAGCAATAATATGTCCAGATGGTATAATAAACTTTTGAAGAGGACTTCTGATGTTTTGTTTGGAAATATAATTTTTATCTTGTTTGTACCTGTTTTACTTATTATCGCAATTGCAATAAAAAAAGATTCTGACGGTACTGTTTTTTATAATGCAAAGCGCATAGGGAAAAATGATAAGGAATTCACTTGCTATAAGTTTCGTACGATGTATGAGGATGCCGATGATATCCTGCGAAAATATTTGCAGGAAAATCCCGTGGTACTAAATGAGTGGAAGACATACCGTAAAATAAAGGGATATGATCCCAGAGTGACAAAGGTAGGGCGATGGCTCAGAAAATATAGTCTTGATGAATTACCGCAAATCATAAACGTAATAAAGGGAGATATGAGCATTGTAGGACCTAGGCCTTATCTGCCAACTGAAAGACAATCAATGGGGAATCATCTGAATACTATAAAGGAAAATTTGCCGGGAATAACAGGCTTGTGGCAAGTTAGTGGAAGAAATGAAGTATCTTTCACGGACAGGTTGCTCATGGACACATGGTACATACAAAATTGGTCTATTTGGATAGATATAGTATTGATATATAAAACTGTATTTGTAGTTTTATATAAAAAGGGAGCATATTGAATAGGGGAATTTTTGATGAAAATAATAATTCTTGCAGGGGGTAATGGGACGCGATTATTTCCACTTTCCTGCGATAGAAAACCAAAGCAATTTTTAAAAATAGATACAAAAATGTCATTATTAGCGGAAACGATAAACCGATTTCGTGAAATTGTAGCACCTGAAGATATAATAATTGTTACCGGTAATAAATATGTTAATATGATAGAAAAAGAGTTAGCAACATATAATATGGGCAGCATACATATTATATCAGAGCCGATGAGAAGAAATACTGCACCCGCAATAGGATTGGCTGTGAAATACTGTAGGGAAATTTTAAGATGTTCTGAAGATGAGGTTTTATTTGTATCTACATCGGATCATATTATAAGACCTAAGGATTTGTTTAACAGGGCAGTATTGAAAGCGGTTGAATTTGCTGCCAGGGGCAAATTTGTTACTTTTGGCGTACAACCAAACAAGCCAGAAACTGGATTTGGGTATATTGAAGTTGGTAATGATTTAAATGGAGCTTATATTACTAAAGCTTTTAAGGAAAAACCAGATGCAGTAACTGCTGAGAAGTATTTATTAAGTGGTAGATTTTACTGGAATTCTGGCATGTTTGCATTTACTTGCGGTACATATTTAAAGGAACTTTTTCAATATGCACCCAAAATAGCAAGGTTATTAAAAACTGATTATGCTCAAGTAGTCAAGAATTTTGTGGATATGCCTGATATTTCTGTTGATTATGCAGTTGCTGAAAAATCACGAATAGGAGTTACCATACCATTATCATTATATTGGAGTGATGTTGGTTCGTGGGATTCAGTTTATGATGTATTAAATAAAGATGAAAACGGCAATGTGATAAAGGGAAATGCAGTCACTATAAATTGTAAAAATAATTTGTTCTTTAGTAAAAAATATGTAATAGCTGGAATAGATATCAATGATACAATAATTGTCGAAAATGAAAATGTAATATTAGTGTCTAAACGTGGTGAAACACAGAAAGTAAAAAAGATAGTAGAAAAAATAAGAGATAATAAATATAATTATAAATAGGTGTGATTTTATGAGAATCGCTGTAGTCTGTGATTGGCTGGTTGTGTATGCAGGAGCAGAGCGCGTATTGGAAGAAATATTAAACATTTATCCAGATGCAGATTTGTTTTGTGTGGTTGACTTTCTTGAAGAGAGCCAGCGTGGATTTATAAAAAATAAGAAAACTCATTCTACGTTTGTTCAAAAGTTACCAATGGCCAAATCAAAATATAGATATTATTTACCTTTTATGCCAATAGCAATAGAGCAACTGGATGTTTCAGAATATGATATAGTGATTTCTTCATCTCATGCTGTGGCTAAAGGTATATTGACAGGACCGGGACAGTTACACGTATGCTATGTACACACCCCTATAAGATATGCATGGGATTTACAGCATGAATATCTAAAAGATGCTAATTTAACAAAGGGGATAAAGAGCTGGATTACACGAATAGTTTTACATTATATAAGAATGTGGGATTATAGGACTGCTAATGGCGTAGATTATTTTGTAGCAAATTCTAATTTTATAGCTGAAAGAGTAAAAAAAATATACAATAGAAAATCGGAAGTAATATATCCACCAATTGATATAAATAAATTTGAAGTAAGAAATACTAAAGAAGATTTTTATTTGACTGTATCCAGAATGGTGTCATATAAAAAAATTAATCTCATAGTAGAGGCTTTTAACGGAATGCCTAATAAAAAATTAGTCGTTATAGGTGATGGACCAGAATATAAGAATATTAAGGATATGTGTGGACCTAATATCATACTAATGGGATATCAGATTGATGACGTTTTACATGAATATATGAAAAATGCTAAAGCTTTTATTTTTGCGGCACGAGAAGATTTTGGTATAGTTATGGTCGAAGCCCAAGCATGTGGTACACCTGTTATTGCATATGGAAAAGGCGGCGCGTTGGAAATAGTAAAAAATGGCAGAGATAACACGGCTGCTACAGGTTCTTTTTTTTATGAACAGTCGGCTGATAGTATTAGAAAAGCGATAAATACTTTTGAAAATATTGAAGAGTCATCTATAACAGCAAATAATTGCAGAAAGAATGCAGAAAAATTTTCAGTTGATATATTCAGATGTAAATTTAAGGAATTTGTTGATGAATGTTTCAACAACATATAGAAAAGGGATATGAATGTTAAAAAATAGAACTAATTATTATTTGGATTTAATAAAAGTTTTAGTTATAAAAGAATTGAAAGTTCGCTATAAAAATACAATAGGTGGCTACTTATGGTCGGTAGCAAATCCATTGGTTTTTGCACTAACCTTTTTTATTGCTTTTAGACATACTTTAAAAGTGGACGTTGATAATTATATATTATATCTATTGGCGGGATTGTTCCCCTGGCAATTTTTTGCTAATGCTGTGAATCAGGCTCCGAGTATGTTTTTATCTAATGCGTGTTTGATAAAAAAAGTTATATTTCCACGCTATTTGTTAATAATAGGACTAGTAGGTAATCATGCAGTTCATTTTTTTTGTACATTTCCAATAATGCTGGGATTAATGTTATTTTTTAAAACATATCCTACAATTGAAGTTTTACCGGGAGTGATAATGTTGTTTATTAGTCAGACAGTATTGATTGTCGGACTATCCCTATTTTTGTCCACCTTAAATCTATTTTTTCGTGATATGGAAAATTTGACAATGGTAATATGTAATTTGTTATTTTATCTGTCTCCAGTATTGTACAAACTTGATATGATCCCAGCAGAATATCAAACAATAATATGGCTTAATCCTATGACTGTAATGGTCGAATTGTGGCATGAAATTTTATTGAATAGTTATTTTAATGTGACGCTATTTACGTATTCATCTATGTATAATATTGGGATATTTTTATTGGGTATAATTGTTTACAATAAAATGGAAAAGAGGTTTGCAGAGGTTGTTTAAAGATGATATAGCTATTGAATTTGTGAATGTAACAAAAAAATATATTATAAATAATGCTTTTCAACAAGGCATAAAAGGCTTTATATTAAATATGCTTAAACCATCTTATCATAGAAGTAATATATATACTGCTATTACAGATATGAATTTTTGTGTTAAAAAGGGGGAGAGCTTTGGCTTAATTGGTAAAAATGGAGCAGGTAAGAGTACTACTTTAGGTCTTATTGCGAGGGTTCTTTATCCCACTGTAGGAAAGATAACGGTAAATGGTCGTGTTGCACCTCTGTTAGAATTGGGAGCAGGTTTTCATACAGATTTAACGGGCAGGGAAAATGCCATGATAAATGGTGTTTTATTAGGATTGACAATAGACGAAGTAAAAGAAAAAATGGATAAAATAATAAATTTTTCAGGATTAGGGCATTTTATTGATTTACCAGTACGGACATATTCTACAGGAATGCTTGTAAGATTGGGATTTTCTGTGGCTATAAATACAAATCCAGATATTCTATTAGTCGATGAAGTATTAGCGGTAGGAGATGCTGAATTCCAAGAAAAATGTATTAATGCTATGCAAAATTTTAAGAAACAAGGAGTAACTATCGTTTTTGTTAGTCACGCATTGAAGGCTGCAGAGATAATATGTGATCGTATAGCATATATTGATAATCATAAAATAATAGGAATAGGGACACCACATGAGATGATGGAAATATATATGAAGGAACATGGTAATTATTCTTCCAATAAAGAGGACAAAAGGGATGCTTAATATTATACACAAGTGTATTTTTTATTTAGCAGAACTATTGGAGCATCGTAATATATCGTCTTTTTCTGAAATTTTATGTGAAAATGAAAAGAGAGAACAGGAAGATATATCGCGTGAGCAAGTACAAAAAATAAGAGAAATGTTAATATATGCATATACCTATATCCCTTATTATAAAAACTTATTTGACTCAATTGATTTCAAACCAGGACAATTTATAAAAATAAATGATTTGAAAAAAATTCCATACTTGACGAAAGATATTATTAAAAATAATGAAAAACTATTTATTAACAAAGATAATAACAAAAAAATAATAGCAAGAAAAACAGGCGGTTCGACAGGAAGAAAATTAATTGTTTACTATGGACAACGGTCATTGGATATCACGGCAGCTGTTCATCAGCGTTGTATGGGGTGGTGTGGAAAACTTTTAGGAGAAAGGGAAATACATTTATCATCTAAGACAATTGAACAGAGAAAAATACCAATTAAAGATAGAAGAAAAGAACATTTTAAATGTTTGGCAATGAACAGAGAAAATGTATTTCTTGATATTTTTGATGATAAAAATATTAAAGATATTTTATATAAAATAAAATCTATGAAAGCTGTATTAATACAAGGATTCCCATCAATTGCATATAATTTAGCAAGTTTTGCTCAAGAAAATGACATAGATGTAAAAGGAACATTCAAATATTATGAATCTACTGGTGAAACTTTATATGACTTTCAACGGGAAAAAATAGAAAAGATTTTTGGATGTGAAGTTTATGACCGTTACGGGGATGCAGAGTTTGGTGTAATAGCGCACGAATGTGCAAATCATAATGGACTGCATATTATGGAAGACGTAGTATTTGTAGAATCTGAACCATCCAAAGAAATAGGTTCAATGGGTGAGATTATAGTGACGACACTAACTAATTATACAATGCCTCTCATACGGTATAAAACAGGAGATTTAGGAGAAATTTCTCAAGAAAATTGTTCATGTGGATTACCTTTCAGAAAGATAATAAATATGAGTGGCAGAATACACGACTTTTTGAAAATTGCCGATGGTAAGAATGTGTCTACTAGTTTTATACTAGACATATTAGATAAATATAATGGAATTAGGAATTTTCAAATTAGGTTAAAAGCTAATGTCCTTGAGTTTCTCGTCATTCCTGATGATAATTTCACATTAGACGTAATAAAAGCCATACAAGAAGAATTAAATATTAAGTTGGGTTTATTGGTGGATATTTATTTAATTGACAAACTGTATTTAACACCTATGGGAAAATATAGATATTTATTTCCGGAAGACATTGAATTGAGGAAAATATTATGCTTAGCTAGATATGAATATGGTAGTATATATAATAACAGTAGCAAGAATTCTTTTATTAAAATTAGTTCTATGCTTTGCATAGACGGATTTAATGAATTAGAAATAACGCCAGATAATAATTTTATATGGAGTAAATGTAATGCGAAAGTATGTTTTGAAGAAAAAAATCCTTATATAGAAATATTAAGTTCTGTAAATACTGATCAGGTATTGCAAATTTGTAATAATGATGGAGTAGTAAAGCAAAAGATAAATTTAAGTCGTGGGTGGGATAAGTATACTATAAATGCAAACAATGGTGAAATTATATTGCTAAAAATAAATCATCCAATATCAGCAGCAGAAAAAAAGGGAGATAAAAGAGAATTAGGAATAGGTTTTCGAGAAATATTAAACAATGATAGGGGAAAATAGAATGGATATTGGAATTGTAATACCTGAGTTAAAAAAATATGGTGGTGCAGAAAAATTACTTATTGAATGTCTGCGTCGCTGGCAATATGAA
This sequence comes from Pectinatus haikarae, assembly GCF_050916305.1. Lineage (GTDB taxonomy): Bacteria > Bacillota > Negativicutes > Selenomonadales > Selenomonadaceae > Pectinatus > Pectinatus haikarae. The sequence goes on from NZ_CP116940.1 coordinate 1,622,541, forward strand.
CATAATATAACAGTGTACGCAATTGCTTTTAATGAAAAACTATTACATGAGCATCATGTTACTAAAATAAAAAAGAAGATATTAACATCATATTTTGATGGAAAACATAGTATGTTACTTAATAGTATATTATTGCCTAAAATTTGGGAGAAAGAAATTGGTAGACACGAAATATATCACACACATCTATGGCCGATGCATTTATTGAATCTTCACCCGGTGGTTTGGTATCCGCATGAACCATTGCGAGTAATAAATGATTTAAAATATGAACAACCTGTTGCTATGACGGCTCTCGAAACTAGCAGAAATATACATACATATCCTAAAACAACATATGATGCTGTGGATATTAAGGCATATATGGCATATCAAGCTGTGATAGCTGCTTTTGATAAGATTGGTAAACCAGATAAAATAATAGCCAATAGTAAATATACGGCAGGATATTTGAACAGAGTTTATGGAGTTGATAATGTTGGTGTTGTTTATCCGGGAATAAATAAGGAAGATTTTTTTTATCAACCACCAGATGAAAATATTATATTATGTGTGAATCAGCTTTGGCCACATAAAAGAGTCAATTTGATAATAGAAGCTATGCAATATGTGGAGAATTCACAGCTTTATATTGTAGGTAAAGGCCCAGAAGAAAAGAATTTGAAGGAACAGGCAAAAGAGTTAGGTTTGTCTGATAGAGTATTTTTTATGGGGAGTGTAAGTAATGAAGAACTAGCTATACTCTACGCTAGAGCGTTATGTTTGGCTTTTGCTTCAGTGAGAGAACCATTTGGGATTGTGGCACTTGAAGCTATGGCAGCAGGGAAGCCCCTCATAGCTGTGAATGAAGGCGGGTATTGTGAGGCTGTTGATAATAGTTGTGCATTTCTTATAGATGCGATGCCGCAAGCATTTGCTGAAAAAATAAATTACCTTATAGATAATAAAGATGTGGCAACTAAAATGGGATTAGCGGGGAAGGCAAAACTAGATAATTTTACTTGGCAAAAAACTGCAGACGGAATTATGGATGAAATAAAACGGGTTTATGCCGATAAAGTATCAAAACAGATGGAATTGCAAGACGAAAGTCTTCTAGTAGGAATTGAATATTATGTTTGGTATGGTAAGGGATTTGGTGCGTCTCATTGGAATGATAATAAGCAAACTGGAGTAGTAACACAAAAACCTTTACTAGGATATTATTCATCAGATAGTGGTGAAATAATTCGACGCCATTTGACTATGTTAGAAAAAAGTGGCATTGATTACGTGTCTGTGAATATTCACATAGATGAAAGAGGTATTGATGTTTATCAGTATAATGTTGTAGAACGTATTCTGGATATCATGGCAGATGATAATTATAAAATAAAACTCTGTTTGCAAATTTGTCCGTTTACTACTTCATCGGAGAAGTTGCTGAATAGCATAAAAAAACTTATTGAAAAATTTTTACAGTATAAAAGTTATCAGCAATATAAAAATAAACCACTTATGTATATTTTCTGGACAGGCAGCTTGGATGGTGATTATGATTTGCTCAATAAAATTAGGCATTTATTGAGCAATGTGTTAGTTATAGCTTCTAGTTTACGTCTTTATAACAAAACTGATGAATATAATAAAACATATGGTCTATTTGATGGTTGGTCATTATTTTCACCTTTGGAAGTAGCAAATGATGACGAAAAACGAAAAATTCTTATAAAGGATACATATCAGCAATATGAGGCAGGGAATAAACAAATAAAAGTATTTACTTGTTCGCCGGGGTATGACGACAGAGGATTAGAAGATCCGGGAAGAGAAAAAAATCATTTACGTTATATAGACAGAAAAAATGGTGACATTTTTAGAGATATGCTGCAAATGGCGCTGGAATGTTATCCAACACCAGATATAATTAAAATATCAACTTTTAATGAATATCATGAAAATACGCATACAGAGCCAACTGTTGCTGAAGGTGATTTATATATTAAATTATTGAGAAAATATATTTCTAAGTTAAAAAGAAAGTAGGGGCCATATTGAAAATAGAAAAGCCATTTGCAGTTATAAAAGATAAATATATATCACTAGATCAAAAAGATAGTTTTTCAATAGATTTATGTAATATGGATAAAGATCATTTCTTAGTGTTGGACACTTATCCCATAAAAAATCCTGCACATCCCCAACGACATCCAGGTTGGTTTAAATTTATGATTGACAATAATAAAAGATCTTTATCATTTAGGTTGAATTTTGTTAATGGAAAAATTCAATTTATGTCAGTTGATAAATTAGCAATTGCGGAATCTTGGCTTTCCAATGTAACTTATGAGGATAATATTTTTCCTTTGAATATAAGAGTAGTAATACGTAAAAAGATAAATAATGAAATAGTTTTTGAAACAACCCTTATATGTTATAAAAATTTAAATGATTATATTGAACATAAAACGTATTTTGAGTTACCACAAAATATAATAGAAGAATATCTGCCTGTGCGATTAATTATACCTGAGAAACTAAATGTATGTATTATTTTAAAAAATTTTTACGATAATGATGCAATTGGATATTTTGCTTGGGAAATGTATTCTTTATTGAAAAAACAAGGGATTAATGCTGAATTATATGCTGTGAATTGTGATGATAAATTTAGGTCTTTTACTCATCATGTTACAGATTTGTTAACAGATGAAAATTTATCAATTGATAAAACAATATTTATTTATAACTATTCAATAAAAGATGACTATTTAGAAGATATTTTAGACATGCCATATAAGAAGATAGCATATTTTCATGGGATAACTAACCCACAAAGTCTGAGAGTTTTTGATGCCGAATTAGCTGAGGAATGCAAGTCAGGATTAGATGAATTGTATAAAATCAACGGGTTTGATTTTATTATGGTGAATTCGAGGCATACTAAAGATGTATATTCAAAAAACTTAAAAAAATATAATGAGAGTTTGTCTATACTCAATGAAAGTCAAACAAATGATGCTGGTGGTAAAATAAAAACTGTAAATGAAAAAGTAGATACCGATCTGGAGAAAATTAAAATTATACCACCCGTATTAATTAGCGAAGCATTGTGGAATAACACTCAAAGTGATGGACAGTTTGGTAAAAGTTTATCTGCAATGGGAGATGTACTTTTGTTTGTTGGAAGAATGTTTCCTCATAAAAAAATAGAAGATCTTTTAAATGTATTTCATGAATTACTAAAAATAAACCCAAATGCAATTTTGGCCTTAGTAGGAGGAATGCATAATAGCTACCAAAAATACTTAAAGTATAAAATTGACCAACTAACTGAGACAGAAAAAGAAAGGATTTTATTTTTGCAGCAGATATCAAGAAACCAACTTAAAGCGGCTTATCAGGCATCAAAAGTATTTATTACACTCAGTGATGATGAAGGATTTTGCGTACCAATATTGGAAGCAATGCGCTTTCACGTACCTATTGTAGCAAAGAAAGTCTCTACTAGTGCTGCTGATGAATTATTAAAGGATGCGGGCAAATTAGCTGCAGATAATGATGCTGTTAGTATAGCAGAAGAAGTGAATAAACTTATGAAAAGTAATAAGTATAGGGAAAAAATAGTATCATATCAAGATAAGAGATTGGTTGAGTTCTCTGATGAAAAATTGTCTATAAATTTTATAGACTCATTATTAGGGGTATATTATAAGAATGAAAATATTGATTAATACTTATCAGGCTGCTTTTATAACACCGGGGGGCGGAGAGGTACAATTGATGAAAACCTATCAGGCACTGCAAAAAATTGGTGTTGATGTAAGTTTATTTGACCAATGGAATCCACGGCTTTCTGAATATGATATTATACATTATTTTTCTGTTTTTGGTGGAAGTCTTTATTTTTGCCAATTAGTAAAAAATGCTGGTAAGAAATTAGCAGTATCACCGGTAATATGGCTTGATGATATGAGTAAATATCCTATTGATGAAATAAGAGCAATTTTAGAGTTGGCTGATATAATATTGCCTAATTCACAAATGGAAGCAGATATGTTGGCAAATAAATTAGAATTACCAGAGGACAAATTTATGCCAGTCTATAATGCTGTGCAACCAGAAGTATTCAAGAATATAGATAAAACATTATTTAAAGAAAAATATGGTTTTGATAAATATATTTTGAATGTAGCTAATATTGAGCAACGTAAAAATCAGGTTACACTTATTGATGCTGTGCAGGGGATTGACATACCTTTGGTAATAATCGGATATGTACGCGATGAAAAATACTTTGAAGAATGTAAAAAACATATTGGTACTGCAAAAGTGCACTTCATATCTCCTTTTGTACACAACTCTCCAGAGTTGCTTTCAGCCTATGCAGGTGCTGAGCTATTTGTATTACCGAGCATTTTAGAAACTCCAGGATTAGCAGCTTTAGAGGCGGCTGCTGCTGGATGTGAAAAGATAGTTATAACAGAAACTGGTTCAACAAGAGAATATTTTGGAGATTTTGCCGTATATATTAACGATGTCACAAATCCAGATTGTATAAAAAAATGCGTGAGTTATGGGATTGATAAAGTGGAATGGAAGAATAAGATATTGAGTCGAGTTATTAAAGAAAAGTTTTCTTGGAAAAATACAGCTAAAAAAACAGAAGATGCCTATAATAGATTATGGATACCTTAAAAAATAGGAATCGTAATTTTTATTGTTTAGGTAGAATTGAAAAAATTGTTCAAAAATCAAATTTGAAATACGGATTTTGTGATTTGTTAGGTTTTAATTACGGATATTGTTAGGCTTTGTAAAGTAAACATGAAAGATTAACAAACAGAAACAGCCAAATACTTCAAGCAACGAACAAAAGTTTGTGTTTACTTCTGGCAGAAAGATTCAGCCCTGCAACTTGTGCCGGAGTCAAACTGTTAAGAGCGGAATGAGGACGGACAAAATTGTAAAAAAAGAGAAAAACCGCGATAAGGTTGTTGGCGGAATTGAAAGAAGAAAATCCCTGTTTGGTTTTATACCATGCTTTGAACTGCTTGTTAAAGCATTCAATCAGGTTGTTGGTGATATCGTCACTGAAGCTGTGGACACGGATATGTTTGACATTCAGCACTGCTTTTACAGGAACTTTGTAGGCACTGTAACGGTCGGTTACAATGGCTCTGGGTTTGCCAAGGTGCTTAACGGAATTAAGCAGGGAAAAAGCCTGAGGACTATCCCGGTGTTTGGAAAGATGAAAGCCGAGGACAAAACGTGTTTCGCTGTCCACAATTAACCAAAGATAATATTTCATGCCACGGATTTTCACCACGGTTTCGTCCGCGTGCCATTCATCGGAGTCGAAATTGAGCGTTGGTATCAATTCAAGTGCAATGTTGTGAAACAAAGGGGCAAATTTTGTACACCAGTTGCTGATGGTGGTGTGAGAAAGCTGAATATTCATGACCGTACGCACAATAAGAGCAATATTGCGGAAAGAATTCTTGCCTAAATAAAACATTGACAATGCCGTCAGAATAACATGCATAGGATAACGCATTCGCTTGAAATTGGTTTTTCCTGACAATTTCGACATGGAAGGTGCTGTAATAGCAGCTTGTTTTGGGACAAAAAAGGAATGACCGCATTTCTTGTCACCACATTGGTAGTTTGAATAATATTTGTGTTCATGATGAAGAAACATGGCCTTCCCGCAGATAGGGCAAATTGGGTAAGAACGTATGCGTGGCCTTCCTGATTTGCCGGTTGTATTGGCATATGGTACAAATTGATGCCCGCATACACGGCAAAGATATTTTTGATTTCCATCTTTATCTTTGCCATAACGATAAAAGTTTTGATGATTGTTGCATTTTGGACAGCAAATCTGATATGATTTTGTCATGAGGACTCGTCTCCTTTCGGGAGGTACAGTGTTTGTGATAAAACTATTGTACCAGAAGGGCTGACGAGTCCTCAACTTTCATTTAACTTTACAATACGTATTGTTAGTGATTGTTTAGTAAATGAAAATATTGATGATAAAAGACTGCTAAGTGTGATGTTTGGTGAAGTTAGATTATTAAAAGATGATGAAATTCCTAATATTATTTATAAGGAAGGTTTTTATGCGCTGGAGACCGATCATATACGTCCGTTTCGTTGGATGAAAAATAATGCCAAGATTTTTGTAAATAAATATGATCATGTCAAACAATGGATTAAGTTCGAAGTTGGGTACACAAATAAAGTACCAGTTACATTAACTATTGATGGAAAGAAAAAATTTGAATTTAAAATATTAAATGGTTGGCAGAAAATAGGGATGCCCATAGAAAATTTAATTGAAAATGAAGGTTGGGTAAGTTTTCAATGTGATTATGTAGAAGATAATAAAAATGATGAACGAAATTTGAGTCTAATGATAGGAGAAATAAAAATTGAAGAGAAGGATGAACATACATATAATTCTTCGTTATTGGCACAAGAAGTATTTAAATTTTCCAGGGTGAAATCAAAACCAACATTTCTCACGTACGAAACAGTTGCAAGATGTAATTTAAAATGTGCAATGTGCGCTGTAGATGAATCCTTAAATAAATTTACTAATGACAGAAAAGATAATACAGAAAAAACAGAACCAATTTACAAAGAGTTAATTCCTTATTCGAATAAACTTCAATTACATGCGAGTGGTGAAGTTCTCATGGGAAATGATTTTTGGCGGGCATTGAATATTGCTGGTCCGTATTCCCAAAAACATTCCTTAGAGATAGAGATTTTTACAAATGGTTTATTATTAAATGCTCAAAATAGAAAAAAAATATTGGAAAGTGCATTAACCGATTTAGTGATATCAGTAGATGCAGCTACCAAGAAAACTTATAGGCGCATACGTGGTGGGAATTTCACAAAACTCTGCGAGAATATAAATAACTTAGTTCAAGAAAATAAAAAATACAATAATAAACTTAGAATAGCTATGGCGTGTGTATTGATGAGAGAAAATATAGAGGAACTGCCTGACTTTATAAAGCTAGCAAATGCATTAGGAGTAAAGACTGTGAGTTTCTGGCCATTATTTTCTACAGGAATAGATATGCCGATAAAACAACGTGGAGATTTTGTTTTTTATTATAAACAACAAATGCTGCTTTATTACCCCCATTTAACAACTAAAAAGATAGATGAAGGATATGAAACTGCTGAAAAATTGAATATTAGAGTAGGATTAACACCTTGTTTTCCTAAAGATTACAGTGGATTTAAACATGATGATATACCATATCCTATAGAATCAAGAGAATTTGATAAATATGCGACAAGGTATCAAGAAACCAATAATTATGATAAAAAATCATTGTCGGGTGAATATGTGGAAAGTTATAAAGAATGTTATTTACCGTGGAATACAGCTTTTATTACAACTGAAGGTAGATTTTCCCCGTGTTTGCTATTGACATACTTAGGTGGAATTGATAGCTTAGCCGGGAAAAATTTCGATGATGCTTGGAATAGTCCGTTAATGCAGGATTTAAGACAACATATAATAGAAGGTAAAATACATAAGCTATGTGATAAAGCGCAATGTATTTTTGTAAATAAAAAATTCTGAAATTCCTTGAAAGGAAAGCACATTGAATAAATTATGTATTGTGTATGATAGAAAAAATCAATATGCGGCACAAATAGTATATGCAGCCTGCATACGTTCCTTTACCAAAATGCAAGTGTGTCTGTTTTTTTATGAAGATGTTGATATGATTCCTAAACTGGCAATATTAATAGAACCTAATTTAGAATATATAAAAAAATTTATAAATAATATGTCTGGAAAATATGTAATATTAGGGAAACCAAACGAATACATAGCTGACTTATTTGCGTTAAAATTGACTGAGTATAAATACGATTATTTGATTATGAAGGGAGCTGAATCTGATAAAACAAATTTATTTGTTAAATATGTTTCTGATAAAAAATTAACAAATAAATGGTATTTTCTCAAAAGATATTTTTCCCGCTACGATTATGCAGACGAATGGAATAATAATGGTTATGGGGCAATAACTGTACTTCCGTCATATGATTTTTCAGTTTCATGTAAAACAGATAAATGCGAAGAATATTCTTTAGCATCAGTATTTAATGATAGTAATGATTTCCAAAGTGAGTACTTATGTTTAAAAGATTTATCGAAAAAATCAATTTTATGGATGAACAGGAAAGTAGGCCCAGTTGACAGTTTAGAATGGACGATAATTGAAGAATTTTTTGCTAATTATCGTTTAGAAAATTTACAATGCATACCATACGTAAAAGAAATTCCTGCTGGTTACCAAACTGCGGTCACTATGAGATTAGATTGCGATCAAGCGGTAACATCTGCAAAGAGACTATTTGAATTATATTGTGATAAGAAAATGCCTATTTCGCTGGCATTAGTTACGAATAATAACTTTTCATCAAGTGATTGGAATTTAATTAATGCTGTAACGGCAAATGGAGGTAGTCTTTTAAGCCATTCACAAAATCATTTTCCTGACTGGGGAGGGTGTTACACTGGAGCTTATATGGAAAGCTTGGGATCGAGGTTGTGGCTTGAAAAAAACGTTGGTAAAAAGAAAAATGGCTGGTTTGCTGTTTCACCTTTTCATAAAAATCCGCGATTTGCAGTTGATGCACTAATAGATAGTAAATATAGTGGTTTTGTTGGCGGGATTATTCATAATGATCCACAATATATGTTAGGAAGAAGTGGACAAGTTCCATTTATAAGCAAGAATTTTGTAGAACTAAGTCAGCAATGTATGTTGCATGGTGATTGTTATAATCGTTATAATAAGTCAATAAAGCCTTATATAGATTGTTTTGAAAGTTATTATATGGCAAATGGGATATTTGGATATCTTGATCATCCATCTTCAGAGACATATCAATATGGGTGGAATTCAGAAGCTGAACGAATAAGTGTACATAGTAAGTTATTGGATTATATAGGGCAATATGATAATGTGTGGAAATGCAATATAGAGGATGCATTATTATTTATTAAAGACAGAAATGAATTACAAATATATGTTGATAATAATAAAGTTAGACATAATAGTAATTCTAAAATTACAGGAAAGTCATTTGAGGTAGTTTTTAAGAATAAAAAAATTATTATATAAAGATATTATAAAAACTATATAAAGAAGATTATTTTGTGCGTTCTAATGTAGCGATTGTACGTAACATTTTTTGTGTGCGAATACTATAAGTGTATTGTTTAGCCAATAAAAGTCGTTTTTTTTGTAATAGTATGGAATCTTCGCCTATGGCTTTATCGACAAATGATATAAATTGGGCATTGGTTTTGGCGATATAACAATAATCCTTAAAATCATTTATTGCGGGTATGGCAGTGGAAACAACTGGTTTGGCTGCAGCAAGATATTCAAAAAATTTCATAGGAAACATATATTTTGTGTAAGTGTTTATGCAGCATGGAAGCATACATACGTCAAAAAAGGATAGATATTGCGGTAATTCAAGATAATTTTTAGCGCCTAATAAAAAAATGTTAGGATACTGTTCAAGGATAGATGCGTTAGTATGAGGATCACCTTCACCAATTTTTCCGATAAGAATGATATTATATTGTGGTCGTTGTTCGGCTAGCGATGCTATGAGAACAAAATTTTGTTTATATCCGCTTATAGCACCAATAAAGCCTATATTTTTTTTGTCAGTTGGTAAATCAGGAGGAATTTCAAATTTAGAAGTATAGGCTGTATTGAAATGATTAAAATCAGCTACATTGGGATAGTAAAAACAATTTTTGCTATATTGCTGTTTTTCTTTTAGTAATGATAAGGTTGTTACAAAAGTGATATCAACTTTTTTTAATAGATTTATTTCAGCTTCTTGTATTGTCTGTTTTGGCATACTCGGTTGTGCACTTATTTCATCAACACAGTGATAAATACTTTTACCGTTTTTTATATTATCAATAAGGTAACTTGTTAGAGGATTGTAGGTCCAGAGAATAATATTAGTAAAATTTAGTTTCTGGGCAGTGTGATTGATCATTTTTACTAAAATAAATTTATTTAACCAACGAACAATAGAATATTTCTGTAAAGGAATGCTAAAAGGGGACATAATCCAAATATTGTCATTTATCTTTTGAGTTCCAGAAAAAAGTTTAATTAATCTTTTGTATATGCGGCTTAAATCGGAAGCTGATGCGGTAGGAGTACGCATTCCGAGCGAATCAATATAAAGAACATGATGTCCCATGTCGGCAAGAGTTTTTGCAACATGCTGTTTATTTGTCCAGAATGGATTATCCCAGTCAGCGGTTGAAATGATTATGAAATACATAGAGATGCCTCCCGTTGTCTAATAAGTATTTTTTATAAAAAGGAAGATAAATAAAGTGTTACAGTATTTTATGCAAAAGATAAAAAATCAAAAGAAAACAATATGCAGTATTATTATTTTAACAGTTTTTGGAATAGGATATTTTTATTTTATAAGGGGGTATCGATTAGAGAATATTCCTTACATATTAATGCCTGATGGAGATGCTTATATTTTAGTTTATATTCCATTAAAAACCATGATGGAAAACAGTTGGCCTTATTTTTCAAATCGCTTAGGAACTCCCTTTGGAACTGAATTCATAGATTTCCCGGTCATGTATACTGATGCAATACATCTCTTTTGCTTAAAAGTATTAATGTATATTGTTCAGAATGAATTTTTGGCAGTGGGTATATACTATATTATATCAGGATTCATGATTCTTTATATATCATATATTGTTTTACGGCAAATGAAAATAGGATATCTTTTTTCGGTGTTGGGAGCAATAACTTATCTTATGGTTCCATATTTTATTGAGCGTATAGAACATTTTTGGCTATGCCTATATCAGTTTATTCCGTTGAGTATATTATTGTGCTATTGGTGTTATTATGATGACAGACTCTTCATTTTTAAAAAAGATGAATGGAAATATAAAAAAAATTTTATTATATTTATAATTACTGTTTTTATAAGTTTAACAGGAATAGCGTATTATCCTTTTTATACATGTATTATGTTAATAACCACTGGTCTTGTAAAATCCAGATTAAAGAGTATAAAAGCCATGCGTGCTAGCATAATAACAGTAATATTAGTGGGGGGGATATTTCTTGCTAATTTGTTCCCGCTATTTGTATATCAATATCAATTTGGAAAAAATGTTGATATTGCAAATAGACAGGCTTTTGAAAGTGAAGTTTACGGATTGAAGTTAGTGCAAATGATACTGCCAACATTTCCTAAAACTGATATCATGAAGGAAAAAGTTGGAGAATATAATAAAACGGCTCCTTTAGTGAATGAAAATGCTACAGCGGATCTTGGGTTAATAGGTGCTGTTGGTGAAATAATATTATTGCTATATTTATTTAAAATTAGAGATGCAGATAAAAATAAGATTTTTTTGTTTTCACGATTGAATGTGATATTATTTTTATGGGGCACAATAGGTGGATTGGCAACCATTTTTAGTTTATTTGTCACACCTGTCTATAGATCAAATAATAGAGTATCCATTTTTATAGCGTTTCTGGCAATTGCTACAATATGTTCATTAGGAAATGAAATTAAAGAAAATTATTTAAGGAGAAATAAAAAATTGGAGAAGGGATTTATTATTTTCTCTGTAGCTATTTTTTCATTTAGTATAGTAGCTCAAATGCAAAGAACAGATCCATCTGTGTATAAAAATGCAAAAAATGAAATGAAACAGGAACAGAAATTCTTTTCAGCAATAGAAACTTCTATGCCTAAAGGTGCAATGATATATCAAATGCCTTATTCTGCTTTCCCAGAAGTTCCTCCTCTTTTAAAGATGCCTGATTATGAAGCTCTATCAGGAATGTTGTATACTGAGAATCTAAAGTGGAGCTTTGGAGCGATGAAAGGACGCTATAACGATGAGTGGCAGAGAACAATAGCACAAATGCCCATTGAAGAAAAAATAAAAATATTATCTATTATAGGATTTAAAGGTATTTACATAGATTGTAGAGGATATTCTGATAAAGACCTATTGAAATTAAAAATGTCATTAGCGAGACTTTTGAAGGTAGAACCTATAAGAAATACTGATAATAATAAACTGTTTTATTCAATGTTGGACTTTGATAATCATTATCTTTCACAGTATTCAGCTTATGAAATTGAAAATTTAAAAAATATCCTGTTAAATCTAGAAATAGAGAAAAAAAATGATTTGTTTTCATCAAAAAATATTACAGAAAGTGGATTTTATAAAAAGGAAAAAAATGGAAATAGTAACTGGAGATGGATGTCTAATAAAGCAACAATGACGATATCTAGTAATGCATGGGTTGAACGAATTCAATTTAAGGCGTTTGCCACTGGAGATAAGGAATATTATTTAAAAGTTAGCATGAATGGGAATATTATAGCTGCATATAATATTAATAAAGATGGAACGCTTGTCTCGTTGAATTTACCATATGAGTATGGTAAGAAAAATATAGTTTTTGAAACGAATTCTCCCAGAATTGAAACTCAAGGGGATGATAGAAATATGCATGTGAAAATTAGAGATGAAAATATTAGCATTAACAACATAAATTTTGTAATTAGTGATTTAAAGTAATGGAGAAATCCTAACATGATAAAATTAATTCTAAAAGAAATGCGAATAAATCAATATACGAAAAATCTACTTGTTTTTGCTGCTCCGCTATTTGCAGGTAGAATTTTTAATGAAGCTATATTTTTGAAAAGCGTATTAATTTTTTTTGCGTTTTCTTTTACATCAAGCATAGTATATATTTTTAATGATATTATAGATAAAGATAAAGACAGTTTACATCCACAAAAATGTAAAAGACCTATTGCATCGAAACAATTATCAGTTCCTATGGCAGTTTTAGGACAAGTGATTCTTGTAATAATAATAATTTTTATTATTGTTTATGCGGGAAAATATTTAGCGCTGATTTTAAGTGTGTATGTTATTATAAATTTGCTATATTCGGTTATTTTAAAACATAAAGTAATTCTTGATATAATGTGCATAGCAATAGGTTTTGTTTTACGAGCATTCGCTGGTGTTATTGCAGTTTTTGAATCAGGAATGACAAATTGGTTCATACTGTGTGTGTTTATGTTATCGCTGTTTTTGGCATTATCTAAAAGACGACATGAGCTAGAGTTATTCAAATGTGAAAAGGAGAGACAACGTAAAGTTTTGCATTTTTATTCAATACCCTTAATTGATCAACTTATAACGATAGTCTCTGCGATGACAATAACATCGTATGCTTTATTTGCAACAGAACAGAATTCTGTGACGTATAGTCATTCTTATGGTATGATGATAACAATACCTTTAGTAGTATATGGTCTGTTTCGTTATCTGTACTTAGTGCATGTAAAAAATTTAGGTGGGGCACCAGAGGATGTTTTATTGCATGATAAACATATTTTAATGACTGTTATGTTATATGTTATATGTATTATTTTCGCAAGAAATTTTTGAAAAAGAGGAGATACAATGATAAATTTTATTATGATATTGATTGGAGTAATGCTAAATGCAGCTGCTCAATTATTTTTGAAAAAAGGAATGTTAGTAATAGGAAAAGTACAAATAAGTTTTGATTCGATAATAGTTGCATTGCCAAAGATATGTTTAAATTACCATATTTGGAGCGGATTAACCTGTTATGTGATAAGCGTATTGGTCTGGTTGGTGGTGTTATCAAGAGTAGAAGTCAGTTATGCTTATCCGTTTTTGAGTATAGGTTATATTGTGACGGCCTTTATTGGTTATTATTTCTTGGGTGAAAGTATGAATCTATATAAAATAAGTGGGATAATTGTTATTTGTTTAGGTATTTTATTACTTTATAAAGCATAATGGGAGAAACTATGAGTAAATATATTATTTTGGGTGGAGCCGGATTTTTAGGACATTATCTGGTGGAAAAATTGTCATCTGATAGTAAAATATTAGTCTGTGATATTAAAAATACATTAGTATCTACCTATGATAATTGTGATTTTTGTAAAATAGATATAACTAAAAAGGATGAAGTTGCCAAGATACCTTTTGGTGAAGATGATATAGTTATTCATTTAGCGGCTAATCAATATCATTCAAAGGTGCCGCGTGAAGGAAGAAAACAATTCTTTTGGGATGTAAATTATAAAGGTACGGAAAATGTACTAAACGCAATGAGAAGTAAAAAATGTCATAAATTGATTTACTTCAGTACAGATATGACTTATGGAAGACCTCAGTTTTTACCCGTAACAGTAAATCATCCACAAGTACCATTTGGACCCTATGGGGAAAGTAAAAAGGCTTCTGAAGATCTGTGCCGCGAATATCGAGAGCTGGGTTTTAATATAACTATCTTTCGGCCGAGAATGATTTTGGGTCCAGGACGTTTAGGGGTATTAAAAAAATTATTTAAATTGATAGAGTTAAATTTACCAGTGCCTATGATAGGTTCTGGTAAAAATTGTTACCAAATGATTTCTGTATTTGATTGTGTGACAGCCGTTATAAAATGTATTGATAAAGAAATACCTAACAAAGAATATAATCTTGGCTCTGATAATCCACCAACAGTGTATGGACTGTTAAAAGATTTAATACAAAATGTACATTCAAAATCTGTACTCATAAAGACGAATGGCTTTTTTATAAAGAAGTGTTTGGCTGTTTTGAGTCGGTTCAGGATAGAATTGCTTTATAAAGAGCAATATGAAATTGCTGATGAAAATTATATTGTTGATATAGAAAATGCAAAAAAGGAGCTGGAATGGGGACCACAGTATTCTGATGTGGATATGTTATATCAAGCATATAAGTATTATCAAAAAGAGAAGGCAGGAATTTAAGGTGAGATATATTATTATGCCTTTTTTGGCATGGTTTGTTTCGGGAACATGCAAATTTTGTATTAATTATTTACAATTTGGTAAGAAGGCACGCACTTTAGTTGGTTATGGTGGATTTCCTAGCACTCATACAACAATTATTTCGTCGGTAGTTTTCTTATGTGGATTCAATGAAGGATTTGATACATCTTTGTTTTCTTTGGGCTTAGGCGTTTTATTGGTCTTAATTATTGATGCACATGATTTGAGACGTAAAGTGGGACAGCAGGCAAAAATATTGAATTCTTTGCAAAAAATAAATGAAATTAAAACAAATATTTTGTTGAGGGAAAAAATGGGGCATTCTTGGTTAGAAATTATAGGTGGTATCCTCTTAGGTGCAGGTTTAGCTTTTATTATAAGTGGTGTTTAAAATGGATTCTTTTAATATTAGCGATTTACAGAAAAAAGTTATACTAGGTTTGCTATTAAGTTTAATAGTTTTTACAATTATTATATTTTTAGGTAATGTAAAAGAATTGATAAGAGTTTTTGAAACATCTAATAAAAAATATTTTTTATTAGCAACATTTTTTACCATACTTATTTATAGTGGTCGTTTTTTGAAATGGGATATATTTTTAATGGAGTTAAATATACATATACCATTAAAAAAAAATATCCCTATATTTTTGTCTGGATTATCAATGGGAATTACCCCAGGGAAAGTGGGGGAGGTCTTAAAATCTTATATTTTAAAAGAAAAATATAAGATAGATTTTTGTTTTACAGCACCAACAATTATAGGAGAAAGATTAACAGGTGTGTTAGGATGTTTTTGCCTTTTTTTATTGTCTATAATCATATTGGGAAAAGATGATGTTTATAGTTATTATATTTTGAGTATGGTTGTTTTAGTGGCTGGAACTGCAATTACATTTTTTAAATGTCAACAGTTTGCTAATTATATTTTTGAATCAATTGGTAAAATAAAATTTATAAATAAAAGAATACAATATGTTGAAAATTTTTATAATAGTGCAGTGAAAATTCTTGGATTAAAAATGATATTAATTGGGATATGTATCAGTATTTTTTATTGGTTAATGGAATGTTTTGTATTTTATAATGTGTTAAGGGCATTCAATGTGAATTTTGATTTTTCATTATGTGTCTTTATTTTGACTATATCTTCCATTGGTGGGGGACTTTCACTAATGCCTGGTAGTATTGGCATATTGGAAGGTGGGTTAATAGGATTACTAGTTTATCAAGGGCTAGATTATACATTAGCAAGTGAAATAACATTAATATATCGATTTTTTGCTATGTGGAGCGTTATTATGATTGGTGGAGTATTTTTAGTAATAAATATAGATAGTTTTAAGTTAAGGGGACATATTGAATAAATGTAATAGAGTTGAAAGGAGTAATTGTAAAGTTTGAAAAAAGGAATAATTTTAGCGGGCGGCTCGGGGACAAGGCTTTATCCGTTGACAGGAGCAATCAGCAAGCAGCTGATGCCCATATACGACAAGCTGATGATTTACTATCCATTGAGTACGCTGATGCTGGCGGGGATAAAGGATATTCTTATTATCACCACGCCGCATGATAATGAGCTTTTCCGGATTGTGCTCGGTGACGGCAGTCAATGGGGGATAAACATTTCTTTTGCTGTGCAGCCCAGTCCTGACGGATTGGCGCAGGCATTTATCATCGGTGAGGATTTTATCGGCAGTGACGGCTGTGTGTTGGTACTCGGCGATAATATATTTTATGGAGCGGATTTTGCTGCGCTGCTGCAGAGAGCGATCGCATATGAGGACGGGGCAACAGTTTTTGCTTACTATGTGAGCGATCCGGAACGTTATGGAGTGGTCGAATTTGACGCGGAGGGAAATGCCGTCAGTCTGGAGGAAAAGCCCGCACAACCAAGATCAAATTATGCCGTTACGGGGCTTTATTTTTACGATAATCGGATCGTCGATATAGCGAAACAAATCAAGCCTTCAAAACGCGGTGAACTGGAAATAACGGATATCAATAAAATATATTTGACTGACAGAAAGCTGCGCGTGGAAAAAATGAGGCGCGGTTACGCATGGCTTGATACAGGTACTCATGATTCGCTTTTACAGGCGGCTAATTTTGTGCAGACTGTTCAGGTGCGTCAGGGTTTAAAAATAGCCTGTCCGGAAGAGATAGCCTATCGCATGGGGTATATCAGCGCGGAACAGGTGCTCAGGCTCGCACAGCCCTTGTGTAAGAGTGAATACGGAAAATATCTGCTGCAGCTTGTGCGCGAATAATATATAAAATAAAAAGACCCGGCAGAGGAAAGATGCCGGGTTTTGTAAAAGTCAGATTATTTTGTTTACTGAAAAATATTATCATGTTATAATATGAGCTATAGCATGATAATATTGGATTTTTCTGTACTATTGTGGATATGTGGCAACTGGATACTATGTTGATATTATCAGCTGAATTTAGAGAAAGTTGGTAATAATATGGAAATTATCCGGGATAGGGATATCGCAGCCATTTTACCGCGTTATACTTCTTATGGCGACAGGACGGTTGTTATTGATGCTGCAGGGCGGGAATTCACATATTCTTTCAAGCCAAATACTATTTTAACAAAGATAGGTTCAAGGCGCTGCAAGGATGTGCATCTGCTGCGAACCTGGGCACGGGGATTTACCTATCAGCAGCTGTGGTTGCCGCTGGGCTTCAGCTGGGAGCTGGTGCTTATTCCTCTGCGCACCAGAGCGGCCAAGATAAACGGCGATGCTACTGTCAGTTATTTTAATTTTATCTATATAAATCATCTGGAGCAGAAGGACGGACAGGTCTGTATTGTCATGGAAAACGGTATGAGTTTTCCTGTACTTTGGGGACTCGGTACTGTGCGGAAGCATTTAAAGGATGCGATGCTGCTGCATTCTATGCTCACGCATGAACTGGATGACATGCTCTGGCTCAGGCTGCATCGGGCGGCAGGGCTTCATTCTGCATGCAGAAACAGGTGAACAGGATTTTTGCATAATATGAAACCAAAATGCTGAGGCTTGTATTTTTTCGGAAAATCGTTTATCATATAATTTATATTTCAATTCGGCAATGGGGCCTGAGCAATAAGTGTATTTTGCTCAGGCTCTATATTTTTGGACAGGTGATTATATGAACAGCAGGCTGCGCGGGCTTTGCCTGCAATTTACCGGCTTGACAGATAAAGACATAGAACAGCTGGAACAGGTGGAGGGACAGCTTCCCCTGTGGGCTGCTCTGGTGGATACGGATCTTTTTATAGATGCGCCTTTATCTTCGGGAAACGACAGCATTGTTCTGGCGTGGGCATGTGAAAATAAGAAAAAATCTCTTTATCGCAAGAGCGTAGTGGGGGAGATAGCTACTGCCGGACATGAGCCGGCTGTTTATCAGGCTCTTTTTGCGGATGCGCGTGTAGTTGACACAAGAGGCGTGAGCCAGGAGGGTGTGCCTATTTCCCAGACCGTAACGCCGATAAAAAACAGGGCTGGGAAAAATATAGGTGTGCTCATCATGGAAAAAGATATTTCGCGTGAGCTGCGCCAGCAAAAGCAAGTGTTGTTTTTGACTCAGACCGCCGATCATTTGAGTCAGACGCTGATGTCGCTCACGACAACAGGCTGCGGCTGGGATGAATGGCTCGGCAGCGGTATTTTTGTACTTGATCCGCTGGGGCAGATAACGTATGCGAATAAGCAGGCTATGACTCTGGGGGAAAATCTCTGGCAGAAAAAAGAAGTGATGGGAGAAAATCTGCGGGAGTTTTTAAAATATGCCTCTCTGCAGGATATGGTGACTGCGCTCAAGACACCGCAGAATTTTCAATACGCGGCCGCGAGTTTTCTGCTGCGGGCGCATCCTTTGGTGGCGCACAGTGATCTGAGCGGCTGTGTAGTATCCATACAGGATATTACGGAGCTCCGCCGCAAGGAAAAACAGCTTGATATGCAAAGCATAATGATAGCTGAGATAAATCACCGAGTAAAAAATACGCTGCAAAATGTTATTTCGCTGCTGCATATGCAGATACGGCGCACGAAGGAAAAAGGGGTCAGAGAGGAATTTCTGAGCTGTATCAACAGGATATTAGCTATAGCCAAGGTGTATGAAGTATTCACCTATCAATCGCGGGATCTGGTGAATCTGCGAGAGCTCGCGGCATATATTATGGAGAAAATTATTGAGAGCAGCACTTTGCCGCAAAATACAATGCGCGGCACTGTCGACGGACCGGAGGTTTTTATACATGCCAGACAGGCCGTGCCGGTGGCTTTGGTGCTTAATGAACTTATATCAAATGCGGTAAAGCATGGTTTCTGCGGACAGGAGAAAGCTGCCCAGATAAATATATGTTTGGGCAAAAATGGTGATCTGGCACATATAAAGGTCCGGAACAGCGGCAAACTGCTTACGGCTGTTCCGGCTGTGCCGGCGGGCAGAAGAGAAAGTCTGGGGCTTTATCTGGTAAGGCTTTTTGTTTGTGAGCAGTTGAAGGGATCATTTTCTTTATATAATAAGGATGAATGCGTAGTTGCGGATATTTCTTTTCCGCTGTGGGGATTAAGCAGTGCTGAGGGGGAGAATACGGATGAAATCGTTGTCCATTTTGGTGGCTGAGGATGAAGTAATGATTCGCACGGATATAGAAGAAGCACTTGAGGACAGCGGACATGTGATCTGCGGCAGCTGCGGTGACGGAAAAACGGCGGTTGATCTTGCCAGACAGTTTCAGCCGCAGCTTGCAGTGATGGATATAGCCATGCCGGGCATAGATGGTCTGGAAGCTGCAAGTGCCATGCACTCCATGGGGATACCCGTGGTTATCGTTACGGCAAACAGTCAGGCCGGGTTTTTGCAGAGAGCCGAAAATGTGCATGTTTACGGTTATATAATCAAACCGATTTCTGAGCAGAATCTTTTGGCAACTGTACAGATTGCCTACGCCCGCTGGCAGGAATTTGTGAAAACGATATCTGAACTAAAGCAGACAAGACAAATATTGCAAGATCAGAAAACGATAGGCAGAGCCAGATCAATAATACAGGATCGTTTCGGCATTTCTGCACAGGAAGCGCACAGACGCCTTGTCCAAATGGCGATGAAAAAGCAGATGACTTTGGCGGTTGCAGCGGAAAAAGTGATCACACAGGCAAAATAAGAGGGGTGCTGTGGCTTATATACAGGGGAAAATAACGGTGACAAAAATAATACTTGTCCGTCATGGACAAACAGAATGGAATGCGCAAAAACGGTTTTATGGCTGGACGGATATCGGTCTGTCGGCAAAAGGAGGAAAGCAGGCCCGTCTGTTGGCCGAGAATTTTCCCGAACGGCAGGTGGATCTCATATACTCCAGTGATCTGACGCGTGCCAGTGATACGGCTGCATATATAGGAAAGCAGTTCAGCTGTGAGGTGAGGACCGATCGGCAGCTGCGCGAAATCAATTTTGGTAAGTGGGAAGGACTGCTCTATGATGAGATATTGGCGAAATGGCCCGAGGAGATGCGGGTTTTTTTGTCACGCCCCGATATGCTGAAAATACCTGATGGAGAAACTTTCTCTCAGGTGCAGAAGAGGGCTGTTGCAAGAATAAGTGAGATCGCCGATGCCAATGCGGGAAAGAATATAGTGGCGGTCACACATGGCGCATTTATAAATGTGTTGCTTGCAGCATCACTGCGTATACCGCTGCGGCATCTTTGGTCCTTACAGCAGGAAAATACTTCTGTCAATATTCTTTACTACCGTGAGGGTAGCTGGCAGGTCGAACTGGTGAACGGAACAGCGCATCTTGGAATTGATGAAATGGCAAATACACACTGAGGATATGCCTTCTCAAGACCTGATCTGAAAATAATAAGCACTGTCATGAATAAGTTATATTTTTGACTTACTTTTGTCAAACTTCTTTTGTATTATAAAAATTGTTAAAACGAACGATTGATTTTATGGAGGAAGGATGATAATAATGATTAATTTTTCAAAGAAAAAAATGGGTGCATTGGCTATAGGGACTCTTATGACTTTTGGGGCTGCTTTTCCGGCATTGACGGAGGCGGCAAGCTATAATTCTAATTGCGGGGGCAGCGGTGACGGCGGCAGACCGCCTATGATGGAAGGCTGGGGCGGACATCAGGGCGGACCGGGTCAGCATTGGCTGTCACCGGAAATGGAAAAGGAACTGAATATAAGCAAAAGCGATCTTGACAGTTACAAGGAAAAAGGCTACAGGCGCGGTGATGTTGTACAGGCAGCCTTTATAGCTAAGGCAAGCGGGAAATCGCTGGATAAAGTGCTGAGCTACAAGACAGATGACACCACCTGGCAATATGTTATGAAGAAAGCAGGAGTTACCGAGGATCAATTAAGGCAGGTTCATGAAGATTTGTTTGCGGACACTGTTTCACAGCAGACAGGCACGGATAAGGGTACCGTGCAGGCGCTGCAGCAGCAGGGCTATCACGGAAGGGATATCATGATGGCTGCACAGCTGGCAAAAGTCTCTTCCAAGCCGATCAATGATGTTCTGGGCATGAAAAAAATTAATAACAGCTGGAAGGATGTCGCCGATAGTCTTGGGGTAAACTGGGACAGCTTCAGACAAGATATGATGGCCGGTCATCATGGCTGGGGCGGCAGTGATAAAAAGTAAACGGATCTGAGTAATATTTTATAAATTGAGAATATATGTACGGCAAACCGCGGCAGAATAATTTTATTCTGCCGCGGTTTGTTGTTTTTGCAGTAATTTAAAGCAGACACCAATAATCTGTAATACCGCGTGCGATAGCTGATGTAATGGCATCCTGCCGGTCGATCAGCAGTACGGCATCTTTATCATTATCGATAAATGCCGTTTCTACAAGTACGGCAGGCATCTCTGTACAGCGCAGTACGGCAAGATCGGGACGTTCTTTGATACCTCTGTCTGGAAAAGATGCATCGAATTTTTGCAGTGTATCGGCAAGCTGTTTTTGAATAAGCCGCGCTAAAGTTCCGGCGGAACTGCTTTCGGCGCAGCAGAGTGTTTCCGCACCGCGGACGGCAGTGTTGAAGCTGTTGCAATGCAGAGAAATAAATATATCGGCCGGCCAGTTATTGGCCGCGGCGCAGATGTTCGGCGCGGGCGGTTCTTCACCGCATAAATTGCAGCTTTGCAGCAGACGGACGGAGCAGCCGGCGCTGCGCAGTTTTTTTGCAAGTAATTCACCAAAGGATAATGCAATGTCGCATTCCCGCAGGAGCAGCGATCGATTTATGGCACCGCTGTCGATGCCCGGCATATGGCCGGGATTAATAAATACCTTCATGATTACAATCCTCCTCAATTATATTTTCATATTAATCCGATGACTAACCCGCTCTAATATTCCAGCTTCTGCAAGCGGAGAGTAAAGAGCGGCTAAGTCCCTGGATAATTTCGACTACTATTCAGGCGGCATCAAAATGCCGTCTGAATTAAGTCTCCATTAATACATGCCGTAAACAGGAAAATTTACCAGCAGTTATGGTATTTTTTTACTCTGGAAGCATATATATATTGAGGAGGTGAAAAAAATGGAGGATGCAAACAGAACTCTTTGGCTGACCGATTTCTTTAAAACATTTTTACCGGAAAGGACAGCTGTGGCGATAAATGCAGCAGTGTCTGCCGCAGGCATGGTTTTTTCCTATATGACAGGGCAGGCCGACAAAGCTATGGAAGCATTGCTGATAATGATGGTGCTGGATTACCTGAGCGGAATCATTGCAGCATGCATAGCACCGGGCTGCGGTTTGAGCAGCTGCAGAGGTTTTAAAGGAATAGTCAAAAAAATACTGATGCTGCTTATGGTCGCAGCGGCACATTTTGTTGATTATGCGGTCGGCAGGGAGGTTGTGCGGGAGATGGTGATTTTTTTCTTCATCAGCAATGAAGGGCTGTCAATTTTAGAAAACGCTGCCAGGGCAGGGCTGCCTGTACCGGAAAAATTTAAAAGAAAGCTTGGTCAGCTGGGCGGGAAAAAATAAAGAAATTACTTGTATTTTTTGCGAGTTGAGGCATGTATAAGAGTGAAAGGAGGGGGAAAAGAATGGCAGCGATAAAAAAAGATCAGAGCACAAGTCTTATAGTAAAAGTGCAAAACGGTGTGACCGAAAGCGGACAGGCAAAATACGCACAGCGCAGCTTTGCCTCGATCAATCCGGCCGCAAGTGATGACAGTCTGCTGGCAGCCGGTACAGCTATCGGTGCGTTGCAGTCACATGCTGTTGGTATGGTCATGCGTCAGGATGTGTGTACGCTCGGAGAAGAATGAAAATGCGGGCTGATAAATGAGGAGGTGAAAATATGGCTGTAACAAAAAATCTGCAGATGGTATTTGCTCTTGCCGACGGCAAAAAGCTTACCTATAATCTGACAGATCCGAAAGATGATGTGACCAAGGCTCAGGTGGAAACGGTGATGAACGGGATGATAACAAATAGTGTTGTCATGAAGGATAATGTTGCCGCGGCAAAAATAGACGGTATATATGTAAGAACCGTCGAAAGCACCGAGTTGTAAAAAAAGGGTTTTATTGACAGACAGCCGGTCTCTTATGAGGAGACCGGCTGTTTTTTTGCGTCAGAAATAAAAAAATCCTGCACGATTTTGTGCAGGACTGAGCGGGTTTAAAAAAACTCACTTGATGCATTCAAAAGATCCTGTCAGGTAT
This sequence comes from Pectinatus haikarae, assembly GCF_050916305.1. GTDB lineage: Bacteria > Bacillota > Negativicutes > Selenomonadales > Selenomonadaceae > Pectinatus > Pectinatus haikarae. The sequence goes on from NZ_CP116940.1 coordinate 1,646,176, forward strand.
TATGGCCGATGGCACCGCCAACAACAGCGCCGATAGCCGCGTCAGTAATAATATGCTGGGTATGTCCTTTTTTAGTGTTGTGCCCCATAATAGCACCGGCAATACCGCCGGCAACAGCACCTGTTGTTGCTTTACTGTAAGCGGGTGTAGTTTCTGCCGCACTGCTCAGAGCTTTTATACCGGGAAGAGGCTGAGCCGAAGAAGCCTGTGTCGTGCCGCCGATGCCGAGTGTACCGATGGCCAGCAGGCAGGAAAAAGCAACGGGGAATATTTTCTTTAAATTCATCCTAATCACACCTTTTATTCATTTTTAACAAAAAATTTTTCATGTTAATACATCAAGTGAACCCAACTCTATATAAGGCAGTATATCACGTCAAAAATATCTTGGCAAATTCTTCTGAAAACATTTTCTTCAGACCGGCAAGTGCCTGTTTTTGATTTGCCGCGACAGCCTGCTGAGAGATACGCAGCATAGCTGCTGTTTCCTTCTGCGTGTATTTTTGGAGAATAGTGTATTCTATTATCTGACGCTGGCGCAGCGGGAGCTTTTGCAGCATCTGCGCTATGAAAATTTTTTCGGCGGTACTGTTTTCAGGAGAAGGAGCAGACAGGCGGGGCGAAAGAATTTCCGCGGTACTGCCGTCGGCTGATATCTCTCTGAGCCAGTTGCGGCGGTGCCTTTTAAAAAGAGTGTAAAGATCACCGTGTATCTTTGCTTTGACATAGCCTGCGAAGGGTACACCGGCTTTTTCGTCAAATTTGTATACAGCTTCGCAGAAACTTAAGGAGGCCTGTGCATAGGCTTCATCTTTCAGTGAACGAAGATAGTGCTGTGAGGATGCTTTGCGTAAAAGTCCCTGATAGCTTTGGAAGAGGTTTTCAAAGTTCTTTTTGTCTGTTTTATGCATTTTTCTCACCTTGTGGTGAGAAGCCGGCTTCTCGTATTTTGCGCTGAACTCAGCATAATGCATAAAATATTTTGTTACAAAAATGCTCTTATAATTTGAAAATACGAAAAATTTTATTTCGTTTAAAAAAATTAATCCACCATTATATGAATCGGTCTCAAAAGCTTAAGTCTTAAAATCTGGCTTATTGAGAATATTTCATACAACGGTGGATTTTCAGCAGCAGGCAGAGAAAAGCTCAATAGTCTGTTTTTATTTTGAAGATGCATTTTTTGACTTTGTTTTTCAGATCAGCGTGAACCGCCGTCCTATGTGCGTCCTGTGGGGAGCAGATAAGGAAATCGCCGGCATTTAGCATACTTATCATGGCTTGTGCCTGGCCTTCGAGAATAAGCATGTCCTTGTCGGCATCATATGGTTTCTCCCGCATGTTTTCGATAAAAGCGGTATCAATACGTTCCTGTCCTTTCATAAGTACATGTATGTCTATATACTTGCGGTGTGCTTCCCAAAAACGTTCTTCTTCCGTTTCGGTTTCATATTCGGCTATGTTGACAAAAATATTTTTGCCATCGATGGGATAGGAGCCGGGTTTTCTGGCCGCAAGATCATTTTCTTCATAATATTTAAAACAGATTTCAGCGGCCTCGGACAGATTTATTTTTCCTTTTCCGGCAATATTGCCAAAGATCATTATATTTTCCTCCAGTAGTCAATCGTCTGTGTATGAGACAAGTTCATATTTTGCTTTTGTATCAAGTTCTTCTTCTGTCATATTGAAGACGGCGTCTAACAGGTAATTGCGGAAGGATGCGCTGCCGTCAAGGCTGCCCATGCGGTCAGCAGCATTTTCTCCTGCTATGCCCATTGTGCAGAAAGCCGCGGCCACAGCTTCCAGCATGCTTGTTTCTGTTTTTTTCGCGGCGGTGACATATGCGGTTGTGAGTGCGGAAAGCATACAGCCGCTGCCTGTTATTTTGCTCATCAGTGCGCTGCCGTTTTTAATGGCAAAAGCTTTGTTTTCATCGGCGACGATATCGGTTTCACCGCTGATAGCGATGACAGTATTCCAGGCCTTCGCCAGTTTTCTGGCAAAAGTGAAGTGCTGCCACAGATTATCATCGGTCACTTTGTCGGAGGCATTGGCATCTACACCGTGGGTCAGGCTGCTGCTGCCGCTGAGTGCCTTTATTTCCGATATGTTGCCGCGTACAGCGGCAAGAGGCAGCTGACTGATAAGCTCGTCGGCTGTATGCGTACGCAGCGGGGAAGCACCCGCACCAACAGGATCAAGGACTATAGGATGACCGAGCTGGGCAGCTTTTTTGCCGGCAAGCAGCATAGAGACAATAGTCCTGCTGTTAAGTGTACCTATATTGATAGTCAGACCGCCGCAGATGGCAGTTATGGCTTCGGCTTCCGCCTGGTCATCCGCCATGACCGGTAAAGCTCCGCATGCCAGTAAAATATTGGCGCAGTCGTTGACTGTGACATAATTGGTGATGTTATGAATAAGAGGCGCTGTCTCACGTACATTTTTCAGATATCGACCTAGCAAAAATATCCCTCATTCCTGAAATTTCTAAATTTATCACAATTATAGCATATAAGATCAAAAAATCAATTATCTGTAAACACAGGCAAAACATATAATGTTATAATAGTGCAGACAATATTTTTAATAAAGAAAAATGGGCGGATAAAAATGATTGATCTAAGAAAAATAACAACGGAAAAAAGAAACGTACGCACTTTTGATATAGATAATATGGAGACGTTGGATGTCTGCCGCGCCATCAATGAGGAGGACAAGAGTGTGCCGTCAGCTGTGGAAAAGGTTCTGCCGCAGATTGCAAAAGCTGTCGATGCAGTCGCGGCAAGACTGCAACATGGAGGAAGAATGTTTTATGCCGGTGCAGGCACTTCGGGCAGGCTGGGAGTCCTGGACGCAGCTGAATGTCCGCCGACTTACGGTGTGCCGGCGGACATGGTGCAGGGAATCATAGCGGGCGGAAGGCAGGCCATGTTCGTTTCGCAGGAAGGTGCCGAAGACAGTGAAGAAGCCGCTGCTGCCGATCTGGCAGAAAGAGGCCTTACTGCCAAAGACGCGGTAGTCGCGCTTGCTGCCAGCGGGCGGACTCCATATGCGGCAGGGGCTTTGCGATATGCGAAAAAACAGGGTGCGCTGACGGTCAGTGTGACTTGCAGCGCCGATTCCCTGCTGAGCAGCTATGCAGAAATTGCTGTCGAGGCCGTGACCGGGCCGGAGGTAATTACGGGGAGCACGCGAATGAAGGCAGGAACGGCGCAGAAGCTTATTTTGAATATGCTTTCCACCGCTGTGATGATAAAGCTGGGCAAGGTTTATCAGAATTTGATGGTGGATGTGCGCGCTTCAAATGCAAAGCTTAGAGAAAGAGCGCGCCGCATTGTCATGGAAGCGGCTGAGGTGGATGCCGAGAGAGCGGATCTTCTTTTAGCGGCGGCGGGCGGCAGAGCTAAACCTGCTATCGTGATGCAGCTGCTGCATGTAGAGCTTGCGGCAGCTGAAGAGCTGCTCCGGAGCAACGGCGGTTCTGTGCGCAGGATTTCGTCTGTAAAGCAGCAGAATAACACAGTATATGAATAAGCAGGGAGGGGCTTTTTTGGAGCAGATAGTGCAGCAGATATATGAGCTGCTGTTTTCTTATAAAATAATAAAGGCTTATAATTGTATGACACGGCTGAGAATCCTGCTCGGTTCGACTGACGGGCTGCCCCTTGAAAAAATAAAGGCATTCGATAATGTACTGGGAACGGCAGTAAATGGCAGTGAGCTGCAGATAATACTGGGACCGGGCAAGGCAGAGAAAGCGGCGGTGCTCATGCAGAAATTGCTTGAAAAATCGGCTGAACGGTCTGAAGCACAAAATAATGATGCCTTCGGTGAAGCGGAAAAGGTGCATGCGGCGGTAAAAGCCAAGAATGCGACACCCTTCAAGCTTCTTTTAAGAACTATAGCAAATATTTTTCTGCCGTTGATACCGGCATTTATAGCCTGCGGACTTATAACGGGACTGCTTAATATTATTTTAAAGGTCGATCCAGCTTTATCAGCACAACCGCTGCTGAAGGTATTGCAGGTGGCCGGAACGAGTGTATTCTGGGGAATGAATATTTTTGTCGGCGTTAATGCCGCCAGAGAATTTGGTGCGTCACCGATGCTCGGCGGAACTATGGCAGTGATCATTACACATCCCATGCTCGCAGGCATAACTGTGTTCGGCGAGGAGCTTTCTCCCGGGCGCGGCGGCATAATAGCGGTTTTGCTGGTCGTGGCATTTTCATCGTGGCTGGAGAAAAGACTGCATGGTCTGATACCGCAGATGTTTGATTTGTTTCTTACGCCGCTTCTTGTAATATTGCTTTCTGCTCTTCCGGCACTGCTCATTTTGCAGCCGATCGGCGGAATGGCTGCCGATGCTGTCGGTACGGCGGTAACAGGTGCCATAGATTCGGGCGGGATGTTTACCGGTTTTATATTGGGCGGAATATTTCTGCCGCTTGTGATAACCGGGCTGCATCAGGGACTGACACCGATTCACGCGCAGCTGCTGTCCCAATACGGAGTCACGGTGCTGCTGCCTATACTGGCTATGGCCGGAGCGGGACAGGTAGGGGCGGCTTGTGCCGTCTACGTAAAGACAAAAAATCAGCGTTTGAAAAAAACGATACTGGCAGCTCTTCCTGTCGGTATCATGGGAGTGGGTGAACCGCTCATTTACGGAGTAACGATGCCTTTGGGAAGACCGTTTTTCACGGCGTGCATAGGAGGCGCGTTCGGCGGGAGCGTACAGGCGGCATATCATGTCGGGGCGTCTGCGCTCGGTATATCAGGACTGCCGCTTTTTGCAGCGACGGATAATATTGCCGGATATCTGGCAGGTCTTCTCACTGCTTATGGAGTCGGTTTTGCAGCTACATATTTGGCGGGTTTTGACGATCCTGCCTGAACGGCAGGTATTTTGTCACGGCAGCCGTATCAATTTTTTCTCCGGTCGGTAAAAATGATGAGAAAGTCAATGTATTTTGATCGGCAGTCATGATCATGTAATTATCGGTTTCCGGCTGCGGAGCTATTGTTTGATCCAGTGCGTGGCGCTTCCAGAGATCCGGATAGCGGACATCTCCGGCAACGCCTGTGATGATGTATAACGGTCCTGACCCATCACGGCGAAAATTCCGGATGTGTCCGCGATTGCGATAGGTATGCAAATGGCCGGTAAGAACGACATCAACATTATATTGATCAAAGAGGGGCATGAATACCTTTCCTTCGTCAGAAAAGCCTTCCTGCCTTGGTTCAGGCCGTTTTTGGAAGCCATATTGGAGAACATCCTTATGCATGAGGATCACTTTCCATTTTTGTTTTGTATCAGCCATATCACTTTTCAGCCAGGCAAGTTCATCTTCCAGTAAATCGGGCTGGAATTGGGCCAGCTCTGCTATCTGAGTATTAAGCACGGTGAAATGAACATTTCCGTAGTCAAAGGAATAATATTGGTTTTGATATTGGGGTGAGGCGACTCCGGGCAGAGAAAACAGCTGCAAATATGCCGCGGGCATCCGCACCTTCCATTCCAGATTGTATGTCTCGTGATTTCCCATGATAGGCGCCGCGGGGATAGTCTGTATGATATCACCGACAGCATCGAACCAGGCATTCCATTGATTGTGGTCTTCTCCGTTATCGACCAGATCACCCATGTTGATAAAAAATTGCGCGTCCGGATTCGATTTCCAGGCAGCTTGCGCAGTGTCACCCCAGACGGTGTAATCACTTGACTGCGAATCGGGGAAAATCATGGCTTTGAAGCTGTCTGCTCCTGCCGTGGAAAAATCATGCCAGTCACTGCGTTTTTCATTATAACCGACACGGTATTCATATATTTTTCCGGGCTGCAGATCTGTGATCAAGGCTGTATGGATATAAGTAGTCGTTCTATCGTCTGTAAATTCTTTATTCTCTGTTTTGATATCATGTGTATCGAATGTATTTTTCAGCCTGTATTCAAGCACAGCATCCTTTTCATCAGCTTCTGACTGCCACATAATAGTGCGTGCCGCCGTACTGTCGGCGGTAATGATCTGCCGCAGGTTGAATACTTCAGCTTTGTCGGCAAGACGGTATAAAACTGCTGCTTTTACTCTGCGGAACAAACTTGTCAGTGTTTGTCTTGTGCCTGGCACAAATGTGTATAATCCAGCTCCCGTCAAGACAAAACCGGCACTGAGCCATTTTAAAAAATCACGGCGTTTCATATTTATAAGCTCCTTTACTCAAATATACCGGATTATGAAGAATGTCACCGATGGTATATTTATCAGTTGTTTCCCGCAAACTTTAATTGAATCTATAATACCACCTGGAGTGAACTCCATTGCAAGCATTTTAAAGAGATATTTTTGGATAAGGCAGATCTGCTAAATTAATTCAGAGCCAATGAGAAAGGAAATTATATGGATAACGGTATTTCACTTTACCCCGGACTGGAGAATACTTTTGAAGAAAATCTGCGGCTTTTGAATGTTGCAGCCGAAAATAAAGTAAAAAGAATATTCACTTCTTTTCATGTACCAGAGACAAATTTCAATGAATTTCAGAATCAATTCAATCAGCTTATGAAGGCTGCGGCACAGAACGAGATGGAGGTCATAAGTGATGTTTCTCCTGCGGCCCTTGCTCTGCTCGGAGCGAAGAAGCTTAATTTATCGCTTTTCCGCATAAGGGGGATAAGGCGGCTTCGGCTTGATTACGGGTATGACAGTGATGTTGTCAGCGAGCTGAGCCGCAATACATGCGGTATCGGACTGCAGCTGAATGCTTCTGCCGTTACGGCGGATTTTTTGAGTGAGCTTGAGCAAAAAGGTGCTGATTTTTCGAGAATGGATGCGCTGCACAATTTTTATCCGCGGCCGGGAACGGGATTGTCGGAAGGTTTTTTTAAGGAGCAGACAAAGCTTTTTCAAAAAAAGGGTATTAAGGTCGGCGCCTTTGTGCCGAGTTTTGCAGGTCCCCGGCTGCCCTTGAGAAAGGGGCTTCCCACTATGGAAGAACATCGCAGGCTGTCTTTGGAGCTTGCCGCGCGTCATCTTTGCGCACTGGGAGCCGATTCAGTATTTATAGGGGACGGACGTCCGTCGGATCAGGAAATAAAGACCGTGGCATTCCTGCAAAAAGATACAGTCATTTTGAAGGTCAAGGCAGAAGTGCAGAATACTCAGATAAAAAATTTGCTGCAGGGGGTGTTCACTGCCCGGTTGGATGAGGCACGCGACGCAGTACGTGCACAAGAGGGACGCGATGTTTTTCGTGATGTTTCTGTTGAAGCGGAAAATACGTCGGGGCGTTCCTTCGGTACAGTGACACTGGATAATAATAATTATCTTCGCTATAAAGGTGAAGTACAGCTGATAAAAAATCCTCAGCCGGCTGATGAAAAGGTAAATGTTGTCGGCAAAATAATCCCTGAGGAGCTTTTTATGCTGAAATACATAACACCGGGGAAAAAATTCTCTCTGGAATTTATTTGATGGATAATGCATGGATGTGCCTGGTGGCTGACATGACTTTGGTCTTCTGCTTTACAGGTTATGTGATTAGTTATATAATGTAGTAGATAATTATTGTGCGGACATTGTTTTTCATATTTTAAAACGTATCACAGATAATTAAAATTTATATATATATTTTTTGGAGGTGCTATTTTTTGGCAAAGGAACTGCAGAAATTGCAGATCATTCCCCTAGGGGGACTGGGAGAGATTGGAAAGAACATGACGGTGGTCCGTTATGGTGATGAGATAATTCTCATTGATGCAGGACTTATGTTTCCGGATGAGGATATGCCGGGGATAGATCTTGTAATTCCCGATATTTCATATCTGCTCGAAAATAAGAATTGCATAAAGGCAATCGTTCTGACTCACGGACATGAAGATCATATTGGTGCGCTGCCATACATTCTTCGGCAGTTAAGCGTGCCTATTTATGGAACGAGGCTTACGCTGGGAATTTTGGAAGGCCGTTTGAAGGAAAATAATGTTGATTCCAGCAACCTTCATCCGGTTAATCCCGGTGATATCATCAATGCCGGCTGTTTCAGCGTCGGCTTTATCCGCGTCAATCACAGTATTGCGGATGCGACCGGTTTATCAATACGCACGCCGCTCGGGATGATCGTTCATACAGGAGATTTTAAGTTCGACTATACGCCTGTTGATGGTAAAATGACGGATTTCCGTGCTTTTTCGGATTTAGGCAATCGCGGTGTGCTTGTCATGATGGCGGACAGCACCAATGCCGAACGTGAGGGACACACACCGAGTGAAAAAACGGTCGGGCTGGCGTTTGACAAAACTTTTCGAACTGCCCGCGGACGTATTATCATTGCTACGTTCTCTTCTAATGTCCACCGGATTCAGCAGGTGCTGGATACGGCGGTGACATACCGCCGCCATGTGGCCATTTTGGGACGCAGTATGATAAATGTCGTTACGATTTCTTTGAAGCTCGGTTATTTGAACGCACCGGAAGGGCTTATCATTGACATAGACGAAATCAATAATTATCCTGCCGATCAGGTAGCGATAATTACCACCGGCAGTCAGGGGGAACCCATGTCGGCGCTTACACGCATGTCTATGTCTGATCACAGAAAAGTCGGAATAGTACCCGGCGATACGATCGTTCTTTCGGCTACGCCTATTCCGGGCAATGAGAAGCTTGTCGGCCGCACAATCGACAATCTCCTTAAGCTTGGTGCCAATGTTATTTATGGCAGGGATCAGGGAATCCATGTATCAGGACATGCCAGCCGTGAAGAATTAAAGCTCATGCATAATCTTGTTCGTCCTAAGTTTTTTATTCCTGTGCATGGCGAGTACCGTCATCTGGTGAAGCATGCGCAGCTGGCTGAAGAGGTTGGGATGGACCGTGACCATATATTTATTGCGGAAAATGGCAATATTCTTGAATTTACGCGTGATAAGGGTGCTATTAACGGCAGAGTACAGGCCGGCAAGGTATTGATTGACGGACTGGGGATCGGCGATGTCGGCAATATAGTGCTGCGTGACCGCAGACAGCTTTCCCAGGACGGCATCATCATTGTCGTTTTAACTATGGATAAAGGAAATTCCTGTGTCGTATCAGGACCCGATATTGTTTCGCGTGGTTTTGTATATGTACGCGAATCAGAAGAGTTGATGAATGAATCTAAGGATAGGGTCGCTGCCGGCATAAATAAATGCCTTGAAAATAAAGTTACGGAATGGTCGGCATTGAAGGCAAATGTCCGTGAGACACTCGGACGCTTTCTTTATGAACAGACCAGACGCAGACCGATGATATTGCCGATTATAATGGAAATATGATGTAATTGCGCTTAAGCTTTTAGTAAATATCCCCCCGCAGAATCTGCGGGGGGATATTTTTACCGTTTTAGGATATCGTCTGGCAAAACTCCATAAGACTTTTGCCGTTTGCGGACAAGGTCTTTCTGTTGATAAGTGCAGAATTGCTGTCAAGAGAGGGCAGATAGTTTTCCTGCAATGCCCTGATCATTTCCGCCGGTTTTATGCTGCCGAGAGGAGATACTTTTATTGTTACGGTTATAGTGTTTTCTTCGTTGTCACAATTCAATTCTGACAATAGAAAATCTTTTATATTTATTTCTTTTTTTACGATATGTCCTTTTTTTGCGCCCTTACCCAGTTTTTCCCGCATAAAGATGATGGACGGAGCCGTGTTGAACTTATCCACAGCAATCTGCAGTTCACTGCTGTCTGCGATATCAGGAAGTTTTATTTCATAGAATGCCGCATCAGCCAGTGCGTTCATGGATTGGTGCCTGCCGTCGCCTATTTGCTTTGCGCTGATCAGCTGCATGCCATCGGGCAGGACATTTTTCAATCGGTCAAAAAAATCGGGCTGGCATATGTTTTTGGTGAGCTCTATATCGGCGTATTCTCCGTCGGCTGTGACGCCGACAGCCAGAGCCGAAGCGAAGGAGACTTTCATATGCGGGTTGAAGCCTTCTGAATATGCGGCCGGCAGTCCGGCTCTGCGGATAGCGCGCTGCAATAAATTTGCGTAATCCAGATGGGAAATGTAGCGAAGAGGATCTTCTTTTGTTATTTCAATACGAAATATATTCATTTGCCTTCCTCCCAATCTATTACTCCGGCATCGAGTGCCTGGCAGATACCGCAGCCTGTACAGGAAGAGCGGCGGCAGTCAGAGGTAAGTTCCTGACTCAGTGCTTTTTTCCATTCATTTAAAAGAAATTGTTTGCTTACGCCGGGGGTGGTATGTTCCCATGGCAGTTTTTCATTGAAATCGCGGGTGCGCAGATTGTAAACAGCAGTATCTATACCCTCATCGGCAAATGCTTCCTGCCATATGGAAAAGTTGAACATTTCGCTCCAGCCGTCAAATTTGGCGCCCTTTTTATAGGCTCTGTAAATAACTTTTGACAGACGTCTGTCGCCGCGGGAAATAATGCCTTCCAAAATGCTGGTTGAAGAATCGTGATAGTTGAATTGGATGGCACGGTCCTTGATATGTGTCTTAAGCAGCTGCTGCTTGCGTTCAAACTCTGCCTTTGAGTTTTGACCAAACCATTGGAACGGAGTGAACGGTTTAGGAACAAAACAGGATACACTGACGGTTACTTTGATATCACGTCTGCCTTTTATCTCCTTATAAAGTGCGACCACTTTTTCAGCAAGTGAAGCAATACCCTTTATGTCTTCATCCGTTTCTGTGGGCAGTCCGATCATAAAATAGAGTTTCACGGTTTTCCAGCCATGACTGAAAGCGGCGGAACAAGCTTTCAGCAGATCTGCTTCGGTTACTCCTTTATTTATGACATCGCGCAGCCGCTGCGTGCCGGCTTCAGGGGCGAAGGTAAGACCGCTCTTTCGTGCAGTCTGAAGCTTGCGGGCAATATCAATGGAAAAGCTGTCTATACGCAGTGAAGGAAGGGAAAAACTCATTTTTTCATCGGTATGGTCTGTCCCCAGTTCGTCTATAAGCGCAGGAAGACATGAGTAGTCGGCAGAACTCAAAGAGGTAAGAGACATTTCATCATAACCGGTGCTGTCGATCATCTTTTTTGCCAAGAGGCGTAAGGTTTCTTTCCTGCGTTCGCGTACGGGGCGGTAGGCAATGCCGGCCTGGCAGAAACGGCAGCCGCGGCTGCAGCCGCGAAACAGTTCCAGCATAAGTCTGTCATGTACGATATTTATATAAGGCACTATCGGTTTTTCTATTGAGGGAATAGTATCCATATCCTTGACTACACGTTTATTTATCGTTGCGGGGATATTATCATAAATGGGCGTCAGATCTTTGAAAAGTCCGTTCTCATCATATTCTTCGCGGTAAAATGACGGCACATATATACCGTTGATAGCGGCGGCACATTGTAAAAATTCTTTTCTGTCATGTGTCGTTGTCTGCGAGCACCATTTTATATAAGCGTCAGCTACCTCAATGATTATTTCTTCACCCTCGCCGATAATAAAAAAATCAAAAAAATCGGCGATCGGTTCTACGTTATATACACAAGGACCGCCGCCGATGATAAAAGGCATGTCGTTCGTGCGTTCTTCAGATAACAGCGGTATACCCGCCAGATCAAGCATATTAAGTATATTGGTGTAAATGAGTTCGTATTGAAGCGAAAAACCGATAAAATCAAACTTTGCCAGTTCGGTAAAGGATTCGAGCGCATAAAGAGGAATGTTGTTTTCTCTCATCTTTGCTTCCATATCAGGCCAGGGGGTATATACTCTTTCCGCAGCGATATCATCACGCTTATTCAATATTTCATAAAGAATTTTAAGACCGAGGTTGGACATACCCACTTCATAAACATCAGGCATGGACAGGGCAAAACTGCAGGCAATTTTACTGCGGTCTTTGTGAACGGCATTTACTTCGCCGCCTGTATAACGGGCTGGTTTATTGACGGCCTGTAAAACAGCCGGTGAAAGTTTAATCATTTTTATATTCTCTTCCTATCTCTCAAATATATCTGTCTAAATAAATCGAGTAGCCGCATTCTGGCTGCCGGCATATACAAAACTATTATCGCGGCAGAAAAGTATACCATAGCAGCCGACTAAAAAAATAAAATCGGAAACTATGGTATATTATAAACATATATTTATTGTCTGAGCTAAAAGTCATGCCAGCAGAGTATCGCAGCAGAAAAATGTAATAGCGAATGTCATTTTTTGTCCTGCTTTGCCGCTGTTGCAGAAGACGGGGCAGCGGCAGGGGTTCCTTCATTAAGACCGCCCTTAGCCTGATGCACTACCTGCAAAATATCATCAAGACTGCCAATGAGATGATCAAATACCTGATTGGCATAATTTATGGAATCGTTTTTCAAATCATTGGAGTGGTCAAGAGTTTTATCCATTATTTCCTTGGCCTGCATACGTGCCTGACCGACAATTTCACTTTCGGCAGTCATCTTTGTGCCATATTCCTTTGCCTGTTCAACAAGCCTTGCTGCCTCACTTCTTGCGTCATCAAGAATAGTCTGTTTTGTATTTATAACATCTTCCGCACTTTTTATAGTCTGCGGTAATTCCTTGCGCAGTCCGTCGATAAGACGCATCAGGTCGTCTTCTTCAATAATGCACTTGTTGGTGAAAACAAGACGGCGGGCATCGACTACCAAGTTTTCCAATTCGTCAAGTAGTTCATTAATAGCCATTTAAAAATCGTACCTCCACTAATAGTTTTATCCGATGACTAACCCGCGCTAATACTCCCGCTTCTTCAAGCAGTGAGTAAAGAGCGGCTGAGTCCCTGGATAATTTTGACTACTGTTCAAGCGGCGTCAAGACACCGTCTGAATTAAGTCTCCATTTATAAATCAAGGGGATGCTGATTAAATAAATTTTGCTTTTACAGCATCGGCCACGCAGTCAGGAACAAGTCCCCGGATATCACCGTGAAAAGCTACAAGCTCACGTATAGCTGAGGAGCTCACATATGAGTACCGATGTTCGCTCATCAGATAAACAGATTCAACTTGCGGAGCCATTCGCTTGAGCATCAGCATTTGTGACGTTTCATAAAAAAAGTCGTTTTGGTCGCGCAGCCCCCGGACCACAATACCGGCATTTTTAGCGGTGGCATAGTCGGCTAAAAGACCGTCAAAAGCGTCAATAGTTATATTTTCTATATGAGCGGTCGAAACGCGCAAAAGTTCCAAACGTTCCTGTATGGATAAAAAAGATTGTTTTTTAATATTGTTGAATACGGCGACAATGACCTGATCAAAGATTCCGGACGCACGTTCAAAAATGTTTATATGTCCGTTAGTCACAGGATCGAAGCTGCCGGGACATAAAGCGATTGTCAAAATATCTCCCCCTCCGGCATAGCCTCTGCCGTCATATATTGGTAAATATTTATTTTTGTTGTCGCACCGTATGCACGGCTGCGCAGCAGCACAAAATCAGTATGATCTGTGTCCGGTGTTTCATCGGCACCGGTTTCGGCAATAAAAAGGCCGCCGTTTTTCAATATAGAGCTGTCAACTGCGTTCAGAAGCTTTTGGCAAAGACCCAGATGATAAGGAGGATCGCAAAAAATCACATCAAAAAGGATCGCTTCCCTGCCAAGGCTTTTGAGCAATGTGAAAGCATCACCGCGGCGTATATCCGCTTTGTTTTCAAGATGAGTGTGCAGGGCATTTGCCCGGATAACATTTATACTATCCGTATTTTTATCAATGAAAACCGCACTTTCAGCGCCTCGGCTGAGCGATTCAAGTCCCAGGGCACCGCTGCCCGCAAAAGCATCCAAAACAACAGCGCCCTGTATTTTCGCGCCCAGGATGTTGAATAAAGATTCCTTAATCCTGTCTGCTGTAGGCCGTGTGCTGTTTCCCTGAGGAGTTCTGAGTCGGGCACCGCGCGCGCTGCCGGTTATTATTCTCATAATTCATCCTTGCAAACTTATTTTCTTAACTATATAGTATACCAGAAAACATGTTCCAATGCCAAAATTATTTGCCGATAAAATGTTGTCTGACTTCTCTGTAACGTCTGGTATAATAAGGCGTATTTTGGGCTTCCCGCTGGTCAAAGCCATATGCTCTGCGGCTGACTGCCAGTATGGGGGGAGCCTGAATCCTCTTTGCGACGGCCATGCCGGAAAATAAATTCCACCAGTGCTCCAGGTCATTGATAAAATCAGTCGGATCGGTAAAATATTCTTTTACCAGTCCGGGTCTGCAGCCCAGCTTTTCTTCCAGTGAACCATTTTCATACCATAAGAGGATATCTTCGGGGGTCGCTTTATCCCAGCGTTCAACAAATGAACGGAACAGATAATCATGATAAGGATATTTGATGGGGTCTCCCCTGCCTTCGTCGACGTTTTGATCGGCTGATAGCTCGGCGCTGGGAACAATATCGATTACGGCCTGGGGTATGACGTCCTTTTTGTAAATTTCCTTGTTGAGATAAAGTGCCAGTCCGTAAATCTGGTATTTCCATAAATCGGCCAGAGCCGCCAGAAAGCCGGACTGGTCACCGTATAATGTAGAATAGCCAACGGAAGTCTCAGCCTTGTTGGCATTGCAGGTGAAGCCTGCGCCTATGGCCGCGGCAAGACCTGCGAGCACCCTGGCTGAACGGTCGCGCGCCTGAATATTTTCGGCAGTGAAGGAAGTGATTTTTAGCTGCTCCGGTATATCAGATGAAGCATGATGTATTTTTGTTTCGGTGAATTGTCTGATCGTATAATCGACTGATTCCTGAATAGGTACGACGGCATAGGCGCAGCCAAGATTTTCTGCAAGTTCGCGGGCGAGATCTTTGGTGGTGGAGGAATTATAGACACTGGGCATATTGACGAGCAGGATGTTTTCAGGGCTGATGATCCTGCTGTACAGAGCTGCTGCGACAGCTGAATCAATGCCGCCGGAAATGCCGATAACAACTTTTTTCATATGTATTTTCTGCAGAAATTTGCCGATGCCATAAGTCAGAGCTTTATATATGCAGGCAATATCATCTTTTTCTATATCACTGGCGAGATTCTGGGCGACCTCTTTCTTTAACGGAAATTCAATGTAACGGGCTGTTTCCTGGTAGGGCATGGCGTAATCGGCTATAGAGCCGTCAGCGGCATAAACTGTGCTTGATCCGTCGAAAGTATATATTGTTTTGCCGTTATTTTGAATGCCCACCTTGTTGACGTAGACGAGAGGTACATTGTTCATTTGAGCGTGACGGGAAAATACGCGGTGACGTTTATGATTTTTGCCTAAAGTGTAGGGTGACGCCGATATATTGAAAATAATGTCGGTTTTTTTATCGGCACAAAGTATATCTATCGGTGAGATGGGATAATCGTCGTTCCATCCGTCTTCGCATAAAATACAGCCGATGACAAGAGGCTTTCCTTTTATAAACAAGGTGAATGGTTTGATGAGTTCACGCACATCTTTTTTCAGTTCTGTTGCCAGCATAGCCGTGCTGTAAAAATAGCGGGAATCGTCGAATTCTCTGTAATTGGGGTGGAGGGTTTTTATCGCAAAAGGATAAACGGAATTTTCCGCAGATAAAAGCTGTTTGTTCTGCGCGACGAAGAGGGCATTGTATTTGCGCTGGCGGCCGTCACGGTTCCTTTTATGCCAGTCCACGGCTACATTGCCGAAGATGATGGCAATTCCGTCAGCAGCAGCAATAATTTTTTGACCGCAATATTCGCAGTCACGCAAAAAAGAAGAGGAATCCCATGTATCTCCTATAAAATAGCCGGGAACTGCCATTTCCGGAAAAATTATTATATCGGCATTATTTTTTTTTGCTTCCTTTATAAAGGATAGTATTTTTTCCAGATTTTTAGCCGGTTGTCCGGCCTCCACTTCAAATTGACAGGAACAAATTTTCATCATAATAATCCGCCTTTTTCGTATGCAGAAAACTCCTTCTGCAAAAGAGCAACTGCTTTTGTATCATTCACGGCAAAATTTTTGCATCTGCCTGCGTCGAAGTAAAATGAGAACTGTGAGTATTTTTATGTCGGCAGAAAAAAATCAGCGTGTTCATTAATCATTGCTTTCTTAAACAAGTACTAAAATAGCATGAAATATCTCTATTGACAAGCAAAATATCTCTCTTGGCAAACGAAGATAGGATTTTTTACAGCTTTTTTTCATATATGCGGTTTACTAAAGGGCGTATTTTGTAGTAAACTTAATTAGTTATGAATTTACTTGTAGGTGATTTATTTGCTGATAAACAAAATGCTTTATGTGATAAAAAACGATTTGAATGCTCTTGAAAAGGGTCTTTCCTGCCAGGTATATTCAGATGCCGCTTTGATAACCGAAATAGGCAGACACCTTGTTAAAGCCGGGGGCAAAAGACTTAGGCCCGCACTTTATTTTTTGGCGGCGCACAGCCGCAGCCAGTATGATATAAATTATGTTCTTCCGCTGGCTATTACTATTGAACTTATTCATATGGCTTCTCTTGTGCATGACGATGTTCTTGACAATGCGTCAACAAGACGGGGCGCAATTACCGCCAACGCAAAATGGGGAAATAATATTTCTATATTGAGCGGTGACTTTCTTTTTGCCAGAGCTTTTGGTCTGATAGCCAATAAGGATTATGACAAACGTGTGCTGCTGCGGCTGGCAGATGTTATCTGCGGGCTCAGTGAAGGAGAAATACATCAGAACGAAAAGCATTATAAACTGCGTTCGGAAGAGGAATATTATGAGGCTATTTCAAAGAAAACAGCCGATTTTATAGCGGCGAGCTGTGAAATCGGCGGAGTGGTTGCAGGTCTGTCCAAAGATGATACGGATAAACTGCATACATACGGACTGTGTCTGGGGATGGCTTTTCAGATCACAGACGATATCCTTGATCTTACTTCAAGTGATAAAAAAATAGGAAAGCCTGCGGGCAATGATATTTTGCAGGGAATCATAACGCTGCCTGTTATCAGGGCTGTACATACCGGTCCCGACCGTGAGGAATTGGTCAGTATAATAACTGATAAAGAGCTTGATGCAGAAATGGTGAAAAGAGCTGTGGAAATAACAAAAAACAGCAGCGGGCTTGATTATGCGCGGGAAAAAGTTTATGATTATCTTGACAGGGCCAGACAGGCGCTGCCGGACGGGCTGCCGCCGTCAATAAAGAAATCTTTTATTGATGTGGCGGATTTTGTCGGTAAGCGTGATTTTTAAAATTAACTGTGATATAATACAACTGAATTTATAATTATTGTATAAGTTATAAATTATATTTATAATTTTACTGATGTGGCTGCCTGTGCTGTTTCCTGCATGGGTACCGGACTGGGTCTTTCGTCGGGGAATATGGTTCGTATCATTATTTGTCAAAAGGAGCGATGAAGATGTTTGGTATTGGTGTTCCGGAACTTATCGTGATCTTGATTATCGGTTTGGTTTTATTTGGTCCCGGCAAACTGCCGGAGGTAGGTCGTGCGGTCGGCAAAAGCATCAATGAGCTGAAGAAGGCTACTGCGGGGATAAGCGATACTACCACAGTTCAGCAGACTCCTCCTGCTGCTAAGGCTGAACCGGCAGCAGCTGCCGCGCAAAACGTACAGGCTGCTGAGGTAAAAACAGAGGAAACAAAAATAGCGGATAAATAACTAAAAAGCGTCTTTGCTGGTTGAAGACGCTTTTTGATATAGAAAGCTGTCTGCAAAATCAAAGTGTGCTGCTGAGGCGGTTCTTTTATCGTAAAATATTGATGAATACAGGAGGAGAAAGATGTTTGATATAGGTGTACCGGAACTGCTGCTGATCCTTGTTATCGGGCTCGTTTTTTTTGGACCCGGAAAGCTGCCGGAGCTTGGTAAGGCTATAGGAAAAAGTCTGCGGGAATTTAAAAACGCGTCAGAGGAAGATCAGAAGGCTGCGGGCGGTAAAGAGATAAACGGCAATGAAGAACAGAAAATAATAGATGTAAAAGAAGAGCAGAAAAAGTGAGCGATATTATGCAAGAAAAAACTCCTGCTGAATTATCTGCCGTCGATCAGTCTCTGCCCGTACAGGCAGATGAAGAAAAACCGGCGGGCAATATGTCTTTGATAGAGCACCTTGAAGAGCTGCGCAAGCGGATCATCAGGAGCCTTATTGCTGTATGCATAGGCAGCGGCATATGTTATTATTTCATTGAGGATATTATGCATTATCTGGTCCTTCCAGCCGGAAAGCTTTATTATATGCAGCCTACGGAGGCTTTTTTCACGTATATAAAGGTGGCTGTTTTTTCCGGATTTCTGCTGGTTCTGCCGATAGTGCTCTATCAGATATGGTGTTTTGTTCTGCCGGCACTGACAATAAGAGAGCGTAAGGTACTGCTGATCGTGGTACCTTCATCTTTTTTTCTTTTTTTCGGCGGTCTGGTTTTTTCCTTTTTTCTGGTCCTGCCGGCTGCTGTGAAATTTTTCATCGGCTTCGGCACGGACAGTCTGATGCCCCTTTTTTCTGTCGGTAAATATTTCGATTTTGTTATTTCCTTCGTGCTCCCCTTTGGTGCGGTTTTTGAGTTGCCGCTTGTTATTGTAATTCTGGCTAAGATAGGTTTTGTCACTTCAAAATTTCTTGTGCGAAAATGGCGGCTTGTTGTTTTTCTGGCATTCGTAATCGCCGCGGTCATTTCTCCGACTCCGGATATTTTTACGCAGTGCACCATAGCGCTGCCGATGATCGTTTTATATTTTTCAAGCTACTTGATAGTACGGTTTGTTCTGAGAAAATAATCGAAGCATTTGGTTATTCTTTATGCATATTGTGAAGAGAGGTTATATAATGGCTTTTGCTGATTTACGAGAATTCATCGCCGAACTTGAAAAACGGAATTTGTTAAAAAGAATACAGACTCCTGTTGATTGTTATCTGGAAATAACAGAGATAACAGATCGTGTATGCAAGATGGAGGGCAGTAAAAATGTCGCTTTGCTTTTTGAAAATGTAAAGGGGTATGATATACCTGTACTTATAAATGCTTTTGGCTCCATGGAACGCATGGCTATAGCTCTCGGCGTCGAAAAACTTGAGGAGGTTCCCGATGAGCTTCGTGAAATATTGAAGCTGCCCTATATATCGCTGCAGAGGAAGATGGATCTTATACATATTATTCCTATGGCGAGGAGAGCGATAAATTTCCCCAAATATGTAAAGAAGGCTCCCTGCAAGGAAATTATCATCAAGGACAGTCCTTCACTTGACAAGTTTCCTATACTGACCTGCTGGCCGCAGGACGGCGGACCTTTCATAACGCTGCCGCTTGTTTTTACGAAAAATCCCGTAACGGGTAAAAGAAATGTGGGCATGTATCGCCTGCAGAAGTACGACGGCAATACCACGGGGATGCACTGGCATATTCACAAGAACGGGGCCGAAAATTTTCGTGAATATAAGCGCTTGGGACATAATAAATTGGAAGCGGCAGTGGCCATAGGCACTGATCCGGTACTCACCTATGCGGCCACAGCACCTTTGCCGCGTGATGTGGATGAAATGGTTTTCGCCGGTTTTCTGCGCAAAAAATCCGTGGAAATGGTAAAATGTGAAACTGTTGACGTTGAAGTTCCCGCTTCAAGCGAAATTGTTCTGGAAGGTTATGTCAATATCGATGAGTTCCGCCGTGAAGGGCCTTTCGGTGACCATACCGGTTATTATTCGCTGGCAGATGATTATCCCGTATTTCATATAACGTGCATCACTCACCGCAAAGATCCTGTTTATGCCGCCACTATAGTGGGCAAGCCGCCTATGGAGGATTGTTATATAGCCAAAGCTACAGAACGTATATTCCTGCCTCTTATGCAGCAGATGATGCCTGAAATAGTTGATATCAATTGCCCGCTGGAAGGTGTGTTTCACAATTGCATGATGATATCCATCAAAAAAACTTATCCGCAGCAGGCAAAAAAGGTAATGCAGGCTATCTGGGGTATGGGGCAGGCGATGTTCACAAAAATGATCATCGTTGTAGATGAACATGTCAATGTGCAGGACGCCAAGGAAGTCTGGTGGCGCGTGTATAATAATATTGACGCCAAACAGGATATCGTGATGGTGGAAGGACCGTTGGACGTGCTCGATCATTCTTCGCCTATGCCGAAGTGGGGGACAAAAATAGGTATCGATGCCACGAAGACATGGCCTGAGGAAGGGCATACGCGTGAGTGGCCGGATGAAATAACTATGTCGGACGAAGTCAAAAATGCGGTAGATCAAAAATGGAAGGATCTTGGTCTTGAGTAAAATATCCGCCCATATTAATAATATCGCGCTTCATCATACTATCTTTGCGCTGCCGTTTGCTTATATGGGGGCTTTTCTGGCAGCCGGCGGCCTTCCGTCGCTGCATGATTTTATTTTTATAACGCTTGCGATGGTAGGGGCCAGAAGCTGCGCCATGGTTCTTGATAATATGATTGATTTGAAATATGATCGTCTGCAGCCGCGCCTGGCAAAAAGACCTATGGTTACAGGTGAGGTGAAACCGCGGGAGGCTGTGCTGCTTTTATTTGCAAGCATGGCGGTTTTTTTGTTTGCCGCACTGCAGCTGGCTCCGATATGCATATATCTGGCACCGCCTGCTGTCATAGTTTTGCTGTTATATCCTTATACGAAAAGATTTACGTTCCTGTGCCACTTTGTGCTGGGCGGGGCGCTGGCAATGGCTCCTATCGGCAGCTACATAGCTATAACAAATACCTTGTCGCTGCCCGTTATTTTCCTCGGGCTGGGTGTTTGTCTTTGGATAGGCGGATTTGATGCCATCTATGGCAGTCAGGACGAAGCTTTTGATAAAGCGCATGGACTGTATTCATTGGCAACGAGGTTCACTGCCCGCAGAGTGTTTTCTATAATTTCTTTTGTACATGCCGCCAGTGTAGGCTGTTTCATTCTGGTCGGTGTGCTGTATAAGCTCTCCTTTATCTATTATATAGGCATTATAATGGCGGTTCTGACACTTTTTTATCAGCATTCGATAGTTTCTTCTGCTGATTACAGCCGTCTTACACAGGTCTATTTTATGCGCAATGGTATAGTTTCTATTGTCATTTTTATTTTTACGGCAATCAGCATACTGGCGGGTTAAGACATATGAAAGATTATAATTATACCGGAAAAAGCCAGACAATATTACATTATTGATAAATTTAATCAGCTTATGGAGGTAATCAATGTCCGCCACTATTTTATGGGGCAAGTTATATGCCGAAAAACTTAAGAGCGAAGCCAGAGCGAAGATAATTGAACTGTCCGAAAAAACGGGTATAGCTCCCGGCTTGGCTGTAATAATAGTCGGAGGTAATCCGGCATCACAAGTTTATGTGAGAAATAAGCACAAAACGTGCGAAGAGATGGGGATAAATTCGCAGATAGTAGCGCTTGCCGAAAATACAGGACGGCAGGAGCTTATAGATAATATAGAAAAGTTGAACAATGACAAAGGTATTCATGGTATTTTATTGCAGCTGCCCTTGCCAAAAGGCTTGCAAAAATATGAAAATGAATTTCTTTATAAGATTTCTCCTGTAAAGGATGTGGACGGTTTTCATCCGATAAATGCCGGACGTTTATCCATCGGTGAGAAATGCATGGTTCCGTGTACACCGCTTGGCTGTATCAAAATGATGGAATTGGCTGATATTCCCATAGAAGGGAAAAAGGCAGTGATTATCGGTAGAAGCAATATTGTCGGCAAACCGATGGCAAATCTGCTTTTGGCAAGGAACGCAACAGTTACGGTTTGCCATTCACATACGGCTGATTTGGCAAAAATAGCTGCTGAGGCTGATATATTGGTAGCAGCTGTGGGCCGGCCGAATTTTGTCACTGCGGATATGGTAAAATCAGGCGCGGTAGTTATTGATGTCGGAATAAACCGCATTGCGCCGAAAAAAATAACGGGCGATGTCGATTTCGATAATGTGAAGGAAAAGGCCGGTTTTATAACGCCTGTTCCGGGAGGCGTGGGGCTTTTAACTATAGCTATGCTCATGCATAACACTGTAGAAGCAGCAAAAATGCAGCTTTTGCCTTGAATGACGGTAAAGGCAGCAGTAATAAACGGGAGGTAGACAGCTGGTGAAAACTGATGTAGAAATTGCTCAGGAAACAAAAATGGACAATATAAAGAATATTGCCGCTCAGCTTGATCTGGATGAAGATGATCTTGAGCTGTACGGGAAATATAAGGCGAAAATCTCTATAAATACATGGAAAAAAATAAAAAATAAGAAGAACGGCAAACTTATATTGGTGACAGCCATCAATCCGACTCCGGCGGGAGAAGGAAAGACAACCACCAGTATAGGACTTGGCGATGCACTGCATTCTTTAGGGAAAAAAACAGCGATGTCACTGCGGGAGCCTTCGCTTGGACCGTGCTTTGGAATAAAGGGCGGTGCTGCGGGAGGCGGTTATGCGCAGGTAGTTCCTATGGAAGATATCAATCTGCATTTTACGGGCGATTTTCATGCACTGACCTCAGCGCATAATCTTTTGGCGGCTGTTCTTGATAATCATCTTCAGCAGGGAAATGCGCTGGATATAGATGTAAGGACCATAACCTGGCGGCGCGTGGTCGATCTGAACGACCGAGCCCTGAGAAATATTATTTGTGGTTTGGGCGGCAAGGCTCATGGTGTGCCGAGAGAAACCGGTTTTGATATTACGGTAGCCTCTGAATTGATGGCTATTTTATGTCTGGCTGATGATCTGCAGGATGTGAAAAAACGTATAGGCAGCATCGTCGTTGCATATAATCATGCAGGCGAGCCTGTCCGTGCGGATGATCTTAAGGTCACCGGTGCGCTGGCATTGCTCCTGAAAGATGCCATCAAGCCAAATCTTGTCCAGTCTCTGGAAAAAACACCGGCATTTATTCATGGCGGGCCGTTTGCCAATATAGCGCACGGCTGCAACAGTGTACTGGCGACAAAGTATGCACTGAAACTGGCTGATTATGTAGTAACGGAAGCAGGTTTTGGTGCTGATCTGGGAGCAGAAAAATTTATTGATATAAAATGCCGTGCGGCAGGTTTGAAGCCGGATGCTGTGGTGATAGTCGCCACTGTCAGAGCATTGAAGATGCATGGCGGGCTGCCCAAGCAGGAGCTTGCAAAACCTGATCTGAAGGCTCTTGAGGCCGGCATGGAAAATTTATGCAAGCATATTGAAAATATCAAGATGTTCGGTCTGCCTGCTGTGGTGGCTATAAATAGATTTCCCACCGATACGGAAGAAGAAATTGCTTTTTTGGAAAATAGTTGTAAGAAACTCGGCGCGGAATTTTCCTTATCTACAGTATTTACCGACGGCAGCAAGGGAGCGGTTGATTTAGCGGGGAAGGTCATGCGGGCAGCTGATAGAGAATCTTCACTGCAATTTCCCTATACTGTCGAAATGTCGATAAGGGAAAAAATAAATGCTGTAGCGGAAAAAATATATGGGGCAGATGGTGTAGATTATACGGCAGCTGCAGATAAAATGATTGCTCAAATGGAAAAGCTGAATTTTGCGCATCTTCCTGTATGTATGGCAAAAACTCAGTATTCCCTCAGTGATGATATGACGAAATTGGGAAGACCTAAAGGTTTTAGGATAACTGTCAGAGAAATGCGTCTTTGTGCGGGGGCCGGGTTTATTGTTGCACTTGCCGGCAATATTCTTACCATGCCGGGGCTGCCAAAGAAGCCGGCTGCGGAAAATATGGATATAGACAGCAGCGGGAAAATAACGGGATTGTTCTGAGCACGGAGTTTTTTAAAACCGAATAACTCAAAAAGAAAAATTATGAAAGCCGGACAATATACGTCTGGCTTTTATTTATGATACATGGTAATATTTTTGTATGACCTCCTGGAGAGGCAGGATGCGAAAGCATAAAAAAGGACTTTGGAGGAATGATTGATCATATTGAACAGGCACATGGGGAAAGATAGTTTATCCGTGCGGTTTGACTGATCGTTATTCCTTAATATCGAGCGACAGGATAGAGGCTATATTATGAAAATATATCATGGTAACTCATTGAATCTTATGAGAGCGTTATCCATGGCACTGGAACTTTTATCAGTAAATCTGTCATTTCATCATTGGCGTGTGGCTATTATTGCAATGGCGATTGCCGAAGAAATGAAACTTCCTTATAAAATGAGTGCGACTCTTTTGCAGGCATCCCTCTTACATGATATAGGAGCGGCACCGAATTGGAATACGCGCGTGAAACTGCGTTCAGGCAAAAATTATGAAGAAAAGAAAATAGGACAGCGCTACGCTTTACATGCCTATGACGGTTATGCCTGTCTGAAAAATTCTCATTATTTTGGAGAACTGGCCGGGATAATACTGCATCATCATGAAAATTGGCAGGATACTATCGGAAAAACTGATGTACCGCTTCAATCAAGAATATTGCGCCTGGCCGATTATGTGGAGGTGCATATAGACCCTAAAAAGCATATACTATTGCAAGTTAGGGATATTACAGAATGTATCAAAAAGGGGAACGGGATCTTATTTTCACCGGAAGTAGTGCAATGCTTCCTAAGTGTTTCCCGCACGGAAAATTTTTGGCTCAACATAACCGATAGAGCCTATGCGGACTTTTTCTTTAAAAAAAATGAAGCATATGGTATGGCTAATACCTACACAGAAAATGATGTAATTGATATAGCGGAAACTTTTGCGGCAATTATCGATCAGACGAGTGAATTTACCTACAATCATTCTTGCAGTGTGGCTAAAATAGCCGTATTTTTGGCTGCCAAGAAGGGATTCAGCGACAATGAACTTAAGGATATGATGGTTGCGGGACTTCTGCATGATATAGGCAAGCTTTCCATTCCAAATGAGGTGCTGGAAAAACCCGGCAAGCTCAGTGATGCTGAATTTGCCCTGATACATCAGCATACATATTACACTTACTGGATATTGAGGCAGATCGATGGTTTTGAACAGATAGCAGAATGGGCCGCCTATCATCATGAGTGTCTTGATGGTTCCGGTTATCCATTTCATCTTCAGGCTGAGGCGTTGACACTGGGGTCAAGGATAATGGCTGTGGCGGATATATTCGTCGCTCTTCGTGAAGACAGGCCCTATAGACCGGGGCTGCCGCAGGGAGAAATATTGTGTATAATAAAAAAAATGGCGGAAAATTTTAAGTTGGACAAAAATTTGGTGGAACTTTTGGCAGATAATTATAAAACGGCCACTTTTTTGGTCAGCGGCAGTGAAACGGGTATTGATCTGCGGAAAGAAAATATTATCTGAGCAAGTAGAAAACTGATTGCAGATAAGAAAGAGCTGTTTTTCATAAGCTGGACTTGAAAATCCAGTTGATGAAGAACAGCTCTTTGTGCAATAAGAATTTTTTAAAAAACAAACATGTCACGGCATATTTTGCGGCCGCATTCCGTGCAAAATAATTTATTATAAACTGATTTTATGGCATTTGCCGGCAATGAATCTTCGTAGCTGTTGACGAGAAAATCGGCCTCTACCAGTATCTGATAGTCTTTGCCATCAATTTTATCATAAGTATGGTGATGAGCGATAAGATAGACAACACGCTCTATTATATCCTCATCGGCATTCAGAGATTGAAGAAGCTCTTTAGCAGGGGCAGGACCTTCCTGCTCTTGCAGTGTTCCGTTGCAGGAACCGTATTTTTCCTCTGCCGGTTTGATACCTATATCATGCATCAGAGCGGCTACTTCCAAAATGTACTGCTGTTTTTGGGAAAGTTTCTCAGCATTGCCTATCAGAGAGGCATACGCATAAACTTTCGTAAAATGCTGTATCCGTTTAGGGTCGCCCTGAAAATATTCTATCATTTTCTGAAAAACTTGGTCCTTAGTCATTGAACGAAAATCCTCTCTGACTTAAGCATCTTATACAGAAATGCGCAGAGCCTTAACGGTAATATTCACATTCTGTACAATCATGCCTGTCATATACTCTATAGTAGTTTTAATTTTTCGCTGTAATTCTTTTAATAAGGTAGGTATATGCTTGCCGTAAAGCAAAATAACTTTGAATGAGACACTTATTCCCTGATCTTCCGCATCCTTGAAAATATGATCGATGTGAATGCCGAATAATTTGTCAACGGATTGTTTATTGGCGGCAATTTGGGAAACAATGGACAATATTGCCGAATCGTCAATTATAAGACGTCCATAATAGCTGAAGATAGGACGGACGATTGATTTTTCGCCCAGTCTGCGGCGCCGGGTACGGGATTTTTTGAAAAAAGACTGCATCGGGTCTATAAGAAACCCTGAAAAGTGCGGTTTGAGCTCAATAGTCGGTACAGGTATTATATGCTTGCCTTCTTTCATTCGGCAAACATGTGCTTTTTGCATTTCGGCTCTGGTAGCAATGTCCTCAATATTAATTATTTTAGAAATAAAAGGCAGTGCCAATATTTTGCAGATTTTATGCGCCATATTTTCTGAAGTGCCTAAGATGAGAATACGGCGGGGGTTTTCTCTGTTGATGGCAGCCCTCACCTCTTCCGCATGGCCGGGAAGGATAAATATAGCTCTTCTTACTGCCATTATTTTGCTGGACTCTCTTTTAGCCGAATGGCCGGCTATTATCTTTCCGTCTTTGATCAGAATGCCGTCATCTATTATAGCATCTGCCTTATTTTCATGGGCAACTATTAGTGCACGATGGCTTTTGCCTGTGCCGCTCGGGCCCACTAAAGCGATAACATCCATCTTTTGCTGCTCCTTAATACATTTTTGGAAATTTGTATGCTTTAACAGCAATTTTCAAGCTGTGCTGCAGCAATTAAAAATATTATATAATAAAAACAGCTGTTTATCAATAAAATGCTGTTTTCAGCCGCACGGAAAATGGTTCAGCGCGGTTCAACAATAAGTTTTATTGCAGTGCGCTCTTCTCCATCTATTTCAATATCAGTGAAAGCTGGTATGCAGATCAGATCAATACCGTGGGGGGCAACGAAGCCTCTGGCTATGGCGATGGCTTTTACTGCCTGGTTTATTGCCCCGGCGCCGATGGCCTGCATTTCGGCACTTTTGGTTTCGCGCAAAACTCCGGCTAATGCTCCGGCAACAGAATTGGGATTAGATTTAGCTGATACTTTTAATACTTCCATCATTAGCACACTCCCTATAATATAACTAAACTACATATGTACAGTAGAGTATTCGCTAAAAAAAATACATTCCCTTTATTTAAAAAAACACAGCTGGTAGTATAAAGAACAGAGGTCTTATTTTTTAGTATGAATAGCAGAAAAATCTGTTACATATAATGAATGGCAAGCGATCATTCATATGCTTCATTGATCAGTATACGTTCAAGATGTACAGCTTTATTGGTTTTATCATCAATATTCACGGCGAGCGCACTGAAAACAGCTGGACCTTCGGCTGTTTCGAAACGCACGGGACGGCAGGTTTTAAAACGCTCTATTATGGCATCTTTTTCCATGCCGAGTACGGATACCCGCGGTCCGACCATGCCCAGATCAGTTATATAGGCTGTCCCCTGGGGCAGCAGCTGTTCATCCGCTGTCTGAACGTGTGTATGTGTGCCGACAACACATGTTACCCTGCCGTCCAAATACCAGCCCATAGCTATTTTTTCAGAGGTAGTTTCAGCATGGAAATCAAGAATGATTATGTCACATTCTCTGGTCAGTTTTTTTAATATTTGATCAACTTTTTGAAAGGGACAATCCATCGGCGGCATAAAAGCTCTTCCTGACAGATTGAGCACTCCTATATTTTTGGCTTTTAGCGGATAGATACAAAAGCCCTTACCGGGCGCAGGATCGGGATAATTGGCCGGGCGGATCAGAAAAGGTTCCTGATCAATAAAGTTTACTATTTCCTTTTTGTCCCATATATGATTGCCCGAAGTTATAATATCGGCACCGGCACGGTAAAGCTCGTCCAGCGTGTTTTTCGTTATACCTCTGCCGGCAGCGGAATTTTCGCCATTTATGATGGCTACGTCAATACTTTTTTCTTTTTTGAGGGCAGGCAGATATTTTAATAATGCAGTGCGTCCTGTACGGCCGCAGATATCGCCGACTAATAATATATTCATTTATATCTCCATTTCGTGCAGTGATTGTGCACTGCAGTTTTTCTATTACAAATACAAGAAGCGGATATATTCACAAAGTATATTGTAAACGTATCCGCCTCTTAATAAGTAAAAACGATTTATTTGGAAGATGGGCAGTGAACCGCGCCGGCAATTTCTGATTTTCATGCGGAAAAATACCTGCTTCACCTAAAATAAGAGATTTATTTATTGAACACCAGAACACGGCCCTCTTCCCATAAGCCAATGATATGTTCACTAACATGATTGAGTTTTACATTACCGAGCATATGGTCAATGAGTTCTTCCTGTATGCTGTCATTATCGCCCTCTGCGCTGATACTGGCGCTGTCCTTGATGACTGCGTCACCGAAATGCTCATTCATAAGCTCGCTTATAAGTTTAATTTCATCTTGTGAAACAGTATCCATATCACGCAGAATATGCAAAAACAGGGTGTTTTCATGAACCTCTGTACTTATTGCAATTTCAGCGTCTTCTATCTTTTCAAGATAATGATAAGCAGAAATGCTGCTTACCAGAAGTTTTTTGAATTTCTCAAACTCATCGGACAGGACGACCTTATCCAAAGTAAATGTAAGTTTGAGTGTATCTGTTTCCGGATCAAAACTTATCGTACCGATTTCAGGATACCGCAGGAGAAGCGATACCAATAAGTTCACGCCGTCCATATTAACTGGTTTTTCCTGTTTCAATCTCTGCATGCTGTTCCACCACCTTTAGACTATAAGTCATATATATTATAGCAAGGCCGTATAATACAAGCAATAAAAGAATCAAAAAACAGGCATGCCAAACAAAAAAATTTGGAACATGCCTGCCAGTTTAATTATTATTTTGCATAATCTACTACGCGTGTTTCACGAATCACGGTAACCTTGATTTGACCAGGGTATTCAAGTTCTCCTTCGACTTTTTTGACTATGTCGTGAGCAAGACCCACAGAAGTGATATCATCTATTTTATCAGGTTTGACCATAATTCTTATTTCGCGGCCTGCCTGAATAGCAAATGAACGATCAACGCCTTCGAATGATTCGGCGATCTCTTCCAGACGTGTAAGTCTCTTAAGATATGATTCCAAACTTTCGCGGCGTGCTCCCGGACGTGCTGCTGAAATTGCATCGGCAGCCGCAACAAGAACAGCTTCTACAGTGCGGGGCTCTTCATCGCCATGATGTGCGGCTATTGCATTTACTATATTTGCCGATTCACGGTATTTGCGCGCCAGATCAGCACCTATGGTCACATGAGATCCTTCAACTTCATGATCGACAGCCTTGCCTATATCATGCAGGATGGCTGCCCTTTTGGCGAAGGGAACATCCACTCCAAGCTCAGCTGCCATGACTCCTGCCAGATGCGCAACTTCAATAGAATGGTTTAGAACATTCTGACCGTAGCTCGTCCGGTATTTTAATCTTCCGAGCAAGCGCACAAGTTCAGGATGAAGGCCGTGCACACCACTGTCAAAGGAAGCTTGTTCACCGGCCTCTTTGATACGCTGTTCAACTTCCTTCTTGGATTTTTCTACCATTTCTTCAATGCGAGCCGGATGAATACGACCATCGGTTATCAATTTCTCAAGTGCAATGCGGGCTATCTCTCTTCTGACAGGGTCAAAGCCAGACAGAATAACCGCTTCCGGTGTGTCGTCGATAATGAGATCTATACCTGTAAGTGTTTCCAGTGCGCGTATATTTCTTCCCTCACGGCCGATGATACGGCCCTTCATTTCGTCGTTGGGAAGAGCTACAACAGAAACCGTGGTTTCTGTTACCTGATCTGCGGCGCAGCGCTGAATGGCCTGGGCAATTATATTTTGAGCTTTCTTTTCGCCAGTATCCTTGGCCTGCTGTTCATATTCTTTTATCATTAATGCTTTGTCATGTTTTATGGCTGTTTCGGCATCTGCCAGCAGAATAGTCTTGGCTTCCTCTAAGGTGAGCCCGGATATGCGTTCCAGTTCAGCCAATTGCCTTTCATGCATCGTATTGACTGATTCACGCGTTTTATCGATTTCGTTTTCCTTACGGGAAAGAACAGATTCTTTCTTTTCCAAGCCTTCTATCTTACGGTCGAGATTTTCCTCTTTCTGCATTAGACGGCGTTCCTGTCTTTGAAGTTCACTGCGTCTTTCCCGTGTTTCGCGTTCCAGTTCCTGCCGTAAACGATGTGTTTCCTCTTTGGCTTCGATAATCGATTCCTTTTTTCTGGTTTCAATATCTTTTTGCGCGGAGTCAATAATACGTTTAGCTTCAACTTCTGCAGAACCGATGGTTTCCTCAGCTTTTTTCTTGCGCATGACATAACCAGCAGCAAAACCAAGAATAATGGCAATAACAGCTGCTAAAATTATCTCAATTATAATTTTCATCCCCCTTTCTTTTTTTGTTTGTATTTCTGTGTAATATTAAAGAAATACATTATCTTTCAATTGCAATTTACAAGTATTAAAATATTACTTGACAGTGATCTGTTAACCACTTCAGGCAAAGACACTGTACCATGTTTATATTATTGTCGAAAATAATATCCGCAATCCTATGGTTATAAAGTAATGCCTCTTTTTTATGCGGACTGATATCCGCCGATAATTCAGATGCAAAAGCATAAAAAAGTCAGACACACCACAGGTATATAATTTCTATATGCAGGCGTATTTGAGAGACACGTCTGGACTTAAAATTTTATTTATCCACAATTCAACAGTTTCTCCGGCAATTTATTCTACCACTTACGACACAGAATAATCCTTGCCATATTGGTCTAACATACTATATCACATAGTGAATATTTTAAAGGTTTTTGCAGTTAGTGTCAAGATGGCGGCAGACAGCATTCTTACCTAGATAAAGCGAACATGCAAGCCTGACAAAAATATGCACTGAATGAAAAAACCTCTGCTATTGTTATATAATGAATCACAATAACAGAGGTTTTGGGAAAGCGATTTTGGCTTTAAAAGCAAGATATTTATCCATGAGATTATTCAGATTTTTTCTGTTTGATAATTATCCATTTTTCGGCCCACTGCTGTACTTGCTCAAGTGCTTTTTCCAGATCCCTTCCCTTTTCTGTGAGACTGTATTCAATTTTTACGGGGATTTCAGGATAGACACTGCGGATAATGATACCCTGATGTTCCAGTTCCTTCATTCTATCGGCAAGTACCTTGGCGCTTATATGCGGGATTATATCGGTCAAATCAGAAAAACGTTTGGGTCCGTCAAGCAGACATCTTATAATGAGCCCCGTCCATTTTTTGCCCAACAATTCAAAGGCAAGTTCATAACGCGGGCACAATGAAAACTTAATCATAATGTTTCATCTCCTTTTATAGATATATAATAGCATATCTACTTGACAAAAGTAAGTACATATTGTATTATGCTTACATAAAGTTATTAAGAAATATTTTATAACAAACATTTAAATAATAATTAACATACAAAAGGGGAGATGTAAATGCAGCAGAATATGAAGCTTTTGCGAGAGTGTGAGTGGCAGTAAATGATTTTAGAAAGGCAGCTGGGGCAGAAAAATGAACTAAAAAAGATTTGATGTTTAATTTTGACGGTGTTATATTTTTGCAGAATACAAATTGAAATAATATTAAAAGGGAGTTTTTAAAATGACATACAGATATTATGAAGCAAGTTTATTTTTATTAAGAATTGTTTTGGGGATCACCTTCTTAGTGCATGGCATTCAAAAAATAACAAATTTTGACAGTATCATACAATATTTTGCATCAGCAGGGCTGCCGGGTTTCCTGCCCTATTTTGCGGCTGCTGTTGAAACCGGCGGTGGAATTCTTCTGATTCTTGGTCTGCTGACAAGATTAGCAGGATTGGCTGTTACTGCATTGATGATTGGTGCTATACTTACAGTAAAGCTGGAAGCAGGATTTATAGGCGGGTACGAATTGGATGTGATGTATATGGCTGTCGCGATTGCTCTTATATTATCGGGAAGTCATATATATGCGCTGGATAATCTGCTGCAGAAATATTGGAATAGAAATAGTAATTGACACAATGAAAGGTGTGAAAAAATGGGAAAAATGCCGGTCCTGTTTGTCGGACATGGATCACCAATGAATGCTATTGAGGATAATGAGTTTTCTTTAAGGTGGCATTCCTTGCCGGAGCTTATACCTGAGCCTAAAGCTATTTTATCCATATCAGCACATTGGTATACTGACGGAACCAGAATATCTACGGCGGCTGAGCCAAAGACTATTTATGACATGTATGGTTTTCCAAAAGAACTGTACGAAGTCAGGTACCCGGTGAAGGGTGCGCCGGAGCTTGCGCGGCATACCGGCGGAATAATATCTGCCGCGGTTGCTGAAGATAACACATGGGGCATAGATCATGGAACATGGTCTGTTTTGCATAGAATGTATCCTAAAGCTGATATTCCGGTGTATCAGCTGAGTGTTGATAAGAATGCTTCACCTGAGCAGCATATGCAGATAGGCAAAGAGCTGGCTTCTTTGCGTGACGATGGTGTACTGATATTTGCCAGCGGTAATGTGGTGCATAATTTGGCACTTGTGGATTGGGAAATGCCGGGAGGGCATAGCTGGGCCAAAATTTTTGACAGCTTT
The DNA here is from genome assembly GCF_050916305.1 of Pectinatus haikarae. Classification (GTDB taxonomy): domain Bacteria; phylum Bacillota; class Negativicutes; order Selenomonadales; family Selenomonadaceae; genus Pectinatus; species Pectinatus haikarae. The sequence continues at coordinate 1,678,904 of NZ_CP116940.1, forward strand.
ATTAAACAAAAAATCGCTGCCAAGGAGTATAAGGCTGTTCTGGATTATAAACAGGCGGGCGAAAGCGCACGACTTGCGTTTTTTTCTCCGGATCATTTTTACCCGCTGCTTTATGCCATAGGCGCTTCTGCAAACGAGGACAAGCTGACAGTATTTAATGAAGGCTGCACATTGGGCGCGCTGTCTATGACCAGTTACCTGTGGGGATGATAAACATTGCGTGAAAAATCAAAAGGTATGCTGCATTCAAATGATACAGCATACCTTTTTGATGTGCAGATAGCAAACTTTTTTTTTAAAGCTGGTATTAATTCCGTCAATTGACACTATCTGGAAAGAGCTTGACACAGATATCGTGAAGGATTCGTGCGGTCAGGCCCCAGATGATGCCTTCATTTGTTTCGTAAACGAAGACACGCTGGCGGAAGCTGCCCCATGGTTTTTGGTAGTGTGCAGGAAGTCCTAATTCTTTTACCGGGAGCAGATTTACCGTTTCATTTTTGTCATTGATATAGGACGGATGATTTTTGACTAATACACTGTAAACCTTTGGCGGATGTTCTTGAAAAAAGGATATGGGAATCGTGAAGGCATGATCAACCTCTGAAAAGCTGGGGGTTAGATCAGTAAAAGCAAAATCAGTTGTTCCCACAAATGTATCAATAGTTTTGCCCAATGGGACGACAAGCGTATCAAGCTGACCGAGAATAGAGATCTTTTCAGCAGGAATGCCGAGCTCTTCGTGTGTTTCACGCAGGGCAGTGTGCCGCAGGGAAGTATCCTTTCGCGGATCAAATTTGCCCCCGGGAAAGCATATTTCTCCCCCCTGTGAAATGGCAGGGCTTCTTTTCTGCAATAGAAAATGGTATTCATCATTTACGGACATAAGCAGGGCAAGCACAGCAGCATTTATATATTCCTCTTTTCCCTGAATACCGGGAAAAGGAGGAAGAAGTTTTTTCAAATTTTTTAATGCTTTATTTTGCATAGTTTGCACTCCGACATGAAGTTATTTTGAGAAAAGCACTGAGACTGATATGATCGATAAGGAAAAATATATGGAAATGGAATATATTTATAATATTTTGTTTGAAATCTGCAGCAATTATAAAAGACAGGAATATTACGGAGCGAATATCCTTAGAACATTGCAAGGACGTATTTTTTATCAGATGGTGATAAAAAATACGTCCTTATTATAATCAATATAGGTAAGTATGTGAAAAGGATTAAGGGTTTTTTTATTCGTTTATGATCAGGGCAATGAAAACAAGATCTTTGCCGGCGGTATTTTCTATGCCATGGTATTCACCTTCGGGACAGAATGTTGTGTCGCCTTCTTCGACTGTTATCTGCGTTCCATTATCATTATACAGACCGGAACCGGCTATTATATGATAAGTTTCGTTGTTTCCTTTATGCTGGTGATAGCCGAGAGAGCAGCCCGGTTCCAGAGTGACTTTTGCGAACATCTGGCATTTGTCCTTCATTTCGGCAGGAGTTATTAAATTTTCTATCAGAATGTGTCCCTTGCCGCCGGCTTTTTTTTCTGCACGAATAATTTCCTGTTTTTTTATCAACATGTTGAAACGCCTCTTTTGCTAAATTTGATTATTATATGTTAATATGTACTTAAGTAATATTTCTATATTGATGTGAAATATCCTTTTGGGGGAATATATCCAATGATTTATTTGCTGAAGTTCGGTGCCAGTTTTATACTGCCGCCGGGAATTTTTGTTATATTGCTGATATTACTGGCAAGAGGATGCTGGAAGACATATAAAAGAAGGACAGCAATAAAAATTTTTGTGATAGCTTTTTTACTGTACCTGACATCGACTGGATGGGTGGCGCAGAAAATGGTAAGTGCTTTGGAGAACGAATATAATCCGCCTGTTTATCCGACCGGTGATGCCATTATAATGCTGGGCGGCGGTGCGACTCTGGATACGCCTGATGTAAGCGGAGCGGGAGAGCTGCGCAGTATTCCCGCCAATCGCCTTCTCACTGCGGTAAGACTGCAGCACAGGCTGGGCGTGCCCATCCTTGTGTCAGGCGGGCAGGTATATGAAGACAGTGGAAAGGAAGCTGTTATAGCAAAACGTCTTTTGATGGATTTGGGAGTTGCGGAAAATAAGATACTGGTTGAGGATAAGAGTCTGAATACTAAACAAAACGCGCAGTTTTCTGCTGAGATATTGCGTGAGCATGAACTTTATGAACCTATTTTGGTGACTTCAGCTTTTCATATGAAACGCGCCGTACTTAATTTTGAGCAGGAGGATGTACATATAACACCTTATCCAGCTGATTACATGGAGAATAAAAATCAGGTGTTCCATTATAATAAACTGGCACCTTCAGCTGATGCTCTGGCGGACACGGAAATGGCGCTGCAGGAGAATTTGCGGTTTTGGGTGACAAAATATCTGAAATACTGAGATCAGGAATAATCGGTGAATTTAAATGACAAAAGATTTGACTAAAGGCGGTCCGGCGGGATTGATATTTACTTTTGCGATACCTCTTGTTGCCGGCAATATTTTTCAGCAGCTGTATCTTTTGGTGGATACGCTCATTGTGGGAAGGTTTTTGGGTGTAAGTGCATTGGCCGCGGTTGGCTGTGTGGGCGGACTAATGTTTTTGATGGTTGGATTTGTTCTCGGTTTTACAAATGGACTTGCTATTTATACGGGGCAGAGATTTGGCGCGGGCGATATGGAGGGAGTGCGCAAAAGTGCGGCTGCCTGTTTAGCGATAAGTGTCGGTATGGCCGTTATTTTAACAGCTTTAGGCATTATAACGGCAAGACCAATGCTTATTTTTATGCAGACACCGCCGGAAGTTCTGGATATGGCCTATTCATTTATCAGTATCATATACGGAGGAATAGCGGTAACTATAGTTTTCAACATGATGATGAATTTTATCAGAGCATTAGGCGACAGCAGAACACCCTTATATTTTCTTGTGTTCAGCACGATCGCCAATATATTGCTGGAGCTGATATTTATACCGGTGATGGGATGGGGTATAGCAGGCGCGGCAGCCGCGACAGTGATATGTCAAATAATGTCAGCAGTGCTTTGTTTTTCATATATTGTGAAAAAAATGCCTTTACTCAGAGTGGGCAGAGATGACTGGCATTTATCCTGTCACTTTATTTGGCAGCATTTGCGGATCGGGCTGCCTATGGGATTTCAGGCTTCGATCATAGCGGTGGGAGCGATTATTCTGCAGATTTCTCTGAATGATTTGGGAGAGCTTGCGATAGCTGCCTATGCTGCCGCGCAAAAGATAGATATGATAGCGGTGATGCCGATGATGTCTTTTGGTATGGCTATGGCGGCATATACCGCGCAGAATCATGGCGCGAAAAAATTTGACCGTATAGATAAGGGCGTAAATAAATGTATTCTTATGTCCGGTGGTTTCGCTCTTTTTATAGGCTTCATTTTGATCAATTTTGGACCGGCTATGCTGGAACAATTTGTCGGCAGCGAGGAGACACAGGTTATAGAATACGGTCATTTATACTTGATAGTAAATGGGATCAGTTATATAATTTTGTCGTTGCTTTTTATTTACCGGTTCACACTGCAGGGGCTGGGGCAAAGTGTTGTTCCAACGATTGCCGGGGTCATGGAATTATTGATGCGTGTCGTGGCTGCTGTTGCTTTGGTTAATACATGGGGCTATATAGGGGCATGTCTTGCCAATCCGCTGGCATGGATCGGTTCATGTCTGCCGCTTGCTGTTATGTATTATTATACACGCCGCAGTCTGCGCAAGGCATACATGCTTGATTGAGATTTACTGTATGGACAGGAGGGATAATTGAAAAAAGGTCTGTTTGGTGGCTTTTTTTGTTTTTGGTAAACGTTTAATAAAAAGACAGGAAAAGTATTTCGGCCTCTTATTTTTAGAGGGGATTTTTGTGTTTGCAACGAAATATAATATATCGAATATTTGTCCTGCAATGAGTGTTCAGGAATTTGAGAAAGGATGATTAATTATGGAATTAAAGCGCACAGCCTTCAAGGCTTATGATATCCGCGGGAAATATCCAGAGGAAGTGAATGAGGAATTAGCTTATCGTGTTGGGAGAGTATTTGCTGACACGCTGAAAAGCAAAAAAGTAGCGGTAGGTCATGACATCAGATTGTCAGGTCCGAAGATAAAAGACGCACTGGTGCGAGGACTGAATGAAATGGGCTGCGACGTGGTGGATATAGGTCAGTGCGGTACGGAAATGATTTATTTTACTACGTATTTTTTAAAACTGGACGGAGGTATAATGATAACGGCAAGCCATAATCCAAAGGATTACAATGGAATGAAGCTTGTGCGTGAAGGGGCTCGGCCTATAAGCTCCGATACCGGACTGAAGGAAATAGAGGACAGAGTCATAGCTGGTGAATTAGGAAGTATATCGGATCAAAAGGGCAGCATTGTAAAAAAGGATATAATGGCAGATTACGTTGAACATATTATTGGTTATGCCGACAAAAAAGCACTCAAACCATTGAGGGTAGTGGTAAATGCAGGAAACGGTGCGGCAGGGCCTATACTTGACGTGATGGAAAAATATTTGCCGTTTGAATTTATAAAAGTAAATAATGAACCGGACGGCAGCTTTCCGAATGGAGTACCGAATCCGATACTGCTGGAAAATCGCGAAACTACGGCTCAGGCGGTGCGTGAAAATAAAGCTGACCTGGGGGTTGCCTGGGACGGAGACTTTGACCGCTGTTTTATTTTCGATGAAAAAGGTGCGATGATAGAAGGCTATTATATAGTGGGGTTTTTGGCCAAAGCCTTCCTGCAGAGAGAAGCAGGAGCAAAAATAATTTATGATCCGCGGCTTATATGGAATACTATTGAGATAGTGGAAGAAGCCGGCGGTATCCCTGTTATGTGCAAAAGCGGGCATGCCTTTATCAAGGATATGATGCGTAAGGAAAATGCCGTATACGGCGGTGAGATGTCAGCACATAATTATTTTCGAGAATTTACATTCTGTGACAGCGGTATGATCACATGGCTTTTGGTGGCGGAACTGATGTCAAAGGCAGAGCAGCCTCTTTCTCAAATGCTGGCCGAGCGGATGGAAAAATACCCGATAAGCGGCGAAATAAACAGTACGGTAAAAGATGCCGGAGCAGTTATGGAGAAAATTGAAAAAATCTATGGCAGTAAGGGAAAAATCGACAGGACCGACGGTTTTAGTGTTGCCTACGATAATTGGCGGTTTAACTTAAGGATTTCCAATACCGAACCTGTCATCAGGCTGAATGTGGAGTCACGCGGCGATAAGAAACTGCTTTCAGAAAAAACAAAGGAACTTCTTTTGGTTATAAGAGGATAATATACGGTACAAAATATTATATTGGTGGTAATAATCAATGCAGAAAAAGATCAGAAAAGCTATTATTCCAGCGGCAGGATTAGGTACACGATTCCTGCCGGCAACGAAGGCCCAGCCGAAGGAAATGCTGCCGATAGTGGATAAACCGGCTATTCAGTTTATCATCGAAGAAGCTATCGCATCCGGGATAGAAGAAATTTTAGTCATAACAGGACGGAACAAGCGTTCTATTGAGGATCATTTTGATCGTTCACTGGAACTGGAATTGCAATTAAAAGCCAAGGGTAAATATGAAATGCTCAAGACCATCGAGGAAATATCGAGCATATCACTGCATTTCATACGACAGAAGGAAGCCCGCGGTTTGGGGCATGCAGTCTTGTGCGCCAAGCAGTTTGTCGGTGATGAACCCTTCGCTGTTCTGCTCGGCGATGATCTTGTAGATGCTGAAGTGCCATGTCTTGCCCAGCTTATAAAAGCTTATGATGATCTGGGCGGAAGCATTCTGGGAGTGCAAAAGGTTCCGCATTCACAGGTGTGCAATTATGGGATAGTTGATCCAATACGTGTCAAGGATAATGTATGGCTGGCGAAGAATCTCGTTGAAAAGCCGATATTGGAAAAGGCTCCTTCTGATTTGGCCGTCTTGGGACGATATATACTGGTTCCGCAGATCTTTGATATTTTGGAACATACTACACCCGGCAGCGGTAATGAAATACAACTTACGGATGCGATATGCGAATTGAGCAGCAAACAAAAAGTATTTGCCCTGAATTTTTCAGGCAGACGCTACGATATCGGTGATAAAGAGGGATTTTTAGAAGCTACGGTGGAGTATGCTTTGAAAAGGCCTGAATTGCGTGACCGATTTATGGCATATATGCTCAGGACAATGGGACCGCTTTTAAAGGCAGAAAAAGGTATATCAGAAGAATGATGGGTTGAAGGCAGATCGTGGTGATGGTTGCCGCAAGTGATTTTTGACGGAAAATATTCCGTTTAAAATAAATGGTGTATCAGTAAAACGCCGCCGGTTAAAAAATATTTTGTCCGTGCGCTTTAGGTTAGGCAGAGGGTATATCAGAATTTATTTATGAGAGGGGTTACGAAAATGAGTTTGAAATTGGAATCCGGTTTTGAATTTGACTATGAAAATCTTCTGGGGGACGGATGCGTGACAAAAGAAGATGTGTCCGCATTGCTGCCGGAATTAAAGAAAGCACATGAGGCTATGGATGTCATGCGCAGGACAGGTGTGATACGCGGCCATTTATCGAAGGACGGCACACCGGAAAAAGTATTGTTTAGTCAGCTGCCGTATATTGAAAAAGGAAATTTAAATTCACCGGAATCAGTGGCCCGTCTTAAAAAATTCGGTGAATCAGCGAGAAATCGTGTGGATGCTGTAGTTTCGCTCGGCATAGGCGGTTCTTTTTTAGGCAATAAGGTATTGTTTGACGTACAGTGCGGCAGCTTTTGGAATTTGAAAACACGTGAAGAAAGAAAGGGGTATCCTAAGGTATTTTTCAGCGGCAACAATATTGATCCGCGCAGTACAAAGGATCTGATCGATTATATAAAATACGCAGCCGATATGTCGGTGCATCATGATAAAAAAAATTCGCGTAAGTATAAGGTTATGCTCATATGTATATCGAAATCCGGTGGTACATTGGATACCATGTCCAATTTCATGGTTATTTACGATGCTTTAAAGAAAAATAAAAACGTTAAAGTTGAAGTTGTTGCTGTTACTGATCCCAATGAAGAAAAACCGACTTTGTTGAAAAAAATGGCGATGGAAAATAAATGGGAAAGTTTTGCAGTTCCGGATGGAGTGGGGGGCCGTTTTACTATTTTCTGCGAAGTCGGGCTTGTGCTGGCAGCTGTTGTCGGTTTTGATATCGAAGCATTCCTCGAAGGCGCAAGAAATATGGACAAGGCCTGTCAAAATAACGATATATGGCAGAATCCGGCGATGTTGAATGCAGCATTAAAATTCATTGCTGCTAAAAAATATGGACGGGATGAGGAAGTGATGATGCCTTACGGTGATTATCTTGAATCGGTTTCCATGTGGTATATACAGCTGCTGGCTGAGTCTTTGGGCAAGCAGTTCAATAAGGAAGGCAAAGAGGTATGCTATGGACGAACACCGATAGTGGCACTTGGTACAAGAGACATGCACTCTCAAACACAGCAGCATCAGGAAGGCAAGCTTAATAAAATTGTTCAGTTTATTCGTATAGAAAAATGGGCAAATGATCTAGCCGTGCCAAACGTATTCCCGACTGTGCAGAAACTTGCTGATATTTCCGGTGTTACAATGGGACAGGCACTGGAAGTAGCTCGTCAGTCCAATGCCGATGCACTTATATCTAATAATAGATTCAATGCACTTTTTAGTCTGCCGAAATTAAATGCGTATTATTTGGGTGAACTGTTGTATATGCTGGCAATGTCAATTTCCTATGAAGGTGAATTGGCTGATGTAGATGCCTTTAACCAACCCGGCGTCGAAGCATATAAAAAGATTATGGGGCCTAAGCTTCAGCAGGTAAAAGCCCAGCAAGCCGAAAAATAGGAGTTGAAAATCATGCATGTTCTGGTTATGATGTCATTGAAGGAAAGACACAGAAACTATCTGGAAGGCAAAGGGAAAAAATGCAGTTTTATTTATGCCCGCCAGCCTACTGACGGACAGTTGGCACAGGCCGATATTATTATAGGCAATCCGCCTGTAGACAGAATGAACAATGCAGCAGCTCTCAAATGGATTCAGCTGAACAGTGCCGGAGCACAAAACTATTGTCGCAGCGGTGTGCTGCGAAAGGGCGTAATGCTGACCAATGCCACAGGTGCATATGGTTTGGCCATATCAGAGTATATGCTGGCTGTATTGCTGGCAATGCAAAAGAAATTATATGTTTATCATGATAATCAAAAAAATCATTTGTGGCAGGATGAGGGAGAAGTAGCTTCCGTCGCCGGGTCATCAGTGCTTGTTTTGGGGCTCGGTGATATAGGCAGAAGTTTCGCTAAAAAAGTGAAAGCGTTAGGTGCTTTTGTTGTTGGCATCAAACGGCGGCCGTCAGTGAAACCAGAATATGTTGATGAGTTGTTTACTATGAATGATCTGGATGAATGTCTGCAAAAAGCGGATATTGTGGTAAACAGCCTGCCCGGGACGGATGCCACATATCATCTGCTCGGCAAGGAAAAATTTTCTTTGATGAAAAAAGGAACTTTTTTCATTAATATAGGCAGAGGCACTTCTGTAATAACAGATGATATGTGTGATGCCGTTATGTGCGGACAACTGGCGGGGGCTGCCGTTGATGTGACAGATCCGGAACCGCTGCCAAGAGATCATATTATGTGGCAGATCAAAAATATTCATATTACACCGCATACGGCAGGTCAGTATCATTTACCCGCTACTTTGGACAACATAGTAAAAATTGCCGGTGATAATCTGGAAAAATTTTTAAAAAATGATAAATTAATGAATGAAGTTGATTTTTCAACAGGCTATAAAAAATGAATTTCTAAAAATTATTACAGCAAAGACACAATATACTAAAAGCGCGGATTTTTCCGCGCTTTTAGTATATTTGTCAATAAATAAATTAATAATAGATGAGCAGAAAACTAAATAAACAAAAAGAAATGCCGTAAAGTGATTTGTTCCCGCTGCAATGTTATATAACGTCCAACATGTCATTTTTTCATTAATTCCAGAAATGACTGCAGAGCGCGTCTTTGCTCCGGTGTTAAAGTTTTTGCGACATTAATGAGAGATTCAATGTCAAGCGGAATTGCCACTGTTTCATCGGAAAAAAAATCGTGCAGACTGATACCCAACCCATTGCATATTTTTCGCAGCGAATCAACGGTCGGCTGCTTTTTTCCCAATTCAATCTGCCGGACAAATCCCTGTGACAGATCAGATGTAATGGCAAGCTTGTTGGTGCTGTACCCTTTTAATTTGCGTAATTCGGTAATTCGTTTAGCTACGTTCATTTTGAGCCACCCTAAAATAATTCTATGGTAATAATTAATAATAATATAGCATATAATCCTGGAAAACTATTAATTCTATAGTATTGACAAAGTAAGTCTATAGAATTATAATTGACCGTGTATGAGAGAAGATGATAGTCAGATAACTGAAAAATATGAGAATTTATTTCGCAATAGAATTGTTGTATAGTGAAGTCGATGATTTTAGGTGCGATGTACATATGCAGCTGAATAACGCTGTGGCAAGCTGAAAAATGCATATCTGCATTCATGCAGTAGTACGAGTATGATTTGTTTCAAGTTCTCTTATTAGGTTTATCTGATTATCTGTCTGTCAGGTAATAGCAAAGACTATTTAAATTTGAAGGATGTGCATTGAATGGCTTGGTTGGATAACTTGAAAGTTGTACAAAAATTGGCATTGTTGGTAATAGTTCTATTGGCAGCTGTTGTAGTTGTTGGCGGTACAGGCTACTATTTTCTGGGCAAGGCTGATGATGCTCTTGAACAGATGTATAATGAAAAGATGAAGGCAACAAATTTACTTATTGATAATAGAAATCACTCCAGAGCTATACAGGCAGATACATTTAATCTTATGCTTGACAATAATAAACAGACGAGTGATCTGCTTATGAAAGACATAGATGAAAGAACAAAAATTTTCAGTGATAATTTGGATAAAGTTGCCGATTTGAATTTGACAAGTGAACAAAAATCAAGAATTGATAAGGTAAGGGCAGATTTTGCGGAATATCATGCGGTGCGGAATAAAGTTTTAGATTTGGCTGTACAAAATAAGGATGCAGAAGCATATGCGCTGTATATACAGCAGGGAAAACCGTTGATGGAAAGATTCAGCAAGGAACTTACAGATTCTTCTAATAAGATGAATGAAGATGCGGCTGCAATGAATGAAGACAGCAAAAAACAATTTGCTTTCGCCAGCAAATTGTTTTTTGCGATTGTCGCGGCTGCGGTTATTTTGGGAGTTTGGCTGGGGTGGCTTATTACGCGGCGCATTCAAAAAAGATTGAAGGACGTTGTGGAACATTTGGAAATAATAGCCAAAGGAGATTTTTCCATAAACGTTTCAGCAGACAACCTGAATGATAGAAGTGAATTTGGCAATGTATCAAGAGCCGTAGCTGAAATGAATAAAAATATAAAAACACTGATCAGCCATCTTATGAATACGGCGCAGCAGCTGGCGGCCTCATCGGAAGAACTGACAGCAAGTGCTGAGCAATCGGCACAGGCTTCTAATCAGGTCGCCGGATCAGTAGCCGAAGTCGCCCACGGAGCAGAAAAGCAGTTGGATCTTGCCAATAATGCAACCGCCGTGGCAGAACAGATTTCAACTGCAATACAACAGGTGTCCTCAAATACAGAGGTAGTTTCATTATCTTCTGAAAAAACTGCGACAGCCGCAAATGGCGGTGAAGAGGCAATAAAGCAGGCAGTTGCTCAGATGAGCGTCATTGAACAGAAAACAAATGATACTTCCGGAGTGATCAGTGAATTAGAGGAAAAATCGAAACGTATAGGCAAAATAGTAGATGTGATTTCTGCTATCTCGGGACAGACAAATCTTTTGGCATTAAATGCGGCAATAGAGGCTGCCAGAGCCGGAGAGGCAGGTAAAGGATTTGCGGTAGTTGCAGAGGAAGTCAGAAAGCTGGCTGAACAGTCGCAGGATGCGGCAAAACAGATAACAGAGCTTATAAATGAAGTGCAGTTAAAGACTGATAACGCAGTTAAGTTTATGGATGACGGTAAAAAAGAAGTCGAATCAGGTGCTAAAGTGGTATCGGCTGCCGGAAAAAGCTTTGAAGCAATCTTGCTGATGGTAAGGGAAATGACGGGGCAGATACATGAAATATCAGCAGCAGTCCAGGAAATAACAGGCAGTGCCCATCATGTGGTGAATACTGTGCAGGGAATTAATGATGAAAGCCGGAAAACTTCCGAGCAGACTCAGACTATTTCTGCGGCTACGGAGGAACAGTCGGCATCAGTGGAAGAAATTGCCTCATCAAGCCAGCATTTAGCAAAAATGGCTGATGATCTGCAAAATTCGATTGGAGCATTTAAAGTTTCCTAAAAGATTGTATATTTAATTCGCATATGTTTTAAGCATAAAATATCCTGTGGTGGTATTTTATGCTTTTTTTCTGTAAAAAAATAACCGGAATAAGATTTTACACCAGCTTATTCCGGTATTTACCGCAAACTGTTCTGTCTGTGCTGTAAAAATTAGAAATCAGTAAGACAATTACTTATTCTGCGCCGTTAATTTTATGCCTTCGGCCAGCACGGGAGCAAGAAATTGTCCGGTATAGGATTCACTGACTTTCACTATTTGCTCGGGAGTTCCCTTGGCCACAACGGTACCGCCCCTGTCTCCGCCTTCAGGGCCGAGATCAATTATATAATCCGCAGTTTTTATAACATCAAGATTATGCTCGATGACGACTACGGTATCACCGTTGTCGACTAATCGCTGCAGGACATTCATTAATTTGTGAATATCGGCAGTATGCAGACCTGTTGTTGGTTCATCCAAAATATAAAGAGTGCGTCCTGTGCTTCTTTTTGCCAGCTCTGTAGCCAATTTCACACGCTGGGCTTCACCGCCCGATAAAGTTGTGGCAGGCTGTCCAAGCTGCATATAGCCAAGTCCTACGTCCTGTAAAATGAGCAGCTGGCGATGAAGTTTAGGGATATTTTTGAAGAATTCCACAGCATCGTCAACTACCAGCTGCAAAACATCAGAAATATTTTTTCCCTTATATCTGACCTCAAGTGTCTCACGATTATAGCGGGCTCCCTTGCATACCTCGCAGGGAACATAGATATCGGGCAGAAAATGCATCTCTATTTTTATTATACCGTCGCCATGGCATGATTCACACCGACCGCCTTTGACGTTGAAGCTGAATCTTCCCGGCTTGTAGCCGCGGATTTTGGCTTCATTGGTTTGACTGAAAACTTCCCGTATAGTATCGAAGACACTTGTGTAGGTGGCTGGATTGGAGCGGGGAGTGCGTCCTATCGGTGACTGATCTATATTGATTATTTTATCTATATTTTCAATACCCTTGATTGATTTATGTTTACCGGGTTTTCCTCTGTTAACATAGAAGCTGGCGGCAAGTCCCTTATACAAGATTTCATTTACCAGTGTGGACTTACCCGATCCTGAAACTCCCGTGACGAGTGTCAGCATTCCCAACGGAAATTTTACCCGAATGTTTTTTAGATTGTTTTCGGCAGCACCGACGATTTCAATAAATTTACCGCTGCCTTTTCTTCTTTCAAGCGGCACAGGAATAAATTTTTTACGGCTCATATATTGTCCGGTGATTGAAGCCGGTATTTTTTTTATTTCATCGGCAGTACCCTGTGCAATTACATTTCCGCCATTGGCACCGGCCTCGGGACCTATATCAATAATATTGTCTGCCGCGTACATAGTGTCTTCATCATGCTCAACAACTATAAGTGTATTGCCGAGATCACGCAGATGCTTGAGTGTGGCTAAAAGCCGGTTATTATCCCGCTGATGAAGACCGATGCTTGGTTCATCCAGTATATATAAAACGCCTGTCAGTCCGGAACCGATTTGTGTGGCGAGTCTTATGCGCTGAGCTTCTCCGCCGGATAAGGTCCCTGCCGCACGTCCAAGTGTGAGATAATCGAGACCGACATTGAGCAGAAAGCCAAGCCGGGCATGGATTTCCTTCAAAATCTGGGAAGCTATAAGCTTCTGGCGTTTATCAAGCTGCAGATCGCGAAAAAAATTATCAGCCTGTGCTATGGTCATATCAGTTACTTCATTTATATTTTTTTCGCCTATCGTTATTGCCAGAGCCTCGGGCTTTAAACGTGCGCCGCCGCATACGGGGCAGGGTGTAGTACTCATATATGCTTCATATCCTTCGCGCATCACGTCGGAATTTGTTTCTTTGTAACGGCGGGCCAGAAGCGGCATGACACCCTCAAAAGATGTATTGTAGTCTTTTATTTCCCCAAACATGTTTTCATAAGAAAATTGAAAAGATTCTTCTGAACTGCCATAAAGAAGGAGTTTTTGAACCTTTTCCTTTACCGCAGACCATGGCGTATCAAGTGTATAGCCATAAGTTTTGAGGACAGAGGCAATCTGACACATTGCGTAAGAGGCGGGATTCTTTGATAAAGGGGCGAATAATCCTTCGCTAAAAGAAAGTGCCTTATTTGGCATGACAAGATCAAGATCAAATTCCTGTCTGCTGCCAAGACCGTCACATTCAGGACAAGCCCCGTATGGGCTGTTGAAGGAAAAAAGGCGCGGAGCTATTTCCGGCAGGCTTATACCGCAGTCTATACAGGCAAAATTTTGACTGTACATTAGGAGTTCTCCATCTATTATCTGTACATAAACAATATCATTGCCAAGATCAAGCGCGGTTTCCAAAGAATCTGCCAGACGGGTTTCTATTCCTCCACGCACTGCCAATCTGTCAACAATGACCTCTATAGTGTGTTTTTTATTCTTTTCCAGCTTTATATCATCATTTATATCGAGAATTTCATTATCGATACGAACACGTACATATCCTTGCTTACGTATGTTTTCAAGCAGCTTTCGATGCTCGCCTTTTTTGCCGCGAACTACCTGCGCCATTATCAAAAGCTTTGTCTTTTCGGGTAAATTCATAATGCTGTCAAGAATCTGATCTACAGTTTGCTGCGATATAGGTTTTTTGCAATTAGGACAGTGGGGCTTTCCGGCTCGGGCGAATAGAAGGCGCAGGTAATCATATATTTCTGTGACCGTGCCGACAGTAGAGCGGGGATTACGGCTGGTTGTTTTTTGGTCTATTGAAATGGCAGGGGAGAGCCCTTCTATGTAATCGACGTCAGGTTTATCCATCTGACCGAGAAATTGACGTGCATATGAGGACAATGATTCAACGTAGCGCCTTTGGCCTTCAGCATAGATGGTATCAAAGGCCAGAGAAGATTTACCTGAACCTGACAGACCTGTTATTACTACAAGCTTGTCCCGCGGAATGGATACACTGATGTTTTTTAAATTATGGGCACGGGCGCCTTTTATTTTTATTGCATCTGGCAAAATGGTCAACTCCTGTAATTATTTTAAATGGTTTAATTGCTTAAGCGGTAATTGCTATAAACCAGTATATAGTAAAAAATGTTTTTTTTCCAGAACTTATTAGTAAAAACTGAATATATAAATTCAAATTACTGAATTCATATTATTTATTATGGTGACGCTACATTTCATTGGCATGCCGGAGTGAAAATTTTTTTACGGTATTCTCAAAACTGTCCATATATCTATATTATAGATTGGAAAAGGAGGAAAAACAAATGAAAAACGATTTGGAAAAGACTAAAAAATTTTGCATAGATAATGAAAGGGAAATATTGACAATGGTTATCAATATAGAACAAATGTAAAAATATATATACATGTGATATTACTTTTACATTTGTTCTGCATAAGAAATATTGAAAAAATAATTACTTTGGTGTAATATATTTATCAGAATAAAAAGAAAAATCGCAAAGGAAAGTATTGTTGTTTATATGCAGTCATTCTTATAAATGAAACTGGCTGTCATGTGATAATAAAAATTTAAGACAGATATCATGAAAAAAATTGTTGATGATATAAGATTGATTTTTAAATGCTGCAGTTCGTATTATAAAGATGGGCTGAGCCAGCAGGAGATTTCCGATATGCTGCAGATTTCCCGTCCGTCCGTAGCCAGAATGATAAAGAAAGGACATGAAAACGGGATTGTCAAGATAGAAGTTATGAATCCGGATAATCTGGCATTTGGCAGTATGGAAAGAGAAGTAGAAAAAAAATTTGGACTTGAGGAAGTAATAATCGCGGAATCCGGAAGTGCGGATCTGACAGATGCTTTAAATGAGAATATCACCAGAGAAACATTTAAATTCCTTTCACGAGTGATTGAAGATAAGGATTTTGTCGGGGTGACAATGGGCCGCACGCTGCGCAATTTACTGCATGGCTATTATCCGGTCGAACAAAAAAAATGTACTTTTGTGCCGATAATGGGAGGGATGGACGAAAACAGATATGATATTCACTCCAATCATGTTGCTACGAAATTTGCCGAAATATTCCATGCGGATTGTCTCCAATTTTTTGCTCCGCTGGTTTTTTCAAAACCGGATATGCTCAAACGTTTTTTAGAAGAATATTCCATGCAGAGCATTGTTAAGGCCTTTAAAAAAATATCCATAGTAGTAATGGGAATTGGAGTGCCGTCAAAAGAAACATCTACTTTAGTTAAAGCCGGATATATCAGAGAAGAATTATTTGATGCATTTATCGAATTGGGAATGGTGGGAGATGCAGCGGCACAATTCTATGACAAAAATGGATCGACTCAGCAATTTGAATCATTTAATCATTTGATAGCTGCCATGCCGATAGACGACTTAAAAAAAGTACGCTGCAGAGTCGGTATAGCTGCAGGAAAAAATAAACTGGACAGTCTTATCGGCGCGATAAAAGGCAAGATCATAAATGTACTGATAACAGATTCGGAATCAGCGCGGGAATTGTTGGCATATAGGGAGTTTTAAAATGGATATTACTATTTTAATGGTCTGCCTGCTGGTTTTTATGATAATACAAGCAGCCGGTACGTATATTCAGGTTCGGTTATATAAGAAATCCGTAAGACGGCTCCATAAAAAGGGCAATATTGGTATTGGCGGAAGGAAAGCGCGATTCTCGGGAAATATTGTAATAATTGTCTGCGACAGCAGCGGAAAAGTGGTGGACGGAGAGATTTTAGCCGGAATTACTATTTTCAACAGATTTAAAAAAATTCCGGAACTTATGAATAGAAATGTGTTTGAGCTCAGAGCTGAATATGAAGTGCTTGCGCAAAAAGAAAGAAAAAGAATGCTGGGGCATATCCAGGCTGTAAATGCTCTGTGCGAAAGATTAAGCAATAAGAAGGAATAATTCGAAAATAAAGAAATAAATATTAACGACGAGAGGAGATGATGAAATGAAATATAACAGTAAGATAACCGGATGGGGAAATGAGGCACTAGGTTTTCTGAAAGAGTTGAATTACCTTATAATTTTTAATGATAATGCACCAAAAGAACTGGCAGAAATATCTGTTTTACATGAAAAATCAAAATTAAACGGAGACATTGAAAGGGGGGATACTCTTATAATTGGCGAAAAGGCTTTCGAAATAACAGCCGTCGGTGAAGAAGCACGCAATACATTCAACCAGCTGGGACATGCAACCTTGAATTTTTCGGGAGGTGATGAACCGTTTCTGCCGGGGCATATAATGCTTTACGGCGAGGATGCTTTGACTGAAGAAGATATACAAAAAGGGATAAGCATAAGTATTTTTTAATATCGCAGTTTTAAAAATTAATATAAACTTGGAGTGTGAACAATTATGTTGAATATGGATCAAAAGCTTTTAAAAAGAGAAGAAGAAGGCAAAATAATTCGTACGGGTATAGTCGGGGCAGGGCAGATGGGACGCGGCATGGTAACACAGATGGCAATTATGAAGGGCATATCACCGGCAATAGTGTCCGATATAAAACTGGATAATGTCATAAATGCGTTTCATTATGCCGGCATTGCCGATGAGCAGATCGCTGTTGCTAAAACCTTGGCGGATGCCAATAAATATATGGAGATGGGAAAATTTGTCGCCACTGAAAACTCAGAGCTGATATCGCAGGCCAATCTTGTGGAATGTGCTATTGACGTAACGGGGGTGCCCGAAGTAGGTGTAAAAATAGCGATAGATTCTATGAATAACGGCAAGCATGTAGTAATGATGGATGTAGAAACCGATGTGGTAATAGGCTCCTATCTGAAAAAACTCGGAGAAAAAAATAATGTTATTTATACCGGTTCGGCCGGTGATGAGCCTGGAGCAGTTATGGAGCTGTATTCATTTGCCAGAGCTATGGGAATGCAGGTAAAAGTAATGGGGAAAGGGAAAAACAACAAGCTTGATTATGCGTGTAATCCGGATACCGTGCTTGAGGAAGCTACCAGGCGGAAGATGAGTCCAAGAATGCTGTGCGCATTTAAAGACGGCACTAAAACAATGGTAGAAATGACAGCAATGTCGAATGCGACGGGACTTATTCCTGATGTTATAGGAGGACATGGACCGTCTGCTTCACCGGACGAAAGATGCAAGGAGCTTAACAGCATTTTCCGTTTGAAAAAAGATGGAGGAATTCTTGACAAACATGGTGTAGTTGAATTTGTCAACGGAATAGCACCGGGCGTATTTGTCACAGTGTCCACTGAAAATGAAGAAATAGCGTATCAGATGCAGTATCACAGCATGGGGCCCGGTCCTTTATGGACGTTATACCGTCCCTATCATTTATGCAATCTTGAAACACCGCTCACTGTCGCCAAGGCTGTCATAGATAAAGAACCGACGATAATCCCGATCGACGGGCCTGTGAGCGAATGCATAACAGCGGCCAAAAAAGACCTGAAAGCAGGCGAATATATAGATGGGATAGGTGGATATACCACTTACGGGTCCATAGCTGCCGCCGAGGAAACTTATGCTAATGGATACGTTGTATATGGTCTGATAAATAAGAAAAGCCGCATGAAAAAGGATGTAAAAAAAGGACAGCTGCTCACTTTAAACGATGTAGAACTAGATACCGGCACACAGCTTTATAATGTACGCAAAGAACAGGATGCTATGTATAGAAAATGAAAGCGGAGTGATCATTTTGTGTTTTATAAATAAAAAAACCACCGTAAAACGGCAATTTTACAGTGGCATATCGGTTATTATCATGCTGATACCTAACCAATATTAAGAATACGACAGCATAGAACTTCTGTCAATAATAAGTGGATAAGCAATGAAATAAATGAGGTGAAAATATGCTGGTATCGACAAAGGAAATGCTGGCTGAGGCGAGGGCAAAGGGATTTGCAGTACCATCAGCAAATTTCGTCGATCAAATTTCGGTGAAAGCGCATACGGAGACGGCTGAAAGAATGGGCCTGCCGCTTATATTGTCATATGCGCAGGCGCACAGCTGTTATCAGGACATAGAGGAAGCGGCAATGCTGGGACATTTTTATATAAAAAAAGCAAAAGTGCCGATAGCCCTGCATTTAGATCACGGGATGGATTTTTCTTTTATAAAAAGAGCGATAGAGCTGGGGTTTACTTCTGTGATGATAGATGCGTCAAAAGAGGAGCTGGCAGGAAATATTGCAGCAACCAGAAAAGTTGCGGATTACGCTCATACGCATAATGTGATGGTGGAAGCTGAGATAGGACATGTGGGAACAGGCAGAAACGTGGGGCAGGGAGAAACAGAAGCCGATGACGACAGTATATATACGACTGTGGAAGAAGCCGGTAAAATGGCGGAACAAAGCGGAGCGGACAGCCTGGCTGTTTCAGTGGGAACGGCGCATGGTCTGTACAAAGGCGTTCCCAAAATAAATTTCACAAGGCTTAAAGAGCTGGCTGATAATTTGAATATTCCTCTGGCCCTGCACGGAGGCTCATCATCAGGTGATGATAATCTGGAAAGATGCGCGCTCAACGGTATCGCAAAAATCAATATATATACTGATTTTGTGGTAAATGCTTATAAAAATCTGTCTGAAAATCGTCCGAAAGATTACTTTGGGGTAAATGATTTTTTACGAACAGGAATGAAAAATACTTTGCGGCACTATTACGAAGTATTTCATACACAGGAGATCTGACTGTCATATCAGACTTGAGGAAGAAACAGGAAAGCAGGGACAATATTATTGCCCCTGTTTTCGATACAATTATTTACGGAAAATATTTTTAGAGAAGAGGGGTATTATGGAAATCATCGCAGCCTTGGCAAACGGTTTTATAGAATTATTTAAAGCAGGAGCGGCGACTTTTATTTCATGGGTCACCGGCATTATTCCCTTAGTAGTGGTTTTAATGACCGCGGTAAGTTCAATTATCAAATTAATAGGTGAAGACCGAGTTTACAGTGTGGCTCAGACAGCTACAAAATACACGATAACCCGTTATACGATCGTTCCTATTCTGGCAGTAATATTTCTGGCAAATCCGATGTGCTATACTTTCGGCCGTTTTGTAGAAGAAAAATATAAACCTGCATTCTATGATTCGACAGTGAGTTTTGTACATCCCGTAACGGGATTATTTCCTCATGCCAATGGCGGAGAATTGTTCGTATATATGGGGATAGCTACAGGGATAAGCAATCTGGGACTGCCGCTTGGCGATTTAGCGGTAAGATATTTTTTGGTCGGAATAGTAGTAATACTGCTTCGCGGTGTAGTTACGGAAAAAATTTATGCCGCAATGAAAAAATAAAGGAGGCTTTTTAAATGTATAAATCAGTTACTATACAGAGGGGAAAAGCAGGATGGGGCGGACCTCTGACAATAACTCCCACAGATACCTGCAATAAAATACTATGTGTGACGGGCGGCGGAATTCATCCGGTGGCACAAAAAATAGCTGAAATGACAGGCGGGGTGCCTGTAGACGGCTTCAGTACGGGGGCTCCTGATGAAGAAGTAATGGTTGCTGTAGTTGACTGCGGCGGAACGGCTCGCTGTGGTGTGTATCCTAAAAAAAAGATATTTACGGTCAATTTAACAGCAGTGGGGAAATCAGGTCCTTTGGCACAATATATAACGGAAAGTATTTATGTTTCGGATGTAAAGGAAAACTGTATAACCTTTGCTGATGAAGAAACAGCTGCGGCAGCTGCTGCTAAGGCACAGATGCAAGCAGCTGAGCCGAAGACGAAAACGCAGGCAAGAAAAGAGCTGGCAGCTATGAATGCCGGCAAAAAGAAGAATATAGTCACACGAATAGGTATCGGCGTGGGCGCTGTGGTTAATAAGTTTTATCAGGCAGGACGCGAAACGATCGATATGGTGATCAAAAATATATTGCCGTTTATGGCGTTTGTAAGTATGATTTTGGGGATAATAAGCGCATCCGGCATAGGAAATGTAATTGCTGCGACCTTATCTCCGCTGGCAAGCACGCTGCCGGGAATGATAGGAATATCCATTGTTTGTGCGCTGCCTTTTATTTCACCTGTACTCGGACCAGGGGCAGTGATAGCGCAGGTAGTGGGCAGTCTGCTGGGAGTGGAAATAGGACTCGGTCATATCCCGCCTCAGTATGCACTGCCGGCCCTGTTTGCGATCAATGCTCAGGTAGGTGCTGATTTTGTTCCTGTAGGGTTGAGTCTGGGAGAAGCCGAACCTGAGACGATAGAGCTGGGCGTACCAGCGGTACTGTATTCCAGGCTTATTACCGGCCCGGCAGCAGTATTGATCGCTTATGCATTTAGTATGGGACTTTATGCATAAAATATAAAAAAAGCAGACGTTTTTGAACAAACGGTGAGGTATTTTTTTTTATGAATACCAAAAATAAATATAAGATTTTTTTAAGTCTTATGTAAATACTGAAAATTGATCCAAAAATTAATAGTAATATTTGGGGGCATCGCTTTTTTAGTGATGCCCCAAATATATTATTATAAGAACGATGCTTATCAAAATATCTTACCTGCATAGATTCAGCGGTGTTTTTTGCTTTTTGTGTTTGTTTCATTTTGCAATTCAAATATGACATCACGCAGTTCAGCAGCTTTTTCAAATTCAAGGGCGCGGGATGCAGCCTGCATTTCCTTGGTAAGCGTGACGATAAGCTTCTGCCGTTCTTTAGCGGTCATCTTCAATTTCTTTTTAGGAGTTTTATATTCAGCTGTATCTTCAGCTACCATAGTAGTTTCGATGAGATTTTTGACTTTCTTTTCAATGGTTTTTGGAATGATGCCATATTTTTGGTTATAATCATTTTGCACTTTACGGCGCCGGTCTGTTTCACTTATGGCTTTTTTCATAGAATCAGTTACACGATCAGCATATAATATGACTCTGCCGTTAGCATTGCGGGCGGCACGTCCTATTGTTTGGATAAGAGAGGTTTCTGAACGCAGGAAACCTTCTTTATCAGCATCAAGAATTGCTACAAGGGACACTTCAGGCATATCAAGGCCCTCACGTAAAAGATTTATTCCCACAAGGACATCGAAAACACCCAGCCGCAGGTCTCTGATAATTTCCGTACGTTCTATGGTAGGAATATCAGAGTGAAGATAACGTACTTTTATGCCCATTTCTTTGAGATAGTCTGTGAGGTTTTCCGCCATCTTTTTTGTCAGTGTGGTAACAAGGACGCGTTCATGTTTTTCCATACGTATTCTTATTTCGGTCAGAAGATCATCCATTTGCCCCTGCAGGGGCCGTATTTCTATCTGCGGATCAAGCAGACCTGTCGGTCTGATGATTTGTTCAACTATCTGGCTGGCTTGTGTCAGTTCGTAAGGCGCAGGTGTAGCCGATACGTAAATTATCTGATTGATTCTTTCCACAAATTCTTCAAAACGCAAGGGACGATTGTCAAAGGCTGAAGGAAGGCGGAAACCGTTATCCACAAGGGATACTTTGCGTGATCGGTCGCCGGCATACATAGCGCGCAGCTGCGGCAATGTAACGTGCGATTCATCTATGACAATAAGAAAGTCTTCCGGAAAATAGTCTAAAAGAGTGTAAGGGGAATCACCTTTTTTTCGCCCGGTCAAATGTCGTGAATAATTTTCTATACCAGAACAGTAGCCCATTTCCTGCATTATTTCCAGATCGTAATTGGTACGCTGCTGCAATCTCTGAGCTTCAAGCAATTTATCGTCATTTCTGAGGAGGAGAAGCTGGTCATTCAATTCAGTTTCGATTGATTTTACGGCTCTGTCCATATTTTCCGGGGAGGTTACATAATGGGACGCAGGAAAGACTGTGACACTTTTTCGTTCACCAAGTATTTCTCCCGTAAGTGGATCAAATTCACTGATGCGGTCGATATCGTCGCCAAAAAGCTCTATTCTGACAGCCCGGTCCTGATAGCCGGCAGGGTAGACCTCTATAATGTCACCGTGTACACGGAATTTACCGCGTACAAAGTTAATGTCATTTCTTTCATATTGTATCTGAACAAGTTTTTTAAGTATGGCATCACGAGGATATTCTTCACCGCGGCGTACTGATAAGACAAGCTCATAATAATCCTCAGGAGAACCAAGTCCGTATATGCAGGAGACGCTTGCTACAATTATGACATCACGCCTTTCAAACAGTGAACAGGTCGCTGAGTGGCGCAGTTTGTCTATTTCATCATTGATGGATGAATCCTTTTCTATATATGTATCTGTTTGGGCTATATAAGCTTCAGGCTGATAATAATCGTAATAACTTACGAAATATTCGACTGCATTGTTCGGAAAAAATTCTTTGAATTCACTGGCAAGCTGTGCGGCCAGTGTTTTATTGTGAGCTATCACCAAGGTCGGTTTCTGAACTTTTTCAATTACTTTGGCTATGGTGAAGGTTTTGCCGGTGCCGGTGGCACCAAGAAGCACTTGTGCTGTTTGACCGTTTTCAATACCGGCGGCCAGTTCCCGGATAGCTTTTTTTTGATCACCCATAGGTTCAAAAGGAGCTGTTATTTTGAAAGGTGTTTTTTCAGATAGATGAAGAGTATTGAGCTTTGGTACTGTAGCCATGCGTGCGCCTCCTTATTTATAAGCGATCGTTTTAGCGGACTTTGAATAATATCAGAAAAATTTTTTCATTTGCTTTACAGTCAGAAAATAATGCTGAAAAAGGTTAAAAATATAAAAAATGGTATTGTTTAAAGTATAGCCCAACAGTACAGATTTGTGAACTGTAAATTATGAGCAATTTTAAATGCTATAAGGATCAAGCAGCTGCAGGAAGGAATTATTTATAGATAAAGCTTATAATTTTGACCTCAATGAAATAAATTTGATTGATTCAGCTGAAGCTGCTATTGTCAAGCAAAGATTTTTCTATTGTCTAGTATAGCTTTGAATGCCTGCCTTATTTTGTAAATGAAAGGATTATCATTTGCACGGCAGAATATTATTGAGCCTAACGGTTGACCACTATTGAAGAATTTGAAAATGAGCGTGGTTTTATTTGTATTGCATAAAATGGAAAATTGTATTATATTAGAGGAACTAAATTTATTGATGGGAGAGTTGGAGTTGTTTAACAGAATAAAACGATTGCTGATAGGGCGTCCTTTGAAGAATGAAGAGGCTTTCTATCAGCGTCTGCCTAAGTGGAAAGCTCTGGCCATATTTTCTTCTGATGCGCTGTCTTCTGTAAGTTATGGACCGGAACAGATAGCTGTCGTTTTGGCGCTGTCTGGTTTTATCACATATGGATATTATCTTTATTCTCTTATTCCGATCATTATTCTGCTGGCTATAGTCACTGTATCATACGCGCAGGTTGCCAGAGCAAATCCGGGCGGCGGTGGTTCTTATTCTGTAGCAAGAGAAAATCTCGGTGAAAAACCTGCTCTGGTAGCCGGAGCCGCTCTTTTTACCGATTATATACTTACAGTGGCTGTTAGTATCACCACAGGTACGGCAGCGCTCACTTCTGCCTTTCCTTTTTTGGGAGAATATAAACTGCTTCTTGATATAATCGTACTATTTTGTGTGCTTACTATTATTAATCTGCGGGGAGTCAGTGAGTCAGCTAAGTTTTTCGTTTTGCCGACATATCTTTTTGTCGGCGGTCTTTTGTTGCTGATCGTTATAGGTATTTTTCAGGCATTTACAGGCACGGAACCGGTAATCGCTGAAGCTTCTGTACAAAAGCAGCCCATGGATATGATGATATTTTTCCTTATTCTGCGCGCTTTTGCCAATGGCTGCAGTTCAATGACCGGACTTGAAGCGATAGCCAATGGTGTGCCGATGTTTAAGAAACCCGAATACAAAAATGCAATTCATACTACCTATTGGATGTCAGGTATATTGGCGATCATGCTGCTTGGAATATCATTTTTGATAATGCATTACCATATTATGCCGAATCCCAATGTCACTATGATTTCGCAGCTTGCAGAAAAGACTGTCGGTCGGGGATATTACTATTATTTTTTCCAGATAGTTACGATGTTGATTTTGTTTTTAGCGGCAAATACGGCTTATAATGGTCTGCCGCCTCTTTTATCAATAATAGCAAAGGATGGATATTTACCGCGGTATCTCGGACAGCGCGGAGAACGGCTGAGTTTTTCTAACGGTATTATCCTGCTTAGCATGGCGACGGCATTGCTGCTGATCATTTTTGACGGTGATGTTGAACATCTAATTTCGTTATATGCAATAGGGGTCTTTCTTTCGTTTACTATTGCCCAGTCGGGAATGGTTGTCCACTGGCTGCGCAATAAAAGCAAATATTGGCAGGGGCGTGTTTTTGTCAATGCGCTCGGAGCTTTCATAACCGGTATAATTGTAGTTATTATTGCTGTCACAAAATTTTTCTATGGTGCATGGATCATTCTTATTTTTATACCATCGGTAATATACTGCTTTAGAAAAATAAAAAAGCATTATACAGAAATGGGCAGAGAACTTGCGCTGAAACCTGGTGAAAAATTCAGCTACATCAGTTCGCCGATTATGAAGAACTATGTTATTCTGCCTATATCGTACCCTACACGAAGTGTTATAGAAGCGATGCGCTATGCAAGAAAAATAGGCGATGAAATTATTGCCGTGCATATTGCAACTGACAATGAAAATGCAGATTATGTGAAAAAAGTATGGCATGTGCAGGATCCGGAAATAGGCATTGTTACTATTCAGTCTCCTTATCGTATGGTCATACAGCCTTTGCTTGATTTTGTCAAGCAGGTAGCCGCTGATAAAAATCCAGAAGATTATATAACAGTGCTTATTCCGGAAATACAAACGACAAAGTGGTGGCATAAACTGCTGCACAATCAGACAGGACTTATTCTGCGGACTCTGTTGATTTTTAAGGAGAATGTAATTGTTGTTACTATTCCTTTTCGTTTAAAAAGATAAAAATGTATGCAGCTGAAAAAGACAGCAACAAAATGAAAAAATTTGTTGCTGTCTTTTTTGCTGCAATGGACGTAAGATAATCAAAAAAGTTATTGCTGATTGATTTTTTGTTTTAATGTATCTATAGCGGTATTTAGCTGATTATCTGTATTCCCGTCAGCATCAAATTTGACAGGTATATCAGGTTCAATACCGACACCGTCTATGGAACGATCGCTTGGAGTGTAATATTTTGCGATAGTAAGCTTAAGTGCGGTGCCGCTGCCCAGTGGTATTACTTGCTGGACAGAACCCTTGCCATATGATTTTGTTCCCACCAGCACAGCTGCCTTCGTGTCTTGCAGAGCTCCCGCAAGTATTTCAGAAGCGCTGGCACTATTTTCATCAATAAGGACAACAATAGGATATTTTTGTCCTTCAAGATCTGAACTGTACACTTCTTTGTTGTTATTATGATCGACTATGGAAACTATGGTTCCCTTGGGAACCAGCTGCTTAGCTATTTCTACACAGCTGGTAAGAAGACCGCCGGGATTTGAACGAAGATCCAAGACAAGTCCCCGCATGTTTTGTTTTTGCAGGTCCTGATAGGCATCAGTGAATTCCTTGCCCGTATTTTCGGAAAACATGCCGATTCTTATATATCCTATATTGTCTGACATCATTTGATGTGTTACTGTAGTGGTTTTAATCGTGGCCCTGGTGACAGTGATATCTTTTTGACCATCACTGTTTTTGATTGTAAGTGCCACGTCCGTATCGACAGGGCCTCTTATATGGGAAGCGACCTGATCAAACGAAAAATCTTTTGTTGATACTCCGTCTACAGCAATGATTTCATCACCGATTTTTAGTCCTGCTTTTTCTCCCGGAGTGTCTTTCATTACCGCGATGACGCTGACGACTTGTTTGTCTTTATTATACTGCATCACTACACCAATTCCGCCAAAGGAACCTTCTGTCTGTTCCATGAGCCTCTTATAAAGATTCTGATCAAGATAGAGAGAATGCGGGTCATCAAGGGAGCCGACCATGCCTTTTATTGCACCATTGATAATTACATCATTATCAATGTCTTTAACATAATAAGTTTGCACTAACCGCATGGCAGCGAACAAGCGCGCCACATCGGCAAACTGATATTTATTGAATCCTAACAGAAAATACAGCCCGGAAACAGTGAAAAGTGACGATGCAATGAAAACGATAAATATCAACGCCGCTAAAAACTTCTTGTTAACTTTCATAATTATCACATCCAATAGTTTTTTATCGTTCGCAAAGCCTCAGCAAAATCATAAATAGTTGAGAGGATTAACGGGTTCTCCATTTTTCCTTACCTCGAAATGGCAGTGAGGACCGGTAGAATTTCCTGTAGAACCGCAAAAAGAGATGACCTGTCCTTGTGATACGCGCTGGCCTTCACTGACATTAAGTGACTGGTTATGTCCATATAATGTCTGCAGGCCGCCGCCGTGGCTTATAATTACGGCATTGCCATAACCTGATATCCATCCTGCATAAATGACTGTACCGGCAGCTGCCGCATGTATGGGGAGTCCGTAATCACCGCCAATATCAATGCCGCTGTGAAAAATACGAGTGCCATATATTGGGTGAGTGCGCCAACCGAATGGTGATGTTATCGGACCTGAAATTGGCCAGATGAATTGACCGCTGCCTCCGCCAGCATAGTCGTCCGAATTGCTGCTGGTATATGCAAGGATCATTTGTTCTACCTGACGCGACGCTGCCATGAGTTCATCGTAGGCACGCTCGGCAGTTGCTCTGTCATTTTTTACCTTATCCAGCAGTGTCTGCTGCTGGGCTTTTTTATTCTGTAATATGTCGGCTTTTTCCTTGGCTGACTGAGTTAGTTTTTCAGTTTTGCTGCGGTCGGTTTCAAGTTCCTTTTTAGTATCTGTAATAACTTGTTTTTCCGCCAGGATACCGTTGATAAGATCATAGTCGTATTTGATGATACGTTTGATAAGGTCCATACGTGTCAAAAAATCAGAAAAGCTGTCGGCGCCAACAAGAACTTCAATATAACTTATTTGTCCGTGCATATATATATCACGAAGCCTTTTATAGAGAACTTTTTCACGCTTATCAAGGTTTTGCTGTGTTTTTTTTAAAAGATCTTCATTTTCATCTATCTTTTTTTGCGTTTCATCCAGCTGTCCTTTTATTTCATTATAAGCGGCGGTGGCGTTATCGACCTGTTCAGCTATGGTGCGCATTTGCTCGGAGATAGTGTTCTCCTTGGATTTAGCGGAATCAATCTCAGTTTGTTTCTCAGTTGCCTGTTTTTTCAGGCCGTCAAGTTTATCCTGTAATGATGCAGCCGATGCTGAGCTGCAGAATATGGTGAATAAAAGCAATAGGGTGAATGCATACAGACGCTGCTTATGAAAAAACATATACAACTCTCCCTATACTTCAAGAAAGCGTTTTATTGATATGACACTGCCTAAAGCGCCGATTACAATACCGCTCAAAATAATAATTATCGTTACATATGTTAAAAATGGATACAATGGTATCAAAGGGAAAAAAGTCATCATGTCATAAATCTTTTGAGTAAGTGCTATATAGGCAAGACGCAGCAAAATAACAGCTATGTTGCTGCCAATAAAGCCTAGAACTACACCTTCAAGCAGAAATGGCCAGCGGATAAACCAGTCTGTGGCGCCCACATATTTCATTATAGCTATTTCCTTGCGTCTTGCAAATACGGTAAGCCGGATGGTATTTGAAATTATAAAAATTGTGGCACCCGCCAGAAAGACGATGATAGATAAGCCTATAAGCCTTACAAGCCTGGTCAGGTCAAATAAATGTTCGACCACATCCTGCGCGTATACAGCAGTATCTACACCGGGAAAATTTTCCACTTCCTTAGAAGCTGTTTTGACCAGCTGAGGATCTTTTACCGTGATCTCAAAAGCATTGGGAAGAGGATTGGTGTCATCAAGTGCGCTGAGAAGATATTTTTGATCGCCCAATCTTTCCGAAAAGCGTTTCATAGCATCTTCCTTGGAAATGTACTTTACCGTATCGATACCTTGCAGAGAAGATAATTTTTCTTCCAGTGAATCAGTCTGCTTTTTGGTAATATCATCTTTCAGATAAACACTTATCTGTACCTGGGATTCCAGTGTGGAGGCCATGCGATCAAGGTTTACTACGACCATCAAAAAAAGACCAAGGATAAACAGCGAAATGGTAACTGTGCCAATAGAGGCTAATGACATCCAGTTATTGCGCTTTAGGGAGGCGGCCACTTCTTTTACAAAATATTCGGTAGTTCTAAGCTTCATATCCGTATCCCCCTGATGCTTCATCACGTACGATACAACCGCTTTCTATCGCCAACACACGTTTTTGCATTGTGTCAACAATGGTCTTATCATGTGTTGCCATAACGATAGTTGTTCCGGCGGCATTGATGCGCTGAAAAATATCCATTATTTCCCAGGAAGTTTCCGGGTCAAGATTCCCGGTGGGTTCATCGGCAATAATAAGTGACGGATTGTTGACGATGGCTCTGGCGATAGCAACACGCTGCTGCTCACCGCCTGAAAGCTGAGAGGGAAAACATTTGTACTTTGCCCGCAGGCCTACTACGTCCAAAACACTATTAACACTGCGCAGTACGAGCCGACGGGGCGATTCAATGACGCGCATTGCAAAAGCGACATTCTCATAGACAGTTTTATTTGGCAAAAGGCGATAATCCTGAAAAATAACGCCGAGACTGCGGCGCAGATAAGGAATTTCATGACGCGGCATTTTATTGATATCATACCCATTTACCAGCAAAAGACCCGAAGTAGGCAAAATTTCACGCAGCAATAACTTAATAAAGGTGGATTTACCGGCACCGCTCGTTCCCACAATGAAAACAAACTCACCGCGTTTTATGCTGATGTCTACTTTATCAAGAGCGACAGCGCCATTATCATATATTTTAGAAATGTTTTTCATTTTGATAATATTTATCTCATTAGGGGATTTCATTAAAGCAGCTCTCCTTAATTGCTGTGAAAAGTGATAAAACACAAATCTATTTTAGCATAAATGAATTATTGTTTCAGGTAAAAAATTTATTCCACATAAATTTTAAAAGCCAGTACATATATTGCAATTTATGTGGAATAATAAATTAATCGGCAAGAACAGCTGTGCCGGTTTCTGTTATCAGTATAGTCTTTTCCCATTGTGCTGACAGCGAACCGTCTTTAGTATAAACTGTCCAGCCGTCTTTTTCATCGGTGCGGACATCAAAGTCTCCCATATTTATCATAGGTTCGACCGTAAGTACCATTCCGGGGACAAGCAGCATTCCTGTATTTTTTTCGCCAACATGATTTACGAATGGTTCTTCATGAAATTTTTTACCTACGCCATGTCCGCCTAAAGCAGTAACAACAGAATATTTATTTGTGTGCGCATGTTTTTCTATAGCAGCGCCGACATCGCCAAGAAAATGCCAAGGCTTAACGGCATTTATGCCCAATTCCATACACTGTCTTGTCACTTCAACTAACTTTTCTGCTTCAGGTGAAACGCTGCCTATCATAAACATGCGGGAGGCGTCAGCATAATAACCGTCAAGAATGGTTGTTATATCGACGTTGACTATGTCACCGCTTTTCAGAATGGTCTTTTTGGAAGGAATTCCGTGGCAGACTACATCATTTATTGATATACAGATGCTTTTCGGATAACCGGCATAATTCAGGCAGGCAGGAATACCTCCGTTTTCAATTATGAAATTATGGGCCATATCATTTAAGGTAAGTGTATCAATGCCCTCTCTGATATTTTCTGCTATAAGATCAAGAGCTGCGTTATTTATTTTACCGCTTTTAGTGATGCCTGCTATATCTTTTTCATTCTTGATGATTTCGTGTGGCGGTTTTATCTGTCCCATTCTGGGATCAAATTTTATGCCGTCGATATGTTCATCAAAATCAAGATGACAGCGTTTATACTTAAGGCCGCTGCCGCACCAGCAAAAATCATTTCTATGCAAAATATATTCCTCCAGTTTGATTTTATCTGATCTTATGTAAAAGCTGCAATTACATGACCTCAGAGATAAATTGACTGCAATAAGTCTTGCCTGAAATATTTAACAGTATTGAGATCAATTAAACTTTTGTTTTTCATCAGATAAAAGTGAGATAAAAGTTTTTATATGTAACTATATATTATTCTGGAAGATAAAGTAATAATCCTTTCTATATTAATATATTATTGTATCTGCATGAAAGTTTGGTTGGAAAACATACTTTGCTAAACTGATATATCAGCTTGGCAAAAATAAATAGTTTACCAAACAATATTTTTGGTGGTATAATTAAGCCAAAATATTCATATTATTTTAATCTATTTAATTTGAGGAGTGTGAGTTGAATGAAAAGAGTCATGTTTTCTACTGTTTTGCTGATGTTTGCGTTTACTGTTATTGGTTTTGCTTCACCTGCTTGGCAATGGGTCACTTCAGATCAGACAGCAAGTTATTTCTTTGATAAAAATAGTATCGGTTATAAAACGAGTGCAGATAAGAATATTGTTATTGTAAATGTAAAGGAAAAGTATAGTAAGGAAGGCAGCGAAAAAGTTATCAATGAGGCAAGAGCGGAAGGCTTTAGCGTTCCTGCTGTGGATGCTGCAGCTTCCGTTGAATATTCTACTAATAAAATTGAGCTTGATCTGGCACAGAATAAAGTAAAGACATTATCAAGTATTTTATATGATAAAGAAGGCAGAGTTGTTTTTAAAATTACCGATTTTGGCAAAGCTGCAAACATTGATGTAAAATCTGATAGCTTTGAAGAAAAATTAATTAATGGCATAAGAGCATATACGATTCTCAACAAAGTGGATGTTTATAATAATTCAAACGATATAAACTAAAAACATTGTGTGTATGAGCGTTTGCTATGACGGCCTATTATGCACTGGTCATGCCGGCAGAGAGAACTTATTAGCGGAACTCAGTCTTCTAATTGAAAATAAATGGACTCAATCATTGCAAGGTCAGTGATTGAGCTCATTTTATTTTTTTAATTATTACAAGCTTAATTTGACAAAAAAATTTTTTGTAGTATAATACTATCTGTTGCTAATATAGTTATGCGCCAATAGCTCAGTTGGATAGAGCAACGGCCTTCTAAGCCGTGTGTCGCAGGTTCGAATCCTGCTTGGCGCACCAGTAAACACAATGGTTATAGCGTTGGGAGCAACGCAAACCGTATATCATAGGGAGCAGCAGGGGAGCAATAGCAACTCTGCTGCTCCTTTTATTTGGGTACAGAATATAACAACTTTACCTTATCCGAAATCTTCTTATCATAGTTTGGAATTGCATGACCATATAGTTCCAATGTATGCGAAACCCGTGCATGCCCAAGACGCCGAGATACCTCTATAATTGGAACGCCTTCAGCCAGAAGCTGCGTGGCGTGGGTATGACGCAAAACGTGAAAATTCCTATACGGTATACCTGCAGCTGTTATAATTGATTTCCATACCCGCTCTGCATTATGTGGGGCAATAGGAGTATTATTCCTGGTCACAAAACATAGCTGTTCCTGTTTTATATTTATTGCAGGAACAGCTTTTTTTAGTTTTCTAAGCTCCGCAATAACATCTTCCGTGATACTTATTTTCCTTATACCAGCTTTAGTTTTCGGTGTTTCCAAAAATAATCCGATCTCCCGTGAATCCTGCAACGACTTCCGGATATAAACTTCAGATGTGGAAAACAGTACATCACACCACCTAAGCCCCAGTATTTCGCCGATCCGCATACCAGTTGTGGCGCCCAAAAGAATAATAGGATAATATTTAGATAACCTTTTATTACTAAAACATGTTTGCAAAATTATTTCTATTTCTTCCGGAGAAAATATTTCTATTTCCTTTTTTTCAAACGTAGGCGACACAACTGCAAGCATTATATTTTTAAGGACCATGTCTAGTATATGCGCTTTTGTATATAATTCTTTTAATATTTTATGGACTTTATTTACTGTGCAGGCTGATAAAGGCAGCTCTTTATATAATTGCTGCACCTGTGCAGGCTGCAGCTCCTGCAATTTTATATCCGCAATTGATGCAAGATGGGCGATAAGCTGTTTATATCTTTCATATGTCCTTTGTTTCACTGCTCCTTTCTTATATGTTGTTAGCCACGTAAGCGCCCATGCTCCGACAGTTATATTCGTTGGTTCCACAAATACACCGCGATTTATATCCGTGAGCTGAGCATTTTTCCATGTAGTGGCTTCAGTCTTTGTGATAAAACTTTTCTTTTTACGCTGTCCTGCTGGCGTAGTTATCGCCGCATAGTAACGTTTTTTACTCTTATCATAATAGACAGAGCCTGTACCATTTCCATTTTTAGACATAAATAAAGCCTCCTATTCAATTGAAATAGAGGCTGATTACTGATATAATTTATACGTTAATTGAGTTGAGTAATCAGCCATAAGCCGTTCGGTGTTTGCAGCACTGGGCGGCTTTTTCTATTATTTAGTGTGATTTCAGATCTATTAAATTTTTGGGAATCCCATGCATTTCCGCTAACTGATATAATCCAAAATCGCTATTTTCTTTTAAATATTTGTCAGGAAGTATCATCTCTACTGCAAAAGTATGAGCTTGCCGCTCTATTTTTGCAGTAGAGAAAAAAGAATGATACCTTAAAAAATTAGTAGAAACACCTTTGTGTAATACAGCATGCCCAAGTTCATGAGCACAGACAAAGGTTCTCATTTCTTGTTCTAGTTTTTCGTTAATATGAATAACGTCAAATCTCGAATCATATAAATGGTGTCCTAAAGTGTTACCCAAAGGAGCAAACATTACAATTATTTTTAGTTCTCTAGCTATTAAAAAAGGATTATTAGTGCCACATTTATCTATTAACTTCACAACCTCATCCTTGATGTTCATGAAATCACTCCTTACGATACTTTTTAGGAGTAAACTTTTGTTTAGCTAACTGCTTTGTCAGGCGCAGCGTATTTTCTAAAGATATACGTAAGAGTTCTTTATCTTCGTCACTGATAGGTTCCTCGTCATTATAATAAGCAACCCCTGCAGCTGGATCAAGATCATCAAGCAGAGCTTTCAATTTTTTCTGTATTTGTCGCTCATCTTTTTTGGTGAGGTCGGGGAGATTATTATGAAGATCATTTTGATAAGTTTCGCGTTCCATCGGAACATCGTACCCCATCAGCCAACCCTCATTTATATCTAATACTTGGGCTATTAAATATATTTTATCTTGTTTAGGAACAATTTTACCGGACAAATACTGACTAATAGCAGATTTACCTATATGTGTTCTTTCTGATAGCTCGATCTGTTTCATATTGCGAAGAGACAACGCCTGTTTCAGTCGATTCGCAGTTAAATTTTCCATGATAGCACCCTTTCAATAATCTCTTTTCCATAGTTGTTATTTTATTATATTTTGAATAAAAGTTCAAGACTTTAAACTAAAAAGTTTATTTTATTGAATTTATTTATTGACAATCATTTTTTTGCATGTTATCATTTGCTTAGTTCAATAAATTGAACTTAATACTGGGTAGGGGGGAGTGAATAAATGTCTTTTGATTATTCAAAACTAAGAGGGAGAATTGTTGAAAAGTATGGTACGCAAGGTGCATTTGCTAGAGCCCTAGGCGTATCAGAACGAACTGTATCTCTGAAATTAAATAATAGGATTTTTTTCAGTCAAGATGAAATCAACAGATCGCTTTTTCTTTTAGGCATAAATGTGAATGATGTAACTGCATATTTTTTTAATGAAAAAGTTCAATAAATTGAACTAAATGCTGATTAAATGAAAGAAGATGATAATATGCAAAAAGCTATAAGCGCATTAAAATATGCAGAACATTGCGGACTGCCATACCCGATGGTAAAGCAGTATTGCATAGAAGGAATTATCCCGTGTTTCAAACGTAGCGTAAGATATTATATTCGTCCCGATATCGCGGATGAAGCGCTTGCCAAATATGAAACGCAAAAGTTGGAACCTAAGCCCGAAAAAGAAATACAGGTATTAAAGCAACCAAAAGATTTTAATTTTTTCGAAGCACTTAAAAATGCATAAGGGAGATGGTTGTCATGATCCCGTATTGCTGGAGATGTGGACGGATATTGAAACCTCCGAATATACAGAGGTTGGTGCTGTGGAGTGGGCAGTCAGTTATGGTCTGCGCTGACGACCGGAGCTGCCCAGCAGTCGTAAATGGCAGCCGGCGAAAATTAAGAGAGCTGCAGCGGAGGGAAGTGAAGGGATGGATGAGAATAAAAAATCTCTGGAAGCAGTTGAAATAACTTCCAGAGATTGTAAAAGCGAGGATAATATCGAAATTTACCTTGCGGGAAGAAATATACGTCTGGTGGATGTCACTCGCAGATTAGACGCAATTAATACTTCCAATTTCACACAGCAGCCTGT
This sequence comes from Pectinatus haikarae, assembly GCF_050916305.1. Lineage (GTDB taxonomy): Bacteria > Bacillota > Negativicutes > Selenomonadales > Selenomonadaceae > Pectinatus > Pectinatus haikarae. The sequence continues at coordinate 1,713,826 of NZ_CP116940.1, forward strand.
TGATGTGCAGTTGTCGGAATTAAAAAAGATTATCAGTGATTTAGGCCTTTGTGTTAGAGCACTACTTATTAGTCAGTTCCCAAACAAACCTGTCTAAAGCAAAAACCTAATTCGGTAATGTTTCCGGGTTGAGTGATTATTTCAATAGCTTTATCTCCATATTTTTTGCAAATTGATTGATAGTGTTGAGTGCGCTTAAATCGTTCTATAGCCGGGGGATAGCTAGAGTTTTGCTTAATAGGACCTAAATTATTTGTAGTGTAAATTAGACCTACCCGTTCCAAATTACTCATAGCCACAGCAACTGCCTGATCTACTTCGGGATAGGTATCATTTAAATAGATACATTGAATCAGATCTCCAGAACGTTCGTTTTTTATGATTCGTGTGTATAAAAAAAATGGGCTATGAAGTGTGGAAAATAGTTTAGCGTCCAATGGCGATAATTGTTTTATGATTTCAATGTACGAAGGATGCAAGATCGCATTTTTATTTGCGTCAAAGGATCCGGCAATCACTTTTGCAAACATGTCTCGAAGTTCTTTTTCGTCAATGTAGTATTTCGAGGCTTCTAGGGCAGGTCCTAATATTCCAATTGCCGGTTCTTGTAAGTTTTGAGGGGCAATCTTTTCTGTCTCAATTTGGATAGCTTTTAAGTAATCGGTTATGTTTTGCTGCCGCTTTCCATTGTGTTTAATGAGAAATGAATTTAAAGGGCCAAAAACAAATTTCCAAGTTTCATTAAATGTTTGGGCAGGGGCGTCCGTACCTTTAGATGTTAATGAGGTGATTAAAGCTGTTAAAGCGGCAGTACTAATAGTGGATAAACTAGTGTCCAAAATAATCATCTCCTCCGATTAATTATAACACAAAAAAAGAAAGTGAAAAAATGCAAGATTTTGTGATTGGTTTTGTCTCTGGGGCCTGTATCGGGGCAGCAGTCGTGCTCTGGATCTGGGCGTTCTGCGGCAAAGCAAACGCGCAGATAAACGCGGATATTATCAAGCATAGCGGCGAGAATATGGTGTACCGCTACAACGACAAGGGGGAAGACAAATGAAACGAATAGGATACAGCAAACCAATCAAGGCCGGAGAGCTGCGGGAATTGCTTAAAAAGAACCTGCCATCTACGGTGTTAAAGCTTATATTAATGAAAAAGTTGGTGCGAACATGATTACGAAAACTGCAGCAAAAACAAAGAAAATCATGAGTCGCCGCATCGTGGGATGGGTTGATGTGTTATTTATAATCTGCATGCTGATTGCGGCAGTGATCATGATGGGGGTGAGCAGATAATGGAAAAGCTTAAACTTTGCCCGTTCTGCGGTGGGAAGGCAAAAAAATGTAGACATCGCAGATCTTTTAGCAACGATAAAGAGTTTTACTACAATATTGAATGCACAAACCTAAAGTGCGGAATAATAATGCCAACATATTTAAATGTGCATGATGCCATAAAAGCCTGGAACCGGAGAATAGACAATAAAAAAGCCGCTCAGGACGGCAATCCTGAAACGGCAGTGTAAAAACATCAATTTATAGGTATTGTATCATGAAAAACAAAATTTTGAAAGACTATAGGCCCGTGAAAATGTCACGAGCGCTTAAATCCGAGCGGCAGCAGCTTGTCATTAAATCATTTTTGCTCACTCTTACAAGATTTCCGGAGCTGCCGGTCGGCCGGATAATGTATTTTTATCGCAAGGCAAGAGTGAGTAACAATTTTTAACGAAGGGGAAAATTCATGATAAAAATAAACAATCTTGAGATAGAAAATGTAAAACGCGTCAAAGCAGTACGCATCATGCCGACAACTTCCGGACTGACCGTAATTGGCGGGAAAAACGGCCAGGGCAAAACTTCTGTTTTAGATGCGATTGCCTGGGCACTCGGCGGCAATAAGTTTCAGCCGTCACAGCCCCAGCGAACCGACTCGACCATTCCGCCAAAAATTCATATTGAACTTTCCAATGGCTTGGTCGCTGAACGGGCAGGGAAAAACAGCTCACTAAAAGTCATTGATCCAAGTGGCAATAAAGTTGGCCAGAAACTTTTAGACAGCTTTATCGATCAGCTGGCCTTGAATCTACCCAAATTTATGGAAGCATCTTCCGCGGAAAAGGGAAAAACACTGCTGCAGATTATCGGTGTAGGAGATAAGCTCGCCAAGTTTGACCTGCAGGAACAGCAGCTGTTCAATCGCCGCACCGAAATAGGCCGCATTGCCGATCAGAAGAAAAAATATGCCAAGGAAATGACCTTTTATGAGGGTGTGCCAAAAGAACCTGTCAGCGCATCCGAACTTATTAGGCAGCAGCAGGAAATTCTTGCCCGCAATGGGGAAAATGCCAGAAAACGGGCAAATCTATCACATTATGCTGAAAAAGCAAATTCACTTCATGCGCAGATTGAAGAACTGCAGCGACAGTATGATGAAGCACAAAACAACCTAGAAATCGCACAAAAATCCGCGCTTGATCTGCATAACGAAAGCACCGAGGAACTTGAAAAGAATATTACTGAAATCGACACGCTAAATTTGAAAATACGGACCAATCTTGATCGTGAAAAAGCAGAAATTGACGCCGAAGGATATGCTAAGCAGTATGAAGATTTGACAAAAGAAATTGAAACCGTGCGGCAGGATCGCACAAATCTGCTTGATAAAGCTGATCTGCCGCTGCCGGAGCTTACAGTCCAAAGTGGCAATCTTATATATAAGAATCAGCAGTGGGACTGCATGAGCGCGTCCGAACAGCTTAAAGTCGCCACGGCTATTGTCAGAAAGCTTAATCCGGAATGCGGCTTTGTGCTTATGGATAAGCTTGAGCAGATGGATTCAGACACATTGCAGGAATTTGGCGCATGGCTTGAACAGGAAGGCCTGCAGGCTATAGCGACAAGAGTCAGCACCTCGGCAAATGAATGCTCAATTATCATTGAAGACGGCTATGTTAAAGGTGAGGATATGCCGCTGTCCGCTGCTCCAGAGACAAAGTCAGAAAAAAAGACATGGAAGGCAGGTAGCTTTTAAATGCAGATAATACAAGGACTAGTTTTTAAAGCGCAAAAGATCGTAATTTATGGTCCGGAGGGTATAGGGAAAAGTACCTTTGCCAGCCAGTTCCCCGATCCGCTTTTTATCGATACTGAAGGCAGTACAAATTTAATGGATGTTAAACGCGTACAAAAACCATCAAGCTGGACCATGATGCTGCAGCAGATTAATGAAATAAAAAACACACCGGGCATTTGCAAAACACTTGTCATTGATACAATCGACTGGGCCGAACAGCTCTGTGTAAATCATGTATGTGATACCAAGCATGTGACCGGTATTGAGGATTTTGGTTATGGAAAAGGTTATATATTCGTCAAAGAAGAATTCGGACGCCTTTTGAATATGCTTATCGATGTTACTGACGCGGGCATAAACGTTGTGCTTACGGCGCACTCAACGATAAGAAAATTTGAGCTGCCCAACGAATGCGGCAGCTTTGACCGGTACGAACTGAAACTTGGCAATAAAACCGGATCGCAGGTTTCCGCACTCGTGAAGGAATGGGCCGATATGGTCTTATTTGCCAATTATAAACAGCTTGTAGTTGAGGTAAATAAAAAGAAAAAAGCACAAGGCGGTACCCGGGTAATTTATACGCAGCATCATCCTTGCTGGGATGCAAAGAACAGGCACAGTCTAAAAGAAGAGCTGCCGTTTGAATATCTTTCTATAGCGCACTGCATACCAAATGATGATTCAATGACAAAAAATGAGCCGAAAAATATGCCAGAAAGTATGCCAATAAAGAATAATTCTCTGGTTATACCGATTGCTGATCATGATATGTACATGTATCATGCGGAATCTGATAGCTACTGGATGATTAAAAAAGGCGAAAAATTCCCGACTGATCAGGATGCAGAAATGTCTGCTGAACTTGATAAAGTAGAATGGGAAAAAGGCAAATCAGGAAAAGAAGCTGCCGAAAAATCGGCACCTGTCATTCCTGCGGGTAAGCCTGCAGACGACTTAACGGGGGTACCGCCGAAACTGGCCGATCTGATGCGAATAAATCAAGTTACTATTGATGAGATACAGCAGGTTGTGGCTGAGAAAGGCTACTATCCGCGGGGGACGCCAATTAAAAATTATGATAAAGATTTTATTGACGGCTGCCTTGTCGGAGCATGGGATCAGGTATTCGGCATGATAGAGCAAAGCAGAATACCGTTTTAAGAAGGGAGAAATGAAGATATATGTTGACAGTTTTTATGAAACATGCTAAAAATTTTGTTTCAAAAGACTTAAGCCGGCCAATATTTAACAGCATCATGTTCGATGGTGAATATGCTATAGCAACAAATACACATATATGTGTTGCAGTGCCGTTCAAAAGTGAAAAAAGAATTATAAATTATAAGACCGGTATTGATATAGAAGGGGAAATACCAGACTATAAAAGCTGCATACCAACCAAAATAGAATATACGGCCAGAATTAATAAGATTGATTTACCAACTTTTATCAAACCGTTGAAAATCATAAAGGCAATGTATCAAACATGGCAGCATGATGTTATAGAATTCACGGCCCATGGCATTACAGCACATCCCAAAATCGATTATGACGGCGTATATACAGCATGTTTTGATAATATTGAAGGACAGTTTTCTGCAGGAATGTCACTGTCTAGTAAATATTTACTAGATATATTATCATTTTTCAATGATCTGGAAGATGCAGCGGTACAAAAAGTAGTATTGGAATTTGCCGGAAATAATAAACCATTAAAGATATCAGCAAAATGTGGCGCATTTGCCTTAATTACACCGTTAAGAAAAATAAAAGAATAATTTAAAATTTAAGGGAGACAATAAACATGGATTACTCAGGATTAGGAACAGAAATGAAAAATAGCAACGAAGTACCGTTTGAATCAGATACAGCAATGGGCTGGGACGATGAGATTGAAAAAGAGAATGATTTTATCGTTCTGCCAGCCGGTGAATATCCTTTTACAGTAACCAGCTTTGAACGGGCAAGATTTAACGGCAGCGAAAAGATGGGACCATGCAACCAGGCAAAATTAAGACTTGAAATAAAGACCGATAAAGGTACCGCGTCAATCATGCATAATCTTTTCTTGAATCGCAAGTGCGAAGGTCTTTTATGTGCATTCTTCCGCGGCATCGGCCAGAAGAAACATAATGAAAAACTAAAAATGGACTGGGGCAAGGTGATTGGCGCAACCGGCCGCGCAAAAGTCGGTGTACGGAAATATAACGACAATGATTTCAATGAAATAAAAAGTTTTATCTATCCTGATGAACAACCCACTCAGCAAAATAAATTTCAGGCCGGCAGGTTTTAATGCAGCTGCGGCCATACCAGGAAGGAGCACGTCAGGCAGTGCATCATGAGTGGGCGCAGGGAAATAATAAAACGCTGCTTGTGCTTCCGACAGGTACGGGAAAGACGATTGTCTTTGCCAAAATAACTGAAGACTGTGTCCGCAGCGGCAAACGTGTCCTGATCATGGCGCACCGCGGCGAGCTGCTGGAACAGGCCGCAGATAAAATAAAAAAAGCTACCGGGCTTACCTGCTCGGTAGAAAAGGCAGAAGCAAGCTGCCTGGGAAGCTGGTACCGGGTCATTGTCGGCTCGGTACAAACTTTAACAAGAGAAAAACGTTTAAAAAGATTCAGCCAAAATTATTTTGACGTGATTATTGTAGATGAAGCACATCACTGTATATCAGACAGTTATCAGCACGTGCTGCAGTATTTTACACAGGCAAATGTCTTAGGCGTCACGGCGACACCAGACCGCGGTGATATGCGGGATTTAGGCTCATATTTTAACAGTCTGGCTTATGAATACACACTACCAAAAGCAATTAAGGAAGGTTATCTTTGCAAAATAAAAGCGCAGACAATCCCCTTAAAACTTGACCTTACCGGCGTCGGCATGCAAAGCGGCGATTTTAAAGCGGGGGATCTGGGCACGGCGCTTGATCCATATCTTGAACAGATTGCCGGGGAAATGAGCAATTACTGCCTGAATCGTAAAACTGTGGTGTTTCTGCCGCTTATAGCCACCAGTCAGAAATTTTGCGAGCTGTTGAATGAAAATGGCTTTAAAGCTGCAGAAGTGAACGGCAACAGCACTGACAGGACTGAGATATTACAAGATTTTGACCAGGGTAAATATAACGTTTTATGCAATTCCATGCTGCTGACTGAAGGCTGGGACTGTCCAAGCGTTGACTGTGTCATTGTACTGCGGCCGACTAAAATCAGAAGTCTGTATTGTCAGATGATAGGACGCGGTACCCGATTGTTTCAGGGGAAAGAAGAACTTTTACTTCTGGATTTTCTTTGGATGACTGAGCGCCATGAGCTTTGCCGTCCGGCACACCTTATTGCCGGCAGTGAAGAAATAGCACAAAAAATGACAGAGAAAATAGAAAGTTCCCCGCTGCCGCTTGAGCTTGAGGAAGCCGAAAAACAGGCAACTGAAGATGTTATTGCGGCACGTGAGGAAGCACTGGCCAAAAGACTTGCCGAAATGAAGAAACGCAAACGCCGGCTTGTGGATCCGCTGCAGTTTGAAATGAGTATTCAGTCTGAGGATCTGTCAAACTATGTACCTGCTTTCGGCTGGGAAATGGGGCCGCCGTCTGAAAAGCAGACACAAAGCCTGGAGAAATTAGGAATATTGCCGGATGAAATAGATAATGCGGGAAAAGCTGCCAAACTGCTTGACCGGCTGGATAAAAGAAGAACAGAGGGACTGACTACTCCTAAACAAATCAGATTTCTTGAAAGCCGCGGTTTTCAGCATGTTGGGACTTGGGAGTTTAACCACGCTAAAAAATTAATTGACAGGATCGCGGGCAACGGCTGGCATGTTCCTTCAGGAATAACGCCGGGCGAATACCGACCCGGAGGTGAACTGATTGGATAAGATTGATTTGATTCCGCTTTTGGATTTTATAAATCCGGCTGCGCTGAGCTATACAGACTGGGTTAACGTCGGCATGGCCCTGAAGGAAGAAGGCTATACCGCATCAGACTGGGATCGGTGGAGTGCCCGTGACAGCTATCGGTATCATAAGGGTGAATGCTTCAAAAAATGGACAACATTTCAAGGCACAACCAATCCCGTCACCGGCGCAACAGTAGTAGAGATGGCCAAACAAGGCGGCTGGCAGCCAGTTTACGGCGGCGATGATGCGGAAATCGGCTGGGATGATACTATTGGCAGCAGCAAGGACGATAAAGTCATCATCGATAAAAACTGGCTTGAAGGCAGAGAGGTAATAGAACCTGAAAACTGGGATCCGGTCAAAGACCTTGTAACATATCTTGAAACGCTGTTCGACAGCACGGAAAATGTCGGCTATGTAACAAGTGCCTGGCAAAAGGAAGGCGAAAATAAATATCTGCCGACAAAGGGGAATTGGGATCGCACTGCCGGAGAACTTATTGAAGAGCTTAATATCTGTGATGGGGATGTTGGTGCAGTATTCGGCGATTATAAGCCGGAATGCGGGGCATGGATACGTTTCAACCCGCTTGATGGAAAAGGCTGCAAGAATGACAATGTGACGGATTTCCGCTTTGCACTTGTCGAATCTGACAGCATGGAGATAGATAAACAAAATGAAATTATCCGGACACTTGAACTTCCGTTAGCCTGCCTTGTCCATTCCGGCGGCAAGAGTCTTCACGCCATAGTCCGCATCGATGCGGCTAATTATGCAGAATATAGAAAGCGTGTCGATTATTTATACAATGTATGCCGTAAGAATGGACTTGAGATAGACCCACAAAACAGAAATCCTTCCAGATTGTCACGCATGCCGGGGATAATGCGGAACGATAAAAAACAGTGGTTAATTGATACAAATATAGGAAAATCAAGCTTTATAGACTGGCAGGAATGGATTGAAGCCGTGAACGATGATCTGCCGGATCCGGAGAGCATGGGAAATGTCTGGAATAACTTACCAGAATTAGCACCGCCACTGATAAATAATATATTACGGCAAGGGCATAAAATGCTGCTTGCAGGGCCATCCAAGGCCGGTAAATCCTTTGCCCTGATTGAATTGTGCATAGCTATAGCCGAAGGCGCCAAATGGTTTGACTGGACATGTGCTCAGGGCCGCATATTATACGTTAATCTTGAGCTTGATCGGGCAAGCTGCCTGCACAGATTTAAAGATGTATATGAAAATTTTAATCTGCAGCCGGAGCATTTAGCCAACATCGATATCTGGAACCTGCGCGGCAAGTCCGTGCCAATGGATAAGCTGGCCCCGAAGCTTATCCGCAGAGCATCAAAAAAGAATTATATAGCTATAGTTATTGACCCAATTTATAAAGTTATTACCGGCGATGAAAACAGCGCCGATCAGATGGCCAACTTTTGTAATCAGTTTGACAAAGTATGCACGGAGCTGGGCTGCGCGGTCATTTACTGCCATCACCACAGCAAGGGTTCACAAGGCGGCAAGCGCAGCATGGACCGTGCATCCGGCTCCGGCGTATTTGCCAGGGACCCCGACGCGCTGCTTGATTTAATTGAACTGGATATCACGGACGAACTTATAAAGCAGGAAGAAAATAAAGCCGTATGCGGTGCCTGTATCGCCTTTTTAACAAAACATAAGCCTGATTATACAGAAGATATCTCACAGGATGATGAATGCAGCGAAAAGGCGATGCAGGATTACTGTAAGCACAGCTTTTCGCAGGATATGTATATAGACCTTGTAAATAATTATGTATATCCGGCAAGACAAAAAGTAAAGCAGCGGACTGCATGGCGCATAGAAGGAACGCTGCGCGAGTTCCCGAAGTTCCCGCCGGTAAATCTGTGGTTTGACTACCCTGTGCATCATGTGGACGATATCGGCGCCCTGGCAGATATTGAAGCCGACAGCGAGCCGCCGGCATGGAAAAAGAACTTTAAAAAGAAGAAATCGCCTGCTGATAATAAGAATGACCGCCGAAAGTCCATAGAATCAGTGTTTGATATATGTAAATCTTTTGGTGAGATAGTCACGCTGAAAGCAATGGCAGAGTATTCAGGAGTAACCGAAAAGACGGTAAGAACCCATCTAACGGAACATGGAGGATTTACAATTGAAAGCCATGGCAAAGTTGAAAAAATGGAAAAAGTCGAGAACGTTTCGAGTTTTTCCTAAGGGTAGAATTTCGGAAAAAGTCGAGAAATTACCGATGTTTTCCCAAAGAAGAAATAGGGAAGAAAAAGTCGAGAACACTTCGAGTTTTTCCCGAACATTACAGTATATATATACTGTAATAATTATAAATATTATTATATCGCGATATATCGCGCGCCAAGGACTTATAAAAGTGTTAAAGATGACTGTTAAGTCAAAAAGAAATTTTCCCGACTGAGGTTCGGGAAAACTTTTCGACCAGTTGACTACCGCGCAAGAGAGAGGGAAAAGAAAAAATGAAAAATAAAGAAACTGAAAATAAATATTGGGAAAATGAAAAAGGTGAGATGATCGAATTCGGCAATTATTTTATGCGCTGTTATGATCAAGTTGGAAAAGTGCAATTTGGAGTTAAATATTTTAATCCCAAAACAGGTGAAAAAAAATATGCGACTAAATTTGTACTGGACAGGAAGGAACTATGTGAGAGCAAGGAGGGCCTGCCTTATCTACGTGAAACATTGAATGAATGGAAAGAATGGGCTGATAACAATGATTGAGTTCTTTGTGGCAATGCAGATACCCACTGTCACGCATCAGGAAAAGAAAATAAGCGTGAAGAATGGCAAGCCACACGTTTATGAGCCGGATGAATTAAAGGACGCCAGAGCCAAATTTGAAGCCTATTTTGCGAAGTACAGACCGGAAGATAAATTTATCGGACCAGTCAGGCTGATCACGAAGTGGATGTTTCCGGCGGGTAAGCATCAGACAGCGACCTACAAGACCACAAAGCCTGATACGGACAATATGATCAAGCTGCTTAAGGATGTCATGACAAAGCTGAATTACTGGGATGATGATGCACAGGTGGCAAGTGAAATAACAGAAAAATTCTGGAATGATGTGCAGGGAATTTATGTGCGGATTGAAAATCTGTGAAATAAAAGAACGAAGTGAGATGCTGAAATAGCATTTATTCGTTCACAGTTGCCACTAGGATTGTTTTTAACTGATTGTGAATACTTAGGCATGTGTAGGAACATAAAATAGCTTAAAATCGAAATATGGATGTTTTAACCATGATGAAAATAGAAAAGCAAAATAAAGGTATGCCGCTATGGTGTGCAAATTGCAAAAGTGAACATGATATTAAAATTATCAGTTTACAAAATGCAGAAATTGATAAAACAATAATTCCATTGTGCAAGGACTGCTGTAAACAATTGATGGAATTGTTAATGTGTGATCTGGGAGGAAAATGATATGCAAAATACACTTGGAGATTTAAATAATCATTTGTTTGCACAGCTTGAACGTTTGGGCGATGAAGACTTGAAAGGAGAAGAGCTTGCTGAAGAAATAAAAAGATCGGTAGCGGTTACAGGAATTGCAGAACAGATAATTTCCAATGGCGCATTGGTTTTGAAAGCTAAAGTTGCTTATGAAGATAATATAAGCGCTGATCCAGCAAATAGACCTAAAATGTTGGAAGGGTAAAAAATAGTGATGAATAATCAACGGTTATTAACGGATGAACAGCATAATTTTCTTGTCAATCATATAGAAGGTCGGCTGAACCAGGAACTTGCTGATTTGATAAATAAAACTTTTAATTTACAACTTACAGGGCAGCAGGTAAAGCAATACAAGAGAAATCATAAGCTGCCACCAAGTGGTGAAACCGGATGGTTTAACAAAGGTCATATTCCTGCAAATAAAGGCAAGAAATTCCCGAATATGCCGCATAATAGTGGAATGTTTGAAAAAGGTAATAAACCTTATAATTATATGCCCGTTGGTTCAGAACGTGTGAACGGTGATGGGTATGTCGATATAAAAATAGCTGATCCGAATAAGTGGAAACAAAAGCACATAATCATATGGGAAAAAGCACATAAACGTAAAAAGCCAGCTGGACATGTGATTATATTTGCAGACAAGAATTGTTTTAATTTTGACATTGATAATTTATTACTGGTACCGTGCCGTGAATTTCTAAAAATGAATCGGCAGGGCTTGATAAAAAATGATACGGAACTTACGAAAACAGGTTTGCTAATAGCTAGACTCCAAAACAAAGTACAGGATCGTAAAAAGTATAAGTAAAATCAAACACAAACGAGGTAAACAATGAGTAAAAAGGTAATCTGCGCAGTATGCCTGCTGCGGGGTGAACTAAACGAAATGAGATATATACACACTGCCGGTTATTTCCGGTGCCCTGTATGCAAGACAGAAACATGGCCAAATCCTGATGAGCCGGCGCCAGATGAGCTGGAACAGTTCATGACAGAGATGGCTAAGACACATTACTCTACGGATGCGCTGCCAGCTGGTGAAGCGCTTAAAGGTAGATCGGGTAGCAGCAACATGGGCAAGAATGCGGACGGTGGAAAGAAGAAGAAAACACCGCAACAATTATATAATCAATTGTTTAAAGAGACTTGACTAAATTTGACAGGTAGGATATACTACAGATAATCGTTTAGTGTATCCAAATACAAATTCAGGTCGTCTGAGAAATCAGGCGGCTTATTTTTATGCCTAATTGCAGGATAATATGTTATTTTATTGAATTTATTATTAAATTATATTTAATAAGGGTGAGAACACATGGCTAATATATATTTTGCAAAGGTTAACATAAACTCTGATGTTTATGAGATTTATAAAAATAAAGAAAAAGCTGATATAATCCTAAAAAATTTATTTAATAATATTGATCAAGATAAAAGAATAAAAATAGATAAAAAAACTTGGATAAAGTTTATAAATATTGATAAGGATTATAAAAATCACCAATTTGTAGTAGGACGTTTGGTTAAGGTTTTTGATGCTGATATCGGAATATACAATGAATTGGAAGATGATGTTAAACCGTTATCACAAAAAGATTTAGCAAAATCCGTAGCGTTTTATTTTGATTTGAGCACTGAGCTTGTTGCGTTTACTACAGCTCAATTTTTGAGTAGAGCTAAATTTATTGAGTACTTTAGCAAATTAATAAATTCCTATGAAAAAGACATCACCTTTGAAGTTTTTTTGAAAAAAAATATTAATAAATTAAACGAGGAAATAAAACAATTAGAAAAAGTTTCTGAGGTAGAAATAGTAGTAATTCCACCGAACGGAAATGATGATGAATTTAAAGATTTATTCGCTCAAAACTCAGAAGAAGTAATGGAAACAAAAGCAACAAAGATTAAACAATCATACTCATCATCAGCTAGGGGTGAGGGTATGAATATGGAGTCAAAATTTTTCCAGAGAATCATCTTAGGTATATCAAAAGGATTTGGGTATATAAATGTTACAGGGAAAAATAAAGAGGGAGAAAAGCGAATCATTACAAGTGAAGAAGCCGCTCCGCAAAAAGAATATATTCCAGACTATCAAAAAAATTCGTTACCCGCAATAAAAGAGGTTGGAAGAGCATCTATTGTGAAAATATTAATCAATGAAAGAGTAACAAAAGGATGATTTTTTATGTACTCTATATCGTATTTTTGTCGTAAAAATAGTTTTTATTCTATGCTATGTATAACAAAAAAGTATAAAGAATTATATAAAAGCAAAGAATCAAAACTAACTTTTATATTAGCAATGGCTTCGATAATAATTTTATATTTATTATATGATGAAATTTTCAGTTTACAGATGACTGATGTAATAAAAAATATATTTCTTATGCTGGTTCCAGGTCTGATAGGATTATTGGGGTTTTTAGTTGCCGGACTTGCAATGATGGCATCCATTATAACTAAAGAAGCAATACTTAAGATAGATGAAAAGAAAAAATCTAAAAGTTTAGTGGGCATATTATTTTCATTTTATTTTGAAGGCTTTATTGTTGGACTAAATATAGTTTTAATGATTTTATCTTATATTTTAGTTTCTTTTCCACAAAAAATAAATTTTTATATTTTTATGATATTGGCATTTTTAATATCGTATATATTTTGGTTTTCAATAATATACGCAATAACGTTATTGGGAACGTGTATAAATTTCTTTTTTGTAAATGTGTATTATAATGATTCAATACTTAAACAAAATAATAAAAAGTCAATACTAACGCAGATTACCATGGCAAATAGGAATAAGAAAAATTCCAAATACAAGTAATACCAAGCACTCCTTCGGGGTGCTTTTTTCATGCCCAATTTTAATAGGAGGTGGTGTTATATGTGACCGAACAGCAGGAACAGGCTTACAAAGATTATCAGGCAGGGATGAAGTACAAAGATATTGCCGCTAAATATAATGTCAGTATCAATACAGTGAACTCATGGAAGAAACGTCATGGCTGGTCAAAAAATGGTGCACCTAAAAGTAGTGCACCTAAAACGAAAAATGGTGCACCATCTGCAAAAAGTAGTGCACTGTTTGGCAACAAAAACGCTGTCGGTCATGGCGCGCCTCTCGGCAATAAAAATGCAGCTGGCAATCGCGGCGGCCATGCGCCACCAGGCAATCATAACGCGCTTCGGCATGGCTTATATGCTAAGTACCTTACTGAAGACACAATGCAGATTATGGATGCAATCGAAAATACGGGCATTTCAGATATTGACCTGTTATGGGATAGTATTTTGTTCAAATATTCTCAAATTCTCCGCTCTCAAAAAATAATGAACGTGAAGGATCAGGAAGATATCGTTAAGCACGTGAAATCTGAAAGCGATACGTCTACAACATACGAGTTTCAATTTCCATGGGATCGCCAAGCTTCATATATGCATGCATTATCAGCTTCAATGCGGACACTTACAACGATGATTAAAGAATATGAGGATCTATGCAGATCCAGTTTAGTAACTGAGGAACAACAGCTGCGGATCGAAAAGTTGAAGGGCGATATAAATACAGGAAATGGCAGCGAGCAGCAGTCGGCAGCAATGAACAGTTTAATAAATACGCTGCGGGCCGCACGAGGTGATTAAAAATGGAATTTAAGGAATGGGGACAAAAAATCCTTGATTTTATTTTTAATCCTATCGAAAAAGATGCCTTTATAAATATTCTCGAAGGTTCAGTTCGATCCGGCAAGACGGTCGGCATGATTCCCAAATGGATTGATTATATCATGTCAGGGCCGCCTGGCCTTTTGATTATGACCGGTGTATCAAAAGATACGATCTATGATAATGTTCTTGATGATCTTTTTGATACGCTGGGCGAAGATTCGTATACGTATAATAAGCAATCCGGAGATTTGATAGTTACCTGGTATGATGACGATAGCAATCGGCATAAACGCCGAATAAAGGTAATTGGTGCGAAAGATGAGGGATCTGAAAAATATCTGCGTGGTAAAACGCTTGCCGGAGCTTATTGCGATGAAATATCGCTGATGCCAGAAAAGTTTTTCAAACAGCTGCTTAATCGTCTCAGCGTTCGTGGTGCAAAGCTTTACGGCACGACTAATCCGGATTCACCATTTCATTATCTTTATACCGAGTACATAACGGATGAAGCAAAACTAAAATCTGGTATGGTCAAGGTATATCATTTCGAACTTGATGATAATCCGAATCTGCCAGAAGACTATAAAGAAAATATCCGTGCTGCGTATAAAGGCATGTGGTATAAGCGCATGATTCTCGGCCTCTGGGTAATTGCTGAAGGCATTATTTATGATATGTTTTCAGATGATCTGCTTTTTGATGATGCGGATAATCTATTTACCCTGACTAAAAAATCCGAATGCCGGCGTTATATTGCGTGCGATTATGGCACGACAAACCCAATGGTTTTTCTCGACATCTACGATGACGGGGAGACCATTTTTGTTGTTAATGAATATTACTATGATAGCAAAAAAGAACAGGAGCAAAAAAGTGATGAACAGTATGCAGATGACTTTAAAGCGTTTGTTGGTGAAGAGTATCCTGATTTTGTCGTTATTGATCCGTCAGCTGCGAGTTTCAAAGTAGTTCTTCGTGGACGCGGTTTTCGTATAAAGGATGCAGATAACAGCGTCAATGACGGTATTCGTAATGTTGCTATGCTTATGAGTCTAAGAAAACTCAGAGTGCATAAGCGTTGCGCTAATTTTATCCGCGAGGGACACAGTTACGCTTGGGATGAAAAAGCGGCCCAGCATGGTGAGGAAAAGCCAATAAAAATATATGACCATGCAATGGATGCCATACGCTATTTTGTAAAAACTATATTACCCAAATGGAGGTTCCAGCAGTGAGAAAAAGACGAATTAAGACGAGAGCAGAGCCGGTAAAAACAAAAGACGCCTTTCAGAACTCTATGACGCGATCAGGCGTATTTATGCCTAATCCGCTTGAAGCCACGGATTACCCGCTTACACGGTTTACACGGGACTGGCAGACCATTAATTCCCTGTACCGTTCCCACTGGGTGATACGTCGTATTATCGATGTTATGCCAGAAGATATGTTAAAAAATGGCTATAAGATATTAAGTCAGCTGCAGCCGGATCAGCTAAAGAAAATAACGCGGGCTGATAGACGTACACAGACTACAGTAAAAATTCTCGAAGGTCTAAAGTGGGGACGCTTATACGGTGGAGCGGGCGCGCTGATTATGATCGAAGGCCAGGAGGATATGCTCGACAAACCTCTTGAGTATGACCAGATTATGCCGGGCAGCTATAAAGGACTACTAGTATTAGATCGCTGGTCAGGCATCAATACAATGAACAAATTGGTAACAGATATTTCTGATCCTGAATTTGGATTGCCTGAATACTATACAATATCATCGGATAACCTTGAACGTGGAATAACAGTACATCATAGTCGAATACTGCGTTTTATGGGCCGTAATTTGCCGTATCTTGAAAGACTGGCCGAAACGTATTGGGGCGCATCTGAAATAGAGCATGTTTTTGACGAACTGCGTAAGCGGGATAACGTTTCGTGGAATATCGTAATGCTTACTTTCATGGCCAATATGCGTGTAATGAGTATGGAGGGCATGGAACAGCTGCTTGCAACTGGCAACGAAAAAGTACAGCAGGATTTATATAATACTATTCAAGCTATGAATGCGATGATGAATAATAATGCTGTTCAGATTTTAGGGCCCAATGATAAATATGAGACGCACCAGTATACCTTTGGCGGTATCGGAGAAGTGTACGATAGATTCATGATGGACTTAGCAGGAGCGGCTGAAACCCCGGTCACAAAGCTATTCGGACGGTCGCCTGCGGGGATGAATGCGACTGGTGAATCAGACATGCAGAATTACTACGATACCATCGAAGAAAAGCAGGAAAGCGATGTACGTCCGGTATATGATAAGATTTTGCCGATTATAATGATTTCCGAGCTTGGTGGCATTCCAGATGATTTTGATTACGAATTTAATCCGGTCCGCAGGCCCAAGGACGACGAAATGTCAGAATTGGCGTCAAAAAATACGGACAGTGTAACTAAAGCTTTCCAAGCGGGGCTCATATCACAGAAAATTGCATTGAAGGAATTGCGGCAGCAGTCAGAAACGACAGGAATGTGGTCTAATATCACCGATGAAGATATCGAACAAGCTGATAATACTGTTATGCAGCCGGATGAGAGCATTTCGCTGCCGTTTGGGATAGGAAACGAAAATGGACAAAATGCTATGGGAACCGAAGCGACGAATAGAAGCGGCATTCCGAAAGAACCTGCTTAATATCGCAAGAGAAATTATTAAACAGGTTGGCAATATCACAGATACGGATGTTATCACCGAAATTTTACGGCAGATATCAAAATCACGAGAGTTTGAAAAATTCTCTGAATCAGCTGCTATGAAAATGGTAACACATCTTTTTGATGATCAAGGGCATACATGGAGACAAGCCACCGCCGCAAATGGTAAGGGCGGTTCTTTTTATGCCGCTTTACAGGCTGAATTACGTGGATATACTGGTCGGCTGCTTATGGATCAGGTGAAGCGCAATGCCGAAATAATAAAAACACTGCCACTTGATATTTCGATTGATGTCACTACCTATATATCTCAGGAAACAGCCAAAGGGCGCAGGGCTTCAGAAATTGCAAAAGAAATAAAATTAAAGTTTCCGGAGCAAACCAAAGCGCGAGCTAAACTCATAGCACGTACGGAAGTATCGAAAACACAGTCACAGCTTACTGAAAGCCGTTGCCGCATGTTTAATATCAACTGGTATGTTTGGCGGCCTGTCGGGGGCAGTAAAGGTGATGGGCGTACAAGGAAAAGTCATCGCGGTATGGCTGATGTTCTAGTTGCATGGGATGATGCACCGGCGCCGGAAGATTTATTCCCGCAGGTTTCAAAAATAACTGGCAAGAGATACAGAAACTCGCTGGGCCATTATCATGCGGGCTGCTGTCCGAACTGCCGCTGCTATGCGGAACCAGTTATAGATTTAGATTTATTTACATGGCCGATGCAGGCTTATCGCAATGGCAGTATTCAGCGCATAAACCGTAAAGCATTTGAAAAAATAATATGAAAGAAGGTGGTGCCATATTGAAAGCATTTTACGGTGACAGGATTTCTGAGCATATGACCAAAACGCCTGAAGGCTTTTTGATCTGTCATGACGTGCCTATATCGCGGACTGGGATACAACAGTATTGTCCCCGTGAATTAGGGCTTGACGGCGATGAAATGATTCCCGTTAAGCGTACAGAAGACGTTGTATTTAGTTCTGCGGCTATAGCAAGTTTTGAGGGAAAACCTGTCACTGATGACCATCCGCCAGTTGATGTAAATGCATCAAATTATAATACTTATATGCGTGGCGCGGCCCAAAATATTCATCGTGGAAACGGCGCAGATAGTGATAAACTATTTGCTGACCTAATTATCCACGACGCTAATTTAATTAGCGAAATTGAAGCAGGTAAGCGCGAAATATCTTGCGGGTATGACTGCAAGTATGCGGATAATGGGGATGGAACATATAGCCAGATTAAGATTATTGGAAATCATATTGCTGTTGTTGATGCCGGCCGTGCTGGGCACGGTGTGGCTATTAAAGATTCAAAACCTAAGGAGGAAAAAAGAAAGATGCCAAAAAATGGAAGTATTTTGCAAAGAATGTTTGCCGTTTTTGTAAAAGACGCTGATCCAACTGATATTCAGGAAGCTGCTAAAGCCGTAGATGCTGTCGAAAATGGAACCGAAGCTCCGGTAGATAAGCCGGCGGTAGACGCTGAACCACCCGCAGAAGGCAGCGATATTCAGAAACTTACCGCTGCCGTTGCTGCTCTGACTCAAAAAGTGGAGTCGATTATCGCAGCAGAAAAGAAGGAACCTGAGCACAAAGATGATGAAATATCCTCTCTTGATGCTCTTGAAAATGAGCTTGGACCTAAAAAAGAAGTTGAGATAACTGATGAACCGGACGAAAGCTCAGTTACTATCGAGCCCGAACAAATTCAGGACGAAGATCCAAGCGAAGAAGAAAAACCTGAACATGTCGCACCGGCAAACGGTGCTGCGGACAGGATGGCTGCACTTAATATGCTGAGAATCGTAAAACCGATTGTTGCGGCTATGCCGGACGGCCAGCGCCGCAAGGTGTCCGATCAGCTCAGTAAAGCTGTAAGAGACGCCATGCAGGTAAAATCCACACAGTCTTTGCCAGGTGGGTATGCAACTTTGACAACGCGCAAAAAGGCGCAGGATGCACTTACTAAGCAGGGAAATCCCCGTGAATATGGTGAAAATTGCCGTAAAAGAAATCCGCATTATAAGGAGGAGAAATAATTATGCCAGGTAGTGTTATTGGAATTAATATGACTTACGGATACCCGGGACAGTCGTCAAGACAAGGAGACGAGGTTTCGCGTACTCGTCCGGTTTCAACTGCATCTGCGAATATAAACTTTGGCGCGCCTGTCGTACAGAACTCAGACGGTAGTGTGCAGGCATGGGCGGCGACAAATGTAGCTGCTGATTTTTCCGGTATTGCTATGCGTAAAGTCAAAGCCGCAAAGATATATCCTACGCAAAATTTTGGCTATTATGTGGCTGGTGAACCATGTGATGTGCAGCAGCGCGGCGGTATTTCCGCACAGTGCGCATGGGGAACTCCTGCAGTGGGCAGCACTGTATATGTGCGAATTGCCGTAGTAGCTGGTACGAGTCCCACAGGGGCTGCAATTGGTGACTTGGGAGCATCGAATGAAACTGAAAACTGCATTGCTCTCACCGGTGTGAAATGGTCAAGCACCAAAGATGCAAGAAATGTGGCTGAACTTACAATGATTGCGCGTCAGGGCGTATAAGGAGGAATTAAATAATGCCAGGGATAAGAAAAACATACAATTTACCTATTGCGCCCTCACGCGGTGCGATGAAGGGACTTACTTTAGATGCAAGCGCGGTATCAAGCGGACTGGCTTTTCTGCAGAGTGAGCTGGAAAAACTCGATCCACTTTTGCGCGAACCGCTCACAAATACGACTTATCCGCGGGATATCAATATCGAAAGTGGTGGCGGATGGGTCGAAGCTACTTCTGCTTTTAATGTCGAGTACTCTGTTACAGGCGGACAGGCTGATGGTGTCGGTGGTGTGCAGAATGCGATCAGACGCATTCAGGCAGATTTATCGAAGGACCTTTATAAGGTACTGCCTTATGAAGTAGCAATGAGTATTAAAATTCAGGATCAGCTTCGCGGCGCTGTTACAGGACGCAGCATTGAACAGATTTATGACGATGGCATACGGCTTGACTATGACAAGTATATGGACATCAATACTTATCTTGGTCAGTCTGCGTATGGAACAACCGGACTGCTTAATGATACGAATATTACAGCAGCCTCCGTTGCTGCCGGCGCGTCCACTAAAACAACGTGGAAGGACAAAACTACAATCGAAATATTGAATGATGTTGATGATGCGATTGTCGCAGGATGGGCAGCTGCTCAGTATGATAATTCCGCAATCCCGAACCACATTCTTATTGATCCGACAAATTTTGCTTATATCAACAGAACGATGGTCTCAGTAAATGGTTATCCGGCGCCCATAAGCATTTTAAAATATTTACTTGAAAACAATATTGCTAAAGCAAAGGGAGTTGACCTATTTATTGGCGAATGCAGATTCTGCACCGGCGCTGGTACCGGCAGTACAAATCGGATGGTCTGCTATGTGAATCAGAAGCGTTTTGTCGGCATGGACGTTCCTGTGCCGCTTTCTCGTGTTATGACTCAGCCGAATGTGGGTACCGGGTCATATGACAGCCTGTATATGTCAAATATTGGACAGGTCAAAGTTCATTATTACGAGCCGTTTATTTATCGTGATGGTATTTAGGGAGGAAATCAATGAGTATAAAACTAATTGCAAAGAAAAAACTTGCTTTTCATAATCCGAATAATCGCGAGGAAGCATATAGCCCGGAAATTCTTGCTTTTGAGAATGCACCTGATTGGATCGCCGATGATCCGCTCTTTGGCTGGGCTAAAACAGATGGAAGCATTGAGGTATCTGAAGATATCTCTGTTACTGCCGATAAAGCTGCACAGGAAGCCGCCGATAAAGCTGCCTCTGATACAGGTAAAAAGAAATGAACGGCCATGCGGACATGGATATCTACGGCATAATCGCAACGGCAAGTAATATCCGTACCGGCGGTAATCCGACATATACTGCCGATGGTTTTCTTGGACAATATCCGCAGTTTTCGGTAAAACAAGCAGACGGAATAACACCGGTGGTTTCTACTGTTGTCCTGCAAGCATATATAAATTTAGCCCAGGCATCTATCCACTATAATCGATATCATGATTTATGGAATATATGCATGGGTTTATTTATTGCACATTGGCTGACTCTTTATTTACAGACGGCAGCAAGCGCGAGTGATAGTCTTAAAAAGATTATTAATAATGGCCTGGCAAAAGGGCTGCAGACATCAAAAAGTGCCGGTGATTTGTCAGTCAGCTATGATTTCAGCATTGTTGCTGGTGATTTTGACGGCTGGGGGACATATAAGCAGACGGGATTCGGCCAGCAATTCATCACTCTGGCCAAAACGGTCTCAATGGGGGGCATGGTCGTATGGTAAAAGGTACCGTATCTCTGCAGCAAAATGGGAGCACTGGATCTATACGCAAACTGATTGAAAATCTTTCAAAAAAAAAGGTTCTTGTTGGCATTCCGCAGGAAAATGCTGGGCGGCCAGACGGCGATACGATAAATAACGCAGAGCTTCTATATGTGCAATCACACGGTGTCAGGTCCGAAGAAATGCGTCAGGAAATGACAGAGAATACCGATAAAGGCATGAAATATAGTAAGGCTCACAGCTTATATATAAAAGAGCATGGCAGCCCTATGCTTAATATTCCGCCGCGTCCTGTTCTAGAACCGGCAATTGAATCACAGAAAGATATTATCGGCAAACAACTTGCTGCCGCCAGTACAGCAGCGATTGAAAAAAATCCGCAGGCCATGGAAGAGGCGTTGAATAAGGCGGGCATGCTTGCGGAATCAGCTGCAAAAGGTTGGTTTGATAATCCGGAAAACGGCTGGCCGCCGAATGCTGAAAGTACCATCAAGAAAAAAGGGTCTGATCATCCTCTGATCGATACCGGTGAAATGCGCAAGTCAATAACTTATGTTGTGAGGGATAAAGAATGATTGATGTATCCGAGCTTATTCACGATCCCGATTTTTGCATGAATTTTTCTGTTGTAAAAAAAGCCGCGCCGGTATGGGTACAGGGAGAACAGACCGCTACAGAGACCAATACCATCGTCGAGGGTATTGTCCTGCCATCCTCCAGCAAGGATATTGATATGCTGCCCGAAGCTGATCATGCACATGGGCTTAAAACATTTTTTACAGATGAATGCAGTCTTGATGTGACAGATACCGAGAAGACGTCTGACACATGTATTTATAAGGGAAAAAAATATAAGCTGCTATATGCCTTTGACTATGCTGAAAACGGGTATTATAAGGCAATCGGCACACTGCTGGGGGATACAGAATGAATTATAATGATCTGCAAAAAGTATTCTGGCAAGTGGCTGCGGATTCGACGTCATCGCTCATTGCAAATCCGGATAAATTTATTCGCTGGAAATATCCCGTAGATGGGCAGCCTGACTGGAAGATAACGGATAATATTATTTTCCTTAATACTTCCGAGCAAAATGATGATTACGGGAAACAGATAAACAGCGAATTTAAAACGGAAAATAGTACTGTCATGCGGTATATGGCAAGAACACGGGTATGGCAAGTTTTGTTCACAGTCTACGGACCAAATTCTTACGATATAGCAAACAGCATAAAGAACGGAGTTTTTACGCAAAAGATTCACGATAATCTCAGTAAAAATTCCGTTTTTTTAGTGCCAAATTTACCGGTTTGCGTTCAGTCAAATGAAATGTTTGCAGGGCAATGGTGGCAGCGTTGGGATTTAGCTTTAACTTTTAATGAACTTTATGAACTGCAGCCTGATGATGTTGGGCATATTGAATCAATAACATTATCGCTGCAGGCAAATAGAAGATAGGAGGATTGACATGGCATTAAAATCATCTCTGCCGTTAGATCCGGTTGTTAATATAATTGTCAATTTATCGACCGTATCGGCAACACGCAGAAAATTTAATCTTGCTCTTTTAATAGGCGATGTTGGCAGTATAGCTGATTTTGAAAATAAACGCATTGTTACTTATGACAGCGTAGATTCGATGTTGCAGGCGGGATTTAAATCATCCGACAGATTATATAAGGCTGCTGCATTGATTTTCGGGCAGGCAAAAATACCGCCGCTTGTTGCTATCGGAAAAATAAGCACGACTGCAGTGGCAGGAAGTAATACCTATACAATAACTACTAATGGTGCAGCAGATACCGATACGGTATCGTTTAATGGTAGTACGCTGACTGCCGGTACAGATTATGAGGTCGGAGCGGATTCTACGGTTACAGCGGCAGCAATTGCCGCTGCATTCAACGGCAAAACAGTATTCAGCTCTATTTATATGGCAACAGCTGCTGCAGCCGTGATTACCATCACGGAAAAAACAGCCGCCGGTGGGCATACTCCCGGGACAATGACATGTACAGGGACAATCGTCATTGAAGATGGAACCGCAATCAGCAGCGGAACGCGGGCTGAAACACCAGTTGAAACAATTGAAGCCTGCAGACAGGCCGATGCTGAATGGTATATAGCAAACTATTGTGCAGCTATTACCAATCAAGAAATTTTAGATGTAGTGGAATATATTGAAGCAACAAAGCCAACATCAGTATTTGCTTTTACCACATCAGACGCTGGATCCCTGATTGGTGAAACTGACATATTCAGCCAATTAAAAACTAAAGCATATAGGCGGGTTATTGGCCAATACAGTACGACTCACCAAGATGCCATTTGTGCGATTGTTGGTTGGGCCATGGGAGCCATGAGTGCTGATACGATTAACAGCTCATTCACACTTGCCTACAAGTCAGAAGTCGGTGTTGACGCTGAAAATGCCGATCAGGTATTTACTACGAATATGGTAAATACTATCAAGGGTAACTACGGAAATGTCTATATTAATCGCGGTACCTATTACAATGTCTTTGAAGAAGGGCGCGTATCGGATGGTTCTTGGTTTGATGAAATAATATATTTGGACAAATATCAAAATGATATGCAGCTCGGCATCATGGATTTATTTGTAAATAATAACAAAATTGCCCAGACAGAAGCGGGCATGACACAAATTAAAAATGCTGTGAAAGTCGTTTGTGAGGATGCTTATAAAGTAGGATTTATTGCATCGGGGACATGGCTGGGATCGTCATTGCTGAATCTTAATTACGGCGACACGCTGCCAAATGGTTATCTTATCCAGTCGGAAGCTATAGCTGATCAGTCGCAATCTGACAGGGACGAGCGTAATGCGCCGCCTATATATGTATCATTTAAGCTTGCAGGGGCAGTTCATCATGTCACTGTACAAGTTGATGTAAACAGATAAGGAGGAATGGAAATTGCCAAAATATAGCACATATTCCTTTACTGATATAAACGCTACTATTTCTCACCCCTCCTATGGGTCATACACCATTCAGGGGGAAGGTATAGGTGATTTAAGCATCAGTAAAGCAACAGACCGCTCGGTCCATGATGTTGCGGCGGATGGGAATATTATGGTAAGTAAAGTCGCCGGTAATAATGGCAGCGTTGCCATAAATGCGCAGCAGACTTCAACCCTGCATAATTGGCTGCAAGGTTTGTTTAACTATGTATGGAGTGCAGACACCAGCGAATGGGCCGAAATAAGTTTGACTGTAACGGCACCGAAAATGAGCAAAACATTTTATTGCACCGGTGGCTCTTTTGTCAAAGAACCGGATGAACCTTTCCAGTCACAGGGTCAGCGCGTAAATTGGAGTATTTTGTTTACGGATATTCAAAGATTGCCGGTTTAATAGGAGGGTATTATGGGACGCGAAAAATCTAAGGTTATTGAAATCATGGATCGCAAGTTTGAAATTAAGAAGTTCGACGCTTTCACAGGTGGTTATATTATATTCCAGCTGTTTGAAAAGTTTTTACCAATGGGGATAGAAAACAAAATCCCTACCCAAAAAGGTAAAAATTTATCGGATATATTGCCTCAAAGTCGTACGGTTATGACTAAGGCGGAATTTAAAGTTTTTATGCAGGATTGTTTATCTGCGGCCGGTGAAGTGTTGCCAGCACGTACTGCGCCTATTATAAATGCTGATAATGGGAGTTGGGGTGTTGAGAATATTCAAGATAATACAATGCTGGCAATTTTGCTTTGTATTAATGTACTGACATATAACATGTCCGATTTTTTCGTCGCAGATGGCTTGAAGGAATTGAAGAAGGCGCTTTCAAGCCTGCCGGGTATCTTCCCTGTGAATATCAAAATCTAAACGGCTGGATATATGCGCCGGTTACCGCAGGGATTTGGAAACAGCATGAACTGTGGGATGGTACGTATACTTTCAAGGATTTGCTTGACGCGCATGAAATGATGATGGTTAAGGCAGAAAATCAGCGCCGCGAGGAAGAATATCAGGCGTCATTAAGGGAGCGTGATTAAATGATAGGTGAATTAATAAAAGAATATCTTGTCGGACTTGGTGTTCAGATTGATAAGCCTGGATTTAATCAGCTTGACAGCACGATAAAAACGACAAGCGGTACGATTGAATCTGCAACCGGATCATGGGCGGCGAATTTTGTTAAAGCATCCACGATAATCGGTACTGCAGTTGCAAGTGTTACCACGGCAGTTGCAGGAATGATGAAGGCTGCTGCCGATCAGGATTTGGCGATGGAAAAACTGAGCCGGCGAATGATGGTCAGCAAAGACGCTGCATGGGAAATGAAAAAAGCCACTGATGCACTTGGTGAATCCGTGAGTGATATTGTTATTACGCCGGAGTTGATGAATCGTTATAAGCAACTTGTTGCTGATGGACGACAGATGAAACCGGGCGGTGATTTTCAGCAGACAATGAAAAGCTTTCGGGATTTGATGTTTGAATTTACAAGATTGAAGCAGGAAGTGTCTTATGTGATGACCTGGGTAGGATACTATCTGATGAAATATCTTAATCGTCCGTTGCAGGAGGCAAAGGAGAATTTCAAATCCTTTAATGACAGCTTTATTCGTAACATGTCTGTCTGGACAGAAAAGGCTGCCCGGTACCTGGTGTATATAATCAATATAGGAATCCATTTCTGGGATCTTATAAAAGGTGTAACAAAATCAGTGTATGGTTTATGGGAATCCTTCCCGCGGGGTATAAAGATAGCTACCGCCGCGCTGGCAGGATTCTTTTTATTATTAAGGGCGTCTCCTTTTGGACGAATGATAGCGTTGGTAAGCACCTTATTGCTGCTTATTGATGACTATTTCGGCTATATGGAAGGCAAACAGGCAGAGTTTGGCAAGTATTGGGATAAGCTGAATACTTTTATCGATATAGCCAAACAAAAAATTACGGCTTTCGCCAATGCGGCAGAACCGTTCTGGGAAGAATTTATCAACTATGTAATTCTAGCAAAAAATAAAATCGAAGAATTTGGAAACTATCTTGGTAATCTTATCAATGAAGTTGGTAATTCAAAAGAATTTAACGATTTTATTAATACCGTAAAACGTCTGGGTAAAGCACTATGGGATTTAGGTAGTGGTATTATAGATGCTGTTGCATCGGCATTAAAATCTCTCTATGACTCTATGAAAGACAGTGGTGCAGGAGCAGAATTTGAAGGTTTTTTATCACGCCTTTGGGATATATTTCTTGGACTTATTAATGTAATCAGCTATTGTCTTGAAGTATTAGGGGAATGGCTGCGGGAAGCTGCGCGCTCGGAGACTGTAAAAGAACTGATTGAAGCAATCAGCGATTTAGCTGCTGCATTTCTTGAGCTTTTTAATGCAATTATAGATCTTGTCAAAATTGCCCTAAGTTCATTTTTCAAAGGAATGGATAAAACGCAGCATGTTTACTCGTTCCGCGATGCACTGCGGGAAGTTGTTAAATTTATATCTGCGATGATTCGCGGTATAGCAACGCTGATACACTGGCTTTCACAGCTGTTAAAAATGATGATGGATAATCGTCTTTTTAGGGAATTTTGGGAAGGCATAGGTAAAGCTGTAAAATTCTTCACTGATATCGTTTTTGGTGCATTAAAAGCAGTTGGTAAATTAGGCCAAGCACTTATATCTTTGGTTAGTGGAGACTATAAAAGAGCTGCGAAACTTGCGGGTCAGGCTCTTAATGGGGATTCCGGTGGCTCTGAGTCCGGCAATGGTGATACCGATCATAATGCAGAGGTAGTGTATCAGCGGTTTAAAAAAGCCGGATGGGATGATGAAGCAATAGCCGGTATAATGGGACGTGTGCAACAGGAACATAATTTTGATACAAGTGATGTGCCTGAGCAAGACATTGAAGGAGTTGGTCATGTTGGCGGTTATGGCATGTTTCAATGGAACGGTGGACGCAAAGAAGCCTTTCTCTCATGGGCTGCTAAGCATGGATTGAATCCGCAAGACCCAGGCGTGCAAGCTGATTATGCAATATTGGAAGCAAAAGAGCGTGGACAAGGTCCTGACGATATGTCTGGAATGTCAGCATCAGAATCAGCTAAATTCTGGACAGATAAATTTGAGGTGGGGAATCCCGGTGATGAACAAGCATATGCAGCAAATTGGTTAAATAAAATAAAGTCAGGGGCATTGTCTTCTACGGGTGATACCAATAACGACAATGATAGTTCTGATGATGGAGTTAACAAATTTGATTCTCCCGATATGAGTGCAACAGATTCCCTACTACTAGATAAATTTAATAATTTTGTAAATGAAATAATCAATAAAGGTTATGGAATAGATATTAAATATGGTAGTGGTAACTCAATAGGATTTAAGGTAATTGGCGATTACAAGGACGAGGATATTGGTTATATAGCAAATAAATACGGCATGAGAATTGCCTTTGACGAACATGGATCATATGTATCTGATAGTCCTACTTCGGAATATACGCCTGATGACGGGGACCAGAGTGAGAAAAGCACTTTGGAACAGTTTACCGCTGGCGTAAAACAGGGTGTACATGATGTTCTAGGAGCTATAGGCATAAGTACGCTAGTAAATAATGCTGATCCTCGTGTGCTGCGTAATATGACAGCTGGAGGGGCGCAAGCAAATTATGCAGGGACCAATACAGTCTATAATACTGTTAATGTAGGTGGTGTGACGGTAACAAGCAGTAATGCCAGTGCAGATGATATAGGGCAGGCAGTTGCTGATAAATCTTTAGATGCAGTGAATAATCGCGGGGAATACTTATATCGCTCAAGGGCTGTAACGGGTTCTCCCGAAATAGTGTAAAAAAAATAGAGTGGCATAATTCACCACTCTATTTTTATATTTTTAGCTTTTTCTTAGGGGATATCCAACATTATCAGAAAATTGACCTAGTAGTAATTGAATTAAATCAATTACTGTGCCAATAAAGAAAAAACCAAATGTAAAAAAGTATAAAAGACCACTAAAAATTTTTCCAACATAAATGCGGTGTATACCGGCTGCACCTAAAAACCCTACAAGACATAAAATAATAGCCGTTGTTTTTTTCTTATCCGATACATTTGTGACATAAACGGGGTCATTTACCGACATAAGCACTCGCTCCCTTCTCTATGTTGATTATATTTGACAAAATTTAAATAAATCCTTCTGGAGGTGAAACCGTGGGAGTAATAGGAAAAGGATTATCCGTTGACGGCATTAATTATTTTCAGGATATTCTATCGGGGGCAAAAAAACCTGGATGGATGGACTTTTCTCAGCAAATAGCAAAATTAACAGGGAATTATACTTTGTTAAACTTCGCTACTGGATATACAAATCTTACTAATTTTCTTTTTCGAATCCCTAAGTGGCCAATAGGAGGAATGTATTTCGATGGCATTATGCGTACCGAGCATTTAAGCCGTATACGTCCGACTCAATATCCGGTGCAAACAGGAGTTGTAATGACTGATCATGCTGTTATTGAACCCGCAGAGCTGACTATTGAAATTATGATGACTGATGCTGCAACAGATAATTTTGTATCTACGGATCCAATTTTAGAAATGATTTATCAGGAATTGCAAACCATGAAAATGTATAGCAATATTTTGACATGTAAGCCTGATTCGGTAACCACTTTTGGCAATGGGCGCGCGGCACGAACCTGGTTATCGTTAAAGGCCATGCAACAGTCACGCGTACCAATCGTCGTTGAAACGCGTCTGCAAACATATAATAATATGCTGATTGAAGAATTATCGGCACCAGATGATTATAAAACACTTAATGCGTTGCGCTGCACAGTTAGGTTACGAGAAATTATTTTTACAGAAGTAGCCGAGACTAAAACTAGTGCACGAGCCGCTGCTACTTCTAATAGTTCAACTGGTCAAGCTCCAGCGCAAGTACAGGGAGTAAATACTACCGCGGCAAAGGCTATTGCAAATAAGATTGGGTGATAATATGTATTCAATAATTCCTTTACAGGCTGTTCCAAATCAGACATTTTCTTCTAAAATTCCTGTTGATAAACAAAATATTACACTTTCTTTTACGCTTAATTATAACGAATTAGCTAATTACTGGGTAGTCAGTATAACTGATTCTAATGGAACTATGCTAATAACGAGCCTGCCGATCATTCCTGCGCAGAATATCCTCGAACAATTTAAATATATGAATATCGGAAGCGCATATGTGGTGCCTAGGCAGACGATATCTGAAGAATGGCCAACAGAAAATACATTAGATTCGGACTGGTATTTAGTTTGGAGTGATACAGATGGATGATAGTACAACAACAGAGCGAAGGGGCAGATTATACGGTCGTAAATGGAAAATAACAATATATAAGCCAGCTTATACTAAAGACGAAAATGGCAATACCGTTCGTGATCAAGAACATGATACCGCAGTTGACGTTTCTATGCTTAAATGTATTTTCCAGACACAACAAGTATATGGTACAGCGGCAAGTCTTTGCACTCTTACCATTTATAACATGAATGCCAAATCTGAGGGAGATGTTATAAAAGAAGGTTTTCAAATCGCGATTGAAGGGGGATATCAGGAAGGGCAATACGGGGAGATTTTTACTGGTGATATTGTCCAGGTGATTCGTAATCGGGAAAGTGGCGTTGATTATAAGCTTGAAATAATCGCTATTAAAGGCATTTTGATGTTTGACACTAACCATGTTAGATCAACTATAGCGGCAGGCAGTACTCCGCGTGAGATAGTAAATGCAGTTGCCAAAAGCGCGGATAAAAAAATTACAGTCGGCAACATAAGTAATAATTTATCAAATCAAGCGCTTCCGCGCGGCAAAGTATTATTTGGGACACCCGGTAAATATTATCGTGATATCTGTAGGTTTAATGATGCAGCCTTCTGGGCGGGGGAGGATGATAAATTAATTATTAAGAAAGTCATCGATGAAATACCGTCCGATCAGGTTCTGGTACTAACGCCTATGACTGGACTTGTGGGTACTCCACAATATGGGGATGACGGTATTCACATAAAAATATTGCTTGATTGCCGTGTAAAATTGCAATCAATGATAAAAATAGATAACGAATTAATTCAGCGCCAGCTTTTAAACATTGACATATCGGGGAAAGGTAATAATAATCAACTTCCTCAACAATCTCAGTTCGATGTTGATGGGGAATATGAGGTCAAGTCAATAGTACACTCTGGTGATACTTGGGGTGATACGTGGACAACCGAGGTTGTGGGTGTAGGGCGCAACGGGACAATGGGACTGCCAATGCCTTATGATAATGATAAGCAAACAATGGAGTAAAGCTATGCTAAAAACAAGTGAACGCACACAAGATAAAATTGAATATCAAAAACGACTTCTGGACAGTGTAAGTATTGGTTTACGAGTTGCGGCTCCGGGCATAATACAGGCAGTAGATTATGGAAAGCAGACCTGTACTGTTCAATTGGCTATTCGCGAGCGGCTAAATTTTGATGGCAATCTGCAATGGACAGAAATACCGCTGTTGCCGGATGTACCATTTTTTGTGTATTCCGGAGGTGGATATTGTCTGACACTACCGATCACCGTGGGCGATGACTGCCTGGTTGTCTTTGGTGATAACTGTATGGATGCATGGTGGCAAAATGGCGGAGTGCAAAATCAAATAGAACGGCGTCGGCATGATCTATCCGATGGTTTCGCCCTTGTCGGATTTAAGAGCCAGCCCAATGTAGTAAGCGGTTTCTCTGGCAGCTCTGCGCAGCTCCGGAACGCTTCTGGCAGTGCGTGCATCGAAATATCGGGTGATACAATTAATATCTCCGCAGCTAACGTAAATGTGAACGGCAAGACTGTGATCAGTGGTGGAACTACAATTGATGGAAAAAACTTTCTGGGGCATATGCATAAAGATGTTCAGTCCGGCAGTAGTGATACGGGAGGTGTCAGTTAATGATCTACAGAGCGCTTGATGAAAATGGCGACTATGTATTAAATAACGGCAATGCTTTTTTTTCAGATGCGGACGCTGTCCGTCAGGCAGTAATTACCAGATTGCGGCAGCTCATATATGAATGGTGGGAGTCGCTTGAAGATGGCGTTCCCTTCTGGCAGAAAATCATTGCTCAAAGAGATAAGGCAGCCGCTGAAAAGATTATTCGAGAGCGCATAGAGCAGACTGATAAAGTGATGTCTGTAATATCTTATACACCGACATGGGATAATGAGAATCGCGCACTTACAATTAATGCAGAAATTCAAACGGAGTATGGCGCTATAACGATCGAGGAGGCGATGTAATGCCTTATACAGCACCGTATATCGATGATGCAGGGCTGCATATACCAACATATGCTGATATTAGAGATGATTTGATTGACACCTTTAAGGATATATATGGGCAAGATATCTATCTTGATAATGACAGCCAGGATTATCAAATGATATCGGCATTTGCTCTTAAAACTTATGATACTATACAGCTTTTGCAGATTATTTATAATAATTTTAGTCCAAAAACGGCTGTCGGCACGGGACTTGACAGCCTCGTAAAATTAAATGGTATTGCCCGCAAATCCGCAAGTTACAGTACATGCGTTGTCACGCTGACGGGGACTGCAGGGACGACGATTACCGCGGGAGTAGTTGAGGACTCAGCAGGTTATAAATGGGATCTGCCTGCAAATATTACTTTTACAGCTGAAACATTATCAACGACAGCTCAATGCGAGACGATCGGATCGATAGAAGCTGCGATCGGAGCAATCACTAAGATAAATACTCCGCAATATGGCTGGACCGCTGTAAATAATCTTGTACCTGCTGTCGTCGGTGATCCGATTGAAACTAATGAGGAATTGAAAGAGCGGCAGTCAATAAGCGTCGCAATTCCGTCACAAAATATGGTAAATAGTCTAATCGCAGGAATCGCAAGTATATCGGGAGTAAACAGATCTAAGGTGTATGATAATGACTCAAATACCACCGACAGTAACGGCATACCAGGGCACTCAGTTGCTGCGGTCGTTGAAGGAGGACTGGATGCAAATATTGGTGAACAGATTTATCTGCGTAAAGGTCCTGGTAGCGGGACATATGGCAATACTACGATAGTATACACAAATGATGACGGACTGCAAAATGATATTAGATTTTTCAGACCCACATACATTTCAGTTGATGCAAATATAACAATATACGCCAGCACTGGTTATTCATCAACAGTTTTGGATACAATAAAAAGTAATATTGAAAGCTATATTGAAAATCTTGATATTGGCTATGCCGTATCTATTACCGGAATTATAGCTGCAATTACAAAAGCAATCAGCAATACAGCTCGGCCCGAATTTTCCCTGGGCACGACGGAAATAGGGAAGACAGGCGGCGCAATGGGTACCGGTAATATAATTTTAAATTTTAATGAAGTTGCTGCCGTTGGTACAATCTCCGTATCGGAGGCGACGTAATGGCCTTAATTGATAATTATAAAGATCTTATTACAAGCCAACATCGGGGTAAACCTAAATATATAGCCACTTTAGGCGCACTTTTAAAGCACAGTGAGGATATTTGCTCCTGTGCTATTTATTTGAGCGATTATTTTGATTTAGATTTGGCAATGGGCAAGCAGGAAGACATTCTTGGCATAATTATCGGAGCAAATAGAACGCTCAATTTTCAGCCTAACAAAGGACTGTCACCTGTGCTTGATAATTTTGCTTATCGCAATTTGCTTAAAGCCAAGATTGCTCAAAATATGTGGAAAGGTGGCATCAATGATTTAAAAAAGTTATGGAATATATTGTTCGGATCCGGAATAATTATACAGGACAATCAAGATATGACGATTGATATTGTCACGATCGGCAGTAATTTTGATCAGATCACTAAAAATATGATTCAGCAGGGATTGATAATTCCAAAACCGTTATCTGTAGGAGTTAATTACTATTTTTCAGACGATGCGGTATTTGGCTACGACATGGAAACAGCAACGATCAAAGGATATGATGAAGCTAATTGGATGGATCCGGATCCAAAAGATTCATTTTCATACGATAAAAATGACGATGAAAATAAAATGCATGGCTACGATATCGGATATTGGACATAAGGAGATGATTTTATGGCTGAAACAAATTTTAAAATTTTCAATGAGGCAAATTCGGCTGACAAAACTTATAATGACAGTGAGTATGAAAATGCTACACAGCGCCAGAATGGGGTAATTCCAGGCATGGCCATATCGCGGATGCATAACAAGATGTATTTGCAATGGTCTAGCATGTGCAGGGCAATTGCTAATTTTATTGTTGATCAGGGACATGACTGTCTTGATAGTGATATTGAT
Source organism: Pectinatus haikarae (assembly GCF_050916305.1). GTDB lineage: Bacteria > Bacillota > Negativicutes > Selenomonadales > Selenomonadaceae > Pectinatus > Pectinatus haikarae. The sequence goes on from NZ_CP116940.1 coordinate 1,747,420, forward strand.
GGTATAACAAACGGGCTGGAAAGCGCGATACGAAATGTATTTTCCTTAAATACAGTACAGCGGTCTACAGCATACGCAGTTAGTGATATCAGATATTCACCTAATCTGCCATCATATGCATATCTCGAATGCACAACAGCCGGAACTACGGCAAGTACTGAACCTACTTGGACAGATATTGGTACGTCAGTTACAGACGGCACTGTTGCCTGGCTTATCCGCAACACGAGCAATTATATTGCAAATGGTCAGCAAATATATAGTACAGCAGGTACCTATACTTTTACTGCGCCTAAAAGTGCCTTGTATAAAGTTTTAGTTGTCGGTGCAGGTGGTGGCGGTGGCAGCTGTACATCGGCGGTTAATTCTGCTGGTGGTGGCGGCGGGGCAGGTGGCTACGCAAAGAAAAATATTTACTTGTCGAAAGGTGCGACCGTCACTGTTACGGTTGGCGCCGGAGGCAGTGGCGCTATTAATTCAGATGGTGGTAATGGCGGAACAAGCAGTTTTGGTACTTATTGTTCTGCTACTGGTGGCACTGGAGGCATACATGCGATTAGCGGTAGCCCTTTCGGCACTGGAGGCAGTGGTGGGGTAGGAACTAATGGAGATATAAATGGGATTGGCGGGATTGGTGATGCTCCACAACTATTAGCCCCATCTTCTACTAGTACAGGCGGAACTGGGGGCAATGGCGGAAATAGTATTTTATCTTATACTGCACTTAGTAATAACGGAACAGGTACTATAGGCACTCTTGGTGCAGGTGGTGGCGGTGGAGATTGCACAGGAATAACCGTAGCAAGTTATGCAGGTGGGGCAGGTGGTACAGGCGTTGTAATAATTGAGTGGTAAGTACTATTATTGTCTGTTCTTAACGTAAGAGCATGAAGCTTGTTTGCACAACGGATGAACTGTATTATTTGCGCAGCATTTTCTAATTTCTTGCAAAACAGGTGCATTCCATATTTCCATAAAACTATTATTTTTTATATTGCCAATTGGCGGTGTGACTTCGCTTAATAAACAGCAAATATGCACATCCCCATTCGTCTCAATAAATGCTGTTGTCCAAGGTAAATCGCAATATAATGCATCATTCCAAATTTCATTAGATTTATGAGAACTAGTAGTGACAACTTCTTCTTTTGATAATAAATGCTTAAATTCATCAACGGGCAGTGGGTACGGCATATCTTTTTCTCCGCTGATATTTGATAAAGATGTGCGTGCATTGTATATTAACTCAATACCTAATTGTTTCGCTGTAGATACTGCACTATTTAGCATTTCACGAGTTTTTAAAGGATAGTAATCAAGCATTTGTTGTGGATAATAAAAAGCCCAATTGTTTCTATTAACAGTTCGCATATCTTCATCAGGTCGATTAAATAACGGTTTAATATGGCATTTATCTGCACCTAAATTATGGGCTAATTTTACAAAATCAACGACTTCATTAATGTTTTCTCGCATTGCACACATATTTAAGCATATATTAAGTTTTTTATGATGAGAATGTTTTTGCGTTGTGAGATTTTTTATGTTTTGCGTTAATTTGCTAAAATCACGATCTCTTATTTTTCTATAAGTAATGCTTGTAGCAGCATCAGTACTTATATCTATATGAGTTAAGCTTGAATCAAGTAATTTACTAATATTTCTGTCTGAAAGTAATGTACCATTAGTAACAAATCTTACATCCTGCTCGGACGCATTTACTGATTTTATCAAATCAAGTAATGGAAATAATGACTTACTCATTAATGGTTCTCCCCACAGCTGCAATGCTATTAAATCAGCAGAAGCAATTATTGGTTTTACGTACTCACTATAAGACATATCAAAGTCAAAATCAGCAGTATTATTAGTTGTATCCCAATGATTATATGAACACATTACACAAGATAAATTACATTTCTTAGTCGACTCAAGAGTAACCTCTATTGGATATGAATTAACAACAGTATTTCTAAGCAAGTCGTTATATAGCAATATAGAATTTTTAGTTTTTAAGTCTAAATTATCAAGCGTTCCTGTTTTCCATTTTGATACCATAATCCCCAAATTACGAGTATCATGGGGAGCTTGATGTTTATAATCTACGGATATTGAAATATCTATTGAAGGATAATTAGATAATAAAGAAATAGGTATTCCTATATAATGCCAGCCTGGGCGTAATTTTATGGTATGTCTAAATTTACCATTATTGGTAGAAAAACTAATAGTTGATAAGATAGCACCTGGATAGCCAACTTCACTATATAACCATTCATTTTCAGATGGATTATCTATTACTATTTTTGCATCTGGGCTCATCCAATTAAAATTACGAATGCCATCATTTTCTTTGTCATAAAATCCATTTTTATATAATACATTTCCCATCTATATTCCCCCAATTATATTTTAATAAAACTGTATCATACTAATATTTATTTATCAACAGTAAGGAGTTGAAAACATGAGTAAATGGGCAAGAGTAGCAAATGAAGTAGTACAAGAAATAACAGACGTAAGTCCGGTAGGCAGATTTACTGCTGATATAGTCGCACAATTTATTGAGTGTGATGATACTGTACAGCAAGGATATACCTACGCAGACAGCAAATTTGCTGTGCCTACGGTAACATTAACCAAACAGCAAAAACTTGATGCTTTAGATACTGAATATAATCCGCAATTTGATCAGCTTGTAAATTCATTGGGTGTGGCTACTTTGGCAGATGATGAAGATGCACAGGCGAGCATAAAAGCTGATTATACGGTTTTAAAAACCGAATATACCACAAAAAGGACGGCGATAGAAGATGGCACTGACTAAAAGATGTTTTATTTGCGCGCACAAACAAAATGATGACGGAAGTTGTACAAATCCTGACTGCCCACGCTATATTGCACAGAGCACCACGACGGAATCAACGGCCGCAGCTACGACAGATACGGCTTCAAATGATTCAGCAGCAACAGCAAAGTAAGGCGGTGAAGCTGTGAGTGAAGATTCGATCAGGAAGCTTTTTGACAAAATCGACGATTTTGGTATCCGACTAGCCCGCATTGAGACAATACTTGATGAGCGGGATAAAGCTAAAAAAAGTTATACAGCTACAATCGCATGGTGCATCACTACTGCAATCGCAGTATATGCGGCGGTGCACAAATGAAGGAGGTGATCATAAAAATCTATCTGGGAAAGAGGTGATGCAAATTGAATGATAAAAAGCACATATGGGATTTCCTGAGCGCAGATGAGCAAAAGCTCTCGGCGCTTATTTTATGCCTGTTTGCGCTGGTGACAGTATCCGGTGTTGAGTGCTTCCGGACCGGGGACATCCCCGGAAATCTTAAAGACCTGACGGAAACCGTCATTTTGGCGGTGGCAGGTATGAATGTTGCTGGCCGCATCAGCATGGCCATGCAAAAGAAAGGGGTTATGAATAATGACAATCAAAATAGTGACGCAAAATGAGTATCTTGACGAAGGTACAAAAAGCAAAATAAAGGATATCTTTAATCAGTCTAACTGCCCGAACGAAAGCCTTATTGCTTCGCTGCCTGGTTTTGTCTGTATGCAGGGCAATACGCTGTATTTCTGCGATATAAGCGTGCCTTGCAAGCTTACGGAGGAAATTGAAATATGAAAATTATTGATTTATCTGCATGGCAGGAAAATGTAGACTGGCAAGCGATTGCCGATGCCGGCTTCGGCGGCGTCATCTTGAAAATAGGCGAACGCTCAAAGCTTGATGATATGTTTATAGACCATGTCAATAACGCGGTTGCCCATGGCCTGAAATACGGCGTGTATTATTACGGACATGCTGCTGATATTGATACCGCAAAAGCTGAAGCGGCGCAGGTGGACACATGGATAAAAACTTATCTGGACGGTAAAAATCCGGAATTGGGCATCTGGTACGATGCAGAGGATAACAGTATGCTGGTCGGGCCGCAAAACGTTGTATACCCAATCACGGCATTTATCACTGCGCTTAATGCCGTTGGCTATAATTATGTCGGCTTATACAGCTCATATAACTGGCTGACAAATGAGATTGACTTAACTTGTCTGCCGGATTATGTGCCTATCTGGAGCGCGCAATATGGATATCATGAAGACAGTTTTAAGGCAGAAAATCCCGACCGTGTGTCAAGAATATGGCAGTATACGGACCATTACAGCGACGATTTACCGTATGATGCAAGCATTTATTACGAATAATTTTGAAAGGAAGTTTTAAATATGGCAGATGAAAACACACAGACTCAGGAACAGACAGCAACCGTTGATCAGGCTGCAGCACAGGATACAGCAACACAGGCAGCAACCGAAACCGATGCAACGACGTTCACACCGGCGCAGGCTACGAGTGATGATACCGCGGCCATTAAAGCCGACATCGAAAAATTACAGGTTGCGGCCGATGATCTGACAGCCAAGGGTGCAGACCTATTTGCAGAAGAAATCAAAAATCTTGAGCAGAAGATTGAAAACGCTGAAAAAGAGCTGGCTGCCAAAGCCAAAGAAACGGTCACGGCAGCAGAGACAGACGTTACAAGCTGGTGGGATAAGCATAAGACTGATGTGTTTAATGCGGCCAAGATCGCAGCTCTCATTTACATTGCTGCTCGGCTGACAATGTGAGGTGAAAATATGGCTGTTATCGGTTTTATAAAAAATCATAAAAAGGTTATTGCTGGTGCGCTGATTCTTGTTTTGATAGGAGTCGGCGCATATCTTTTATATGAACATCTGCATCCTGCCCAGCCGGTGACGACCGAATCACAAGAGCAGGCTGAAACACAAGCAGGTGTAGAAACTGCTGCAGATAATGCACAGGTGCCTATATCGACAGGGCAGGCACAGGAGGCGGCGCAGCAGATAAAATATATCGTCACGTCCGGGCAGCAACCGCAATATGTCGTATACACGACAGCAGCGCAGGCACCGGCAGCCGAAAAAACTGCACAGGAAAAAGCCAGCGCCGATTTTGCAATCGTGACTGATCCGGCAAATCCTGCTGAAACGGTAGATACGTCAAAACTGCCCGCAGACACGCAAATAAGCCTGAACCAGTATAATGTTCAAGCTTACAAAAAAATTCTTCATACAGTCAGCTACGCACCGAAAGCAATAGACGATCCAAGTCCTAAAGAAATTGGCTATTCAGTTGCAAAAAAAATTACGAAGGATGGGAAATATCTCGGTGTTGGTGTAGATTATAATTTTGATAATAAAGCAACGATTGTTAAATTAGAATATACTTGGTAATAATTTTAAGGCCCCGGCGTTGGTGTGAAAAACCAGTGCCGGGGCTTTTTTAGGTTAGTATAATCAATTGTTGAAAGTGTTAATTTATTAATATAATATTGCTTTTTATATTATATTAGATGGACAACATATATTTTTTTTGATACAATATATATGTCGAAACATAATGTGATATTATGTCTATACGGGAGTAGCTACCTTTATACTGATGACGATAGGCTATATAATATGTAATAATCAAATCGTGTTGATGCTCAAGGGGGGATTTATTATGAAATTAACTATTACCAAATTTTTACTTTTAGAGTTTATCGTTGATATTTTACCATATGCTCCCGACCTCTAAGCTAAGCTTACTGATGAGCCTGTGGAATTCAGGCGAAAGGATATATTTATTTAATTAAGTTCTACATCTTGTAGGTGTAGAACTTTTTTTTATGCGGTTAGTTTAAAGGAGGATCATATAACCCAAATATGTTGTTACATTTATTAAATAAAGTATTATAATTATATTTCATAGGATTTTCATATTAAATATCGAATAACAATATTAATCTTTCATGGGGGGAATTAGTATGATAAGAAATGTTATTTCGTTTTTAAATATGAAAGGAGGCGTTGGGAAAACAACTCTATGTAAAGAGCTTGCTGTTTATTTTAGTGAAGTAGAAAATAAGGAAGTTTTAGTTATTGATATAGATCCACAATCAAATTGTACACAGTCATTATTTGAACGGTTTAATATTTTAGATATTGATAAAACTACAGGAGAACCCAAACTAATTGATTGTAAGATATCAAAAGAACTTCCTTCAATAGATAAATTGTTTTTAAAGGGTAAACATCATTTAACCTCCACAAGTATAGATAATGTAATAAAAAAATTATCAAATACACTATCTATTATTCCTGGAGATTTAGATACAGTGTTTATGGAACGTGAAACAGGTACAGGTGCTTCAGAGCAAAGATTATTCAATTTTATTGACAAAAATAATCTTAAAGATGAATATGATTATATTTTTATTGATTGTCCCCCTACATACTCTTTTTATACAGTAGCGGCTGTGTTAGCGTCAGACTTTTATTTTGTACCATTAAAACCTGATGCGTACTCTCTATTGGGATTAGATTTATTGGAGCGAGTTATAAATGATATGCAAGAAACTTATAGTGCCAATTTTCAAGTAAAAAAACTAGAAAATCTAGGCGTTATATTCACAATGGTTCACTCTGAATCAAAAACATATTATACGAACATGAGTGGAATTAAGAGTGTTTTTTCCAACTTGTATTTTTTTGATAGCTTGTTTTTTGATTATCCTAAAATGGCAATAACAAAGCTATCAAAATTTATTATTGATCGTCAAGATAAGAATTTGATAAATGAATTATCCGCGATAGGAAAAGAATTCATAGAAAGGATGAAAAAGTTGAATGGAGAATAATACACTTTTTTTTATTAACATAAAAACTTTAAAAAATACTAATCAGCCAGAAAAAATAAAATTTGAGTTATGCTCTATTATACCAACATTCTTTCTTTCTAAAGATTATTTTAAACACACAAAGGATATTCAACCTTTTTTAGATAAGTTAAATCTGTCTTTTAAAGATTATGTATTTAAAAATAGAATACTATTATTAGGAAAGTTTTTAAAGATAATATTAGGTTCTAGTGATGATCAAGTATTAGAGTATAAATCTACTATATGTGAAATAATATTCCAATATTATGAAGATTGTTCTGACACTGTATTAGCTGACAAAAATAAAAAAAGAAATATAACTTATAACAAAAATAATTATATGAAAGAATTGCTATTAAAATATTCAAGGAATAAACTTAATGGATGAAACTAATTTATATTTAGAATTTATAAAAAAAAATTTTCCGGAATCAGCTATTGCAAAAAATATTAATATCTATGATTTTTATAAAATAATACAAGAGGTAAATTTATCTATTTCTATATTAAGCAAATATGCTATTCAAAATGATAATGATTGTTGGGAGATATTTTTATCTAGATTTCAAGATGCTTTAAATAAACTTTTATTATATCTTCCATTAAATGATTCAACCGGAATAAATATATTATTTAGAATTATGGTCGAATCATTATTAAAATATCTATATTCTATAAGCATTGATAGTGATTTCAATAAAATAGATAAACTCGCTTATAGGGAACTAAAGGCTAAATTAAAACATACTAATATTGATTATCAGGTTTTGTACAGTATATATGCTAAATATTCAAATTCTATTCATGTTAAAAAAGAATATAATAATGATACTATTATTATATTACAAGATATAATATCATCTAAACAACCTAACATAGTTAAACTAATTAATGAAGTTTTGAAGCTTGTAAATATTTACAATGAACGTACGATTAAATTATCTAATATTAAAATAACAACATTTTCTATGGCTGAAGTAAAATCACTTAAACGATATTGTTCCCCAAGTTACTTAAAAAATTATTTTTATAAATACATGCTATCCTAAATTTGTTTATATATGTGCTTTAATAAAAAAGCTCTATCTATAATGTTTTCTCAGATTTTCAGTAATCAGCCTCAAACCTGGGGAGCAATCAGGGAGTAACAGTAATTATAAACAGTCAACAAAAGCTTGATATATCAATATTTTAGAATATCATCGCAAAACAAAATAAATTGACTTAACCTCTTATATATCAAGCTTTACAGGCCATTTATATGTCAAACTTCTAAGCCGTGTGTCGCAGGTTCGAATCCTGCTTGGTGCACCATAGTAAAATCAAAGCTTCCAGCGTTTTGCTGGGAGATTTTTTTGTGCATTTTTGGGGAAAATTGGGAAAAAATAATGGAAGCTATGGAATAAAAAATGTAGTATTGATACCGTTTATAGTGATTTGGGCACTTTAGGCCGTTACTCACAGCGATTATTGAAGCTTTTTTTAGAGAATAACGAAAATACTGAGGATGATGAGAAATATTATATCGGAGCAGAAATAAAAAAGACAATGGCGAAAATAATATATTATTACGATTTGCAGGAACGAAAGAAAGATGATGAACTAACTCAAGCCATTGTGGAGATTTTCCGCAAAAATCGAAAAATCTATGGGACTCGATAAATGAGGGTTAAGCTCCACAAGCAAGGCTTCCTCGGTTGGGATTATACGATTATGTCAAATGGTTTAATAAGCATCAGATTCACGGAGCTCTAATCCAATAAATAAATTCAGTATTAGTTTTCATGCAGACTTGCAATTTATTTGTCATAGCTTTATAATATGGATATATATTAGTGTGTTACTGGTAAGGCAGGCATTAACTATTCTTCGCTGAAAAAGGCGGAGTATAGTTAATGCTTTTTTTATAGGCTTTATTTTAGTTTAGTAGATAGAAAAACAATAATTTTAGTTACGTTATCGTAGCACAGAAAGAAGGGATAAGATTTATGAAAGACGAAATTTTCAGCGTGCTGCAACGTGTCGGCCGCAGTTTTATGCTGCCGGTTGCCATCCTGCCGATTGCCGGGCTGCTTTTAGGTATCGGCAGTTCGTTTACTAACGCCAATACAATTAAGATGTATGGTCTTGAAGGTATTCTGGGAAATGGTACTGTACTTCATGCACTGCTTACTATAATGAGCAGCGCAGGCAATATTATCTTTGGCAATCTGCCGATTATTTTTGCCGTTGGGGTCGCTATTGGTATGGCGAAAGCCGAAAAAGAGGTTGCGGCTCTTTCTGCCATGATTGCCTTTTTTGTTATGCATGTTTCCTGCAATGCCGTTCTTCAGCTTACAGGAAAGGTTCTGCCGGACGGTACGGTTGCCCCGGGAGTACTGGAAGGAACCATAGCAAATACCACCGGCATTACGTCTCTGCAGATGGGGGTATTCGGCGGAATCATCGTCGGTATCGGTGTAGCCTGGCTGCATAATCGATATCATAAGATAGTACTGCCAGACGCACTTTCCTTTTTTGGAGGAGCAAGATTTATTCCGATTATTTCCACAATAGTTTATCTTTTTGTAGGTATTTTAATGTATTTCATTTGGCCGATTGCCCAGAACGCAATTTTTTCTCTTGGCGGACTTGTCACAGGTACGGGGTATATTGGCACACTCATTTTCGGCATCGTAAAGCGTGCACTTATTCCATTTGGACTGCATCATGTTTTTTATCTGCCATTCTGGCAGACAGGCGTCGGCGGCTCTATGATGGTAGATGGCAATCTCATTCAGGGAGGCCAGAATATTTTCTTTGCTCAGCTTGCCTCGCCTGATGTAACGCATTTCAGTGCTGATGCCACGCGATATTTTTCCGGTGAATTTATTTTCATGATATTCGGGTTGCCTGGTGCCGCTCTTGCGATGTATCGTTGCGCACGGCCGGAGAAAAAACGCATAGCCAAGGGGTTGCTTCTTTCAGCGGCGCTGACATGTATGCTGACCGGTATTACAGAACCAATCGAATTTTCCTTCCTGTTTGTTGCACCGATGCTCTTTTATGTACAAGTCGTACTTGCCGGTGCCGCCTATATGATCGCGCACATGCTGAACATAGCGGTAGGGCTTACTTTTTCCGGCGGACTGCTTGATCTTTTTATTTTCGGCATTCTGCAGGGGAATGATAAAACAAGCTGGATGTATATCATTCCTGTCGGCATTGTTTATTTTTTTCTTTATTATTTTATTTTCACTTTTCTCATCAAGAAATTCAATCTTAAAACTCCCGGGCGTGAGGATGATGATCAAGAAACAAAGCTTTATATGAAAGCCGATGTCAACTCTCGTAAAAATAAAGGCAGTATCAATGCTGCCGATACGGATGAAATGAGCAGTCTTATCGCACGTGCCCTCGGCAGCAGAGGAAATATCACTTCTGTCGATTGCTGCGCAACTCGGCTGCGCTGCTCAGTTAAGGATTCTTCGCTCGTCGATGAAAAAATGCTCAAGGCCACGGGTGCAGTCGGAGTGATAGTCAAGGGTACTGGGGTCCAGGTCGTCTATGGACCTAAAGTGACTGTTATCAAAACCAATCTTGATACTTATTTGCAAACGGCTCCGGAAACAGAACCGGAACTTGACGTAATGACGTCGGCAGGTTCTGCGGCAAAAGTTTTCGAAATGGAAACGAAAACAGCGGTAATCAGACAAAAGCATGCACTTTATTCCCCGTTTAACGGCACAGTGCATCCGATCACAGAAGCGCCTGATACTGCTTTCTCCAGTAAAATGATGGGTGATGGTTATTTCGTCTATCCTTCGGACGGCACCGTTGTCGCTCCGGACGATGGAGAGGTAGTTTTTGTTTTTGATACAAAACACGCCATAGGTATGAAAACATCAGACGGAGTGGAATATCTGCTGCATATTGGTATAGATACCGTCAACCTGAAAGGACAAGGGTTTGAAGTCTTTGTTGAAAAGGGCCAGCAGGTTAAAAAAGGTGATAAACTCATGCAATTTGATGCAGCATTTATAAGGGAAAAAGCCGCTTCTGATGCTTGCCTCGTAATTTTCACAGGCCTGCAGGAAAATGAAGAAATTCATATGGAAAAGATTGGTGAAATTGAAGCACTTGCTGAAGTTGCCTATTTAGAAAAATAACAGAAAAAATCCTCCTGCAGATGACGAAGTTTCTTGTTATAAGGTATAATAAATAATAATTGTTGTCTGCAAGGGGGGGAGCTTTTACGTACCGGATTATCAAGGCATTAAATAACAACAGTCTTCTGGCACTTGACAGCGATCATCATGAAGTCATTTTGATTGGTAAAGGTTTGGGATTTGGACGTAAGAATGGCGAACGGCTTGAGGATACTCATGATGCTAAAATTTATACACTGACAAACGATGGAAATAACAGCGCATTACAGAAAATCAACAGCATTAATCCAATTTTTATTGAAATTGCGGTGCAGATCATCAGTGAGGCAGAAAAAAATTCCAGGACATCAATAAAGATATTTTGCTGCCCATGGCCGACCATATTGCCATGGCTGTAAAGCGCAGTTATAATGGGGTATTATTACCCAATCCATTTCACCATGATATTATGTCCATGTTCCCGGATGAATATCATATAGCCAAGAAAGGACTGAATGTCATTTATCGTAAAATTGGCATCCATCTGCCAGTCGAAGAAACTGGGTATCTTTCGCTGCATATTCACGCTGGGCTTTCGGGTGAAAATGCAGCAGCAAGTCTTGCAGATGCCAAACTTGCTGCCATTCTCATTCACAAGATTGAACTTGCTTTAAATCGCAATTTTTCCAAGAATACGCTCAAATATAATCGACTTATGAGTCATGTTTCTTATATGATTTTGCGCATCAAAAAACACGAGCGCATTTCGGTCGATATGAATAAATATGTGCAAACCAGTTTTCCTCAGGCCTATGCACTAGCTGCGGAAATCTGCACTGACATTGTTAGCGAGCTTCAGACAGATGTTTTTCCGGAAGAAATCAGTTTACTTGCCTTACATATCCAGCGTGTAATCTAAATAACTTGTATTATGATATTATATAAAATAAAATTATAGAGAAATAATGAGGCTGCTGCATGAGTGATTTTTTACTTATGCAGCAGCCTCATTTTGTGGTTTTTATGGTATGTTTATTGTTTGAATATTGGGATAGCAGTCATAAAATTTCGCAGATTGAGGGCATCCCAAGGAAGATGCTCTGCTATGGATAATCCTACTACATCTGTTTGCTTGTAGATATCATGAATAAGCCGGGCGATCTGCTGCAATGTCATATCTCCGCTGGGAGCGTTAAATGGAGGCTCTCCCGGTTTAGAAAAAAGCAGGGAGCGGAACAGAGAAGGGTCCAAAACATCCAAATCAAAGTGAACCGCAAGATGCTTTATTTGGTTTTTAGTCAGCCAGTCCAGTACAGGAGCACTAGTTTCTGCTAAGGCTTTCGGACTTGCCCAGCGTAAGCCTAACCGATTTACTATCTTCTTTTCGCTTGGGGGAATTTCCTTCAGACCACCGTACATTACCATGTTAGATTTTATAGGGAATTTTACTTCAGAAGAAAATTCTGGGTCACCCTCTCCTAATAAATTTCTCAGAACCATAGCATGTTCATGATTGTACATAGCAGGAGTGGATATATCGGGATGGGCGTCCAGCCATAATAAACCAAGCTCTATACAATGTATTTGTTAGTAAAAACAAGTACGCACCTTTTTGACCTGTACTATCTTGGAGGAAAGTGCAATGAGCATGAAATAATATCAAGGAAGGGTGCGTGTGAATTTTGATTATCATGGTTCATCTCTTGAAATTGCCTGTCAAGCTAAAACTGTGTTCACATAACTTCTTATTTGTTTTTTGATTTGCAGATAATTTCATAATGCTTACTTTTATAGTGGGATTTCATCTCACCGATAAATAATTAATCACCTCAAGTACAGCAGGATATTTCTTGCTGTACTTTGTTCTTTTAGAGCGAAGATCTATTATCTGTGTTGATTTCATTTGTCTTTTTTAGGGAATGAGTCGTTTTTTTTAGATTTTCATAATGCTTACTTTGAGATGGCAGTTTAGATTTAATTTTATGCAAATAAAAAGTCAATTGTCGTTTAGATGACTTACAATTAAGAGATTTTGTGATAATATACCAAATAAGATTTTTATACAGAGCCAGCTGATCTGATAAACAGAAAGTTGAATATATAGTTATTATGGTTCGGTTCTAATATGTGCGAGTGAATATTGTTCTGCAGTTATACTTGTACGGATATCATAATATCATTATAAGTAAAAATCTGCTTTGGAAAGGTGGCAGTTGAATGCAGGGGAAAATGTTTCGCAAATTATTATTCAGGAGTGTTTGCTAAAACATCTGGTAATGTCACTATGAGCAGTGTGAACGGACGGTGAGAATATGAATCGCTTTGATAGAGATGATGCTGTACCACTGTATTTGCAGGTCGGGACTTTTTTGCGCAATGAAATTTTAAAGGGATCATATACCGGACGGCTTCCATCCGAACATGAATTGATGGAGTTATTTCAGGTCAGCAGAGCGACTGTAAGGCGGGCTGTCAGAAAACTTACAGAAGAGGGCGTCCTAGAAACACGGCAGGGATTAGGAACTTTTGTGTCTGTGAGATCAATAGAGGAATGGCTGGGAAATTTGAGCACCTATTTTGATATTGTCAATGAAATGGGAATGAAACCCAGTATACAACTGCTGCATCGCGGCGTAGTGGAAGCACCGCAGGATGTTCTGGCAATATTCGGTACATATCAGGTATATCAGACGGTGCGTCTGCGCTTGGCAGATGATATGCCGATCGTTATTGAAAAGCAATATTATCCATTGGGAGTCGGTAAGAAATTATTGAGCTATGATTTGAACGATATTTCCACTTACGATATATTGGAAAATGATCTGGGCGTCACTCTATGGGAAGCCAAGCAAACTATATCGGCTATAATTCCGACGGCAGAAGAAAAAAAATTGCTCAAATTATTCAGCAATACACAATGCTGTGCTCTTTTGTCCAAAAGACTGGTGGTCGATGTGCAGGAGCGACCATGGGAATATGAAAAAAGTGTATATCGCGCAGATATGTATAAATTTTGCATTAATTTGACACGCAGGAGAAAAAAGTAAGATTCATAATTATATTATTGGATCGGCCGATTAGAAAACTAAAGGCCGGAAAGCAGGATATATCAGCTTTCCGGTCTTTTTATTTTGGGGAGGAATAAATATTGAAAGACATAGAACAGACACAGGAACTTATAGATATTGATAAGAAGCATTTATGGCATCATATCACGCAGCATAAAATTTTTGAATATAAGGAGCCGTTCATCATCGCCGAGGGAAAAGGGTGCCGGATAAAGGATATACACGGCAGAGAATTTTTGGATGCTGTTTCCGGTGGTGTATGGTGTGTCAATGCTGGTTATGGGCAGGAATCGATCGCTAAAGCGGCATACAGGCAGCTGGTACGACTGCCATATTATTCCGGCAGTGCCGGAAATCCGCCGGCTATTCTGCTGGCGCAAAAACTTAGCCAGATGATTCCGGAGCTTAGCCGTGTATATTTTTCAAGCAGTGGCTCAGAAGCCAATGAAAAAGCATTTAAACTGGCAAGACAATATAACCGCCTTAAATATAAAATGAATAAGTACAAGATTCTTTACCGCGAGCGGGATTATCATGGAACTACACTGGCGGCGCTCAGTGCGACAGGACAGGCAGAAAGGACAGAGGCTTATGGACCGTTTGTCCCGGGATTTAAAAGTATCCCGGCGGCATATTGTTATCGCTGTCCTTTCGGTAAAAAATATCCGTCTTGTGATATCCAATGCGCGCATGTGCTGGAAAAAGTCATAAGGCAGGAAAATCCCGATACTGTGGGAGCATTGATTCTTGAACCGATTACGGCAGGCGGCGGAATCATTATTCCTGTGGCAGAATATTTTGAAATAATCCAGAAAATATGCCGTAAATATGCCGTACTGCTTATCATAGATGAAGTTGTGACAGGTTTTGGACGCACAGGAAAAGCCTTCGGTCATTTCCATTGGGGCGTCAGACCGGATATAGTGACAACAGCCAAGGGAATAACGAGTTCCTATATGCCGTTGTCCGCTACAATGGCGACTGAAAAGATTTTTAATGAATTTATAAGTGGATCAGCTGATAAAACAGGTTATTTTCGTGATATCAGTACTTTTGGCGGGAGCGCGGGGGCATGCGCGGCTGCCTTGGAAAATATAAAAATCATGCAGGAACAGCAATTATTTGTCAACAGTGAAAAAATGGGAGCTTATTTACTGGAGAAGCTGAATGAGTTCAGGGATATGCCGATAATCGGTGATATAAGAGGCAAAGGATTGTTTGTCGGCATAGAGCTTGTCAGTGACAGGAAGAGTAAAATGCCGATCAATGAAGCCTGCATGGCGGCAATAGTAAATAAAGCAGCTCAATGCGGGGTATTGATCGGAAAGATGAATCGCAGTATACCGGGGCAAAATAACGTGTTGGTGCTGGCTCCGGCACTGGTAGTCAATAAAGATGAGATAGATAAAATCGTTTCAGCTGTTCACAATGCCCTGGCAGAAATAAGAGTTTAAAAGAAAGGACGGTGTTATGTCTTTGGCTGATTCACAAGTGAAAATCAAGAGAAATTTTCCCTGCAAACCAAAAATTTGGCTGACAACCGAGCACTTGATCACACTGTCGACAGTGGCTGTTATTTTTATAAGTTGGTATGCAGCAACCGAGTGGAAACTGTTTTCTGAGGTGATAATACCACCGCCGGGCAAAGTATATAAGACCTTTATTGATATCCTGAGCGAAGGATACAAGGGGGCGGCACTGTCAACGCATCTTTTTGACAGTATTGAGAGATTATTGGCAGCGTTTGTTTTTGTTTGTCTTACTGCTGTTCCTGCCGGACTTCTGAGCGGTTATAATTCAAAAATACGAGCCGTTCTTGAACCGCTGGTAGGTTTTTACCGCCCGCTGCCGCCGCTGGCATATTATACTATGCTGGTCATCTGGATGGGAATAGGCAACAGCTCCAAAATAATGCTGTTGTATCTTGCCGGATTTGCGCCGGTATATCTTGCCTGTATTTCCGGTGTGATGAAAATCAAACGGGACTATATCTCCGGGGCCTATACGCTCGGAGCAAATAAATATCAGGTATTTGTTTACGTTGTACTGCCGGCCTGTCTGCCAGATCTTTTTACAGGCCTGCGGACGGCTCTGGGATTTTCCTACACGACTTTGGTAGCAGCCGAGATGGTGGCGGCCGAGACAGGGATAGGCTGGATGGTGCTTGACGCCAGCAAATTTCTCCTCAGTGATGTGATTTTTGTCGGAATTTTTATTATGGGTATTACCGGAATAATGTTAGATGTGCTGTTGAAATTTATGGAAAATAAGATTATCCCATGGAAGGGAAAAGAATAAGGGAGAGCATAGTGATGAAAAACAAATTGAGTTTAAGTTTTATGGTGCTGGTAATTATGTCTTTATTGTTTGCCGGCTGCGGCAATAATCAGGCTGCTAAAAATGATACTGCAAATGAAACACCCGAATCCATTACGATAGGATTGCAGGCCATACCCAATGACGAGCTGGTAGCCAAACAATGGTATGAAAAAGAGCTGGGAGTCAAAGTCAATTTCAAGCAGTTTGATTCAGGACGTGATGTCAACACGGCTATGACGGCCGGCAGCATTGATATTGCCATACTGGGTTCAACACCGGCTGCTATAGGTATTGCCAAGGGAATACCTTATGAAGTTTTCTGGATACATGACGTGGAGGGGGATAATGAAGCACTGGCGGTAAAAAATAGCGCCGGAGTAAATTCAATAAAAGATTTAAAAGGGAAAAAAATAGCTGTCCCCTCAGGCTCGACTACACATTATAGTTTGCTTAATGCGCTTAAACTTGAAGGAATAAATCAGGGAGATGTCAGGATTCTTGATATGCAGCCGCCGGAAATCTTTGCGGCGTGGCAGCGCGGCGATATTGATGCGGCCTATGTATGGCAGCCTACCTTGGGAAAACTGCTTAATGACGGCAAGCTTTTGGTAACCAGCCGTGAGCTGGCGCAAAAGGGGATCGTAACGGCAGATGTTGGCATTGTAAGAACCGAATTTGCGCAAAAATGTCCTGATATAGTAAAGAAATATGTACAATTGCAGGAAAAGGCTTTTAAATTATATAGTGACAAATCTGACGAGGCAGCACAGAGCGTAGCATCGGAACTAAAGATAGATCAGGCTGAAAGTCTTAAGGAAATGAAAGAACTTTTATGGCTTTCAGGAAAAGATCAGCTTACAGAACAGTATCTCGGAACAAGCAGTAAAAAGGGAGATTTTGTGAAGACATTGAAAGATACAGCAGATTTTCTGGTGGAACAAAAGGCAATTGATTCGGTTCCGGAAATTGCTGTATTTGAAAAAGCAGTGAATCCGGCTTTTATTGAAGCCGCCACAAAATAAAATTTATTTAGGAGTTATCAGTATGATTTCTGTCAGGCAACAGGAAAATTTAGAGAATATAATAAGACTCAGCAATGTATCTCTGGCTTATTCGGCAGATAGTGCGAATGTGCTGGAAAACATTGATCTGAGCCTTAATAAAAAAGAATTCGTATGTGTACTGGGTCCGTCAGGCTGCGGCAAAAGTACCTTGCTGAAGATTATTGCCGGATTTATATTTCCTTCACAAGGAACAGCTCAATTCGGTACAAAGGCTATAGCAGGTCCTGATTGGCAGCGTGGTGTGGTTTTTCAGCAGCCACCGCTTTATCCATGGCTGAACGTGGCAGAAAATATAAGATTTGGTTTGAAAATGAGGCATTTTTCCAAAAAGCAGTCAGAAGATCTGATAACAGATTATCTTGAAAAGGTTGGTTTGCTTGCCTTCAGAAATCATAAACCCTATGAACTATCAGGAGGCATGAAGCAGAGAGTCGCAATAGCCAGAACGTTGATCAATAATCCGCTTGTTCTGCTGATGGATGAACCGTTCGGTGCACTTGATGCCCTGACTCGGGAACAGATGCAGGCTATGCTCAGGAAAATATGGCTGGAATTGAACAACACGATTCTATTTATAACACATGATGTAGATGAAGCATTATCATTGGGAACGAGGGTGCTCGTAATGGCGAAAGGTCCGGGCCGGATAATCAGAGAATATAAAACCTCATTCACTTATTCTGCTGCCCAGGAAAACACAGAAAGTATTTACCATTGTGATGATTTTTTGCATATGCGCGGAGAAATCCTGCATCTTATTCGCAGCGCAGTTTAAGCTCAACCGGGTAGCAGGCAATGTTTCTATGCGGCATAAAATATTTTGCTGAAGGTGAGCATAAAGAACAACAATTATCTGCTATTCAATGAATAGCAGATAATTGTTGTTCGGCATGGAGTAATTCTGTCAATATTTTCTTATCCTCCAACGCGGAAATTAATGCCAGATAGAAATCATCAGACTGTTCCAGTATTTTTGCTGCAATAGTGTCTGCTTCACGGCTGAGCAATGCATTATAATGAAGATTAAAATTTTCTTTTTGTACAGTAAGATAGCCGTCGGCAAATTTATCGAGTTGTTTTTGCAGTTCGTCACGCATCAATTTATTGTCACCTTTTTCAAAAAAAGATACGGCATTTTTGAAATACGACATTACCTTGGAAAATTTTTCACGGGGGATATTTGTAAAAGTATTTTCAAAGATAAGCTCTGCATTGTGGGATAGTTCAAAATCTGTAAAAGTGAGATCGGTATTTATTTCATGAATGGAATGGGCAATCGATTCACTGTATTCGCTGAGTGATTTTTCGGTAAAACGGTCCAAGCGCAGCATCGTTGCCTGCATCTCTTGCACAAAATCAAAACCCAGCTGTTCGAGAAAATCGTCAAGTGCGTTTTTTAAGACTTTTTTGAGGGCAGGACTGTCATCACGCAATATGGCAGGATTGAAAGACTCACGAAAAAATTCATTGAAGCGCAGAAACACACGCTGCTTGACATAATAAAGCAGTTCGGCGGTTTCTTGTTCAGATTTTCTTTGCAGATTCTCTGCTTCAGTATTAGCTATAATATCATTTACTAAATTTCTCTGCCGGCTTATGCTGCTTTTTTCTGCTTTTTTCTGAACATCATTTTTTTGAGCGTTTAGTATAAGCTTTTTTATGAGAGCAATGACTCTTTTGCATTCATTTTCAGAAGAGTCTATTACCATTTCGGATAGGTCGTTGGTTATGAAGCGGTAAAAAGCTTTTTCAAAAGCAGCCATGCCGGAGGAAATAGAATCTCCCGCGTTCTGTTTTTCCTTGAGAGCCATCAGGCTGGATAAGGTACTCAGATAAGGGTTTCTGATGCCGTACTTTATGAGCTGCCCGCGAACGTAAGATACGACGGCATCTTTTTCTTCGTCATTAGCCGCCAAATCAATGGCATTTATAATGAAGAACATTTTATCAAGCTGGAAAGATTCTTTTACGCGCCCGAGCTGGATCAGAAATTCTCTGTCGGCTCTGGAAAAAGCATGATTATAATATGTGACAAATAAAATGGCGTCCGCATTTTTAATGAAATCAAAAGCAACTCCGGTATGGCGTGTATTGACCGAATCTGCACCGGGAGTATCAACAAGCGTTATTCCTCTGCGGGTCAGAGGACAGTCGTAATAAAGATCTATCCATTCCACAAAGCAGGATTTTTCTTCTAATGCCACATAGTCATCAAATTCACTGATTCCTGCAGATATAGTCATGCCAAGCTGCTCGGAAAAATTGCTGTAGCCGTGCATAAATGCCTGTAAAAAAGAGTAGCTGGTTTTTTCAACATGATCCTGCTCTATGCGGCTGCTTGGCGGCAGTGCTTTTATCTTGCTGACAGCATCAGCCAGATCAGTTGTCTGTATGCCAAAGATTTTTAGAGCACCGTTAAGATCGGTAAGAATGTCAGCTTCTGTTTTTATTTTGACAATAACGCTTTCGTGAGGATGAGTTTTATCCACAGGTCTGATATTATTGATAGCTGCGGTCATGGGATTAGGGGATACCGGCAGCACTTTTGCGCCTATCAGTGCATTGGCAAAGGATGATTTACCGGCACTGAAAGCACCGAATAAAGCTACTGTAAAACCTTTTTTATCCAGGCGCAGTGCTTTATCCTGCAGTTCTGAGGAGAGTTTTGAAAACCCCGAAAGATCTTTTAGGACAGCAGCTGTTTGCAGCAGCTTTTGCGCAGTTGTTTTCAATTTTCCGGCTGCAGTTGCAGTGGAAGCCTCTGTGTCACGGATAGCGGGTGAAGCAGTAGCAGAAACTGTAGATACAGAATGTACCGGCGGGAATACTTTTTTTTTCAAAGTTTTATTTCCTGCAATTATTTCAAATTCCTGTTTCATTTCTGTAAATAATTCACAATCATCGGGTATTGCCTGCGGCCGATCTAATAGTGCAGCTAATTGTTTCTGCTGATCCAATATGCTTTCTGTCTGATCTTGAATTCTCTTCAGCGCGGAAATGTATTTTTGCATATCTGCAGATTCCTGCTTGAGTTTTTCCTGTGATGCCGTTAATTCATGACGAACTGCTGTTAATATTCTGTCCTGCAGAGGAGCAAGTATATTTTTAGTAAAATGTTTTATTTCAGCGGATACATCATCAGTATAATTTGATACGGATTCATCCGAAAGGCGGGCACCTTCTTTTACCGCCTCCAGAGGCAGACTGATCGGGAATAATATGTCAAGGGTTTGTATATCGGCTGATATTGAACTGTCATTTATATGATTTTCCTGTACATAATTGCTGAGAAATGTATGTATATGCCATTCGATTTGTGATTTTGTTTTTTCAAGTATAGCTTTGTAAAAAATATTCAATCTTTTTTCTTTTTCAAGCTGCGTTTTTCTTTTGGCAAAAAATAAGCCTGTTTTAAAACCGGGCTGCCGGGCTGCCAAATAATTTTTGGCCAGCTCTCTGGTTTCAAAAGGCATAAGATATGCATTATTAAGTATTTTATCTATTTCAGTGACAAAATTGCTTTTCAGTGCGGTTAAATTTTGTGTCAAATATTCATTTTTTTCACGTAAAGTATTGTAATCAGAATTAAAGTGATTCTTTTCTT
Source organism: Pectinatus haikarae (assembly GCF_050916305.1). Classification (GTDB taxonomy): domain Bacteria; phylum Bacillota; class Negativicutes; order Selenomonadales; family Selenomonadaceae; genus Pectinatus; species Pectinatus haikarae. The sequence goes on from NZ_CP116940.1 coordinate 1,768,346, forward strand.
CAGGACTGAATTGCGATAAAAGTTTTCTGAAAGGCTGGAGTTCTGTTTCATTTTTTTCCTTGCGGATAGCAAAATGATCGGCAAGAATTTTCTGCATCGCATGCTGGACAGAATGCAGAAGCAGGCTGTCCTTGCTGTCCAAACGCTCCTTTAAAAAGGCTTTTAATTCGCTGAACTGATTATGCGGATGATTTTTTTCTGTCAGTGAGGTATAAAAAATTTTGGCGGGTCTCACGCCCCATGCAGCAAAGGATTCGATCACCCCTCTTTTAAAATCAGCAAAGGGAATTTCCTGTTCGGAGTGTTTATCTATTTGATTAATGGTCAGATATATTTCTTTGCCTGCCTTGATAAGATTTTGCGTAAACATAAAATTAAGTTCAGATTGAACGTGATTATAGTCCATTATATAAAATATTAAATCTGCTAAATGGAGTGCAGATTCAGTGGAAATACGATGAGCATCGTCCGCGGAATCTACTCCCGGAGTGTCCATTATCGCTATGCCTGCCGACAAATCGAGACTGGAATCGTCTATTTCAATTTTTTCGATTTGATCACCGTCCTGGCAGTGTTCTTTTATCATTTCGTAATCGTAAGGAGCAAGATAAAGGCGTGGTTTTTCTTTTTTGAAGAAGACTCTGGCGCAGTCATCTCCCCATCTTATTTTTACCAGATTGGCACTGGTGGGAATAGGACTGGAGGGAAGCAGATTTTCACCGAGCAGTGTATTGATCATTTTTGATTTTCCTGCTGAAAAATGGCCGCAAAAAGCTATTGTGAACTCTCCGCTCATTAATTTTTGAGCCAGTTGTTTCATCTTTACGGCGTTTATCATGTCGCTGTTTTCGAGAAGGTATTTATGAGCGCAAAATAACTTTTCTTTTAATATCTGTTTTTCTTTAGTAGTATATTCAGTTTGAAACATAAGTATCTCCCCGCAGTAAATAAATTGTGTTGGAAAAATAAAGATCATATTATTATGCAGCATATCAGAACATGATATATTTTATACTATAGGAGCAATAATTGGCAATATTTATATTGCTTGAAGCAAATAATAAAAGATGTAAATACAAAAAACTGCCAGCGTATACTGACAGTTTTTTGTATTTACATCTTTAGCAGGGACATACGTTTTGCCCGTTCTGCAAGACCAGAAGTTTCCTTGCCTTTTTCGGCTATTTCTTCTATAGGAACATTGAGCTCGCGGGCCAATAGTTTTCGTATGCGCGGTCCGCAAAAGGCGTTTTGGCAGCGACCATAGCTGGCACGTGTGCGGCGTCCTACGGCATCGACAGATTTTACGGGAATGCCTCGATGCAGACAATCTACTATTTCTGACTCGGTGACCTGTTCACAGCGGCATATAATATTAAGCTCTGGATCAGGAGAGTCGATCACACCTTTGAAATCGGCGGTTTTTTTACGTATTATAGGTTTGCGTTCAGCTGTAAAATCAGGATTTTTTTCCAGCTTAAGTTTGGCTTTTTCTAATATATCAATTACTTTCAGCGCTATCGCCGGTGAGGATGTAAGCCCCGGTGAATCAATACCTATAAGATTAATGAAGCCATTTATTTTGCTTTCTTCAATTATCCAGTCTTTTTGATTGGCAGCCGGGCGATTGCCGGCAAATGATTTGAGAGCTTTGCGCATATCTATATCAGGAACAGATTTGCGGGCTGTTTCTGTAATGTGCCGGAGTGTATTTTCATCCGTACCTACATCTGCCTTATCATCAATTTCTTCGGCATTGGGACCTATCATAAGATTACCATGGTATGTGGCCGTTACCAGTATACCTTTGCCAAGCTTGGTAGGACACTGGAATATGACTGATTTGACCAGATGGCTTTGTTCCTTGTCTAAAATGACGTATTGTCCGCGTCGAGGTACTATTTTATAACCATCTATGCCGGCCATCAAGGCAACCGCATCACTGTATATACCGGCAGCATTCACTACGAAGCGGCTTTCAATAGTTTGTTTTTTTGTCTTGACAGAAAAGACATTATCTTTTTTTTCTATGCTTTCAACTTTATGTTCAAGCAGTACATCAACGCCATTTTTTATAGAGTTTTCTGCTAGCGCTATAACAAATTCATAGGGTGATACAACGCCGGCGTTTCTGCAGTATAATGATGCCCTTACTTCGCTGCTTACATGCGGTTCATGCTGCCTGGTTTCTGCTGCATCCATTATTTTCAAACCCTCAACGCCGTTCGCTATACCATAATCGTAAAGTTTTTGTAATGTGGACATTTCCTCATCACTGAAAGCAAGGACAAAGGAACCGGTTTGTCTGTAACCGAAATGCAGTTCTTTTTCAAGCTGAGCATACATTCTGTTGCCCTTTACGCATAGTTCAGCTTTTAAAGTACCGGGTTTGTCTGAATATCCGCCGTGGACGATCCCGCTGTTGCCTTTTGAACAGCCGCAGCTCACATCTGCCTCCTTTTCAAGCACACAAATGTTGAGCTTGTATTTTGAAAGTTCTCTGGCCAGATTCATGCCGACAGTTCCGGCACCTATAATACAAATATCATACATAAAAATTCCCCTTTCAAATATAGTATATTAATATGATCTGGTGCTGATATGCGATCGAAAACCTTTGTCCTGGGCAACATATCTGCCTATGGATTTTATCTTCCCGCCTATGCAGCAGCGGCATTGAGCAGGAGTATCGGCAACGCAAATTTTACCGGGATAAAGGGCATACTTTCGTCTGTAATCACCTTCCGTAACATTCGGCATCACTACATTTGCTCCTGCCTGCAGGATTATGACGCGGGCATCTGCTTTCAATGTTTCCATTGCTGTTGTGGCAGGGATGTTCGCTTCCGGCAGCAATAATCTGAGCAGTGACACCATTTTTTTTGTCAGGTCAAAATCGCCTTTAGCGGCAAAAGCCAGAGGTGTATCCATGTTGGGAATCAATGGGCCTATGCCGATCATATCGGCGTCCAGCTGCTGAAAAAAAAGGATATCCTGAGCAAGAGAATGCAGAGTTTGTCCGGGTAATCCTATAAGGCAGCCTGTGCCGACTTCATAGCCCAGCTCCTTTAAATTCCAGAGGCAGCTTTTCCTGTTTTTAAAACTCATTCCAGGATCCAACTGCTCGTAAAGATTTTTGTCCGTGGTTTCAATACGCAGAAGATAACGGTCTGCACCAGCCTGCTTGAAAGCTCTGTATTCGTCTAAACTGCGTTCACCCAGAGAAAGTGTAATGGCAAGGTCCATTTCTTTTATTTTATACAAAAGATTCGTTAAGACTTTCACGGAAAAATAAATATCTTCTCCCGACTGCAATACCACAGTTTTGTAGCCATAACTCTTTGCTTTTTTTGCAAGTTCCAGAATTTCTGCTTCACTGAGACGATAGCGCTCTATCTTAGGATTATCACGGCGCAAACCGCAGTAAAGGCAATTTTGGCGGCATATGTTGGAAAATTCTATAAGACCGCGTAAATGTATGCCACTTCCCACATATTTTGCGCGGACCCGGTCTGCAGAGATGGCAAGTTCTCCGCTGCTGGATGGGTCCTGAAGCAGTGAAACAAGTTCATCCTCTGTAAGCTTGTGTGTGCGCTCAGCCTTCTCTATATATTTATTCATTTATGTAATCTCCATGCGGCACTTTTACAGATCATTTTCTGCTGATTTATTTATTGTTTCTGTTTTTAATACACTCAATATACCATCTTTATTTTGTTTGATCGTCAGGAGAAAATTCGCAGCAAGATAAGGGTCATATAAACTCCCCGATGCATTTTCAATTTTTGCGGCTAAGGATTCATACGCCTGACCAGACACCGGTGATTCCATTAAAAGCATAGCATGAAAATCATCAGCCAGTCTGAAAATCCTGCATATAAGGGGAATTTCTTCGCCAAACAGACCCAGTGGATAACCGGAGCCATCCCAGTTTTCATGATGCTTGAGAATATAATCAGCCACATCGGAGTATTTTGTGGACATATTCAATATACGAAAGCCGATTTCGCAGTGGCGCCGCAGCTCTATCTGTTCTTTTTCAGATGGAAGGAATTTTTTTGCCAGCGTGTTTTTTGAAATACCAATAAGACCTATATTATGTACGGTGGTCAGTTTATCCAGCTGCCCAATTATAGAGGACGATAAATGAAGTTTTGACGCATATATTTTCAATAGATATTTCAGTAAGGTAATATTGTCATATTTCAAAAAATCCGCCTTTTCTAAAATGGACAGGATATTGTTTATGATTATTTCTCTGACTATAGGTGTATTATAGAGCTTTTCTTTATACATATTGTTATCTGCGGAATCAAAAATTTTCTGGATGCTATTTTTGTCGGTAAATAACTGCCAGCCGAGAGAAACGCTAAGATACATGTTTGAATAAAGTTTATTGTATGACTCAATAGATTGCTTTATTTTTTTTTCAAGTTCAGACATATCCTGTTTTATAGAAATAATGACAAATTCATCACCGCCGATCCGAAATAATGAGTCTCCTTCAACAAGACATGAAAATAATATTTTTGCGGCAGACTTTATCAGTTTGTCTCCCATGCTGTGCCCCATAGAATCATTTATCAGTTTCAGACTGTCGATATCACAGATCATGAGGCCAAAGGGACTTTTCCTATTTTCTTTTTTAAAATTTGACATGACTTCGTCAAAATAATTGCGATTGAATGCTTTTGTCAAAGAATCATGATTGCTTAAAAAATCAAGCTTTTTTTTCATATTCGTTATATCGGTGATATCTCTGATAATGACCAGAACTTCATTGTCATTATACTTTACAAAACGTGCTTCAAAATATTCTTTCCTGCCGTCGATAATAATGTGGTAATGGAAATATCTGATAGTGTCTGTGTAAAGTGTCTTTTTAATTTTTTTGATAGCATTATCAGCAATGTATTCGGAGAATAGATCTTTAATATTTTTATTTATAAATTCATCTGGAGGAAGATAAAGTTTCATGTTTTGGGGTTGATTATACCCCAAAAATACACCATCGGCATTCATATGCAAGAGCAAATCAGGTACGATCTGCCAAATAGTAGAATTGTCCATACCGGCGGTATGCGAAGTTGGTTGTTGATGGTTTTTCATGAAATACTACCTTTCATAATTGAGAATGAAAATTGCGGTTATGAGGAAGAAAACAGGATTTGATCAGAAGCATATAACCTTCTGAAAATAGAAAAGCGTTGATCAACTCATAATTATAATTAAAACATAGTTGTTCTGTGAGGTAAACTATTTTCTGTAAGTTTTTCTGAAGAAATGTTGAGTGAATTAGGTACTGACTGGTCTTTGACCAAGGTTAAAAAAAGCGCAATATATTTTATAATATTCTTTTAAAAATGGGAATTTTAACCAACTTTAATATTAAATATGGAAAAAAGCACAGCTTATTAATTGTATTCACAGCTATATTATAAATTATACCATGAAAATGCCCGGATTTAATGAAATTATGATTCAAAAATATAAATATAGATTAGGCGCTTTTTCTCTATTTTGCTGGTGAAAATACTTGTTTGGTAGTAAAATGAATCTAAATAAATAATAAATAAAGCTAGGGGTGCCTGCAAGGCTGAGAACAAGAATAGTATTCCTGTAACCCTTTACCTGATCTGGATAGTGCCAGCGAAGGGAAGCGTTCAAATAAAGCACCGCTTTTCTGGCAGGAAAAAGCGGTGCTTTATTTTGAAATGGAGAATTAAGATGAAGGAAATTTTTTACAGTAAGTTTATGGAGCTTTCAGCGCAGCCGGCCGGTGCTTTTTTATTGGCGGGAATTTTAATTATTATTTTTGTATTTTTTTATCTAAAACAGATAAAGTTAACGACAAAAATACTTACGAATATGGGATTGATGATTGCGCTCACAGTCATATTGAATATGCTTCGCATATATCATATGCCGCAGGGAGGGAGTGTGACACTTGGAGGCATGGTTCCGCTGCTGTTGTTATCATATTCTTATGGTCCGGCTGTGGGAGCATTGGCAGGTTTTGTTTATGGTTTGGTCAATTTAGTACAAGATCCCTTTATTCTTCATCCCGTTCAGGTACTGTTTGATTATCCGCTGCCATATATGGCTGTGAGTATTGCCGGATGTTTTCAGAGAAATATTTTAATGGGTGCTGTCGTGGGAATTTTCGGCCGCTTTATTTGTCATTTCATTTCAGGGGCGGTATTTTTCGGCAGCTATGCACCAGAAGGAATATCACCGTACTGGTATTCATTAGTATTCAATGCCTCATATCTCATTCCTGATTTACTTATCTGCCTGATTATTCTGCACATGCTGCCGATTAAGGTACTGGTCAGGCAGATGCGCGGCAGATCATAACGATTGAATAATAAAATAAGTATGTATGAGAATATGTTATCAATTTGATGAGCTCAGCTTAAAATAATAAAATGAATGAGCAGCAATTTAAAAATAAAAAATAAGAAGATTATGTTTGGCACAAAGCCTGAAATTGAATGAACCGTTGGTATTATTCAATTTCAGGCTTTGTGATTATATGAACGTACAAATATATGCGGGCTTTGCAGATGCAAGCGGCAGTTTCATCATACATAAAAGTAATATATATACGTAGTTTGAAGAATTAGACTGGGTAAAGTAAAGATGCTATTATGAAGACAATAAATCTTCGACGGATAAAAACCGTTGCTGAAGAGTTTAAGCATGCTGTTGGGAGTAGATATTTGAAGGAGGAAAAAAATAATGTTTGATGTGAGTAATTTATTAACAATAGGACAAAATTCTATGATCAGAAAGGAAGTGCAAAGATCAGATACCGCGGGAAGTTATTCAAAAGATCTGAACAGATTTTTATCAACAACGGCAGTCGTTGATATGGCTATCAGAGCATCAATGAATACAATAGATAAATATTTGCCAGACGGATTTGTCAGTATAGGATTTACCATGAAATTCACTCATACAGCAGCGACCAGCCTGGGGATGCATGTTACGGTCAAGGCAAGTATAATCAATATTGAAGACCATGAGATTGATCTGCGCATAGACGCATGGGATGAACAGGGAGAAATAGGGCATGGGCTGCACAAAAGAAGTATCGTGAGTAAAAAGCATTTATATGAAAATGCGGAACATCGGACCCGTTTTTTATCAAATCAGCGGTTGGACGGGATAAAATAAGGAGGAGTTAGTATGATGATTTCTGATGATCTGACAGGTGCACTGTCATTAAGTTTGATAGACTTTATTTTAAGCTTTGTGTTTATCGCAGGAATTGGTGCAATATTATATTTATTCCCATATATAAATAAGCTTGGTGAGATAAAGGAAGAAGACAAGTATTGAAAAACGGGGAGAGTGATTTTGCATGATCGATTTTGGTGAACTTATGGAAGCAATGCTGATGCAGACAGGTCTTATGGCAATCTCTGTAGGAAACATTATAATGATAATTATCGGAGCGATAATGCTGTATCTGGGAATCGGTAAAAAATATGAACCATTTCTACTTGTCGGGATAGGACTGGCATGCATAGTAACAAATATACCCGGTTCGGGATTGGCAGAGGCAGGCGGTCTTTTTCATTATGCATATCAAGGCGTTGAATTGCTGATATTGCCTCCTCTGATTTTTTTAGGAGTTGGTGCCATGACGGATTTTGGCCCAATGATTGCCAATCCTTCTCTCGTAATTTTAGGGGCAGCGGCTCATCTGGGGATTTTTATAGCACTGCTGGGGGCTAAGCTGTTGGGATTTTCATTGGCTGAAGCTTGTTCCATTGGTATCATAGGGGGAGCAGACGGACCTATGGCGATTTATACTACTATGCAATTGGCACCGCATTTGCTGCCGCAAATATCAGTAGCAGCGTATTCTTATATGGCATTGATGCCTCTTATTCAGCCGCCCGTTATGAAATTTCTTACTACTAAAAAAGAACGCCAGATAATTATGAAACAGCCGCGTTATGTATCGCGCCTGGAGAAAGTTGTTTTTCCGATAATTATTATCGTTATAGTAAACTTGTTTTTGCCGCCGGTCGCGCCGCTTATCACCATGCTTATGCTGGGAAATTTATTGCGTGAGTGCCTGCTTCTCGACAGAATGGCGGAAACAGTGTCAAATTCATTGCTCAATGTTATAACATTGATACTGACCGTCGCTATAGGTTCTACAATGAAGGCTGAAAATTTTTTGACGGAGCAAACACTGCTGATAATATTGCTGGGCTTGCTGGCTTTTGTTTTTGGCACCGCTTCCGGGGTAATTTGCGCCCGTATCATGAATAAGCTCAGCGGAGGGAAGATAAATCCGTTGATTGGTTCGGCAGGTATAGCCTCCGTTCCTATTGCAGCACGTGTATCGCATATTGTCGGTCAGGAGGAAAATAAAAATAATTTTTTAATAATGCATGCCATGGGTCCTAATCTAGCCGGTGTTTTTGGTACGGCAATTTCCGGTGGGATCATGCTGGCACTGCTTGGACATTAAAAGATGGCGAGAAAAGAAAAATTATATACAGTAAATAATGAAAAAGACTGTGCCGGAAAGTAAATATAAACATTACTTTCCGGCACAGTTTTTCTATTCAAACGGCAAAGTCTGCAATGACGAGGCTGTTTATTTTTGCCTGCTGGCGGAGGACATCCATAATCCATGAAGATTACAGTAAGCATAGGCCTTAACATTACTTTCATTGCCAATATGAAAGGATGCTTCAGGAGTATCTCCGGGCTCAAGTTCGACACGCTGTATTCTGTCTCCGTATAAAATTGTAATCCATTTTATAAAATGTTCCGGTGTCATAGGATGACTAATGCTGCCAACTTTAACGACAGCAGTATCATTGCCGAATTCAATGATAGGAACATGTTTTTCATTGGAAGCGTCGACTGAATTTGCTTGCACCAGAGTCATGGGCTTGCCACAGCAGATCAATTTGGCATCGGCTACTGTTATGGTCCTGGCAAAGCTGGTTCCGCTCTCAATAAGCTGTTTTTTACCGAGATCGATTACCTCCAGTATATAGCCGCATACCTCGCATTTGTATATCAATAAATCTTTCATTCTAAAACCTCTTTCCAATAATATATAATATCTTTTCCAAATTAATAAAAGTATGCGATAATAATAAACATAACTTATATCAATTATTTATGGATAATCTTTATTAATATTATACATGATAAGAAAAGTTTTTACAAGATTATATAAGCAATAATTTAAAATATTTTATATTGAATTTTACAAATATATCTTTAATTGCTATCAAAGGATAAATTATTGATTTTGAAGTAAATATACTCAATCTGCCTGCTCCGATTTTTAAGAATGTGGTAAAATATAGTATATAATATATTTTATTGAGGGGAAAAAATGAATAGAAAGTCACAGGCTACTATTGTTTTAATAGTAATGATCGCAGGCACATTGCTTTCACTGAACGCCGATGGGTTCACAGGCGGAATCATTCATAATGGATTTCTGGCGGCTATGATCGGCGGGCTGGCTGATTGGTTTGCTATTACGGCAATTTTTAAAAAACCATTGGGGATTTCATGGAGGACGGCTATTCTGCCGCGTAACCGTCAGCGCATAATGGATGAGATAATTACATTTATTGGCGAAGATTTATTAAATACTTCAAATATAATGAAAGATATAGTTCAGTATGATATGTCAAAAATGTTTATAGTTTATCTTGAAAAGCTTGGCGGAAGAAATAGATTGAAGAAAGTAATCGAACCTATTTTCATAAATCTTTTCCAAAATATTAACAGTGACAGCCTGGCTTTTGCTATTGAAAAAGCAATAAAAAAGAATGGGCAGAAAAACATATTGAAGGATATTTTAATACAGACTGTATCGCATTTAGGGGATGCAGATGTTTATGCAAAGCTGACACATGTTTTTCATGGATTAGTCATAAAGATATTGGATGATGAGAACACAAGGGCTGTTTTTGAGCCTGTGGTGCATGAAATAAAGGAAGAGTATAAGGAAGGCTCCACACTTCGTGAAATGATAATAGCTATGTTTGATCTGAGCGATGAGAATTTGATTAATATTATAAAAAATAAGCTGGCAGTCACGGCAGAAAATCTTAAAAATTATGATAGTCAGGAATACAAGGCACTTTTTGCCTGGCTTCAGGGAGTACTTGAAGGATTACCACAAAATGAAAAGTTTAATAAAATTCTTGAAGATGTAGAAAATCAGGCAATAAGCAATGCAGATATAGCCGGCTGGACAAAAAAATATATTGATATATATACAAATGATGATAATAATGTCATATATTTGCTTGAAATCGCAAACAAAGCGTTTGACAGTGCTGTTAATAAATTTATAAGTGATGAGTCTGCCCAGAAAACTTTTGATCGCTGGGTCAAGGAAAAGCTTAGTGCCTTTGTCACGAAAAGTTCACCTTTTATCTTGCAGATAATAAGAGATAAACTAAATAATTATTCCACAGATTCTTTTATTGCATTGGTCGAAAGCCATATAAGCAGTGATCTGCAAATGATCCGCATCAATGGCTCATTAGTGGGAGGTTTGGCGGGAATGCTGCTCTATGTTTTGACTTATTTCGCGGAAAGGATGTTTAGTTGATGCATAAATTCAATCGGGCTGATAAAACTTTACTGGCAGCAGCCTGCTTTTTTGTAATTGCGCTGTTGATCAAAGTAAGGTATCCGGGGGTTATTGCCAAAGGTTTTTTATTTTGTGTGGAAGCTGCATTGGTAGGTGGTATAGCCGACTGGTTTGCTGTATCGGCACTTTTTAAAAAACCTTTGGGGATACCATGGCATACGGCAATTTTGACAAAACGCAGACAGGCATTTACAGAGGCGACAATTCGTCTTGTGCAAAAACAGTTTTTTGCTAAAAAGATAATCTTTCAAAGAATTAAAATGCTTAATGCCCCTGAAAAAATTATACAATGGCTGGATAGCGCCGAACAAAAGAAGATATTTGCCGAAAAAACAGCATTTGTTATTTTTCAGAAGGCAGCGCAGCTGGATATCGGTATTACGGCTGATAAATTGGCTTTATTTTTGGACAGCAATATGGGTGTAGTTTTGAGCATAGATAAATATTGCAACAAGTGGCTTGAAGGAAATGAATGGAAAAAATTATTCATAAAAAATCTGGCATCTTTCGCAGAGGAAAAGTTTTCCGATGATGCGGGATTGGTGTATATAGAAAAAGCATTGGAACAATTTGAAAATGAAAAATTAAAATCGGGAACATCTTCATTCTGGCTTTCGCTGGGAGGAATTTTAGATGTCATAAATAATGAAGAATGTGCCAAATTGATTCAAAAGAAACTGCTGGTATTATCAGAACAGCTGTCAGATGAACAGAGCCGTGTATATAAAGACATTATGTCTGTTGTTGACAAGTCTGTAAAGGAAATGATCACAGAAAAAGCATGGAAGGAAACCATAGCCGTTTTCCAGAAAAAAATATTGGATGCAGGTATGACGGAGAAATTGGTTTTAGCCTATATGAATGATATAAAAGGGCAGCTGTCCGATCCTTCCAGAAATACTGAACTGAAAAAAAGCGTTACAATGTTGGCGGCGGAAGAAATAGAAAAATGTTTTGCTGTGATACACAATAATAAAAATATGAGAGAGCTTATTGATTCACTTATAAATGATATGCTGAATCGGTCTGCCCTGCAGGCTCAAAGTATGGTCGGCGACATAGTGAGGCGTGCTCTCAACAATATGAGTGATGAACAGTTGAACGATATTGTTCACTCTAAGATAAATGTTGATCTTATCTGGATACGAATGAATGGATCTATTGTAGGCGGAGGAATAGGGTTTTTATTGTTTGTATTTATGGAAGTAATAAAATAAGTCGATGTATTTTGTAAATATTAATGTAATTATTGAACTAGCTAAATACAAACAATACTTTTTTTGCTATACTATATGAAGTATTAAAGAAAAGGGAGGCTCCTTTCATGGGAAAAGCACTGATTATCGGCTGTGGCGGTGTAGCGAGCGTAGCTATTCATAAATGCTGCCAAAATAGCGAGATTTTTGATGATATTATGATTGCCAGCCGTACAAAAAGTAAATGTGATGCGTTAAAACAAAAGCTCGACGGTGGAAAAACAAAAATTTCTACTGCACAGGTGGATGCTGATTCTACGGAACAGCTGATAAACTTAATAAATGAGTACAATCCTGATATAGTTCTGAATCTGGCGCTGCCATATCAAGATTTATCAATAATGGATGCCTGTTTGGCTACAAAAAAACATTATGTAGATACGGCAAACTATGAACCTCCGGAAACGGCCAAGTTTGAATATAAATGGCAGTGGGCATATCGTGATAAATTTGAAGCTGCAGGTATAACCGCGCTTTTGGGAAGCGGATTTGATCCTGGAGTAACAAGTGTATTCAGCGCATATGCATTGAAGCATCATTTTGATGAAATTAATTACATAGATATTTTGGATTGCAATGGCGGTGACCATGGTTACCCGTTTGCCACTAATTTCAATCCGGAAATAAATATCAGAGAAGTTACTGCAAATGGGAGTTATTGGGAAAATGGAACGTGGGTAGAAACAAAACCCATGCAGATAAAAAGGAGTTATGATTTTGCTGAAGTCGGCAAAAAAGATATGTATTTATTGCATCATGAAGAGCTTGAATCTTTAGGATCGAACATAAAAGGAATAAAGCGCATTCGTTTTTTTATGACGTTTGGCGAAAGTTATCTTACACATCTGATCTGTCTGCAGAACGTGGGGATGACATCGATTGAACCAATAGAATTTGAAGGGAAACAGATAATTCCCCTGCAGTTTTTGAAAGCTGTGCTCCCCGATCCGGCAAGTCTTGGACCGCGTACTGTCGGTAAAACGAATATAGGCTGTATTTTTACAGGAATTAAGGATGGCAGAGAAAAGAATTATTATCTTTATAATATATGTGACCATCAAGAGTGCTATAAAGAAGTGGGATCGCAGGCTGTTTCCTATACGACAGGTGTGCCGGCAATGATCGGAACAATGCTTGTCATGAACGGTGAATGGCAAAAACCGGGAGTATACAATGTCGAAGAATTTGATCCCGATCCGTTTATGGCTGCTCTTAATAAATGGGGTCTTCCATGGAAAGAAAGCTTTGATCCTGTTTTGGTTGATTGAAATAAAGGCATGTCTTCCCAGAAGACGAATTTTGTTAATTTAATAGCTTGGACAGGGCATTTTTTATTGACTGACGAAAACAGTGATAAAGGATGCCCTTTCAGCAGTGTATTTATAATATTTTCGATTGCACCATGACAAAAATTTCGGTAAAGGATGATGAGCGTTCTGGATAAGATAATAATTGAGGCGGCACAAAAATTACCGACACCATGCTATATAATATCAGAAGAACTGCTGGAAAAAAATTTATTACAGCTTGCTGAAATAGAAAAAAAAGCCGGCTGTAAAATATTGCTGGCCCAAAAGGCTTTTTCAATGTTTTATTTTTATCCGCTTATTGCAAAATATCTGGCGGGAAGTACCTCCAGCGGATTGCATGAGGCAAAGCTGGCACATGAGTATATGGCAGGTGAAAATCATATATTTTCGCCCGCATATGACAGCAGGAGCTTTGAAGAAATAACCTCTATATGCAATCATATAGTTTTTAATTCTTTTTCTCAATGGAAAAGATTCGGCAAAGAAGCTCTGGCGGCAGGCTGTGACTGCGGACTGCGCATTAATCCATGCTTTTCTACTCAGGAACATGCTATTTATGATCCATGTTCGCCTGGGTCCAGACTGGGAATCACTGTCGATAAATTTGAGGGAGAATACCTGGAGGGAATAAACGGACTGCACTTTCATACTTTATGTGAACAAGGAGCTGAAGACCTTGAGGCGACTCTTGCAGTGGTTGAAAAGGACTTTGGCATATATCTCAAGCATATGAAATGGGTGAATTTAGGCGGTGGTCACTTGATTACCAAGAAGGGGTACAATATAGATTTACTCGTTGATTTGATCAAAAATTTGCGCGCAAAATACAATGTCGAAGTGTATCTTGAGCCGGGGGAAGCTGTAGCGCTTAATGCGGGATTCTTAAGTGCAGCTATCCTTGAGATAGTGGAAAATGGTAAACATACGGCTATTTTGGATGCATCGGCTGCATGTCATATGCCTGATGTAATAGAGATGCCATATCGTCCTGATGTACTGGGAAGTGATATGCCGGGGAAAAAGGGATACACGTATACATTAGGCGGGGCTACCTGCCTTGCGGGTGATGTTATAGGTGACTACTCATTCGACAAGCCGCTGGTAATCGGTCAAAAAATTATTTTTTGTGATATGGCTATTTATTCCATGGTAAAAAATAATACATTTAATGGAATGCCTTTGCCCTCAATAGCTGTTATCAGGAAAAACGGACAAATAGAAATTGTGAAGAGTTTTGGATATGATGATTTCAAAAAACGTCTCTCTTGAGAAAACGAGCAATAACTGGATAGCGGCGATTAGTTTGGCGGTATCAGCAATCATTTTGCTTTTTCTGTCAGAAAGTTCGGCCTCAGCTGAGATCCGTCTTCCCGAGCTGGAAACACCGGCTATCCATATACCCAGTGTACCTGCCGTTCCGTCACCGCAAATGCCGGAAATTAAGAGCATTGGCATAGATACCGATAAAATCGCTAATGAAATAGATGAGCATGCCAAAGCTGCAGATAAGGATAATAAAAAAGCGCAGGGTAATTCAGAACTGAAAAATAATGAGAAAAATACTGCGCCGGATAAAATACGTGATAATAAATATATCAAACGAGATGCTGCATCTAAGAAAGATGATAGATATGCCGATGACAGCAGTGATAAAAATAAGGAAACGGACGCATCGTCTTCCGGTACGGATCCGGTTGAAAACGAGCAGGAAAATAAACAGGAGGAGGGAGTGACGGCACAGCAGCTTTTGACTGCTGATTTTTCTGCGGTGATGTTTTATATTTTCAGCAGAACGGCTTTTATAGCAATAGTTTTATGGCTGGCGTTTTTGCAGGTGGCAAAAAAATTACCGGTGCTTCTGGAAACTTTTTCATTTGCATTGATGAATATTTTTGCCGGAGCTTTTTATTTTCCTATGGCGGGGCGATTGGACGGAGAGAAGCTCGATTTTTATAACAAAGTAATTAATAATAATGATTTTCTGCTGATAATGGGAGCTTTTGCGGTCTGCTCTGTGGTAATAGCCGGAATGGCGGGAGCCCTAATAATATTTTTGCAGAATGTAAACAGAGGAGGTAATTCAAATGGGAAAAATACCAAAAAATTTATCTGATTCGGCTATGTTTAAGGACTATAAGGAAAACAAAAAAGAAAAATCACTGTTCGATATAGCAAAAGAATTTGATGATGCAGATACAGTGAAGTCTCACGCTGCAAAAAAAGACGATAGTTATATGGATAAATATCTGACTGATGCTTTAAATAAAGAATTGCTCAAATTAAAGCTGGACTTGTACAAGGATGGTATAATCGACTATCAAATAAAAATTGGCAGAGAGGGAAATAAAATAGTACTTTATCCGTCAGTTAAAAAAAATAATAGGATTTGAATAAATTGCAATCAGGCTGGTTTGTTTTTTTGCCAGGCTGAAGGGATATATTTCCTTCCCTTTTGGCAGGGGGCTATACAGGCTGCTATGGCTGTGTAACGTGCTAATACTCTTAAATCCCTGGCCTTTATAATGCGGCTGTATCCTAAATGTTTCATAAAATAATACCTCCATTTTAGTTTTCTTAAAAATAAAGTTCGGTTTTCTTTATAAGACGATAATACATCATACCAAAAAATTTGGCAAGGTGTTTTTCAACTTTATGAATTTTGTACTGGATGTTTGAGTTGATTTTTCCGAACAAATTAAGTATACTAAATAAAAAATGGAGGTTTAAACTATGACAGATTTTGCCGAGAAATTGCGTGAATATATGGATGCGACAGAAATAAGCCAGACTAAATTGTCCAGGATTACTGGAATAAATAAATCTTCTATATGCGAATATTTGTCTGGAAGCTACGAGCCTAAGCAAAAAAATGTTTTAAAGATAGCAGCTGCACTCAATATACCCCCAGAATATTTTTGGGGAATGAAAATTGTATCATCAGAAAAAAAAGGAAATACGGCCAGCGTAAAAAAAGTTCCTTTGATAGGCAGTATAGCTGCCGGGAAACCTATCCTGGCAGTACAGGATTTTGATGAATATATTCCATGCAGTGATTTTGTAAAAGCGGATTTTTGTCTTCGTGTTGCCGGGGACAGTATGATAAATGCCAGAATTTATGATGGAGATATTGTTTTTATTCATGAACAAGCGGATGTGAACGACGGAGAAATAGCAGCGGTGCTTGTTGACGACAGCGCCACCCTGAAACGCATTTATAAATATGGAAATATGATTCAGCTGCGTGCTGAAAACCCAAAATACAAACCAATGGAATTTAATCAGGGAAATTGCAGTGATGTCCGCATTCTTGGTAAGGCCGTGGCTTTATTGGGGCGGGTCCTTTAAATTGTTGAAAACTGATAGTTGATAGGAGCGGATGACCGGAAATGGGCAATATAGAAGAATTTAATCAAAATAAGATGTTTAAAAAGTATACTAATGCTTGTGTCTGCAATGTTAAGGCAGCGGTCAGACTCTATGACGAGAAACAGGATCCGTCTTTTCCGCCGCTGCTGGCTTACTTATGCCAGGGACATGCATGCGCCAAGCAGATTCAGCTCTTGGCAGGATTGACAGAAATAAATCAATATGATGATTTTTATGCTGCATTTATATTATTGAACAATACATTTATGCGCTTTGCCTCTACCGGACACAATGAAGATGATATCCACAGTATATATGATGCATTTATGAGGACGTTCAGCAAACTGAATCAATAATCAATAAGTTCTTGATAGCGTATCAATCTTTTTGCTTCTGTGGATTTTATTGCACTGCAGGTGATTAAGAAAGCTGTCTGACATATCTTTCTGTGATAATGAACCGAAACTTTGTATAAGGTTTTGGTTTATTTTTATTTTCAGAAGAATTTTTGAGGATTATCTTTTATTGACGCTTATATTAAGGTATTGCAATAATGTACTTATTAAAGGAGGCTCCGAAAAAATCCTGCGCTGTATTCTGCATTAAATGACAGCATATTAATACAATGTTTGAGAAATATGTTTTTTTTCGGTATAATAATTTAATATAAATCTCTTATAGAAATGAAGCCGGCTTATGATTTTATATCCACATTAATTTTTCCATGTTTTCAAAACGGACAGGGAGAAAAATCCGGAATAGAAGAATTATTGATAGGGAGTATAATGGTGAAAGAAAAATTGACGAAACGGGAAACAAAAAAGATTCAGTCGAAGAAAAGCATAATCGAAGCAGCCACTAAATTATTTGCCGAAAAGGGACTGTCAGAGACTTCCATTGCTGATATAATGAAGGAGTCCAAGCTGGGTTTGGGAACTTTCTACAATTATTTTGAATCTAAGGAAGCTTTGCTTAAAGAACTTTTGAATCAAATGGCGGAAGACATCCGTACTTCCTTTGCCTTTATTTCACAAACACGAGAAACTTATACGGAAATATTAGAATCTGTTGTTGTTCAAACAGCTTCAGTATTGGACAAAAATCGTTTTGTGCTTCCCTTGTTTATTAAAGCAGCCGATAAAAGTGCATTACCTCCGGAATCGGAGCACGAAACAGGGGCCGCTCCTCTGTTTAAGTATATTTTTGACGGCATCATAAAAAAAGGGCAGGAAAATAAGGAATTTCGTGATGATATACCTGCCGGGATAGTTACGGAAATGTTTCATTCTATTTTTCAGGCAGCATCTTTCAGCAGTCTGCCTATAGATTTCTGCGATAATGTTCACTATAAGGTGATGGTAATAATAGACGGTTTAAAAGTAAAATAGAGCTGTAAAATAATTAAGAGCTGCAGGCGTTAATGCCCGCAGCTCTTAATTATTTTTGCAGTATGAAGAAATATATAAAGTTATTTGAGCGGTTTTTTCAGAACTGCTAAAATAGCCATGGAGATCAAAGAACCGATAAGGATGGCGACGAGATACATGACGGGATTGCCTATGGTCGGCACAACAAAAATACCACCATGCGGAGCTCTGAGAGTGCAGTCAAAAGCCATCGATAAAGCTCCTGCCGCAGCAGAACCTACTATGCAGGCCGGGATAACGCGGAGCGGGTCACTGGCGGCGAAAGGAATAGCGCCTTCTGTAATAAATGATAACCCCATTACGTAATTGCTCACAGCAGATTTACGTTCATTATCCGTAAAGCGATTTTTGAAGAAGGTACTGCATAGGGCAATAGCCAGGGGCGGTACCATACCACCAGCCATAACAGCGGCCATTATGCCGTATTCTCCGCTTGCCAGCATACCTGTGCCTATTACATATGCGGCTTTATTTACAGGACCGCCCATGTCTACGGACATCATGCCGCCAAGTATAGCACCGATAAGAACACGGCTGTTTGTATCCATATTTTTCAGTGTTTCAATAAGCCATGAATTGATGCCGCTTACCGGTGGATTGATTATGAAGGTTATGACAATTCCCATGAGAAGGACACCGAAAAGCGGATAGATAAGAATAGTTTTTATACCCTCAAGAGAGTGGGGAAGTGCCGCACATATTTTTTTCAGGCCAATAATTATATAACCGGCAATAAAACCTGCTATTAAAGCACCAAGAAAGCCTGAACCGCCCGAATTAGCCATAGCACCGCCGACGAAGCCGGCAACAAGTCCTGGGCGGTCTGCTATGCTCATAGCTATGAAACCGGACAAAACGGGTAGCATAAAACCAAATGATACACCGCCTACACTTTTGAAAAATGCGGCCAGCGGGGTGTTGGAACCAAAATTAGAAGGATTTGCGGGATCAAACGGATCGACAAGAAATGCCAGAGCTATCAAAATCCCACCGCCGACGACAAAAGGAAGCATATGGGAAACACCGTTCATCAGATGTTTATAAATCTGGCGCCCAAAAGTTTCTGTTTCATTTTCAGCAATCGCTTCTTCATTTTTTGCGGCATTGTGCTGATAAAGAGGGACATTGCCGCTCAAAGCTTTGTCTAAAAGTTCATCGGCTTTATTAATACCATTTGCTACTTTGGTAATAAGAACAGGACGCCCGTTGAATCTGGACATTGGCACGTTTTTGTCCGCGGCTACTATAATACATTTTGCATTTTTTATTTCTTCGCTTGTAAGTCCGTTTTTGGTGCCGCCTGAACCTTCTGTTTCTACTTTTATGGTAATGCTGCGTTTTTTTGCATGCTGTTCAAGGCTTTCAGCGGCCATATATGTGTGTGCTATACCGGTAGGACAAGCTGTTACAGCCAATATATCATACTGAGAAGCGGTTCCTTTTGCTGCTGTAGCGGAAGGAATACTGTCCGCAGTGCTGTTTTCTGCGGAAAAACGGTCGGCTTCTTTTTCATCGATCAGCTTCAAAAATTTATCGGGTGTTTCGGCAGCTATGAGAGCTTCTTTAAAATCGCTGTCCATCGGCATTGTAGCCAAAGCACTGAGCATCTGAAGATGTTCGTCATTGGCTGAATCGGGAGCGGCAATCAGAAAGAATAAACGGGCCGGGCGATTGTCCATAGATTCAAAATCTATTCCGTCTTTTACTACCATTGCGGCGAGTCCTGCTTTTTTTACTGCGGGACTTTTAGCATGGGGCGTGGCAATACCATCTCCCAGACCGGTGGTGCCGGATTCTTCGCGGGTGAAAACAGCTTTTTTGTAAAGCTCCTTATCGGCAAGAATACCGGTGCTGTCCATAAGATCGACCAGAATGTTGATGGCGTCTTTTTTGTCTGTTGGACGGGCGTTGAGCAGTATCCCGTCTTTTTTCAATAAATCAGTAATATGCATAATCTAGCTCCTTTTTATATTTAAATAGTTATTTGTTTCATCAAAGTATCTACTTCTTCCATTACCGCAAGATTTTCGGAAAAAGCAGAAGCTGAGCCGGCTGCTATTCCCATACGGAAAGCCGTTTTATAATCAGCGGATGAAAGATAGCCCGCCAAAAAACCGGCAACCATTGAATCACCGGCACCCACAGAATTTATCAATGTTCCGGTGGGAGCGGCGCAGGACATACAATCACCTTTTTCAGTGAGCAAAATAGCTCCGTCACCGCCACGGGAAATCAAAATATTACGTGCGCCGCGCTGCTGTAATATTCTGGCATGCTCAATCAATGCTTCTGGTGTGGTCAGTGTTTTGCCGAACATACCGCCTAATTCATGATTATTCGGTTTTATCAGAAAAGGTTTATATTCCAGTACATTGAGAAGTAATTTTCCTTCGGCATCCACTACAAAATTTACATTCTTATGATAAAGGCGCTCTAATATTCTTTCATAGATATTATTAGGAAGAGTATTTGGTATACTGCCGGCTAAAACAAGATAATCACCATTTTGCAGTTTATCCAGCTTGGCAAAAAGCGCATCAATGGATTGCTGAGGTATATTCGGTCCCTGGCCGTTGACTTCGGTCTCTGAGTCGGCTTTGATTTTTACGTTTATTCTGGTGTTGCCTGCTGATAAATGGATGAAATCACAACTGCAGTTAAATTCATTTTTCATCTGCCGTTCTATTTCCTCACCGGTAAAACCTGCTGTAAATCCAGAAGCGATACTTGAGACGCCAAGATTTTTGAGTACTATTGATACATTTATGCCCTTGCCGCCACAGAGTATTTTTTCATATTTAAGACGGTTGATGGTACCTGTTTTGAATGAATCAAGTCTTACAATATAGTCTAATGAAGGATTGAATGTGACTGTATATATCATGAGAAACTCCTTTGTTTAATTTACAGAATATTTTTATACTATTATTGTGTCTGATCAATCAGCCAGAATAATTTTATATTTTTCATAGGTATCATCAGGGCGTTTGTCAGTTATAATTGAAGCCGCTCCAAGAGCAGAAAAGTTAACAGGTGTTATTTTGCCGAACTTCGAACTGTCCGCTAAAATATAGGCTTTTTTACAATGTTTTATAGCAGCTTCTTTTATCATGGCCTCTTCGGCAGTGGGCGTTGTAAAACCGGCTACCAGGCTGATGCCGTTGGTGCCGAAAAAACCAACGGTGAAATTGTATCTTTGAATATTGGCTATCGCCAGAGCACCAACGGCAGCATAGGTAACAGCCTTCATATTGCCGCCGATTATTATTGTTTCAAAACCGCGATTCATCAGCTGCACTGCATGAGAAGCATCATTGGTGACGTATACGGCATTTCTTTCCCTGAGCTGTTTTATAAGAAGTCCGGTCGTCGTTCCGGCGTCTATATAAACAACATCATTCATTTTTATCAACTGTGCGGCTTTAGCTGCAATAGCCATTTTCTGTTCAGTATTGACACTTTCTCTGACCTGAACTTTATCTTCGGTTGTTAAGTAACTCTCAGGAGACATTGCACCGCCATATATTTTCACAAGGACACCTTTGCCATGCAATATATTAATATCCCGTCTTACAGTTGCTTCGGAAGCTTTCAAAATTTTTGATAATTCGGTAACGCTTACCGAATGACTCTGCTTTAGAAGCTGCAATATTTTATTGTGTCTTTGCGCTGCCAGCATATGATTTTCCTCTTTTTATTTAAATTATATACACACAATAAATCAAAGTCAATCAAAATAAATCAAAATAAGTATTTAAAATGATCGAGTGTGATTATTAATAAATTATAAACAATTTACATCTGTACAATGTATTTGAAATATTATATAATAGTAAATATATATTTAGACAGCCTTTTATACCTGCTGAACATTAATGAGGTGATTTGATGGCGATAAGGCGAGTTGTAGTAGACCGAAGAGATAGTGCGATCTATCGGGATGTCTTGAAAAGAGGAGGGTTTATTTCGGCTAGTTATTTATCAATCAATGGTTTTGATGCTATGAGGTTAAAAAAATTGGCTTTGCAGGGAAGACTTGATGCTATACGGTGTGCCATCGGTAAATCTGTACGGTGGTATTATCAGGAAAATCAAGCTGAATTGGCTCATCTAAAGGGAGAAGTCTAACACAAAAAATTATTGCTGTAAACTATGAGGTCGGCTTATGCCGATCTTTTTTTTACCTGTTTTTAATGAAGTGAAGGTTGCAGTAATATCAAGGAAAATAAAATTGTCAAATAGTTTATGAAAGTTTCTTTGCCTGGAACTACAAAAAATATACGATTTTTGATATAATTTAACGGATATAGTTATTAAAAAAGGGAAAAATGCATCTGTCTCTTACTGATTCATAAATATGTTATAATGTATATAGATATATTGATAAATTAAAGCCTGAGCAGAGTAAAGCAGGATGTTACCGATTCTATCGGTAAAATTTATATTATTATTTTAGGAAATAATGATGAATAAAATTAACGAACTAGAGCAATACTGCCTGAAAAAAGAAGAATGGATGAACGGTTATATAAAATCTTTTTATAGCAAGGACAAAAATGTGCAGGAAGGCATATTGATAAAGGAGGAGCATACGAGAAAAGTCACTGCCATAGCTTATTCTCTGGCAGTTCATCTGCAGATGAATGAGCATGATGCCCTATTGGCCAGAATCATAGGTCTTTTTCATGACATAGGCCGTTTCAAACAATTTAGCATATATAAAACATTTAACGATGCTCAGTCAGAAAATCACGCGCTGCTTGGGTTGAAAATACTGAAAGAGCAGAGACTGCTCGGCGAATTGACTGAAACTGATCAGACTTTAATTGAATTTGCTGTTAAAAATCACAATGCAAAACAAGTGGAACCAACAGAAGACAGGCGTTATCTCTTTTTTGCAAGACTTATCAGAGATGCAGATAAACTTGATATTTTCAGAGTGCTTCAACCGTATTTGACAACAGATGATGTTGAACCCTGCAGCAAGACCTTTATCGGTCAGTTTAAGAATGGCGGTCAATGTGACTACAATATGATCAGAACGCAGAATGACAGGAAACTTGTACGATTGCTGTGGATATATGATGTGAATTTTTCATGGACACTGGATAAAATAGTGTCACAGGGATATGTAGCAGAAATAGTAAAAAGTCTGCCCCAGACAGAGGATATGAAAAAAGGATTTGCCTTGCTGAAAAAATATATTATGCATAAGCTGCAATATGAGGATAAGCCTTTTTGCTATAGAGATGAAAAAACTCAATGAACTATGCTGCAAAAGATTGAATTGCTGTGAAAAATGAACAAACTATAGGGATGAAATGCCTGTTTTGCATATAATCATAGTTTGCTTCATTTAATGTAATTTTTAAAAAATAATTTTTAATGAGGGATATTTGATGCCGGAAAATGTAAACCTTTTGCCCAATTTTATTCACAATGCTATAGACGATGATTTGAAAAATGGTAAATATGCTGATGGAATACATACTAGATTTCCGCCTGAACCAAATGGTTATCTGCATATCGGTCATGCTAAATCAATATGCATAAATTTTGGCACTGCGCAGAAATACAACGGACAGTGTAATCTTCGTTTCGATGATACAAATCCGACAAAAGAGGATGTAGAGTATGTTGATTCTATTCAGGAAGATGTCAAATGGCTGGGATTTACCTGGGATGACCGCATGTTTTATGCATCGGATTATTTTGATAAATTATATGATTTTGCTGTGGAATTGATAAAGCGCGGCAAGGCATATGTGTGTGATCTTACCGCGGATGAAATACGGCAGTATCGTGGAACATTGACAGAGGCCGGAACAGAAAGTCCTTATCGCGGCCGCAGCATTGAAGAAAATATAGATTTGTTCGAACGTATGAAAAAGGGAGATTTTGCTGACGGGCAGAAGGTACTGCGCGCCAAGATCGATATGGCATCGCCCAATATAACTATGCGTGACCCTGTTATTTACAGGATATCACATACGCGCCATCATCGTACCGGTGATAAATGGTGCATTTATCCGATGTATGATTTTGCTCATCCATTATCTGATGCTATTGAAAAAGTTACTCATTCAATATGCACTTTGGAATTTGAAGAGCATCGTCCTCTTTATGACTGGCTCTTGGAAAATCTGGGCTTTGACAGTAACAGCAGGCCGCGGCAGATTGAATTTGCCCGTTTGAATCTGACTAACATGGTCATGAGCAAACGTAAATTGCGTCAGCTGGTAGAAAGCGGCTGCGTATCCGGCTGGGACGACCCGCGCATGCCGACTATTTCGGGTTTTAGACGCAGGGGTTATACCGCTGAATCTATCCGCAGTTTTTGCGAACTTATAGGTGTCGCTAAAAGCAACAGTCTTGTAGATATAGCTATGCTGGAACATTGTGTCCGAGAAGACCTGAATAAACGTGCAGATAGGATAATGGCGGTTCTCAATCCCATAAAGGTAATAATAACAAATTATCCGGAGGGCAAATGTGAGTATTTATCTGCTGAAAATAAACCTGACAGCAGCGCAGCCAGATATGTTCCTTTTTCGCGGGAGATTTATATAGAACGGAGCGATTTTATGGAAAGTGCTCCGAAGAAGTTTTTCCGTCTGAAACCGGACGGTGAAGTGCGTTTGAAATATGCGTATATTATAAAATGCACCGATATTGTAAAAGACGCAGACGGTAATATAATTCAGATAAATTGCACTTATGATCCGGATTCTAAACGGGGAGGCTCCACAGCAGGAAGAAAAGTAAAAGGAACGCTTCACTGGGTACCGCTTGACGGATGTCTGAATGCAGAAGTTCGTCTGTATGATTATCTTCTGAATAATGATGAGAATGCTGAACAGACAGATTTTATGAAAGAGCTGAATCCGGCTTCGCTTACGGTTTTGCAAAATTGCAAAATTGAACCGGCTGCCGCATGGGCTGCACCGGGAACAAAGTATCAGTTCTTGCGGCAGGGGTATTTTTGCGTTGATAAGGATTCAGCAAAGGGTAATTTGGTTTTTAATCGTGTTGTTGGACTGCGTGACAGCTGGGCAAAAACTGTAAATAAAAAATAAAAATGAACTGTGTTATTGATATTTTAATAATTACTTGTTAAGAAAGACAAAAAAACAGTTGACAGCGATACAAGATTTGAGTATAATATTCTTCGTTGGCAACATTCCTCGATAGCTCAGTTGGTAGAGCAATCGGCTGTTAACCGATCGGTCGTAGGTTCGAGTCCTACTCGAGGAGCCAATCGAATATTCCTTGATAGCTCAGCTGGTAGAGCAATCGGCTGTTAACCGATCGGTCGTAGGTTCGAGTCCTACTCAAGGAGCCAATTTAATATTCCTTGATAGCTCAGTTGGTAGAGCAATCGGCTGTTAACCGATCGGTCGTAGGTTCGAGTCCTACTCAAGGAGCCATTTACGGGCCTCTAGCTCAGTTGGTTAGAGCCACCGGCTCATAACCGGTTGGTCGCAGGTTCGAGTCCTGCGGGGCCCACCAACGTCGAAATGAATGCAAAGCATCTGCTTTGCATTTTTTTGTTTGTATATTATAGATGGTTTGCGCTTTTTGTTAATAACTGCTATACTACTTAACAAATAATCATTATATACTATTGGAGTATTAATTATGTTGCCGCAAAAAAATCATCTTTATCGGCTGTATTCAGAATAAAATCGAATGAGATATTTGTATAGTATTATTTGGGAGGTCGTCATTATCAATTTTCAAAAATTGAAACAGGAAGATAAATCTGTTTTTGATTCGTTTTTCAAGGCAGATTACTATGAAAACTCGCATTTTACATTTACAAATTTATTTATGTGGCGTAAGCCATACAATATGGAGTGGTGTGTAGAAAATGGTGTGTTGTTTTTAAAGGCAAAATGGGAAACTGATGAGTTTGCTCTTCAACCTTTCGGACCTCAGGAAAAAATGCAATGGGCCATAAAAAATCTGTCGGAGTATTTTACTTCTATAGGTAAACCTCTTATTTTTTATGGCTTGGAAAAACGAATGGCAGATGAACTGGAAAAATTTTCTGATGCCAAATTTAATATAATTGCTGATGAGGATAATTTTGATTATGTATACAGCAGCGAAGATTTAATCGAATTAAAGGGAAGAAAATTTCATTCCAAAAAGAATCATTTGAATAATTTTCGCAAGAATTATCCGAACGCCGAATATATTCCTATTACTGATGAGGTAATAACATTATGTAAACTTACTGTGAACGGCTGGTATAAAAACCGCAGTCAGGATATGCCGGATGATCCTTTCATAGCAGCTGAGCGGGATGCTATAATTGAGGTTTTGAATAATTTTGCCGATCTTTCGTTAAAAGGCGGAGCCGTTATTAATAATGGGCGTATTATCGCTTTTACGTTCGGTGAGCAGCTCAATACGGATACGGCCGTTATCCACGTGGAAAAAGCAGATCCCGATATTAACGGCGCTTACACTTTCATTAATCAGGCTTTTGTTTTGAATGAATGGAAGAATATGAAATTTATAAACAGAGAAGAAGATATGGGGATAGAAGGTCTGAGAAAGGCAAAGGAATCCTATCGGCCTGTAAAAATGATAAATAAATATAATGCGGAAATAAAATAATTGACCTTGCGGTCAAAAATAATATTAAGCTGATGCTGCTGAAGCATTGGCTTTTTTATTGGCAGGACATTAATTGAGCCGATTTTAATAATTAGTTATTGGCAATTGTGTTCCATTACGCTATAATAGCTTTATATGTTTGCAAGAAGGAGCCGAAATGGAGAGAGTTATTTTAAAAGTGGAGGGGTCGCAAACTGATGCATTGGGAGAGATAACAAATTTAGAGTTTGTTTCTGAAGGTCAATGCTACCACAAAAACGGAATGAGTTATGTGTTGTATGATGAAGTCAGTTCAAGCGGCATGCAGGGCACAAAAACTCTTTTGAAGATTGCTGATGATTCTATAAGACTTGTACGCAAAGGGAAGATAGAACATGAGCAGTTTTTTTCGAGTGGGTTAAAAAGCGCCAGCCGCTATAAAACTCCTTATGGGGAAATAAAGATATCCGTACATACAAAAAAACTGGACATAGATAAGGGCTTCATATCCAGCAGCATACACGTTTTTTATGAAATGGCAATAGATGGCAAATGGCAAAGTGACAATGAACTTCATATCGAAATTACAGCAGCAGATAAAACGAGCAAATATTTAAATTGATTTTAGGGAGGACGGATTGTTGAATATCCAAGAACTGGTTATAGGAGAAGTCAAAAAAGCTGTAAAGAAAAACATTGACGACGGCATTTTTCCACAGGCCGACATACCTGAAATAAAGCTTGAGGTGCCGCCGCAAAAAGAGTATGGTGATTTCGCCACGAATTTTGCAATGCAGTCGGCGCGCGTATTCCATATGGCACCTAAAAGGATTGCAGAGGAATTGATAAAACAGATAGGTCCTGAATATCTTGCAAAAACAGAGATAGCGGGTCCTGGTTTTATCAATTTTTATTTGAAGCCGGATATTATTTATAAAGAATTGGCAGATATTATCGAAAAAAAGGACAAGTATGGCGATCTATCTGATAATGGCATTAAAATTCAAGTGGAATATGTCAGCGCTAATCCAACAGGACCGCTTCATGTGGGACACGGGCGCGGAGCAGCTTTTGGCAGCGCTTTAGTAAATCTTTTAAGAGCCGCCGGTTATCAGGTGGAAAGTGAATATTATATCAATGATGCCGGAAATCAGATTGATAATCTTGCAGCTTCGGTAAATGCCAGATATCTTGAGCTGCTTGGCAAAGCGTCGGAGCTCCCCGAAAATGGATATCACGGACATGATATTATAGAAACTGCTCAGCGTATAATTGATAAATCCGGCAGCGAATATCTTGCTTTGCCAGACATTGAGCGCATTATTCTCTTCAAAGAAGTTGCTCTCAAAGAGAAACTTGAGGTATTGAAAGAGGATCTGGATTCATTCAATGTTCATTTTGATGTTTGGTTCAGTGAGCGGACTCTTCATCCGGAAGCTGTAAAAAGCGCGTGCAATGTATTGCTTAAAAATAAAGCCATGTATGAAAAAGATGGGGCCAAGTGGCTCAGATCCACAGATTATGGTGATGATAAGGATCGTGTAGTCATTCGCGACAATGGTGTACCGACTTATCTGGCGGCGGATATTGCTTATCATAAAGATAAATATGAGCGGGGTTTTGACAGGCTGATAAATATATGGGGGGCAGATCACCACGGCTATGTTTGCAGAGTAAAGGCGGCAATGGATGCTCTGGGTTTTGATTCGTCGAAACTTGAAGTGCTTTTGTTGCAGATGGTGAGTCTTTACCGTAATGGTGAACTCGTAAAAATGTCTAAGAGAACAGGGCAGAGCGTTACCTTGGCAGAGCTTATTGAAGAGGTCGGTACTGATGCTGCCAGATATTTTTTTATAATGAGATCATTGGACAGTCAATTGGATTTTGATCTTGATCTGGCAAAATCCGAGTCTAATGAAAATCCCGTTTATTACATTCAGTATGCATATGCGCGCATATGCAGTATTTTCCGGCAGACAGCAGAAGCGGGAATAGTACAGGAAAACAATGTTCGTTTGGATTTGCTGACGGATGAAACAGAAACTGCTCTTA
The DNA here is from genome assembly GCF_050916305.1 of Pectinatus haikarae. Classification (GTDB taxonomy): domain Bacteria; phylum Bacillota; class Negativicutes; order Selenomonadales; family Selenomonadaceae; genus Pectinatus; species Pectinatus haikarae. Next base: position 1,797,015 of record NZ_CP116940.1, read on the forward strand.
TTAAAAAAATAATGGCCTATCCTGATGAGATACAATTAGCGGCAAGAGATTATGCACCGCATCGTATAGCCAATTTTTTGCATGATTTTGCTGCTGATTTTCACAGTTTTTATAATAAATGCCGCATAATCGGGGTTGATGCACCTTTGGCGCAATCACGGCTGGCTTTGTGCGGAGCGGCGAAAAATATTATTCATCATGCGCTTGATATTTTGGGGGTCAGCTCCCCGGAAAAGATGTAATAAAAACAACATAATTTTGAGAGGAAGATATTAATGAATTTCACCAATGGAACAGATCCGGATTTGGCATATCATATTTTGACCGAGCTGGGTGATGCGATGTTTTACAAAGAACTTATCATGAAAGTAATAGAAACAAAAAATAAACCTATTCAGTCATTGCCGGCAGCAATTTCGGAAGTATACACATTGATCAATATGGACAGCAGGTTCCGTCATGTTGGCAAAGGCATGTGGAAACTGACAGAATGGCTGCCGCAGGATACTAAAAGTGCGTCTTCAGGCTCTTCTGCATCTGGCGGTAAGGGAAAAAATAATACTCAGCGCCGTATGAAATTGCTTGAAGATATACAGGAAAGTGCTAATTAATCAATTAGAGAGGCAATTATACATTGCACTGCGTTCCGGAAGGGGACAGCAGGCAGTGAGTGATATCAAAAATGCGATAATATAATGGAGGAAAAAAATGGCAAAGTATATTTTTGTTACTGGCGGGGTAGTGTCGTCTTTGGGAAAGGGGATCACAGCTGCCTCTTTGGGGCGTCTGCTGAAAAGCCGGGGCATAAAAGTTACCATTCAGAAATTTGATCCGTATATAAACATTGATCCGGGCACAATGAGCCCATATCAGCATGGTGAAGTATTCGTTACAGATGACGGTGCGGAAACTGATCTCGATCTTGGCCACTATGAAAGGTTTATCGATATCAATCTGACTAAGGGATCCAATGTAACTACAGGGAAAATTTATTGGTCAGTACTTTCCAAAGAACGCCGCGGTGATTATCTTGGCAGTACCGTACAGGTGATTCCCCATATAACAAATGAAATTAAACAGCGCGTTTATGACGTTGCGGCATCAGACGGTGCCGATGTCGTTATTACTGAAATAGGCGGGACTGTTGGTGATATTGAAAGTCAGCCATTTTTGGAAGCAATTCGTCAGGTGAAAAAGGAAGTAGGCAAAAATGATGCCTTATATATTCATGTAACATTAGTTCCTTATATTATGGCTGCAGGTGAATTGAAAACAAAACCGACTCAGCATAGTGTCAAAGAGCTGAGAAGCATTGGCATTCAGCCGGATATTCTTGTGTGCCGCACAGAAAAATCTATTTCTTCCGATATGAAAAAGAAACTGGCACTTTTTTGTGACGTTGATGTAGATGCTGTTATAGAAAATCCCACGGCATCGACCATCTATGAGGTTCCTCTTATTATGCAGAAAGAGGGACTTGACAGGATAGTTCTGCAAAAGCTTAACATGGATTACAGCCCTGCTAACATGGATGAATGGGAGCGCATGGTATATAAAATAAAAAATCCTAAGCAGCGGATAAAGATTGCAGTCGTCGGTAAATATGTAGAATTGCCGGATGCCTATATATCAGTTACAGAAGCTCTTCATCATGCAGGAATAGCAAACGAAACAGACGTGAAAATAGTTTGGATAAATGCAGAAAAAATTGAAACGGAAAATCCGGAACTTGATGAGGTATTCACAGGCTGCAGGGGAATATTAGTTCCGGGGGGATTTGGTGACCGCGGGGTTGAAGGAAAAATAGCATCTATAAAATACGCCCGTGAAAATAAGATACCTTTTCTCGGACTTTGTCTTGGAATGCAGTGTTCTGTTATTGAATTTGCCCGCAATGTCTGCAAGATGGCTGATGCGCATAGTACGGAGTTCAACAAGGAAACTGCGTATCCCGTTATTGACCTGATGCAGTCGCAGCTGGATGTAGAAGATATGGGTGGAACAATGCGTCTTGGTTCTTATCCATGCAGGCTGACGGAAGGAACACATGCAATGAAGGCATACGGAGAAACTCTTACTAATGAACGGCATCGTCATCGCTATGAATTAAATAATAAATTTCGTCAAAAATTGATTGACAATGGGATGATCGTAGCAGGGACTTTGCCTGATGACAGTTTGGTCGAAATTGTAGAAGTAAGGGATCATCCATGGTTTGTAGCTTCTCAGTTTCATCCTGAATTAAAATCCAGACCTAACAGACCGCATCCTTTGTTCCGCGATTTTGTAGCGGCAGCTTTAAAATATGCGGGATTGTAAAAACTAGTTGCTGCAAATAACCGCCAGGATTGAGCTTATGCATCATTAACTCAAACTAGGCGGTTATTTTTATCCGATAGATACTTTATAAAACTTATGTGGCTGGGATAAATCAGATAAATGTAAAATTTATCTCTGAAATCAACTTCACAGCATAAAGTATAATAATTACACCGCAGCATCTGTTTATTTTTGTCAGAGAACAGGCATTTATTTTATTGCTGAATTTTCCTGTAAAAACAGTAAGGCCTGTAAACCAAAAAAAGGATGCAGAAATAATGCCGAATATAAATAAAACGGCAGCATCAGCATCTAAAACTGCGTGAAAACTGCCAAGCATCAAAGTACCGTCCAAAATGGCCTGCGGATTGAACCAGGTGACAAAACAGGCAGTAGAGATAATTTTGCGCATTGATGTTTTGGACGATGCAGACTTTGCAGCTGTAGTTTTCATTTTGATTAAATTGATACCTATATGTAAAAGAAAAATGCTGCCGGCCCCAATTAAAATTGATTTTAAAAGGGGTGAATATTCCAGAAGAATTCCTATCCCCCAAAAACAGGACAGGGACAATGTCATATCAAAGAAAACTATGATGAGGGCAATTTGCAGAGCTTGATTTCTGTCATGGGTAAGTGCGGTATTTATCACAAAAAGATTCTGCATACCTATGGGAGCTGTATAAGCTATGCCGATCAATATTCCCTGAAGATAATAGAGCATATAATATTCCTTTCCCAACCAAAAATAAATGCTATAATATAAAATGTATTTGTATTTTATAAATTATAAAATAATTTTATTCGTATGTATCCAACCAAAAAATTGTATTAAAACCAACCATAAAAAGGAATCAGTATATGAATAAAAATGGTCTTCCAGTACAAATAAATTGGTGCCCTGACAAAAGCAGCCCTGTTCCTGTTTATAAACAAATAACAGCATTTGTCTGTGATAAAATATCGAGCGGTGAATGGACCGCAGGCACACAGCTTCCATCTCAAAGACGGCTGGCAGAACTATTCGAGGTCAATCGCAGTACTGTCGTAACCGCAATGGAGGAACTTGCTTCTTATGGGATTTTAAAGGGCAGCAGAAAAGCGGGTACACAAATCAGCGGTGATACATGGTCACTTATCTTACCCAAATCACTTGACTGGGGAAAATATATCAACTCAGGGACATTTAAAGCCAATAAACATATTTTACAAATGATCAATCGGCTGGAATTTGAACCGGATATTCTGCGTCTTAGTACGGGAGAAACTGATCCGCGATTGTTCCCTCATGCTCCTTGGCGTAAAATTTTAGCGCAACTCAGCAAAAAAAATACGGTTTTCAATTATTTGGAAGCATCTGGTTCGGAGAAACTGCGCATGGCAATTGCTGAGCGAATGGGCCGCAGGGGCATAGCAGTTTCTCCGTCCAGAATATTGATCACTTCAGGTTCATTGCAGGCTCTTCAACTGATATCAGTATGCCTGATAAAGAAAAAATCTGTTGTATACGTAGAAGCTCCGAGTTATCTCCAATCACTGCGGATATTTCAATCTGCGGATATTACACTCAAAGGTATAGGCATGGATAAAAAAGGCATGAAGCTTTGGAAAATCCCGCCGGCAGCCGGAAATATGAAACAGGAAAATATGTCATTTTTATATACTATACCTACTAATCATAATCCTACAGGAATAACAATGACTTTGGACAGACGAAAGGATTTGATGGATTTTTGCGTGAAAAAGCAGATTCCTATAATAGAAGATGCTGCCTATGAAGAATTGTGTTTTGAGGAAGCAGTGCCGTCCTTGAAAGCTATTGATAAAAACGGTATAGTCATTTATTTAGGAACCGCTTCGAAGACGTTGGCTCCGGGACTGCGTGTCGGCTGGCTTATAGCATCAGAACCTATTATACAAAGACTTAGTGATGCAAAAATGCAGATGGATTATGGAACAAGTTCCCTTTCCCAGCTGGTTTTCTCAGAGTTTTTGACAAGTGGATTTTATGATAAGCATCTGGCAGCGCTCAGAAAAGAGCTTTTGCTTCGCAGAGACAGTGCCTTGATGATATTGGAAAAAAATTTTTCGGATATTGCATCATGGTATATACCTAAGGGAGGCTTTTATATATGGCTGACATTCAGTAAAAAAATTTCTTCGGAAAAATTGTTTTTTTCCGCTGCCAAGGAAAAAATTCTGTTAAATCCCGGGAATATTTATGATTTTCGCCCCAATAATTCACTGCGAATATCGTATTCCTACCTAAATTGCTGCGAATTTGCGGAGGCAGTTCAGAAACTTGCCATTATTGTTCGCAGTATTATGAAATAATGGTGGCCTAATGGCCGAGAAATGAAAAAGCCGAAGCATCCCAGCTTCGGCTTTTTCATTCCTTATAAAACTATTTACCAATAAATAATTTTGTTACTAAAATTTTATCAACACGATTACGATCCATATCAGCAACTTCAAAACGCAGATTGTTCCATATTTTATATTCAGCTGTTTTAGGGATATAGCCAAAATAGGATAATAAAAAGCCCCCAATTGTCTGGTAATGGGCACGTTCTTCGCCTGGCAATTCGTCAAGATCAAATTTTTCTTTGAAATCGTCGATATCATAAAGACCGTCCACATACCAGGAATTTTCATCACGCTGTACTATCTGCGAAGAATCATCTTCTTTGGGATAAGATATATCGCCGATTATTTCTTCAATAATGTCTTTTAAGGTTATGAGACCCAGAACGCCGCCGTATTCATCAGCAACGACTGCTTCATTGACATTATTTTGACGAAATTTTTCCAGTACGCGGAAAGTTTCCATGGAACGGGGGATAAATATGGGTTTTTTTATAAATTTTTCGAGATCATTTAAATCGTTATCAATGGCGGCACGCAATATATCTTTCGCATAAATAATGCCTATGAGATTATCCAGATTGTCTTCACCTATTAGAAATATATCGTCAGAAGTATCCTTGATAATCTGCATGTTTACAGACATACTGTCTTTAATATCAAGCCAGTTTATCTGTGTGCGCGGAGTCATGAGAGAGTATGCAGTTTGATCACTCATATGGAATATGCTGTCGACCATATCCTGCTCGGCTTTTTCCAGCGTACCTTCTTCAGTCGCCCTTTCAATAAGATCTTTTACTTCATCTTCAGTAACGCTTTCATTATCCGGTGGATTGGTGCCGGTTATCATTAATATCATGTTTGCTGTGTGAGAAAGCATATTTATGATCGGCCTTGTAACACGGTGAAAGGCAAAGAAGAAGCCCGTATATTTTACGAGGTAGTATTCAGGGCGTATCTGGGCAATTTTTTTTGGTAAAAGAGTACCCAGTAAAATACTTAAAAGCAGGGAAAATAGTATGGAGAAAATAAAAGTGATTTCATATATATATGGTACGAAGGGAACCGTTTTCTGCAGGAAAAAATAAAGATAAGGAATAATTATCATTCCGACGGACAGTCCAATAGCAAAATGGCAGACATTGGAGCATATGATCAAGCCTGATACCACCTCATCGGGATCATCAATAAGATTGCAGGCTTTTTCAAAGCGGTGATCGTTGTTTGCAATTGTTTTGTCAAGTTGATTCTTATGTGCTTCGACAAGTGCAGTACGCAGAAGAATCAGAAAACTATTGCAGAAAAGAAGAACAAAGATCAGAATCAGTAATAAATTGGTCTCGGGAATATCCACGAGAATGTCACATCCTTATTTTTAGATTGCTACCATTATAGCATAAATAAATGAGGAAAAATATTAATTTTTCTATTGACTTTTAATTTTTTTCATGTATAATAATATCCGTTGCTGTGATTGCAGCAATTGCGGAAGTAGCTCAGTGGTAGAGCACCACCTTGCCAAGGTGGGGGTCGCGAGTTCGAGCCTCGTTTTCCGCTCCATAATATGCGGGAGTAGCTCAGCGGTAGAGCACCACCTTGCCAAGGTGGGGGTCGCGAGTTCGAGCCTCGTCTCCCGCTCCATAATTGCGGAAGTAGCTCAGTGGTAGAGCACCACCTTGCCAAGGTGGGGGTCGCGAGTTCGAGCCTCGTTTTCCGCTCCATAAGAATTCATCCCCGGCTTTTTGCCGGGATTTTTTGTTATATGTGGAGCAAAGCCGCAAAACCCCTAATGGTTGTGTAAGGCTTGTATTTGTATATTGTTTATGTTATTATTCTTATAGTATATTAGGTGTATTACGGCTTGTTATGGAATGAATACAGCGGCGTGATACATTATAATTTTAGGAGGTTATTTTACACGATGAAAGTCAGTACAGAAAAAGCAGACAGCCAGAAATTGGTTCTAACTATAGAGGCACCGGCAGATGAATTCGCAAAATCGGTCAAAGTTGCCTGCAAACAGTTAGCAAACCGCGTCAATATACCTGGTTTCCGAAAAGGTCATGCACCTAAGCAGATTCTCGTTCAGAATTTGGGCAGACAGGCTATTTTGGATGAAGCTTTTGAACTTCTTGCACCAAAGACTCTCAACGATGCATTTATTGAAGAAAAAATTGAACCCGTGGACCGTCCTCAGATAGAAATAGTTACATTAGAAGAAGGCAGCAATGTTGTTTTTAAAGCTACTGTTACACCAAAGCCGGAAGTTACTCTCGGCGAATATAAAGGGATTGCAATTGAATTACCGAAAGCTGAAGTAGCTGAAGAAGAAATTGAAGAACAAATTAAAAATATGCGCAGTCATCATGCAAAAATGATAGATGCTCAGGAAGATGCTGTTGTTGAAAAAGACAACTTCATTACTCTTGATTTTCTTGGAAAAGTTGATGGTACTGCTTTTGAAGGCGGCGAAGCAAAAGATTATCCGCTGCAGGTCGGTTCAGGACAATTCATTCCAGGGTTTGAAGAACAATTGATCGGTGTAAAAATCGGTGAAGAAAAAGATGTCACAGTAAAGTTTCCTGATGATTATCATGAAGCATCTCTGGCAGGGAAAGATGCAGTTTTTTCCTGCAAAGTAAACAGTATTAAAATTCAGGAACTGCCTGAATTAGACGATGAATTTGTGAAGAAATCAACGTCATATAAAGATCTTGAAGATTTGAAAAAAAATCTGCATGAAAATCTGCTCAAAGCGGCACAGACACGTGCCGAAGGGGAATTACGAAATCAAGCGCTGAAGAAAGCATCTGACAATGCTAAGGTTGATATTCCCGATGTTATGATTGATAATCGTGTTGACAATATGCTGAATGAACTTTCGGCCAGTCTTGAAAGCCACAGCATGAACATGGAACAGTATCTCAAATACAGTAATACAGATATGGCTAAACTTCGTGAAACATATCGTCAAAGTGCAGTTGATGCTGTTAAAACAGACCTTGTTTTGGAAAAGGTTGCTCAGGCTGAAGAACTCAAGGTTAATACTGAAGAAGTCGATGCTGAAATAGCTGCTATGGCTGTTCGTTATGGCACCACTCCTAAGGAAGTAAGAAAGATAGTCGCAAAGAACGGTTATGTTGCTAATCTTTATGAAACAATAGGCCGTAAAAAGGCGGCGCAACTTATTATAGACAACTTAGCAAAATAGTTGTATAATTCTCCGAAAAGGGAGGAGTGATTTATCATATGAATTATGTGCCAATGGTTGTGGAACAATCAAGCCGTGGTGAACGTGCTTATGATATTTATTCACGTTTGCTGAAGGATCGTATAATTTTTTTGGGTGGACCTATTGATGATAATGTTTCTAGTGTGGTAATAGCTCAATTATTGTTTTTAGAATCAGAAGATCCTGATAAGGATATACATTTATATGTGAACAGTCCGGGCGGTGTAGTTACTGCCGGTCTGGCTATTTACGATACTATGCAGTATATAAAACCTGATGTTTCTACTATTTGTATAGGACAGGCAGCCAGCATGGGTTCTCTGCTGCTCACTGCGGGGGCTAAAGGCAAGAGATATGCACTTCCTTATTCACGTATTATGATTCATCAGCCTCTTGGCGGAGCACAGGGACAATCTACGGATGTGCAGATCCAAGCAAGAGAATTATTGCGCGCCAGAAAGATAGTCAATGAAATATTGATGCGTCATACAGGTCAAAGCGAAGCTAAAATTGAACTTGATACAGAGCGTGACAATTTTATGTCAGCTGTTGAAGCAAAAGAATATGGTCTGATAGATGATGTGATCGTCCGCCCTGAGGATTTAAAGAAGGATAATAAGGCGGATAAGAAATAATCGCTTCGTTTTGTTTCCAAGGGAGAGGTGATGAAATGCTGAAATTCGGTGACGACAAGGGACAGCTTAAATGCTCATTTTGCGGTAAACCGCAAAGTCAGGTACGTAAATTGGTGGCGGGCCCTGGTGTATATATATGTGATGAGTGTATTGAACTGTGCAATGAGATAATTGAGGAAGAATTGACCGATGGCGTTGAAGTAGAACTTAAGGATGTGCCTAAACCCAAGGAGATAAAGGCTATACTTGACCAATATATAATTGGTCAAGAGGAAGCAAAGAAAACCTTGTCGGTAGCAGTTTATAATCATTATAAACGCATAAATATAGGTCTTAAACATAATGAGACAGAACTGCAGAAATCAAATATTCTTATGCTCGGGCCTACAGGCAGCGGTAAAACGCTGCTGGCTCAGACAATGGCGCGGATATTGAATGTACCTTTTGCCATTGCTGATGCTACCTCTCTTACCGAGGCAGGATATGTCGGTGAGGATGTTGAGAATGTTCTTTTAAAGCTGATTCAATCGGCTGACTATGATATTGAAAAAGCAGAAAAAGGCATTATCTATATAGATGAGATAGATAAAATTGCAAGAAAATCAGAAAATACATCGATAACCAGAGATGTTTCCGGTGAAGGTGTCCAACAGGCATTGCTCAAGATTTTGGAAGGGACCGTAGCAAATGTACCTCCGCAAGGAGGGAGAAAGCACCCTCATCAGGAATTGATTCAAATTGATACAACCAATATATTGTTTATCTGCGGCGGTGCTTTTGATGGTCTGGAAAAGATAATCGAAGGTCGTCTGCGGCAGAAGAATGTTGGTTTTGGCGCTGATATTAAAAGCCGCAAGGAGCAGGATACCGGCGAGTGGTTCAAATATGTACTGCCAGAAGATTTCTTGAAAAACGGGCTTATTCCTGAATTTATAGGACGGCTGCCGGTTGTGGTGACACTTGATGCTCTTGATGAAAAGGTACTTGTGGATATTCTTGTAAAACCCAAGAATGCATTAGTCAGGCAATATCAGAAAATGCTTGAGATAGATGGAGTGGCCCTTGAATTTGATGAGGATGCGTTGCTTCTCATTGCGAAAAAAGCTTTACAAAGGAAAACGGGAGCACGTGGTCTGCGGTCGATAATTGAAAAAACGATGCGCAATGTTATGTATGAAATTCCCTCTGTGAAGGGTGTTACGAGCTGTCGGATAACTGGTGAAGCTATTGAAAAGGGTGTTGATCCGTTGCTGACATATGGCAGTAAGAAAAAGGCATCTGCCAAAAAATCTATAACAAGTGAAGAATCGGCTTGATTATGCTATCGAGATGGATGGCGTCTGCCAGCGTTTTAAGCTGATAAAAAGTATGTCAAGTTGAGCATGCATCAGCATAGACAATAGAAATGCCATGAGAAGTTGTTGTGTCTATATTTCAGCAAAACTGTATATAATCAGGCTTTGTTGAAGTATTTGGCGGTGATGGATCTCCTCTTAGAAGAGGAGCCGTTGCCTGCCGATAGATGCAGCAACTTTTTTATTGAATAAAAAGTACTGGAAAGGAAGTGTGCTAATATATGCAGAAAAAAAAGAATTTGAAGGTACTTCCGTTGCTTCCATTGCGGGGAATTGTGGTTTTTCCTTATGTGATAGTCAATTTGGATGTAGGCAGGGAGAAATCTATAGCGGCTCTTGAAGAGGCAATGATAAAAGATCATAAGATAATTTTGAGTGCTCAAAAAGACCCTGCTATAGATGAACCGACAGAAAATGATATATATGAAATTGGTACAATGGCTGAAGTCAGACAGCTTTTAAAGCTGCCAGGCGGTTCAATGCGTGTTTTAGTGGAAGGAATGCATCGTGCTAAAATAGAAAAAATAACTCTTCTGGATAAATATTATGAAACCGAAGTCATAGAATATAAGGATGAAATAAAAGATGCATCTATTAATATGGAAGCATTGACAAGAGCCGTAATACATCAATTTGAAGAATGGGTAAAGCTGAGTAAAAAAATACCGCCTGAGACATTAGTATCAGTTGTTATGATTGAAGACGGCGGTCATTTGTGTGATCTTATAGCCAGTCACATGAATATGAAAATGGAAGATAAGCAGGAATTGCTTTCTCTGTTAGATCCAGTGAAACGTCTGGAAAAATTGTATGCCATTCTTTTAAGAGAAATGGAAATTCTCGGCATAGAAAAAAAGATTGGCGATCGCGTACGCAGTCAAATGGAAAAGATACAGAAAGAATATTACTTACGGGAACAGCTAAAGGCTATCCATCAAGAACTTGGTGATAAAGACGGTGGAAATACGGAAATTGATGCATACAGATTTAAAATGACTAAGGGCAAATATCCTGCTGCAGTTCTTGAGTGCCTGGATAAAGAAATAAAACGGCTTGAAAGGCTGCCGGTTTCTTCGTCGGAAGCCGGTGTGATACGAACATATATCGAATGGCTGCTGGTATTGCCATGGTCGCGTGTAAGCCGTGATAAGCTTGACATTGAAGCCGCGGAGAAAATATTGGAAAAAGATCATTATGGCTTAAAAAAGGTGAAGGAACGAATCCTGGAATATCTGGCGGTGCGTAAATTATCAAACGGAGTAAAGGCTCCGATAATTTGTCTGGCAGGTCCTCCGGGAGTAGGGAAGACATCTCTCGCATCATCCATAGCCAAAGCCATGGGACGTAAATTTGTCAGAGCGTCTCTTGGCGGCGTTCGCGATGAAGCGGAGATACGAGGGCATCGCCGCACATATATAGGTGCTTTGCCCGGCAGAATAATAAATGGTATAAAAAACGCGGAAAGTAAGAATCCTGTATTTTTACTTGATGAAATAGATAAAATAGCATCTGATTACAGAGGTGACCCTTCGTCTGCTCTTTTGGAAGTTCTCGATCCTGAGCAAAACAAAGCTTTTTCAGATCATTATATTGAAGTGCCCTTTGATTTGTCACAGGTGTTTTGGATTGTGACAGCAAATAACATTGCGAATATTCCTCGTCCGCTGCGAGACAGGATGGAAATAATCGCGTTGCCAAGCTACACAGAAGAGGAAAAATATCAGATTGCACGGCAGTATCTTGTTGATAAACAGCTGTCTGCCAATGGACTGAAAAAAAGTCAATTGCAGTTTATGGCCGGAACGCTGCAAAAGATTATTGCGGACTATACGCGTGAATCAGGAGTCCGGGAACTTGAAAGACAAATAGGTGCTGTATGCCGTAAAACAGCTAAAAAAATAGTTGAAGAGGATAAAGATAAGATTCGAATTACTGTTAAGAATCTGCCTGATTTTCTGGGCAGAACAAAATATATGCACACACGTGCTGAAGAAAATCCTCAGGTTGGAGTATGTACGGGAATGGCGTGGACAGAAGTCGGCGGTGATATTTTACCGACAGAAGTTACTGTACTGGCAGGAAAAGGAAATCTCATTTTGACAGGGCAGCTGGGAGATGTCATGAAAGAGTCTGCTAGGACCGGTTTGAGCTACATAAGAAGCCGCAGTGATGAACTGGGACTGGACCCTAAATTTTATGAAAATAGGGATATTCATATTCATCTGCCGGAAGGTGCTATTCCTAAGGACGGACCGTCTGCAGGCATTACCATGGTTACAGCTATGGTATCTGCGCTTACAGAAAAAAAAGTACGAAGCGATATAGCCATGACCGGTGAAGTAACACTGAGGGGAAGGGTGCTGCCTATAGGCGGACTGAAGGAAAAAACTTTGGCCGCTTATCGCGAAAAAATATATACGATCATTCTACCAAAAGAAAATGAAAGAGATATAGAAGATATTGAACAGGATGTACGCGACAAAATAAAATTTATTCCTGTCAGTACAATGGATGATGTATTGAAATACGCGTTGGTGAAAGAATGACCGATATAATTAAGGAATCAATAAATATAACTAAGGCTGAATATATTGCTTCGGCTGTTGAATCAAGTCAGTTTCCAGAAGAAAAACTTAGACAGATAGCTTTTATCGGACGATCGAATGTCGGCAAATCATCACTGATAAATTCGCTTACACGCTTTCATAATTTAGCACGCGTCAGCGGCCAGCCGGGTAAAACGCAAACAATAAATTTTTTTAAACTGACGGCTAAGTATTATAAGGATGCGACGACAAAGGATTTTTATCTTGTGGACCTTCCTGGTTATGGTTATGCCAAGACAGGCCAGGACAAGAGAAAAAAATGGGCAGTCTTTATTGAAAAATATTTTTTGTTTCCGCAGGATTTATATTGTGTTTGCCAGCTCATCGATATACGCCATGAACCGATGCCATCAGATGTCAAGATGTTCAACTGGCTGATTGAGCATGATATTCCTGTATTTGTCATAGCTACTAAGGCGGATAAGATCGGCAAAGGAACTGTAGCAAAAAATATTTCCCGCATAAAAAAAGCTCTTAATGTTCGAGAACTTACAATTCTTCCGTATTCATCCACAAAAAATGAGGGACGTTCATATTTACTTGACTTTATAGGTCAGGCTTTGGTAGAATGAATACATAAATATGAATCCGATTCAAGTATGCCGGATATGACTGTATATCCGGCGGCGCTTGATTTGATTAGAAAATCGTTATCCGTATGTTTTATATCATTCAGCTGGCCTGTGCCCGTTTTTGCTGACGGATAAAATCATTGGAGTGGGTATATGCTTTCATTATCAGATAAGAAGATATTAAACGCCATACAAACAAATCTTCCATTGACATCGCATCCTTTTGCGGAACTGGGCAGAATAACAGGATTGACCGAACAGGAAGTGCTTGCCCGGCTTAACGAATTGAGAGAAAAAGGATATATAAGGCGAATAGGTCCTTTTTTTGATTCGGATAAGCTTGGCTATGTAGGAACATTGGTCGCACTGAAAGTGCAGGATGGTTATATGGAGAAAGTGGCGGCAGCGGTGAATGCTTATGAAGGTGCTACGCATAATTATGAACGCAAGGGAAAGTATAACCTCTGGTTTACTTTGCTCACGCAGAATGTGGCGCAGCGTACTAAAATTCTTGATGATGTTCGTGCTTTGCCGGGAGTGGAGTCAGTTATGAGTTTAGTATCCCGCAAAAAGTATAAGGTCAATGTAAAATTTAACTTAAAGTAGGTAATATGATGGATGCATTAGACAAGAAAATTATCAGAGCAGTGCAAAGCGATTTTCCCCTTGTGGCAAAACCTTATGAGGCTTTGGCTATGCGTGTCGGCATCAGCGAAGATGAGTTGCTCAGCAGACTCAGACAGTATAAGCATAATGGACAGATACGCAAGATGGGAGCGGTTCTCGGTCATTATACGGCCGGTTTTTCCGCCAATGTACTTTGTGCATGGGTAGTCCCTTTAGAACATATGGATGAGATAGCAAAATCAATGTCAGCCAATACTGCTGTATCACACTGTTATGACAGGACGACGACTGAGGAGTGGCCTTATAATGTTTATACGATGATACATGCAAAGACACGCGAAGAATGTGATGCCGTCGTTGATGAATTGGCAGAAAAAAATAAGCTGACTGACAAGGTGATGCTCTACAGTGTAAAAGAATGGAAAAAAACCAGCATGCGGTATTTTGAGGAAGAATTGGTTTGTCAGACAGTGAATGTGTAAATAAGAATTTATATTATATCCCTTGAAGGGAACGAAGGCTTTAGGATAATTAATTTCCTGAGCCTTTTATTTTTCCCGGTTATTGAAGCGGATATTTAAAAATGCTACAATAATAAAAGTTCTCATTTAACGCAGGAAACATTGATTAAATGAAAATATCAGCAAGGATAGAAAAATAAATTGATGAAGGATTGATAAAATGTTTTCGCAAACTATGTATGAATTGGGTACAAAGAAATCTACCATAAGAACTATTTTCGAATACGGACGGAAAAGGGCCGCCGAAGTGGGAGAAGACAATATATATGATTATAGTTTGGGCAATCCCAATGTGCCTGCTCCAGCTTATATAAAACAGGCTATTTTTGATATACTGAATGAAGAAGAGCCATGTGCGGTACACGGTTATACCATCGCACCCGGATTGGTATCGGTGAGAGAAAAATTGGCGGACAGTGTTAATCGGCGTTTTCAAACCAATTTTGCGGCAAAAAACTTTTTTATTACCGGTGGAGCTGCCGGTGCGATAACCATAACATTTAAAGCGTTGAGCGAAGCCGGTGATGAATTCATAACATTTGCTCCGTTTTTTCCGGAATATAAATGCTTTGTTGAAGCTGCCGGAGCAAAATTAGTGGTTGTTCCACCGCAGCCTGCTGATTTTCAGATAGATTTTACTGAATTTGAGAAAAGAATATCTGCCGAGACAAAGGCTGTTATTGTTAATTCGCCCAATAATCCCAGCGGGGCTGTATATTCAGAAAAAACCATAAAAAAACTGACAGATATAATGAAAAAAAAGGAAAAGGAATACGGGCATCCTATTTTTCTTATATCAGATGAACCATACAGAGAAATTGCCTACGATAATATTAAAGTGCCGTATCTGCCTCATTATTATGCAGATACGATTGTCTGCTACTCTTATAGTAAATCATTTTCTCTGCCGGGAGAACGCATCGGTTATATTATTGTACCTGATGAAGCCGCTTCTTTTGAAAAAATATACGGAGCTATAGCAGGCGCTGCAAGAGTGCTTACACATGTAAATGCACCGTCTCTATTTCAGCGCGTTATAGCACGCTGTTGTGATATGCCGTCTGATATAAGCACATATCGGCAGAATGGTACACTTCTTTATAATGGATTGATCGCCGCAGGCTTTAAGTGCATAAAACCGCAGGGAGCTTTTTATTTATTCCCGGAAGCATTAGAAGCCGATGATTATGCGTTTTGCAAGAAAGCACAGAAATTTGATCTGCTTTTGGTTCCGGGAACTGATTTCGGCTGTCCGGGACATTTTAGAGCATCATATTGTATAAAGACCTCTACAATAGAAAAATCTCTTCCTGTTTTCAAAAAGCTCGCTGAGAGCTACGGAATAGGAAAAAGGAGCTGATATTTTGTTTGAAGTACCGGAAAAAGAAGATTATAAAGCTGATAATCCTCATTTAAAAACGGAACATATCACTCCTATAACAGTAAGAAAACCTGAATTGAAAAAGGAATTTCAGCAGCTGCGATGTCTGATTGATGAAAAAATTTTCGAAAATTATATTGAAACAGTGCATAATTTGACAAAAAACGAAAATACTCTTCTCATAACAGCGGGAAATGAACTGCAAAAAATGCATATAGAGGATTGTATTCCTGCTTTAAAGAATGCTTTCAACGTTGAAAAGGTAAAAGTCATTGGTTTAATGAAACCATTTTTTTGACAAAATTATTTATTCACAGCAGTGAAATACGGAAAAGCAAGTATCATAGAACGGAGCAATTTATCGCAGGAATGAGGATCAGCAGATCAAAAGCTGCTGATCTTTTTTGCGGTAAAATAAAACGGCGCATCTTGAAATAGAGTACACTTTCTAAAAATCTTGTTAAAGCTTATAATTTGCGTTATACTGTTTTTGACTTATGAATGATTGTCTGTTAGAATTTTATATAGTCTGTTTGCCGGAGATATTGCAACTGCGCTGACTGTGCATTGAGGAAACACTAAATATAGTAAAATACCGAAAAATGGTATATCAAAGGTTTTCACTGCGTATTTTATTATGCAGCTGTCTTGAATATTTTGTTTCTATTATATAAGAGGTGACGATATTTGTTAGGTTTTTTAAAAATTTTGCTTGGCGATAATAATGATAAAGAAATAAAACGCATGCGCGGCATTGTTGAACAGATAAATTTGCTTGAACCGGAATACAGGAAAATGAGTGATGGTTCTTTATGCGGCAACACGGAAAAATTTAAAGAACGCGTGGCTAATGGTGAATCGTTGAATTCGATTCTGCCCGAGGCTTTTGCTGTTGTGCGTGAGGCTTCCAGGCGCACACTGGCAATGCGGCATTTTGATGTACAGCTGATCGGCGGTATTTGTCTGCACGAAGGAAAAATCGCTGAAATGAAGACAGGCGAAGGTAAGACTCTGGTGGCGACAGCTCCGGTGTATCTTAATGCTTTGTCTCAAAACGGTGTACATATGATAACAGTTAATGATTATCTGGCTAAACGGGACAGTGAGTGGATGGGACGCCTATACCGCACTCTCGGTTTGTCAGTGGGCCTTATCACACACGATATGGATTTTGCTGAACGTAAGTTTGCCTATAATTGTGATGTAACTTTCGGTACAAATAATGAATTCGGTTTTGATTATCTGCGGGATAATATGGTCATAGGCAAAGATCAGATGGTGCAGAGGGAACTTCACTATGCTATTGTCGATGAAGTAGACAGTATATTGATTGATGAAGCGCGCACGCCTCTTATTATTTCAGGACCGGGCAGTAAATCTACCAATATGTATTCCATAATGGCAAGAGCCGTGGCTCCGCTGAAAGAGGGGGAAGACTACACTCTCAACGAAAAGGAAAAAACTGTATCTCCCTTGGAATCAGCTGTCTCCAAAGTGGAAAAAGCGCTGAATATAGATAATCTGTACGATACTGC
Source organism: Pectinatus haikarae (assembly GCF_050916305.1). GTDB lineage: Bacteria > Bacillota > Negativicutes > Selenomonadales > Selenomonadaceae > Pectinatus > Pectinatus haikarae. Next base: position 1,814,162 of record NZ_CP116940.1, read on the forward strand.
AAATATAGAAATGTCTCACTGCTTTACTCAGGCCCTGCGTGCAAAGGCAATGATGAAACGCGACAGGGATTATGTTGTGCGGGATAATGAAATTATTATTGTCGATGAATTCACGGGCCGTCTCATGGTCGGCAGACGTTATTCCGACGGGCTGCATCAGGCTATTGAGGCAAAGGAAAATGTAAAGATACAACGTGAATCACAAACTTTGGCAACTATAACTTTTCAGAATTATTTCCGTATGTATGATAAGCTGTCAGGCATGACCGGTACAGCAAAAACAGAGGAAGATGAATTCCTTAAAATATATAAGCTGCCGGTTATAGTCGCCCCTACTAATAAACCTGTTCTGCGCACCGATTACCCCGATGTTATTTACAAAACGAAAAAGGCAAAACTGAAAGCAGTAGTGAGTGCAATCGGTGATTATCATTCAAAAGGACAGCCGGTACTGGTCGGTACGACGTCAATTGTTCAGTCGGAAGAACTGAGTGACCTTTTGAAAAAAAGTCATATTCCTCATAATGTGTTAAACGCGAAATATCATGAAAAAGAAGCGCAGATAATCGCAGGAGCCGGGCAGGCAGGAGCTGTAACGATCGCCACAAATATGGCCGGGCGCGGGACTGACATTACGCTGGGCGAAGGTGTGGCAGCTAACGGCGGTCTGCATATCATAGGTACAGAACGCCATGAATCACGCCGCATTGATAATCAGCTGCGCGGACGTGCCGGACGTCAGGGAGATCCAGGCTCTTCAAGATTTTATTTATCACTGGAAGATGATTTGATGCGCCTGTTCGGTTCGGATAATATTGCCAATATAATGGATAAGCTTGGTATGGGAGAGGATGATCCTATCGAGCATAAACTTGTTACCCGTTCTATTGAGCAGGCACAGAAAAAGGTAGAGGCACGTAATTTTGATATTCGCAAACATGTTCTGGAATATGATGATGTTATGAACCAGCAGCGTGAAGTTATATATGGGCAGCGCCGCAAAGTACTGCTTGAAGATAATCTTAAGGAAAATATACTCGGCATGATACATGATATTGTCAAACACGAAATGGATGTATTTGCCAACGAAAAAGTATATCCCGAAGAATGGAATATTCAGGGACTCATTGAGGATGCAGAAAAAATTTATGCACCAAAAGATACGTTTTCAAAAGAAACTCTTGAAAATATGAGCAGGGACGAGCTGGAAAATTATTTATATAAAACAGCGGATGACACTTATAATGCTCGTGAAAAACTGTTCGGTGAAGATAACATGCGCGAGCTGGAAAAAATTGTCATGCTCAAGATAGTGGACAGTAAGTGGATGGAGCATCTTGATGAAATGGATATGGTCCGTGAAGGGATCGGGCTGCGGGCGTACGGACAGAAAAACCCTCTTGTTGAATATAAGATCGAAGCCTATGATATGTTCCAGGCTATGATCAGCAGTATTCAGGAAGATGTTGCCAAACTGATGTACAGGGTGAATATCGTACAGCAGGAACAGCCGCCGCTGGAAGATCGCTTGAAGGGAGCTACGGCTTCCCATGGTGAGGAAGCTGCTGACAGTAAGAAAAAGCCTGTGGTGAAAGCGGATACTGTTGGAAGAAATGATCCCTGCCCTTGCGGCAGCGGGAAGAAATATAAGAATTGCTGTGGACGGAATAAGTAAAAGAATATTTTGCCTATAATTATTTAAGGATGTGAATACAGTGTTAGAAGACTTGCGTGTAACGATAGTTGACTTAAAGAAAAAACTGGATGAAATGGGGGCTTCACTTTGACGTCGCTCATAAAAAAGAAAAAATAGCGGAATTGGAATATAAGATGGGCGAACCGGCTTTCTGGGATGATACTGAAAAAGCCCAGGCAGTGTCTACTGAATTAAATACGCTGAAGGATGGCGTGGAACGTTACCAGAGCATGCTTAACAAGTATGATGATATGCAGGTGCTTTGGGAAATGGGGATGGAAGATAAGGATGAATCTGTCTGCAGTGATGTAGAACAGGAAATCAATGAAATAAAAGATCAGATCGAAAAATTAGAACTGGAAATATTATTGTCGGGAAAATATGATGCCAATAATGCTATATTGACTCTTCATGCCGGCGCAGGCGGAACGGAAGCTCAGGATTGGACGCAGATGCTTTTGCGCATGTATGGCCGCTGGGCAGAAAAAAATAAATTTGGGGTCGAAACTGTTGATCTGCTGCCCGGAGATGAAGCGGGGGTAAAATCAGTCACACTGATGATCAAGGGGCATAATGCATATGGATATCTGAAGGCTGAAAAAGGGGTGCACCGATTGGTGAGGATTTCTCCTTTTGATGCGAATGCGCGGCGGCATACATCATTTTCTGCTTGTGATGTAATGCCGGAAATAGATGATAATGTCGAGCTTGATATCAATATGGCAGATGTGCGGGTTGACACTTACAGAGCAAGCGGTGCAGGCGGGCAGCATATAAATAAGACAGATTCGGCAGTCCGCATGACACATATACCCACAGGCGTTGTGGCACAGTGTCAGAATCAACGTTCTCAGCTGCAGAACAGAGAGCAGTGCCTCAAACTTTTGCGTGCACGTCTTTTTGAATTGGAAATACAAAAAAAAGAGGCTGAACTTGCCAAGCTTGAGGGTGATCAGCAAAAAATAGAATGGGGCAGTCAGATACGCTCGTATGTATTCCATCCGTATAATCTTGTAAAGGACCATCGAACTAATGTCGAAACAAGTGATACGCAGGGAGTAATGGACGGCGGTATCAATTTATTCATAGAAAATTATCTGCGTGCAAAGGCCAATAAACAGCTGTGAGACAGCAACTGTTGTCCTATTTTATAATTATGATGGCAATGTTTTTTATTGCTGCAGGGTGAGAAAATTGCGTAAAATTTTAATTATCGTTTCAGTATTGATAATAGTCATTACGGTACTGACAAGTTTGATTTTGCCTAATTATATTTCCTATACGGTATATAATTATTTGCAAAATGATATGCAGGCGCATGCTATACAAGGTGAGGTACAGACTCATCCGCCTTTCATGATAGCCAGCGGGCAGATAGATAGTATTGATTATAAAGCTGACAGTGCCGTTATCGGGCAGACAGAAGTACATGATCTTTTGCTGACCGGCAGTAATCTGCATATAAATATGACTGATCTGCTGAGGGAACGTTTTACATTAGACAGAGCGGAAAATATTGATCTTTCCTGTACTATTGACGCAAAATCACTTGAAAAGCTGCTTTTGCAGAAAATAAACAGACTGCACAGCGCCACTGTGAATATTACGCCTCAGATCGTCACTGTAAAGGCTGATATACCTATATTGAACAACAATATAGCAGCCAATATGAGCGGATATCTGTATACTTCAGACGGAAATATTTATTTTAAAATTGCAGAATTTGATGTTGAAAACAGTTTACTGGGGAAAATCAGCTTAAATACGAAAAATGATGTAATGCTTCTTGATAAAAGCAAGTTGCCTTTTGGTGCAGAGATTAAGTCTGTTACGCAGGAAGACAATCAGATATCCATTAAAGCAAGTGCTCACAAAGAATAGATAAGGTGGGAAAAATGTTGAGGGTTTTCAATTATAACCGCTGGTTTATACTGCTGATTGCAATAGGTCTTGTTGCTGGGCTGGTAATAAGTTTTCAGCGTTATCATGTGGAAAGCAGCAATGCGACTATAGAGCTGGCTCTTGATTATGAAGATTTATTAAAATTAGCAGAAAATGAGGGGCTGCCACCGTCTGAAGTGCTTGCTGAAACAAAAAAAGCAGGAATAACATCGCTGGCTGTTTACGAAACCACATTCAAAAAACTGAATGAAAACGGAAAAGCTGCTGCAACATCGGGAAGCGAGATCTTGCAGCGCTATCATAACGGATCTCTTTCTGATCCGGATTGGTCAGCGTTGGTATCTGCCGGGAAAATAGTGGGGACAGATGTTTATGTAACAGGTAATGATCCCCAGACGTTCAAGGAAGTAAAAGAAGATTTGCTTTTGCGGCTCGGCAATGAACGTGTGCGGACGTTGTCTGTCGGCAGCAGCGAAGTTCTGGCGGTAAAAGCTAACTATGAAAATTTTTTGAAAATGAATCTGGGAATGCCTACAGATGAAATGAAAGCTGTAAATGCGGCAGGATTTTATGTTATAGCGCGTCCCAGCAATTATACCGATGTCACGGAAAAGGAAATTGATGCTGTCTTTGACAGATTGAACGGCATTAAAATATCCGATATAGTTTTTTCCGGACCGCAGACATTGGGAGCGCCAAAACTGCTGAATTATACCGTAGAAAAAATGAAGCAGCGTGATATAACATTGGGCATGATAGAAAATGTTTCACAGTTGAAATTTTACCCGCAGGACGGATTGGTTGATATAGCACAGGGATTGGATTATAAGGCGGCCCGTCTGTACACTATTCCTAAAGATGAGCAGCCTAAAATGAAACTGGCCGATGCGGTAGAACGCTGGAGCAATACTGACGAGGAACGAAATATACGTATTGATCTTCTGCGTCCGTACGAGAAACCTGCTACAGGTCTTTCTGTGATGCAGACCAATATAAAGTATTTTGCTGATACCAGAGATAAATTAGAGGCTAAGGGGTTTGAAATAGGACCGGCAGGCAGCTTGGAAATATATGACGGCAGTCAGCTTTTGCGCATATTCATAATGATCGGCATCTGTGCCGCAGGCGTACTGTATTTATCACTTATTATACCTGATTTTAAATTAAAATATCAGTATATGCTCTTTGTCTTGATCACGCTGATCTGTGTGATTCCTCTGGCTATGGGTCATGGCAATAAAATACGTGTTCTGGGGGCCTTTGCCGCGGCCAATTTGTTTCCGACCCTGGCTATGATATATTTACTGGATAAAATGAAAGATATAAAACGCAGCAAAAATTCTTCTTTCCTGCGTATAATGTTGTTGTCTTTTGGGATGATAATTGTGACAAGTGCGATTTCCCTGATAGGCGCTGCTTACCTTTCCGGTATTTTATCTGATGTGCGTTATTTCCTTGAAATTGAAATTTTCAGGGGGATAAAGCTTACGTTTGTCCTGCCGATGATATTAGTGGGAATAGCGCTTTGTCAGCGCTTTAACGTTTTTGACGACGACAATCCTTTGGTTCCTATGAATATAATTGAACAGATAAAGCATTTTCTAAATATGAAAATATTGGTGAAAACATTAATGATTTTCGTCATGCTGGCATTAGCTATGGTAGTATTTATCGAACGATCGGGACACACAGCCGGCTTTCCTGTACCCGGCATAGAATTAAAAATACGCGCTATTTTGGAAAAAACATTCTTTGCCAGACCTCGGTCAAAAGAATTGTTTATCGGTCATCCGGCGTTTTTTATTATGGTAATGGCATGGCTTAGGAAATGGCCTGTATTTATCTTCGGTATATTGGTCTTTGCTGCTACTATAGGACAAGGCTCAATGGTCGAAACTTTTGCCCACATGCGTACACCTGTTTATATGTCTCTGGTCCGTGGTGTTGGCGGTGTCGTATTTGGTGCGCTGCTTGGTTTTCTGGTATTGTTGATATTGGAACTTTGGCGGCATTTCTCTTCTGTATTGGAGAGGAGGAAAAATGCCGGGCATGAATAATATTGTAGTTTCTGGGTATTATGGTTCTAAAAATGCCGGTGATGAGGCAATGCTGGCGGCAATGCTGGAAGTTTTTACCGATCTTGATCCCAAGATTAAATTTACCGTCATATCGACAAATCCGGCTGACACGGCAAAGAGACATGGCGTAAAATCAATAAACTGGCTGTCGGTGTTTTCCATTGTGAAAGCTTTAAAAAATGCAGACTTACTGATAAGCGGCGGCGGCAGTCTGTTGCAGAACGTGACCAGCGGACGCAGTTTATATTATTATATGGGAATCCTTTTTTTGTCCATTTTGGTAAAAACACCTGTCATGCTTTATGCACAAGGTATTGGTCCGGTTTTTGGCTGGCTGCCGCGCAGACTTATGCGCTGGTTCTGCAATCATGCAAGGCTTATCACAGTCAGAGATAAAGAATCCTTGACTGAATTGGAGCAGATGCATATTTCCAAACCCCTTATCAAGGTCACAGCCGATCCGGTTTTAGCAATTCACTCTGTGGAAAAAAATATTGGCCAGCATATTTTATCTAAAAATAAGATCTCACGCACAAAACCGATAGTAGGAATTTATGCGAGAGAGTGGCGTGGACTGATCAATTACAAAAAGGTGCTCGCAGAGGTTTCCGACAGGATAGGAACATCTTATGGCGCACAGATAGTGTTTATACCTATGCAGTATCCTGAAGATGTCGCAGCAGCTGAAAAAATAGCGGCCTATATGAAGTCGGCACCAATATTGCTTAATGACGAATATACCACAAGTGAACTGTTATCAATAACGGGAAATTTGGACATGCTTATATCAATAAGATTGCACGCATTGATATTTGCCGGTGTAATGGGAGTGCCAATGGTAGGTCTGTCCTATGATCCCAAGGTAGACCGATTTTTGAATTCCATAGGTGAAAAAGCTGCTGACGATTTGGAAAGTGCAACAGCTGAAAGTATTTTTGTTCAATTTGCTGCAAAATGGCAAAATAAGGACAAATGCAGAGAAGAAAATGGGCAGCGATTATCTGAGCTGCGCAGTGCAGCCTCCAGCAACGCAGAGTTGGCGTTAGGTTTAATAAAAAAACAAAAAACTATATAATATCGAGCAATTGAAGTTTTTTATGTAAATAATGTGGCATATATAAATTAAAGCCCCCAGATTTGGGGGCTTTAATTTATATAATATACTTGGTTTCATATAACGGGCAAGTCATTTTATAAGATAGTAGATCACGATAAGCAATACTCCAGGTATTCCTAAAGTTCCGGCTAATATTGCCGTAAAAAAATTAATAGGTATCGCAAGACCTAAAACAGCATTTACCAGCCATAAGCATATTGCACCGATAATACTGTTATAGATAAGTTTCCATAATATATGCATAGGCAAAGATAATATTTTTGTTATGATGCATAAAATAAAAATACCTATTAAAAAAGCTATGACCAGACTAATGTCAAACATTGTTTAACTCCTTGATAAAAATATTAAATTTCTCGGCGGTTTTCCAATGCTTTTGCCAAGGTAACTTCGTCCGCATATTCTAAATCACCGCCTACAGGCAGTCCGTGAGCAATGCGGGTAACCTTTATCCCTGCCGGCTTTACCAGTTTGGCAACGTACATTGCGGTAGCCTCACCTTCAACATTGGGATTGGTGGCCATTATGAGTTCCTTTATTTTTTCCGTCTGGAGTCTTACCAGAAGTTCTTTGACCTTTATATTGTCGGGACCTATTCCGTCCAGTGGTGACAGCACCCCGTGCAGAACATGATAAACACCTTTGAAATCACGCATACGTTCCATTGCTGCAACATCACGGGGTTGTTCAACGACACATATTATTGAATGGTCGCGACTGGGGGCGGAACAAATGCTGCATGGGTTGACATCACTTAAATTGAAACAGGTATTGCAAAAGCCAATTTTTTCTTTGGCTTCGATTATAGCATTGGCCAGAGCCTTTGCCTTTGAAGGCTCCATATCCAATATATGATAGGCAAGACGTGCAGCTGTTTTTGAACCTATTCCCGGCAGCGTACGCAGATGCTCAATAAGTTTAGCCAAAGGTTCAATATACTGCATTAAAACATTCCTGGGGGTATATTAAGGCCGCCTGTAAGTTTCCCCATCTCCGAAGCCATCATATCGTCTACTTTTTTTACAGATTCATTTATTGCTGCTGAGATAAGATCCTGAAGCATTTCCACATCCTGCGGATCAACTGCCGATGGATCAATAGTCAGAGAAACAACTTGCTTTTCACCATTCATAATAACTTTGATAACGCCACCGCCGCTTGATACTTCAACAGTTTTTTCTTTCAGATCATCTTGCATTTTTGCCATCTGCTGCTGTAATTTCTGGACTTTTTTCATCATGCCGGCCATATTGCCGCCCATAGGATTGAACATTAAATTTATTCCTCCTGTGAATTTATTTAAAACTGCGACAACTGCAAACTAATATTGCCGCCACCGCTATCTTGAGGCAATTCTGATTTTGAAATGAAAGTGTCAGTAATTCCCTGATTCGATAACTTGATACATATTTATTAAGTATATAATATAGATGCATTACTTGCAAGTCAGCATTCTTTATAGTTATAAAAAATGTATGGCTGCAAAAATTATACGGGATTGCTATTTTTAAATAATTATTTTGCGATCGGTAAAGCTGATATATTCCGTGTATATATTTTTCTATGAATAAGTATTTATGTTGTTGTTTTATGTATTATGCAGGGAATTTACATGAATTTATAATTTAGCAAAAACTTTCTGTTTAAAATCATCCAATTGGCTGTACAAATTTTTTCCCGGGCATAAAGTACTGTTAAGATCGCGATGACCAAAGATAATATTATCGGCGGTATTCAATCTATAAAGCTGACATAAATATGCTGTCAGATATTCACCTGAATTGAGCTGAGCTTCAGTAGGATATGCAGTTTCGAAATCGCCTACTATGTTGATGCCTACAGATGTCTTATTATAGCCGTAGCAATGCGCGCCTATGGTATCCGCAGGTCTGCCGCGTTCTATAGTGCCATCTTTTCTTATTACATAGTGATAGCCTATTCCCGCCCAGCCGTTTGCTAGATGCCATTGATGAACTTCTGCTGCAGATACATCCTGATTGGTTCCGCCTATATGATGAATAATGATCATATTAGTTTGCTGACGATTTTCTAATGGAAGAACAAAACTGAGATGCGTTTCCTTTATAGGAGGAGAGGTGAGTGGCTGTCCTGAAGCAGCCAAAGCGATTTTGCTGAAAGTAAATTGAGGCAAAAACATGAGACTGCCTATTGTACCAAAAGTATAAAATAAAAATTTCCTGCGATTTATCAATATAAACTCCCTTTATAACATGGAAAATCAGCTTTTTTTGTATACTTATTCAATATACTACTATGCTATACTCCAATTATGAAATTTTTATGAAACAATTGGAGTATAGCAATAGATGAGTATTAATTGGAACTTGGTCGGTCAATATTTAAAATGAAAGAAAAATCCGCCATACAGCCGATTTTTCTTTCGGTTATACAGCGGATAAAACTAAGCGTACATGTATGTTAATCAGGTAATAGAAGCCTCATAAATATTTTTTATACTGGAAGCAAGAACAGTATCAAAATCATTATCAGATTGCTGTGCGTAAAGTCCTTCTGCCAGTGCCCGCGAAAAACTGGCTATTAAACCATTATTGCGTGATAATTTGTCATTTGCCTCCTGCCGGGAGAAACCGCCTGAAAGAGCTACCACCCTGATAATATTTGTTTGTCCATTTATCAGATCGCTGTAAAAATTATCGATTTCGGGAATAGATAACTTGAACATTATTTTTAAATCAGATGGCAGTAAAGAAAGTTCCTTAAATATCTCCTCTTTCAGTATCTTTTCTGATTCTGCACGATTTTCGCTGTGAATATCAACTTCAGGTTCAAGTATGGGGACAAGCCCTGCAGCAGCTATCTGTCGTCCAATTTCAAACTGCTGTTTGACAATTTTTTTTATACCATCTCTATTTGTCTGCTTTATTACAGAACGCATTTTTGTGCCGAAAATATTCCGCTGCACAGCACGTTTCAAAAGATCAGCTAAATCGGGCATAGGTTTCATGAGCTGAACACCGTCTGTTAATTCAGCCAGACCTTTATCAACTTTTAGAAAAGGAACGATTCCCTTCTTATTCCAAAGATAATCCGCCGTCAATTCTCCGTCAATTTTCCGGTCCATAGTATTTTCAAATAAGATAGCAGCTAAAATATAATCAGCCTTAAACGCAGGACTTTTTATTATCCGTGTACGCATTTCATGCACTTTGGCAAACATTTCGTCGTTGCCGTTATATTCATTTTCCTTTATACCATAAGCAGCCAATGCCTTCGGTGTGCTTCCGCCGCTTTGATCCAGAGCCGCAATAAATGCCTTGTCATGACTCACTCTTTGCAATTGTTTTTCATTCATTAAAATTCATCTCCTCTTTAGAAAGTTTTCGTTAAATTGAAGATATATGATAAAAAAATCTCTTCAAGTAAAACGAATATTTTAAGTATCAATTGAATAGTTTAATAATAATACTTTTCCCATTTCTTTGCAAGCAGAAGAAAAATGTCGGATATTGCAGCAAGTATATATATCTTTAGAGCATGTCACAATTGTTACAGCATTAAATAGAAAAAAGGTATATATTAAAATAAATAATTCAGAGGAGATGAAATCAAATGGAAACTATTTTAAAGAATATCAGAAAGTCAGAAGTACTGGTTTTAAAGGATTTGGTGAAATATCAAGATGAACAGGTAGTAAGCAAGACACTTATCCAAAATGATGCTGTGGGAATGACTTTATTTGCTTTTGCAGCAGGAGAGGGCTTAAGCACGCACGAATCCAATGGTGATGCTTTTGCCATTTGTCTTGACGGAAGCGGTGAGATAACTGTGGACGGAATTTCGCATAAATTGGAAATAGGCGAGTCCATTATTATGCCGGCACAGCATCCGCATGCGGTATATGCTGAAAACTGCTTTAAAATGCTTTTGGTAGTAATTTTTCCAAACAAGATAAAATGAGATATTGGCTGGCAGAAGATATTATTGGCAATGTATTACGATTGTTTTTGGGGAGTATATATTTTTTATTGCCAGATCAGTATACCTGCTGAATGCATTAAGTATTTAACCTTACGGTAAAAGTGATTATTTCGTTGGTATAGGATACATTGAGCTTTCCTTTTATGAGCTGTGCCAGTTCTTTTGCCATGGCCAATCCTATACCATAGCCCTTTCTTTTGCTGTTATGTGACACATCACCGCGGTAAAATCGTTCAAAAAATCGGGAATAATCGATCGCAGCTCCGGCGATGTGAGTATTGGAAATAGCGATGATAGCACCTGTATTTTTTTTATTGCGTGAAAGAATTACGTTGACGGTACCGTTATCATCACAATATTTGACGGCATTATCAACAAGAATATTTATAAGTTCATATATACATTTTGCATCGGACTGGATATGGATAAGAGGGTCGATGCGACAGGTAAATCCCTTTTTTTGATCACTGAGCATTTGCCTGAATGATTCAGTCACAGTTGTCACTGTTTCTGATAAATCTACGGACGTTATGTCAAGATCCGCACGGGAGCGTTCCCCCATTTTTGCGAGCATAATAAGATCATTTATCAGCTTGGATAAGCGGTGAACTTGTTTCAATATGTTGACCGTCCATTCACTCTTGCCGTTGATAAGCTCCATCGCCTCGGTATTAGCGGAAATAATAGCTATCGGAGTTTTCAATTCGTGACCGGCATTGGTGATGAACCGTTTTTGATTTTCCATGTTGAGAATAAATGGTTTGATAGCCATATTGCATAAAGCGGCCAGAATAAATATATATAATAGTATGCAGATGAAACCGAATAATAAAGAATAATGCATAAAGGAGTCAACTGCACCTGCGTCACGTGTATAATCCATAATGACGATAAGAAAATTTCCGCTGGGATCTTTTGTTATCATATAGGCATAACTGGCTCTGTCCTTTTTGAAAAAGCCCTGCATTTTTCCTTCTTGTGCAGTAGACTGTGCATATTGTATTGCTTCATCTTCGGTAAAAGCAGCAATATTTTTGATGTTTATTTTTTCGATATATCCCGCCGGATTGACAAGAACACTAAAAAATCTTGTTTGATAAGAAAATTCAGGCGTATCATCAGACCAATTTGTGTCGCCGAACCAACTGCTGTCCTGTGGGGTCTTTTCTTGCGGGACATTTCCGCCGTTCTGTGAAATATATAAAAGAACAGATTCCACTTGAACATGCATGCGCATATATACTATTGTATTGATCAAGCCAAGGGCCCCGGCCACTATAATAACAACAGCTGCTGTAGCCGCCGCAATAAATTTTCTCCGCAGATTTTTTATTATATCCATGAATTGTACCATATCCCCGCTGTTTATTTTTCTTTTAGAAGGAAGGTTTTTCCCTTATTTCCGATGATTTGGATGTCTGCATTAACAGATTCCAGCTTTTCCCGTAAATATGACACATATATCCAGACAATAGTTTTGTCCACATCTGATTCACTTTTCCAGACGTGCAGAAAAATAGCTTTTGTTGATAATTCTCTGCCGATATTAAGCATAAAAAATTTCATGAGTTTTGTTTCTTTATTGCCTAAACGAATAGAATTTTTACAGGATAATTCCTGTTCTTCCACATCCAGGGTGACGGTACCGCAAAAAAGCCTGGATGGTGAAAAGGCGTTGATGCGCCGTACCATGGACCGGATACGAGCCAATAGCTCTCCCATAGCAAATGGTTTTGTCAGATAGTCATCAGAACCCGCATCAAGGCCTGCGATTCTGTCATCTGTTTCTGCTTTAGCTGTCAACATAATGACGGGTGTGAAATTACCACTGCCGCGTAATTGCTTCAGTGCATCGACACCATCCATCTTAGGCATCATAATATCAAAAATCATACAATCATATGTGTTTTCCTGTGCCTTTTCTACGGCAGCAGCTCCGTCGTAAACAGCGTCTACTTCATAACCGGAATGTCTCAGTACAGCGGTAAGTGCTGATGACATATCGTGTTCATCTTCTGCCAGCAATATTTTCATGTCTGTATTCTCCCATAATTATTGTTCAGTGCGGATCAGATTACGTATAGTCTGCATAGATATGTCGCAGGCTGCCAGTTCATCGGCACATCGTTTCAGTTCTCGCACGATCATTTCGGAATTTTCTATATTACGCTTGTATTTCATCTGATGTTCGAGACTGGCCCATGAATCCATGGCAATGGTTCGCAGCTGTATTTCAGCAAAAAAGTGTCCGGGACATATTTCTGATGCATCTTCATAAGGCATTGTAAGCTCGACTATTATATGATAGCTGCGATATCCGTTTGCTTTTACATGCTTTATGTAATCCTTTTCCTGAATAATGCGGCAATTTGGTATGGCTTTAATATAGGCGATATTTACATAAATGTCTTCAATAAACCGGCAGATGATACGAATACCGATCGCATCCCGTATATCGTGAAGTGCTGCACATGGAGTCTGCGGCAATCCCTTACGATGACATTTTTCTGCCATACTGCCATGTGTTTTAATGCGGTAAATCAAGTGTTCATATGCCATTTCGCCCGTCTTATTTTTTTCTTTTTCATTATATTTTTGGATATTTTCCAGCAGATTGTTCATAACCTTTTCGAGTACAGGTATATATTTTCCGTATACATTGTCAACCATATGTTCACCTCATTATATGCATCCTTTTATCCATATTATAACATATTTTGATTTTGGAAAAACCAGCACTGTAAGTAGATGTTTATATATATTTGCTGAAATTTACCGTTATTTATATTTGTATATGGATATAAAAATCCGTCTTATTAAGCAGGCGTATGTACCTGAATAAGACGGATTTTTTAATGATGCAATATTTAATTTTAAGGATTCAGCAGATTCTGGGGATTTGTTCACCTGCAGGCATATCAATTATCCTTATCCCGCCAATAGCTGTACGCAGACCCACTTCGCCGGGAGCGATACTGTTTGTACTGCCTATTATACAGGCATTTTTGCCATATACATCTTTGTGCATAACGGCAAGTATCCGGCTGCTATAGGTTTTGTCTGCAAAGATTACCATTTTGCCTTCATTTGCCAGATATATCGGATCAAAACCCAGGATATCGCAGAACCCTCGTACTTCTTTACGTACGGGAAGATTGTCTTCATCAATAATGATACCGACACCTGCCTGGGCTGCTATTTCATTGAGAACGGCTGCTGCGCCGCCGCGGGTGGCATCACGCATTACGGCTATTTTGGGCGCCGTCTGCAATATTTTATAAACAAGTTTATTTAGCGGAGCACAGTCACTTTTTAGTGTGTCCGGCAATTGCAGATTATGTCGTAATGCCATGATCGCCGCGGCATGATCACCGAGATATCCGCTGACTATTATATCCATTTCCGGCTTTACATTTCGCGGAGCTATATCGCAGCCGTCTATTAAATTACCGACACCTGCCGTATTGATAAAAATACCATCACCGCTGTTTTTGTTGACTACTTTTGTATCTCCTGTGACGATATATATACCGGCCTCAGCTGCTGCCTGACTCATGGTATCGACGATAGTGCGCAAATCCTTTATTGGAAAACCTTCTTCCAAAATCATGCCCACAGATATATATTTTGGCACGGCACCTGTCATAGCCAGATCATTCACTGTGCCGCATACGGCCAGTTTACCTATATTGCCGCCGTTAAAAAACAAGGGTTTTACTACATAGGAGTCTGTAGTGAAGGCAATATTATTCTTTACAGGAAGCTTGGCTCCGTCATGCATCTGACGCAGATATTCATTATCAAATGCTGGAACCATTATTTCTTCGACCAGCTCACGGCTTTTTACACCGCCCGCTCCGTGAGCCATAGTTATGAATTTATCTTCCATAGTGATATCTCCCTTGCCCATATTTATACCACGCATGGCATGTGCCCTCAATGGAAACCATGCATGCACCGGCAGGGTGTTCCGGTGTACATATTTTTTTGAATAAAGGACATTGCGTAGGGTTGATATTGCCTTTTAGTACATCACCGCAGCGACAGGCTGGATTTTCTCTTGAGTTTTCCTTGGTCACAGGGATGCTGTGCAGTGCGTCATATTGAGCGTATGCCGCGTTGACTGTCATACCGGAATTTTCTATTCCGCCGAAGCCTCGCCAGTTTGCGGATGTATTGCTGAAAACTGAAGATATTGCATTTTGAGCAATGGGGTTGCCTTCAGTCCTGACCACGCGCTTATAAGCATTTTCTATTTTTGCCTGACCGTTTTGAACCTGCAGGGCAAGCATATATACGGCCCGAAGAATATCGAGTGCCTCAAAACCGGCAATGACAGCCGGTTTTGCATACCTTTCAGATACAAAGGAAAAGGGGGCTTCGCCCGTAATGACGCAGACATGGCCGGGCAGCAAAAATCCGTCGACTTTTATTGTCGGATCGCTTAATAAAGCATCGAGAGCCGTATATGTCCATTTGTGTGCAGAGAGAATAAAAAAATTATTTATTTGCTTTTTTTGTGCTGTTTGAATAGTGGCTGCCGTCAAAGGTGCGGTTGTTTCAAAACCAACCGCTAAAAAAATTATTTTTTTTGCAGGGTTATTTATTGCCAGCTGCAGGGCGTCAAGCGGAGAGTATACTATACGGACATCAGCGCCTTCCGCTCTTGCTTCATATAAGCTTGTGCTTGTACCGGGAACTTTAAGCATATCGCCGAAAGTAGTTATGATCACGTTTGAATTTTTCGCATAGGCGATTGCAGTATCCATATAATCATTCGGCGTGACGCATACAGGACAGCCGGGACCGCTTACAAGATCCACCTTTTCAGGAAGAAGCTGTCTTATGCCGGAACGAAAAATAGATACAGTATGTGTACCGCAAACCTCCATAAATCGCGTAGGTTTTGTTATAAGTCTATCAATGTTTTGCAGGAAAAACTCTGCTGCCTTCTTGCATTCTTCAGGCATTATCATTTTGGGCGACCTCTTTTAACAGCTGGGCAGTATAATTTGCCTCTTGTTCATCTATTGTCTGAATCGCAAAACCGGCATGCATAAGAACAAAATCACCTTTTTTTGCATCGGGTAAGAGCATCAAACTGATTTTTCTCTGTATGCCCTCAACATCAACGGTTGCCATCATATCATTCTTTTCTATAATTTTTGCAGGAACAGCAAGACACATTTTTATCGCTCCTTTTATAATAAGCCTCTATTTTTATTTATAATAGCACATGCTGCCGCTGCCTGTCCAAATGACAGACCACCGTCATTTGCAGGAACTTTTCTATTTATATAAACGGAAAAATCGTCTTCCAGCAGGGCAAATATGTTTTTGAGCAATAATAAATTCTGAAAGACTCCACCGGACAGAACAATTTTTCTGACCCCGGTCTTCTTCTTTAGAATCCTGACGGTATCCACCACGGCAGCTGCCATTGTCAAATGGAAAGAAGCAGCTTTTTCGGAGATTGCAGCATCATCCTCAATTAAGCTTCTGAACATAGGCAGGAAATCTATCTGACACATTCCATTTTTTTCTTTTGATTCATAAGGTAAAAGGCTGCCGTTTCCTGCCGCCGCTATTTGCTCAAGTTCTATCGCGGCCTGTCCTTCATAATTTATCCTTCCTCTTATGCCAAGAACAGCCGATACCGCATCAAATATTCTGCCGGCACTGGAGGTAAGGGGTGAGTTAAAGCCTTTTTCTGCTATTTGAACAGCTAAGGACCAGTTTTCCGGTACAGATTTCCATAAACCACATTCTTTTTCCAGCATTTTTTTCCCATATAAAGAATGCATTATATAAGCGGCAAGGCGCCATGGTTCTTTTATCGCGGCCGATGCTCCCGGCAGAGGCAGATATGAGAAATGTGCCAAACGCTCATAGGAAGTACAGTCACACAGAAAAAATTCGCCGCCCCACAGACAGCCGTCATCGCCATAACCGGTACCGTCAAGTGCCACACCGATTACCTTTTCCGATATGTTATTTTCAGCAAGGACAGAAACAATATGTGCATGATGGTGCTGTATTTTGATGAGCGGCAATCCTGTCGCAAGTGCATATTTCGTAGAAAAATATTCTGGATGGAGATCACATGCGGCTATTTGCGGCTGTATGGAAAAAATTTTTTGATAATGGTTTATGGCCTTTCTGTAAGAATCATATGCGGCCTTGTTAGCTAAATCGCCGATATGATGGCTTAGAATTGCCTTATTTCCATCGGTCAGACAAAATGTGTTTTTCAATTGACTGCCGGCAGCGAAAACTGACAGCTGCTTATTGCAAGATGACAGAAAAAGGGGTGCAGGGGCAAATCCTCTGCTGCGCCTTATGTAATAAGCTTCATTTTTCACCACTTGCATCACTGAATCATCTATAGACATATTGATGCGGCGATCATGTATCAAAAAATGATCGGCTATTCCAGCCAGACGTTCCAGCGCGTCCTCTTCTTCGTAGGCAATGGGTTCTTCACTGAGATTGGCACTGGTCATCACAAATACATCTCCTTTTTGCAGGAGCAGACAATGGATAGGTGCATAAGGAAGCATAAAACCAATACTGCAATTGCCGGGAGCCACTGCAGCAGCCAGAGCACAATTTTCTTTTTTTGCAAGAAGGACGATGGGCGCTGAAGGACTCTTAAGGAGGCTTTCTTCTTTGGCATTGACAATGCATAAGGTTTTTATCGTGTCTACTGAATCTGCCATCACGGCCAATGCTTTGTCAAAGCGTTTCTTCCTGTTTCTGAGTTTAAGTATTGCAGAATTATTATAGGCATCACAGACCAGATGATAACCGCCGATACCTTTTAAAGCAATTATTTCTCCTTTTTTTATAGCTTTTCTTGCTGATTCCAGTATAATTTCATTATCAATTGATATTACAGTACCTTTGTTATTCAAAAGTTTGTACTGCGGGCCGCAACTATTGCAGGCATTTGGCTGGGCATGAAAACGCCTGTCCTGAGGCTGCGCATATTCTTCCCTGCATTTGCTGCACATAGAAAAAGTTTTCATTGTAGTATTGCGCCTGTCATAGGGAATGTCTTCCACTATGGAAAAGCGCGGTCCGCAGTTTGTACAGTTAGTAAAAGGGTAATGATATCTTCTGTCAGATTTGTCCATGATTTCTTTGCGGCAATCAGCACATATTGCCAGATCTGGTGATATAAACGCTTTCCGTAGGGCAGCAAGAGGACTTTTTTTTATTGTAAAATCTTTTTCCGAAGCAATGATTTCTTTTTCAGCTGTTACAATTTCCATGACGGAAGCTGCGGGTGGTGCTTCATAGCTAAGCTCTTTAAGCATCACATCAAGAGATGTTTCAATACCCTGAATTTCCATTAAGACACCGTCATCATCGTTTAAAACGAAGCCGGTAAGATTATTTTCCCGTGCCAACCGATAGACAAAAGGCCTAAAACCGACGCCCTGAACGATGCCTCTGACTCTTACTGATAATCTTTTCATAATATTTTACCATCAAACGGGGAAAACATGCCATTTTTTTAAATGGCTGAGGACTTTCTCTATCGTCTTATCCATCTTTTCCTCTATGATTTCTGTAAGTTCCATTCCCAGGTCGACAACAGCCGGTTTGATACCCATGACAACAGTTTCATCAACAGGATCATTGGTTATGGCAAGTGCTGCAAGAAGATCATTGATACCAAGATCATGCACCGATATTTTGTTGGAAAAGTAAGCGTTGACTTCACTTCCCTCAAAACAAAAAAAATCTCCGGCAGTGCCTGGTGCATTTATGGCGTCTATTATAAGTAGTTTTTTTGTACCTTCTATATATGGCAGGAGAAGCATTCCCAATGTTCCTCCGTCAAGGATTCTCACTTTTTCAGGCCACTTCATCAGCTGTAGTTTTTCGATCAGTCTGACGCCAAAGCCATCATCCTGCATAAGAATATTACCGACACCTAGTATTGTAACATTATCCATTATTTTTTTTCATCCGTTCATTTTTTTCATAAGCAGCTGCCCGAAGCCAGCTGCACCATTGATCAAGACCATTATCTGTGCGGCAGGATGTTTCAATGATACTGATACCGGGATGAAGACAATTGATATCATGCCGGGCATTTTCCATGTCAAAATTTGTAAAGGGCAATATATCGATTTTGTTGAGTACAACGGCAGAGGCTTCTTTAAATATCAAAGGATATTTAAGCGGTTTGTCATCACCTTCAGTAATACTCAGAACAACGGCTTTGGTATCCTCCCCGATATTGAATTCGGCAGGGCAAACAAGATTGCCCACATTTTCGATTATAACAAGATCAAGGTTTTGCAGATCAAGTTTGCTGAGGACCTTTTTCACCATCATAGCATCCAGATGACACCCGCCGCTGGTATTTATTTGGATGACGGGAACATCATGGTCCGCTATGCGGTCGGCATCTTTGCTGGTAAAGAGATCACCCTCTATAACGGCTAAGCGCAGATGATTTTTTAATGAGCCTATAGTTTTTTCCAGCAGAGATGTTTTTCCTGCACCGGGAGAACCGATCAGATTAAGAACAAAAATACCGTATTCGTCAAAAATTTTTTTATTTTCAGCGGCCAGTTTATCATTGCTTCCTAAAATATCCTGCATTACCTGAACTTCCATCAGTCTACCTCCAAATATTCAACGCGCAGCTCCCGCCCCGATATAATATCTACCTTGGCACTGCCGCACTGAGGACAAAAAAAATTGTAATTTTCAATATGCGATTCATTGCCGCAATCATTGCAATGTCCGATGAGCGGGATACTTTTCAACTTCATCTCTGCATTTTCGGCGATAGTTCCTTTAGCGGTAGCTTTAAAACAAAATTCAAGAGATTCAAAAACAACGCCTGTCATTTCTCCTATCAAAAGAGCGATGGTCCTGACTTTTGTAGCATTGCTTTTTTTTGCATAACTTTCGACTATCTCCATTACACCCTGTGCCATTGCCATTTCATGCATAATTTACTGCTCCTGCAATCAAAAAGGCTGCTGCAATCTTTGTTTGCAGCAGCCTTTTATTTCTTAATTATTTACTTAAATAGCTGCCTGCAGACCCTTTTGTTCAAAAACAGCGGTAAGTTCACTTAAGCGTGTTTTTGCAGGGTCATAATTTATTGTTGTTTCTCCGTCATGAGTATGAATATGCACATACAATACTCCCGGAAGACCCAAAAGTTTTTCTTCCACTGCCTTGGAATTTTTTGCATCATATCCTGTGACAAAAAATTGAATCTGAGTTCCCTGACCATGGCTTGAACAGCCGCATGTTGAGCACATATGAAAACCTCCTGCTAGCCTTTAATGATTTTACCATTTTTGTCTCTTATATCATTTATATCATCGGGCAAATGAGCCAATACTTTAGTTCCTGAAATCATGCTGGAAATTTCTCCTTCACGTTCCATAAAGTCAGCGCGCACTACCATATAAACATGTATAGCTGCAAATAAGAAAATGCACCAAGCCACTATGTGATGAACAACATGAAGAAACATTTCTCCGTATGGAACGACAAGCCAGCCAAAAATCGAGCCGCCGATACCATTGGGATTTACCTGAAAATACATAGCAAAGCCGGTCAGTATTTCTACCACTATCAAGCCGTAAATTGCTATATAGGACATACGCGCCATCGGATTGCGCAAAAATTGTTTATGTGAATATTTGAGCAGACAATAATGCATCATTACTTCCACAAGATCATCCCAGAATTTCATTTGAAAGAAATTAGGCAAAAGCCTGTCGCCCTTATTGATTATATAACCGTATATTCTGAATAAAAATGCTGCCGAAAGAATGAAGCCGGCAAGAAAATGAAGATTTCTTATCCAATCGACAGATAAATGCCATTCATTCAAAATTACATACTGTCCTTCACCCATGGACATAGGCGTCATTACAACTATACCGGTAGAAAATAAAATTATTATAGAAATGACCATCAGCCAATGAAAAATTCTCAAAAAAGGACTGAAAATATAAAATCTTGTCAAATGAGCTTCCTTGCCATTAGGTATGGAAGTTTCAACAAACTGATTTTCTCTGACCGTCATACTTTACCACTCCCTATATATGGATCGGTGTTAACCATACTAAGTGTTTTCTTCTTGCTGTCATATACGTGCGAGGCACATGCGAGACATGGATCAAATGAACGGACCGCTCTTACTATTTCCAAAGGTTTGTCCGGTATGGCAACATGTGTGTCAATCATGGATAATTCATACGCCCCGTTTCCTGATTGATCATCATGCGGACAGGCATTCCACGTTGTCGGCACTACGGCTTGATAATTTTTTACTTTTTTGTCTTTTATTACTATCCAATGAGATAAGGCTCCGCGCGGTGCTTCATAAAGACCTACGCCTTTAAATTCACCGTTCGTCCACGATGAAGGTTCCCATTTTAAAGTATTGGCGATATTTGTATCGCCTGTGCCTATATTTTTTACCAATTTGTCGAAGAAATATTTTTCCATTGTTGCAGCAAGCTGGGCATCAAGAGCACGAGCGACAGTACGGCCGGCAGTTGATGGCAGCCACTTTTCGGGCGGGAGATTGAGGAGTTTTGAAACATGATCTATCTGACCGATCATGATTTCTTCTGCCCAGGTAGGTGTTATGATACCTTTCTTTACTTTCGTATAAACGATAATATAACGTGCAAGAGGACCCACTTCACAGACCCTGCCGCGCCATTTTGGGGTTTTTATCCATGAATATTTATTATCTTTGTCAAGATATTCCCATTTTTCTTTGTTGCCGTTTTTGTCACCTGTATAATTGGGATCTGTTTCACCATCCCACGGATGAAGTGCATCATTATTCTCATACCAGGAATGTTTAGCGTTTTCGGTTATTACAGCACTGTCTTCAAGGTCTTTCCCCGTCAATTCCGTATATTTTGCACTGTTTAGTCCTTGAGCAAAATCTTCTACTACACCGTTGCAGCGAACAAGTGCCGCTGAGGCAAAATCTTCGTGTCCGGCAAAAGGTTCATCAGGATAAGAGCCAAAACCGAGTACACGTATTCCGGCAAGACCGCCCCCGTCGATGGCACTGCCTTTTTGCGCATGAATGTGAGCAATAGCCAGGGCATCAGGTACGTAAAAGGAATTTACCACATCCGCAGTCAGAGAAATTGCAGTTTCGACAGCAGCCAAACGCTGGCTGTTGACAGGTGCGTTCATATCATTCATTGAAATGGCGCAGGACATACCGCCGACGACATAATGAGGATGCGGGTTTTTACCGCCGAATATGACATGCGGGATTACTATCTCGCGCTGTTTGTCCAGCATGTTCAGATAATGTGATACAGCCATCAGATGCACTTCGGGAGGTAATATTTGATATGCGGGATGGTCCCACCAATTAGCGGCGAAGATGCCCAGCTGGTTGCTGTCAACGAGCTGTTTTATTTTATCTTGTATATCTTTATAGTACGCTGTTGTAGCTTTGGGAAAAGCTTTGGGATAGGCGCTGAAATCGTATCCTTCGGGATTTTTCACAGGTATGGAATAAGTATTAAGGACGGTATCCTGCATTGCCGCTGTCGCTTTAGGATCGGCTTTTAAAGCTTCAATAGGACTGACCCAGTCCAAAGCATGCAAGTGATAAAAATGGACTATATGATCATGCGCTGTTATTGTGCCTGCCATAATATTGCGTACATAATGAGCATTTTTGGGTATTTTTATAGAAAGTGCGTCTTCGACAGCACGGACTGCAGCCAAAGCGTGCACACTGGTGCAGACACCGCAGATGCGCTGTACATAAGCCCATACATCGCGAGGATCACGGTTTTTTACTATAGTCTCAATGCCTCTCCATGCTGTTCCGCTTGAGAGAGCATCATTTACTTTTCCCGAAGCTTCGTCAACCTCAACTTCTAAACGTAAATGACCTTCTATTCGAGTAACAGGATCTACCACAACTCTTTTCATGAAAAAATCAATCCTTTCTTCTGCTTATTCTGTCGAGTTCTTCAGCAGTCTTTTTTTTATCTTCAAGTTCTTTTTGATCACGTTTTCTCTTCTGAACAGCTGAAGTAGCAAGATGCGCAGTTATGCCAACAGCCAGTGCGCCCGTCGCGACGGCGCCTATTTTGTCTATATTGCCGAGACCGAGGCCCGCGACTTCAGGCAGGCGCGTGTAAAATGGATCATTGTCCCAAAAATTCTTACTTGTACAACCAATGCAGCCATGTCCGGATTGAATAGGATATGATAATCCATTCCACCAGCGCATGTTGCCGCAGGAGGCATATGTTTCCGGGCCGCGGCAGCCGAGTTTATATAAACACCAGCCGGCTCTTGCCCCGGCATCATTGAAATCATTGGCGTACATGCCGGCATCAAAGAACGGTCTGCGGTAGCATGTATCATGTATACGATTACCAAAGAACTGCTTAGGACAATTTTTATTATCAAGAGGAGGCAGATTGCCAAACATTGCATAATGGGCAATAACACCGGTCATTACTTCAGGAATAGGAGGGCAGCCGGGAACATTGACAATAGGTTTATTGCCTACGATTTCATTCAGGGATACAGCTTGTGTAGGATTAGGCCGGGCAGCCTGTATGCCGCCCCACGTGGCACAGGTGCCGTAAGCAATGATAGCCGCAGCTCCAGCTGCCGCTTCTTTTACTTCTTCGACAAATGGCCTGCCGCCTACCATGCAGAAACCGCCTTTGGGATCAGGGGGAGCAGCTCCTTCTACGGCAAGGATATATTGTCCTTTATAAATTTTCATAATTTCCTGCAAATGGTTTTCAAACGGCTCACCGGATGCGGCACTGAGTGTGTCATCGTATTCCAAAGCGATCATATTGAGTATGACGTCAGATGTCAACGGTGCCCCTGAACGTAAAAAAGCCTCACTGCAGCCTGTGCATTCATGTCCGTGAAGCCAGATTACGACCGGCAGTCTTTTTTCGGCAGCTTTGACAACATCGGGCAGCATTGTGGGAGCTAATCCGAGCAAGGCAGTCATTGCTGTGCAGGTTTTAATGAAACTGCGACGGCTAATCCCCTTTTTCTTGTACATGTCCCAGATAGAATCGTATCTTTCCATAATAACCCTCCTGTGATATTCTTTCGCGTATTATAATATCAATTATTACATATTCCATGCAATATTATAAACCTTGTTTATTTTATTAGTCAAGGAGAAGAAATAGTATTTATTGTATATGTATAAAACATTTTTGTCGAGTATATTATTTAACGAGCTGTTAAAATAAAAAAATAATATTTACGGAGCGAAATATGTATAATTACTAAGGCTATAATAAGAATTTTTTAAAATAATAATATATACGTAATATATATTATATACGTATATGTTTTAAAAAAAAAGTGTTAATATGCAAATTTTCAGGCATTAATAAAAAAAACAGGCATACAAGGTCGGGTACACCAACCTTAAATGCCTATTCTGGTTAATCATTTTTCAGTCAATCTTATCCATATTCCGTGCATCGTGTGCAGTCTGCAATACCTTTTCCAATGAACTTCCCATGGAAGCTTCGACTGTGGCCGCGATGGCACCCTCAACTATTGGCGCGTTCGCTAATTTTACTACTTCGGCAAGATCAGGGTCCAGCATTTCCTTGGCAAGACCGACACTCATGACAGCACTGCCAAGATCTGCCATAACAACTACACCGTCGCCTGAATTTGCGGCCTCCATAGCTTCCTGGATGCGTATCGGATCTGTGCCTATACCGCCGTCAGCTGTTCCGCCGGCAGTAAATACCGGATGGCCTTTCGCCATTTGCAGGGCCAATTCTTTTACCCCTTCGGCAATTTTAACACTATGAGAGACAATAACAATGCCAACCATTTTTTTACTCCTCTTATTACTTTATATAGTTATAAAGCGCAGTCAACATGATAGTCGCTGATGTGGCACCGGGGTCCTGATGACCGATGCTGCGTTCAGCCAAATAGCTTGCCCGTCCTTTTGTCGCAATAATCGTTTTTGTATACTCAACGCCGTCTTGAGCAGCCTGGACAGCAGAAGAAAGGCATTCGAGAAGAGTTTTATCTGCTTTTATACCCTCAGCAAATGCTTCCGATGCTGGGATAAGTGCATCAAGCATTGTTTTTTCACCTTTTTGTGCCTTGCCACGATCCTGTATTCCCTTTATAGCTGCGTCAAGCATAGCCTTGGCTGTATTGGCATCAATGTTTGTTTTGTCCTTGCATGGTCCTGCGGCACGCAGAAAAGCTGTCCCGTATAATGGACCGGAAGCTCCGCCCACACTTGAAATCAGCCCCATACCCACAGTTTTTAAAATGGAGGATATATCCGTGTCATCAGGCAGAACCTCTGTTTTTTGTAAAACACTTTCAAAACCGCGTGCCATATTTATACCATGATCTCCATCCCCGATCGCCTGATCAAGATCGGTAAGAAACATTTTTTTTTCAATAACAGCCTGTCCGACTATTTTTACAGCGTTTTTTCCAGTCATTAATAATCCGTCCTTTTCTGTGAATTAAGTTTTGTTGTCAGTATTGAACAAAGGCAGGAGTATCAGCCGGCGCCAGTAAAAGTTCCTTTAATTCGTCATCCAGTTTCAGCAGTGTTACTGAATATCCGGCCATTTCCAAAGAAGTCATGTAATTTCCTACATATGTTTTTACCATATGCAGACCTTTTTCCTGAAGAACAGCCTGTACTTTATTGCTGACCACATAAAGCTCCATCAGAGGTGTGGCACCCAATCCGTTTATCAGGACAGCTACTTCATCACCGCTGTTATATATTTTTTCGGCCAATATTTTATCTACAAGCTGTTGTGTGATTTCATCGGCTGTTCTTATAGCTTCACGATGAGTGCCGGGTTCACCGTGTATGCCCATGCCGATTTCTATTTCATTTTCTGCCAAGGTAAAGCTGGGTTTTCCTGCTGCCGGTACTGTACAGGGAGATAAAGCCATGCCCATAGAACGTTCGTTGGCAATAACCTTTTCCGCTATCCGTTTTACATCCGCCAGCACTGCGCCCGATTCCGCTTTTGCTCCGGCAATCTTATGAACCAGTATCGTACCCGCAATACCGCGGCGGCCTATTGTCCAGGTGCTGTTTTCTACGGCTACATCATCATTTGTTATTACTTTTTCCACATCTATGCCGTCTGCCGCAGCCATTTCCGCAGCCATTTCAAAATTCATGACGTCGCCGCTGTAGTTTTTTATTACGAGGAGAACGCCTTTTCCGGCATCAACCGCCTTTATTGCTTCATAAACCTGATCGGGTGTAGGCGATGTAAAAACAGGGCCTGCCACCGCGGCATCAAGCATGCCTCTGCCGACATAACCACCGTGAGATGGCTCGTGGCCGCTGCCGCCTCCGCTGACTAAGGCAACTTTATCAGCTTTTTTATTTGTTCTGATGACAGAATCAAAGCCTTCTAATCTTGTTAGATACTGAGGGTGAGATGCTGTCATGCCATTGAGCATTTCTTCTACGACATTGTCGGGATTATTAATGATTTTTTTCATATAATGAGCCTCCTTATCAATATATAGATTATAATAATTATACTATAAAGCAGGAAAAACATCTATTAAAATATATTGCTCTGTCTGTATAATAAAGCGGCATTTTGAGGAACAAAATGCCGCTTTATTATCTGATCTATTTATTTATAAACCATATGCCTGACGCAATACAGTGAGCGGATGAATTGCTTTCACTCCGCTGCCGTTTTCCATCTGCAGGCGGCAGGTACCGCATTCACAGACACCTAATTTTGCGTGAGAATTTTTTATCCTATTAAACAGTTTAGAACCAACTTTCATAGCTATTTCATGCTTATCTGCTTTAAAGCCATAACTTCCGGAAATACCGCAGCAGCCAACATCTGCTTCCTCGATATCTATACCGGGAATCATTGGCAGAAGTTCCATAGACGGACGTCCGATAGCCTGAACCTTCAAATGGCACGGAGCGTGATAGATATACTTTGTGTTGTCATTTGCAAAGTCAGTATCAAATTGACCGTCATCATGTAATTTTGCCAGATATTCTATGGAATCATACATATGCGCAGCGTATTCTGCCATTCCTTCAAAGTCGAACAGCTCTTGATATTCCTGTTTGAGCATAAGTCCGCAGCTGGTGCATGCGGTAACTATGTCATAGCCTCTGTCCACCCAGCTTTTCAGCAATGCCGCATTTTTTGAGGCATTTACTCGTGCATCGTCGATATAGCCGCCGGATACCATTGGTGAACCGCAACAAACAAAATTTTCGTCTATAGCCACTTCGATTTTATTTTTCTGATATACTTTGACAAGATCAGTACCAACTTCCGGCTGGTTATAGTTGATATAGCAGCCAGAGAAAAAGACTACTTTGCGGGGATATGGGGTCTGTTTTATTTTCTTAAATTTACTGATAAAGGATTCGCTGGCGTAAGACGGCATTTTGGCATCTTGAGCTATACCCATGGCTCCCATAACACCAAATGATTTTCCTACAGACATGCCAAGATTTGCAAAAGTTGAACCGAGAGGCAAAGCTGTTATAAGTTTGCCCATTTTTTCACTGTGCGCAAGCATATCATCAGCTTTCGATTTACGCGGATGCGTTTTGTAATATTCATTTTTGGCTATCATGTTGAGCGTAGAGATAGGAACGCCAGAGGGACATACTAAATCGCAGGTTTTACAATTTGAACAGTAATCAAGCATAGGATCATCATCAGATACCAATTTTCTGAGTCTGGTAAGAGCAGGGCCAGTCATTTTCGGGCCGCGGAATTTTCTTGTTGCTGCGGTCACAGGACACGCAGTGATACATATAGTACAAGCGGTACATTTATCAGGATCTATCGCATGTTGTTTATTTATTGCCATTCTTTTTTATGCCTCCCCACAAAATGCGGCAGCTGCTTTATAAGCTGTGATCAAAGCCACACCATTGCCTGACTTTTCATAACAGAAATCGTATCCTGCCAAACTTCTGCCTACAACTTTTACATTAGAAGCAGGTTTGCTGCCATCCGCAGCAACCGGTGTAAGATTTTCATCTACGCTGACACCATATTGCGCAAAAATTTGTTTTTTGTCCGCAAACAGCTGCTTGTAGGACCAATCTGTTTGGACTTTAGGAACTTCAATATCGATATTGAAGATAGGTTCCGACATAGCGCCGATTTTAGCTATGATACCGCCGCCGTAAACGCCGCCGGTAGCCAGGATAAATTGCTCAGCATAGAATTTTCTCTGACGGTCAAAACCTTCTGTTATAACAGCCTGACATTTTCCATCTATTATTTCCGAACCCACAACACGTGCTTTTTCAATTATTTGAACACCGCGTTTCTTGGCACATGAATGGAGCATTTTATTCAATCGGGTCCCTGTTACAGCCGGAGGTAAAGAAGACACCTCTATCAATGCACAGGATAGTTCTTTTTTCAGAGAATCAAGAACCTTATAATTTGGCTCCAATCCTAAAACAGGAGGCAGAACAATAGCTGTATTGGCTTTGACCTGCCCCTTTACTTGATCTACGAAGGAACGGTGGCCTTCATCTGTTTCCAGCCATCTTGCCACATCCATAGCTGAAATATCACGTAAATCACGTCCGTATTCAAAATTGAGCTTAACGATGAATTCTTCAACATTTTTATTTTTGCTCAGACGTTCCCGCAGATTTTTTGTAGCCATATCGGCATAAAAATCTTTCATGGTATCAAAGCCGACTACAAGTATATTATCGGCTTTGAACAAAGCTTCTGTATCCATGGTGCGAGGAACCAGGCAAGTTGGTTTAAAGTTGCCGACAGCCGTAGGCAGCCATAAATTTTTATCAGGGGAACCTAAATACGGATACCCTTCTTCTTCAGTAATTTTCAAAAAAGCCTCAAGTGCCTTTTTTGCTGTTTGGGCACCGGTTTTTGCGTAAGGATGATTTGCTGATATACCGTCCATCCCTTTCAGCGGGTCAGCAATAAACTTTCCCTGATCATCATAACCGAGAACATCTATAATACCGCCGCCTATAGTGAGCGTACCGGCACCATAGGACAGTATCTGGACTTTTTTCCCCATATCTGCGGCTATACATGCAGCAAATAAA